>CAYRWR010000041.1:0-32306 GCA_964428015.1 uncultured Brevinematales bacterium | reverse complement strand
AGATCTACATCAATATCCCCAAGTGGAGCGTCCTGATGTTCCGCAAAAAGTAAGCCCGGGACTTAGATAAAAATTAACCCCCGCTGTATAAGCGGGGGTTTTTTTATGGATAATATGAATTTTTCAGATGAGACTGAATATAAATTTGAGATTTTATTCCAGACGGGCGGAAGCAATAATTTTTTCAAAATCAGCTTTAACAGCGTCAAAATCACTAGTCAGGTCTCCGCAGGTAAGAGTATAGGCCATACCGTCTTTGAGCACGGAGACAATGATATAATTCATTTTCATACCGGAGATCTCGCCTGAAAATTCCAGACGCCGCGCGTCCGTACCGCTGATGCTGAGGGATTGGGGAGCCTGAAACTTTGTGTTGGCAAAAGCCTGCTCAAATTGTTTCTGGGCAAATTTTGCATAGGCATCAGGTGTAGCAGCTTCTTCAGGTAACACATCTGTAGTAATGATGTAGCTGCCGGTGCCCTTCATGATCATGGAGGGATTAGAGGAGTTTGGACTCCACCCTTCAGGGGCAGTCACTTTGAGACTGAGTTTCTGAGTGCTACCATTAGCCTGTTCTACTGATGAATTTTGAGTAGTGGAGGTTGCTTTCTTGTTATTGGAACAGGATAGAGTAAGAGGGATAATCAGGGACAGACATATTGACATAAAAACCGGTTTCTGGGACATATTTTTCTCCTTAGGAAATTGGTTTAATATCAAGGGCATAAACTACAAATCCTGCTTGTAGGTATTAGTATGGGCTGAGACCACTTCCGGCTGTTTTGGCAGCACACTCTTATTGGTCAGCCGGGCCAGCTGCGCGAAAAGGTTGGCAAAAGGTTTCCGGGCCTGAAAATCTATTACCAGCTCGGGGTCATACAAGTCTCGGTTGAGCTCGGCATAATAACGCAGGGCAATGCCGTCGATCTGGCGCCGGGACGTGATGACCAGGTTATCCTCAGGGTAGACTTTTTCCCAGGTTTGGGGCTCCACCGAGCACAGGATGTGAAAACCGTTGCTCAGAAAAAGAGCTGCCCGGGGGTTGTTGTTATCCAGAGGGCCTTCTCCAAAGGGATAGAGGTAGACAGGAATATCTCCCACCACCGGCCGGATATTCTGGTTCCAGCGTGTGAAATCATATTTTAGACGTTCCAGGGGTATCTGCTCCAGATGCCAGTGGGTGTAACTGTGACTGGCAAAGATCCAGCCCTGATTGGTCAGAGCTGTCACCACCTGGATAGCTTTTTCCTTTTCGGCTTCATGCTGGGGATAGTTGTCCGACAGACGGTAGCCCAGGATGCCTTCATATCCGGTCACACCGATCACGCCTCGGGCATTATCATAGCTGAAATCAGGATGCCGTGCCACAAACTCATTGATCAGAGTGATATGCTCACTGTTGTAGGAGAGCTGCAGCTGTCCCTTTTTATCATAGGCCAGGGTAGCTAATCGCCCATTGGTAAGGATGAGCCGGGCATTGATCCCTGAAAAATTAAATTTATGGTAGTAATTGGTGTCGTCAAAAGAAATGATGATAGGTTTTTTTCCAGCCGGGAGCATGAGTTTCCTGCGGCGTATTTTGGCCCGGTCTCCCTCCTGGTAGGTCTCGTAGACCTGGAGCGGTGATACCAGGATATAGCCCCGCTGATACAGAGCTTCCAGTATACGGCCAAATTCCACGGTAGTGACATAGTAGTCGTTTAAACCTTTGGCCTCCGGGGCGTGAAAGGCTATTTCAGGGTATACAATAAGTGAGTGAAAAAAGATATGCTCCACCGGGCCTGTATATTCCGTCAGAATGGGGTTGTCCGCGGGTTTCAATGAAAGAGGTTTTTTGCCGGGATTATAGATATGATAGACCTTAATTGATACAAACACACAGAAAACCAGGAGTACCAGGGCAATTGCTCCCAGATGGCTTGACTTCAGTTTTTTGAGCATCGTCCCTTAACCCCTGTCAGTAAGAATGAAAAACCTGTTTTATTTCGGAATAAGATTAGCATGACTTAGGGACAAAATCAAGAGAAGAGTGTGATGTAAACAGGGAGGGGTGGAATGACATTATAATGGTAGTGCGGAGCCCACCTCTTTTTATCCGATTTGTCCTGAGTGGCGGCGTCCTGAGGGCCGCGGTTTCTGTTTACCGAAAAGCCCGAGGGTGCGGTCATCCCTTCTCACGGGGAGGATAGGAGGAGATATTTAATTTGGCACCTACAAATGGGCGGGATACCGAGAATGTGGCGGTGCCGTGGTTGTTAACGGCTCCGCCCGGATGGGGAGCGGAGGACCTGGTGGATGACACTCGACCAATCTATCGAACGTTCGTTAGAGAAATAATGATACAACAGCCTCTTTTTTAACAACCCTTTCAGGAATGATCTAGTCTTCTTTTATCACCTTATCAGCTTTTTTCCCATACTGATCCTTTCTTCGACAGCATAGCCCAGTTTGCGGTAGAACTCAACCACTCCGCGGTTGTCCGGCATTACCTGCAGATTGATCTTGGGACATCCGGCTTTTTCCAGAGCGGATTCAGCGTGGTGTACCAGCTCTGACCCCAGTCCCTTCCCCCTGGCTTCAGGGTCTACTGCCAGGCTGTAGATCCAACCCCTGTGTCCATCATAGCCCGCCATGATAGTGCCCACTACCTGGTCTCCTTCTACAGACACCCATAGAAAATGGTCCTTTTCTTTCAGCTTTCTGTCCAGCGCCTCCCGGGGAGAATTATGGGCCTGTGTGTAGTTCAGGACTTCTTTCCAGAGAGTTATCACCTGCTCCCGGTCGCGGGCCTGGTATTCACGAATCATGCTGCCCTCCTCAGGGGCAGATTATACCCGACAGCAGTTAAAATGTCGAACATATTTCTATAAGATTTTATTTCATAAATAGCTTCAGACTTATCCTACAATTAAAAAACCATGGTTTTCCGAAAAATATATGTGCAGCAGACACTATTTTTTTCTGGAGTATTGTGAAAAATTCCGATAAAATATAACCCAATTTTATAAAAGGAGGACGGCATGAACGACATGATCCAGGACGACAAACAACACCTAATAGGCTTTTTCAAGCGATTCCCGGTGGCTTTTACCCGTGCCTCCGGACACAAGCTATGGGACAGCACCGGCAAGGAATACCTGGACTTTACCGCCGGAATCAGTGTGTGCAGCCTGGGACACGGCAACCCCCGGGTCAATGAAGCCATCATTGACCAGATGTCCCGTATTACCCACATGACCAATCTGTTCTACAATCCCGCCCAGGCGGAGCTGGCCCGCAAGATTTCCAGCCTCAGCTTTGAAGGCAAGAGTTTCTTCTGCAACAGCGGAGCAGAGGCTAACGACGCGGCTATCAAGATAGTACGCTATCTGTGCAACAAGATACACCCCCGCAAGAACAAGATTCTGAGTATGGAGGGGTCTTTTCACGGCCGGACTATCGCTACTATCAGCATTACCGGCCAGGAAAAATACCGCCAGGGCTTTGAACCGATTCTGCCACACCTGGATTATATCAAGTTCAATGACATGAGCAGCCTGGAAGAGAAGATGGATGAAGATGTAGCCGCACTATTTATCGAACCGGTAGCCGGAGAAGGGGGGATAAACCCTGTCTCGCGGGCTTTTATGGCAAAAGCTAAAATACTGGCAAAAAAATACAATAGCCTGCTGGTCTTTGACGAAATCCAAAGCGGCCTGGCCCGCACGGGAAAATTCTTCGGTTACCAGTGGTATGATGTGGAGCCGGATATTATGACCCTGGCCAAAGCCCTGGGCAATGGCTTCCCGGTGGGCGCTGTACACGTGCGCCAGGGATTAGCTGATCAGCTGCCGGCCGGACTGCACGGCACTACCTTCGGGGGCAATTTTCTGGCTGTAGCCGCAGCTAACGCGGTACTGGACCAGATAGACCAGCCTCTGCTGGACAAGATCAACGATCTCTCAGCCTATATCCTGGAAAAACTGAACCGCCTGAGAGAAGATAAACATAAGGTAATCGGGGATGTGAGGGTCAAGGGCCTGATGATTGCCATTGATCTGCTGGGAGTAGACGTGGCTATGGTGATACAGGATCTTCTGGACCGGGGGATTGTTACCCTGCGCGCCGGGGATAATGCCCTGAGACTGCTGCCTCCCTTCACTATCGGCCGGGAGGAGATCGATATCCTGCTGGAAAATCTCCGGGAAATTCTATAAAAGTATTCTAATCAGGGAAGGTGAAAAAACCTTCCCTGATTTATTTCAGCCCGGCATCCTTCATCTGGCGCTCCAGTATTTTCATAAATTGTTCAATATCGATCAGGTCCATTTCCAGCAGGACCTCACCCAGTTTTTTATCCGGCGACGATTTTTGTTTAGCCAGGGCTTGACTAAGCTGTTCAGCTGTAATAACCCCTTCGGCAACTAACATGTCACCTATCATCATAGCAGGCTCCTTACGGTGGTAAGTAGACTCCATTTTAGCATATTAAAGGTATGCGTCAAGCAGAAATCCAAATAACATCATGTCTTTTTTATTTTCCTATCGTGATGTAAGGTAAAAGCACTTGTTTTGAAAAAAATGAAAAATGAATATATACTAAAACATATTATTTGTCAGGAGTTCATTGTGAAAAAGACACTTCTTGGAATATTGGCTTTATTCTTCCTGAGCAGTCCCGGTTTTACCCAGCAGAACAGCAAAAAAGTACTGATCCTGCCCCTGCAGAACAAAATAAAAACCTCAGATTTTGCGGCAGATCAGGTAGCCAATTTCGAGGATCTCAGTTTTTACGGCCTGTATAATTTCTTTGTTACTTTACCTTTTACGGAAATGCCGGCTAAGGATAAACTGCGCCGCACCTCCTGGGACAGTGACCAGATCTCTACTCTGGGCAAAGGGGAAAAGGCGGACTATATCATCTATGGTACCTACACTCTCCAGGGAGATAAATTCGAACCGGATATTACTATCAACCTTAAAGTCTGGGGTGGAGATAAGATAGTCTTTTCACGCACCTATGAGACCAGACTGGACCTGGATATCTTTGATACCATAGACCTGATGATCATAGATGCCCTGGAGAGCGCCTTCAAAATCAAAGCCCGCATCGCTACTCTGGACTTTAATAATTTTAAAATCGGTAATGAAGACTACGTACTCTATGTGAATAACAAAGAAATCGCGCAGGTAAAGGGCCGTGATTTTAATCTCTCTCTTAAAGTATTGGCGGATACTGACTATACGGTCCAGCTGGAAAGGGTGAAAGACAGAAAGATAGTACTGGAACAAAAGCTGAAACTGAAACCCGGTGAAAACCGCTGGGTGAATTATCAAGCCCAGGGTACTGTAAATCTGGGCACGATAGGATATAAAGAAAACAAACGCACTTACAAAGTACAGATAAACGGTCAGGATATACAGGAAGGCCAATCACTCTCCGGCCTGGAAGTAGGCATCCCCTACAACCTGCTCATCCTGGATGATAAAAACCTGATTCAGGGTAAAGAATCATTTTATCTCAAAGACGGAGATACCCTGAACCTGTCACCCTCAGTCAACTGGGGCGGGGCTTTTCATATCAGAGTCTGGACCATGGGGGGCAGCCTGATAGGACTGGGATTTGACTACTTCCTGAGCCGACCTTTCTGGTTGGGATTTAATACGGGCTTTACCTTCAGTACCAAGCAGGTCAATGGCCAGCTGCAGAATATCTATGCCGTCACCCCCGGCCTGGAGGCTGGGTTCTATATCCTGGGACATATGGCCAGAGATTTTCGCCTGGGTATCGGCGCGCAATTAAATATGATGCTGGCCCTGCCCGCGGACACCTGGGCCCTGGTAGCCCCGGGGACGCCGGCTACCAGCCTGATCCCCGCGGTCTTTATTGCACTGGAGTGGAAGAATATCCAGGCTAGGTTCAATATAGTCAAAGATTTTGGGTCAGACTACCTGTATTTTCAGCCTTCTTTGGGCTTGAAGTTTTAGGTGGAAACATCATGTATAAAAGAATACTAGTATTGTTCCTGGCCATGGGATTCAGTTCCTGTGCCCTGTTTTACCCCCCGGTTTTTTATGAAAAAGTGGTGTCCGACCCCTTTCAGGAAATAGGCGCGGTCCTACGCCTCCAGGAGGGGAATAACACCAGCACTGCCGATGTAGCAGGAGCCCTGTATTACGCCATCAGCCAGAGTTCTCATTCTAATTCAATCTTCATAGCCTTTGATTTTACGGATTCAGCGCTGAAGCCCAGTGAATATACCAACCATCAGCCGATTTTAGTGGGTAACATGAGTGACTTTATCAACTGGCATGGAAGTGCTTATAATATGGCATTCTGGGATTCTCTTAAAGATTATCTTGGAGTAGTTAATAACAATCTCTGGCAGTCTCCTATAAATGAAAATGTCTATGTGATGGAACTTTATATCCCGGTGACTGGGACATTAGCCTCTACTACAAATCTATATGGCGGTTCGGGTAGTTATGATGTTTTATTCCGACCTGCTAATTTTCTTAATACTCCCAGTGGCCGTACTGCCATTCAAACCTCCGGAAGTAAATTTTGGGAAACTATTGGTCTTATGGATATGGCCGGTTTTAATTTTCATGTGGTGCTAACCAATATTAGTGGGAACTTATTTATACATTATTTTAATGTTGAAGACGGTTTAATAGAGTTGAGCCGTCCACCTTTTGTACCAACACAGGGGACTTATGTTACTGCAGATAAAAAAGGGGTAGGAATAAAAGTCAACGGATTGCTGGAAGATTGGACCCTGCAGGGTAAGGGAGATAAAGAGATTCCGGCAAAGACTAAAATCCGGTTTATCGTGGAAAATCTGCCTGCAGGAGATCTAGTGCCATATAATGGTTCTTTAATATGGACTGACTGGCCCTCTGGTTTAGTTATGACGGGAAATCAGACCTGGCTGCATAGTGAAAATATTATCTGGAAACCGGAAAAAGCCAAGTCTGTGTATGTAGATAGAGCTCTGGGAAAAGGTGTCTCTGAAATTATTTTACCGTTTAGTGTCAACCCTACTCTGTTAGTCAAATATGCCAACATCCGCGGATTTCAGGGTTATATCAGCGAAGGTTTTGGACACCCTATCTATCTTCCTCAGCCGATTAATGGGGCCATAACCGTGATAATGCAGTCCCGTTTGATGGCCACCAACCTGTAAAATATAGGAGCAAACCCTTGAAGTATATAAAAAGGATAATTCAACTTATTTCCATAATAATATTAAATGGCTGTGCTTTGTTCTACCCTCCAGGTTTCTATGAAAAAATAGTAGATGACCCATTTAAGGAATTAGGCTCGGTAGCCCGACTTAATTTGAATCATGATACTTCCACTTCCGGCCTGGCGGGGGTATTGGGGGATTTGATAGCTAATGTACCGCATCAAAGCAATGATATCTTCCTGGCCATTGACACCCGGGACTCGGTATATCCTTTGAGCCAAAATCCGGGTTATACCCCCTTTTACTGGGGCCGGGCAGACAGCATATATTCGGTATACAATGGCACCGCACGTAATATGGGAAACTGGGACTGGTTTTCCCCCCTGGACAGTGCTACTTCCAATCAGCTGGTACAGTCTTCACTGGACCCGGATATCTGGTATATTCAGCTCAGGCTGAAGACCGGCTCTTTTCTATATACCAATATCTATTTATCCAATTATTTCGGAGCCCTGGAGTTTCAAATTGGCAACTATAATCAACAGGGTAAACAGATTATAGATGACAACAGGACTACCAGCAGGACCTTCAGCCTATACTTTAGTAAGATTGGGTATCAGGATCTATCCAGCTTCTATCACCTCATAGCTATAAGCAATGAGAATAACAATTTAGTTTGTTCTACGTATTTGATCGGTAATGATAATTTGGGTACAAATCTGAATTCCTATGCTTACTACTGGACAAATGGCGGTAACCTGGGAGTCTGGCCCTTTACTGCTCCCGCCAACAGCTACTACATCACCCCGGATAAAAAGGGGGTAGGCCTGAAAATCAATGGACTGAATGCTGACTGGAGTCTTCAGAGTGAAGGTCTGCAAAAAATACCGGCAGGCACAAAATTACGTATCATCTGGGAAAATGTGCCTGTACATGCCCCAAACAGCCAGTGGACCAACTGGCCGGGAGGAGCCTATATTACCGGTGACCAGACTTTCTTTAACACCAATAACCAATTGTGGCAGGCAAGAGCTGGTACCTTTGTCACCATTGATACCAATCAGGGAAAAGCCAAAGTTGACCTCGAAATTCCGGCGGATATACTGCCGGGGATCAATTTTAAAATGGTATGCCCCCTGACGCAATATGGTATCTGGGAAAATCGTCCTCACTTTGCCTTGCTGCCTCAACCCAGGGACGGCTGGATCACGGTTATCGTAGATTTAGATGATTTCGTATTATAGGAAAATATCTCTGTCTTGAGGGATATTTTTTACACTTTCTTGCCCAATTAATCCTCCTGTATTACAATGAATTTACAGGAGGCAGTCCATGTCCATCTATCGCAAAAATCTCATCACCAATGACTGGGTCATCTTCGCCCCTAACCGTTCCAAACGTCCTGTGGAGCTGAACAGTCATGAGGACGACAATCTGGAGCTGCTCAAATCCCGCCCAACCCATAAAGACAGCTGTCCTTTTTGTCCCGGCAATGAGCATGAGGACGACCGGGAGATCCTGCGCCGGGGGACTACTGAGAGCTGGCAGGTCCGTATCCTGGAGAATAAATATGCCAGTGTGGACAGGCACGCCCATCCTACCCGGCATCTCAGCAGATTTCACAAGGAAGTAGAGGGCTTCGGTATCCACGACGTGATCATTGATCATCCCCGGCACAATGCCACCCTGGCTCTCATGTCCAATGCCGATATCGAGATTTTGTACCGGGCCTGTCTGGAGCGTTACCGCCAGCTCAGCGCCATGGATGATGTACGGCACGTGGTATTGTTCAAAAACCAGGGCTTCAAGGCCGGGGGCTCTCTGGAGCACCCTCACTCCCAGATCTATGGCTTGCCGGTGATACCCTTTGAGAACCGGGTGCGCCTGGCAGAGGTAGAAAAGTACCATGATTTCAACGATAGCTGTCTGCTGTGTTCCATCCTGGCCCATGAACGGCAGGAAAAAGCACGGCTGGTATATGAGAATAAACATTTTACAGTATGGGTGCCGTATGCCGCGCTGTCGCCCTACCATATCTGGATCGTGCCCCGCCGGCATAGCCCGAGCTTCCGATTGATTACCGACGATGAGCTGAGCGGGTTAGCCGATGCCATGCGGCAGACCCTGGCCCGGATGTTTGTGGCACTGCGCAATCCAGACTACAATTATGTCTTTCAGTCTCTGGCCCGGTTTGAACGGGAAGCCGAGTATTTCCACTGGTATATCTCACTTATACCCCAGCTCAAGCGGCGGGGCGGTATAGAATACGCGGGAGGGCTGTATGTCAATCCGGTCATGCCCGAAGACGCCGCGGCTGAGCTGCGGGAGGCCGATGTAGCCGGCCTGGATCTGAGCAGCTTCCACACATAGAGGGGGGCACCACAGAGACACAGAGGGCACAGAGGAGGACTATAGGATAATTCTTTTTATACCGTTTGCTAATTTTGTCTGATTAAAATTAATAATCAGACCCAATCGTTTTCCGCTCAATTTCAGATAGGTTAATAATTGGGCTTCATGAATAGGAAGTATCTCTTCTACACTTTTTAATTCAATTATCACTTTATCTTCAACTATAAAATCTAGTCTATAACCTGTTTCTAATTTTACTTCTTTGTATACAATTGGCAATACCAGTTCTTGTTTATAAAGAATATTGTGAGTGGAAAATTCATATGCCAAACACTTCTGATAAGCACTTTCCAGCAGACCTGGTCCTAAATGTTTGTGTAAATTAATAGCCAGCCCAATAATCTTGTCAGTAAGTTCCTGATACAAGTAATCCATAATATAACTTCTTTTTAAATCTCAGTGTCCTCAGTGCCTCTGTGGTGCGCTTCTACCCCAGTGCCTTCAGGATCATGGCTTCAGCGGCTTTCAGAGCCTCGCCGGCTTTGGAGGCATCTTTGCCCCCGGCCTGGGCCATATCGGGACGGCCGCCCCCGCCTCCGCCGACTATCTGGGCGCATTCCCGCACCACGTCGCCCGCTTTGAGTTTGGAGGTGAGGTCCTGGCTGACCCCGGTGATGAGACTGACCTTGTCCCCCTCAGTGGTGAGGAGAAAGATAACCCCGGTCTTGACCTGGCGCTTGAATTCGTCCACTACACCCACCAGAGCCTTGGACTCCAGGTCGACTTTCTGTATGACAACCCGTGCGCCTTTTATCTCCCGGGCGTTGGCTATCATGCCCATGGTCTCAGATACAGCCATGGCCTGCTTTATATCGGCGATGGCCTTGTCTTTTTCTTTGAGATTTTCCAGGAGGCCCTCCGCTCTTTCCAGCAGGAGGTGCTCTTCTGATTTGAGTATGCCGGCCAGCTTTTTGAGCTCCAGAAAAGCCTGGCGGTAGGCCTGCAGGCTGTTGAGTCCGGTCACAGCCTCTATACGGCGGGTACCGGCGGAGATGGAGGTCTCAGACAGGATCTTGATGAGGCCGATGTCGCCGCTGCGCCGCACATGACTGCCCCCGCACAGTTCCCGGGAGAATCCCTCTACATCTATCACTCTCACTACGTCGCCGTATTTTTCTTCAAAGATAGCCATAGCCCCGCTTTTTTTTGCTTCATCCTGTTTCATCAGGGTGATCTTTACCTGCAGGTTGGCCAGTACTTTTTCGTTCACGATATCTTCTATTTTATTGATCTCATCCAGGGTCAGTGACTTGGAGTGGGTAAAGTCAAAGCGCAGACGGTCCGGTGAGACCAGGGAGCCGGCCTGCTCGGCATGCTCGCCTACTACCATGTGCAGGGCTTTGTGCAGGAGGTGGGTGGCAGTGTGGTTGCGGGTGATTGCCCGGCGCCGCACGTCGTCTACCCTCAGCAGTACCGTATCCCCGATGGAAAAATGACCGTTGAGGATGGTACCCAGGTGGAGGATGGAGTCATCCAGTACCTGAGTATCCTGTATCACGATGCGGGCATCACCTTTCTGGATCACGCCCTGGTCGCCTACCTGGCCGCCCTTTTCCCCATAGAAGGGAGTCTTGTCGCACAGGATAACCACCTCGTCATTTTCACTGGCTGATTCTACCAGGGAGTTGTCTTTTACTATATGCTGGATTTTGGCTTCACATTCATAGAGGTCTTCACCTTTATACTCGGTAGGCTTGGCCACACCTGACAGAATGGACATGTCAAAGCGTCCCCCCTTCCAGCTGGCCCGGGCCCGTTCTTTCTGTTCTTCCATCAGTACCTTGAAGCGTTCCATATCTACGGTCAGGCCTTCGTCCTTGGCCACCTGCTGGGTAAAGTCCACCGGGAAACCCATGGAATCGTACAGCAGGAATACGTCCTCTCCACTGACCTGATGGGTCTTGCCGGATTTAACCCGGGTAATGATGTCCTGGAGTTTGTCCATGCCTTTATTAAGGGTGCGGAAGAAGCTTTCTTCTTCAGAGAAGATCAGCCCCTTGACCATACCCACCTTTTCTCCCACCACGGGAAAGGTCTCTTTCATCTGGTCGACCACGATGTCCACCAGTTCATGCAGGAAGGGTGCGTCCAGTCCCAGGCTCTTGCCGTAACGGGTGGCCCTGCGAAGGATCTTCCTGAGGACGTAGCCTCGTCCTTCATTGGAGGGCATGATACCGTCAGCAGTGGCAAAAGTCAGGGCCCGGATATGGTCGGCGATCACCCGCATGGCAATGGCGTCCTCTCCGCTGTACTTTCGGCCGGATTTTTTGGCCACAGCGTCTATAATGGGGGTAAACAGGTCGGAGTCATAGTTGGAGGTCTTACCCTGAATCACGGAACAGATACGCTCAAAACCCATCCCGGTGTCCACGTGTTTGGAGGGCAGGGGCTTCAGTGAGCCGTCTTCTTCCCGGTTGTACTGGATGAATACCAGATTCCACAGCTCCATATAGCGGGGGCTGCTGGTATTGACCCCGGCCTTAGGGTCGGAGTCCATGGCGGGGCCCAGGTCGATATGGATCTCACTGCAGGGTCCGCAGGGGCCGGTAGCGCCCATTTCCCAGAAGTTGTCCTTATCGCCGAAGTCCAGTACATGAGCGGGATCGATATCGGTCTTGGTCTTCCAGATAGCCCGGGCCTCATCGTCGGTGTGGTGCACGGTAGCATAGAGCTTGTCCTTGGGCAGCTTCCAGACCTTGGTCATGAGCTCCCAGGCCCAGGTGATGGCTTCTTCCTTGTAATAATCCCCAAAGCTCCAGTTGCCCAGCATCTCAAACAGGGTGTGGTGATAGGTATCGCGACCCACATCGTCAAAGTCATTATGCTTCCCCGATACCCGCATACAGCGCTGGGTATCTACCGCTCTCACATATTCCCTCTTGCCTTTGCCCAGGAAGACATCCTTGAACTGGTTCATCCCCGCGTTGGTAAACAGCAGGGTGGGGTCATTGTCGGGCAGCAGTGAGGCTGAAGGCACCAGGGTATGCCCCTTGGACTGGAAGAATTCAAAAAATTGCTGGCGTATCTGTTTGGAAGTCATAACTTGCTCCATTTTAGGTAAATAAGTACCTATATTTTAAGGAAAAAAGGGGATTTGTGCAATTTAAGGGGAGGGTAGAAAGCAGAGCCCTCTCATGGATTTCAGATTCGCGGTGGGGCGGGGAGGTGCCTTCCGGCACAGCGGCTGAACCTACCGGCGACCAGGGGCGGGTGATGCCCTCTCACATGGGCAGCGGGATCAGTGGTTCTGTCAGACTGTGACAGGAGGGCGTTATGAGGACAGGAGGGCGGGCTCCTGGCTGTTAACGCCTCCGGCGGTTATGGACTTGGATCAGTATTGGTTTCAGACAGATATTATTTCACCATTACTCCTACTACATAAAACCCGGTTTCTTCTACTCTGGAAATGGCAAAATAATAGTTTTTGTTTCCCTGTTTAACCTGGTAAACCTTGAGTCCTTTTTTGATTGCCTGGGCTAAATCCCGAAGTAGGGAGGACTGATCAGGATGGTCCAGTTTAAACTCATCCTTAATAAAAGTGTTGTCCTTCATTTGCCGTGTATAGTCGATATCTTCCAGCACTTTTACGGGCAGTATTTCTTTGACCTTTGCAGTGATACCCAGGAGAGACAGATCCTGCCCCAGCATCATCAATGCGTAGCTGCTTCCCGTTAAGTGCTTATTAACCAGCTTTTTAAGAGACATGCTGATTTCGGTTACACCTATGGGTTTTCCTGCCACACTGATGGCCATACCAATATCCATGACCCAGCCGTTAAACAGGTCAGTAAATGGTGCTGAGATCCAGGCAGGTTTTGTAAGAGCGGACAAGCCATTTTTGTACCATTGGAAATCTTTTATCTGCATATTCGGCGGAAATATAGAAATAACGTCGTACCAGGGATAGAGTAAACCCAGGTTGTATGGCGAGGCAAAGCCTACAAAAACCGAGTTGAGAAGATCCTTGTTGTTTTCAAAGGCGGTCATCATAGCCTGTTCCGTATACCCCGCTTTTTTAATTTCCAGTTTCATATCCGGAGTAACAGGCCCTCCGGGGCAGAGGTAATATGCTGCTCCGGTATTGGTTACTTTATAATAAAATTTATTGTCCTGAAAAGTGGTAAAGACTCCTCCCTGGCTGACATCCAGTTTATCAATAGATAAATCATAATTATCCAAATTCCGGTAGACCTGGTTGACTTTACCGGCAAAGTTCTCCATATTTTTTCTTATGGAGATCAGTTCCCGGTTGATCTGGAGTGTGATCCTGGTCACTTCTTTCTGCAGATCTTTTTCCTGTAAGGAGCAGGATAAAGTAATCAGAGACAGAACTGTTATTAAAATGAAATTTTTCATGGCACACCCCCGCCGGTTTGCCGGATTTATCCGGTTTCCACATCATATAATTTATTCGGAATAATCACAAAATTTTTTTTAATATTCCTGATAGCTCAGTCAGGGTATAGGGTTTCTGTAAAAAGCCCCTGGCACCGTCTTGGAGTAAAATCCCCACTTTTTTCTCATCTTTAAAACCGGAGTGTAGTAAGATCCTGGCTTCTTTAGAGATCTCCTTGAGCTTGTAAAAAGTATCATATCCGGACAGGCCCGGCATAGACATATCCAGGATCACCAGAGAGATTTCCTGATACCTTGACCGGAAAACCTCAATAGCTTCTATTCCACTTCCCGAAGCAATAGTCCTGAAGCCAAACACACTTAGAAGGGATCCCAGGGATTTTCTGATCATATCCTCGTCATCAATCACCAGAGCCAAACCCTGGTTGATTATAAACAGGTCCTGTTCGGTTTTATCGGCCTCAGGTTCTGCTCTTAATATAGGCAGATAGATTTTTACCTCTGTTCCCACCCCCAGTTCTGAATATACATCAATAAATCCCTGATGAAGCTGTACCACATTATAGACAATGGATAATCCCAGGCCTGTCCCCACACCGTTTTCTTTGGTAGTATAAAAAGGATCAAATATCCGGTCCAGAGTATCCTTGTTCATGCCTACCCCAGTATCCCTGATACTGAGTACCCAGTATTTTGTATCCGTAGCCTGGGGGTGCGCCGCGCTGAACAAGGAATCTGTCTCTATTTTAGAAATCCCGATATTCAACCGTCCCCCCTGTGCTGTCCCCTCAGCCCGCATGAGTGTCATTGCATGCCAGCTGTTTATACAGATGTTGAGGAGTACTTGTCCTAATTGGGTCGCGTCTCCGGAAGTAAACGCGTCTTGAGGATACGTTTCACTTACAATTTCCACAGATTTATCAAAGGTCCTTTGGGCCATCTTAGTGATTTCATTTATGATTTTATTTAGATCGCACAACTGAAATTTCAGCTCCTGCTTGCGGGTCAGAGATAAAAGGTTTTTAACCAGTTCCGCGGCCTTATCTGCGGCAGTTTCCGTGGTCTGAGCCAGATCCAAAACAGTCTCGGTATTAAAATTACCACTTTCGACCATATATTTCATGAGTGAGTTAGTATTGAGGATCACTGTAAGTATATTATTAAAATCATGAGCCAGCCCGCCGGAAAGTATGCCCACTGTCTCCATCTTCTGCATCTGCCGGATCGTTTCATCTTTTTTTATCATGTCTGTGACATCATCCAGTATGATAACTGATCCTATCGAATCCTGAGCCTGTAAAGGATATACGGTAATATCATAGTAAATGATCTTGTCTGATTTGTACTGCACCCTGCTGAGTACTTTTTTTTGCTTATGCTTCATCGATTCTTTCAGAATACTTTTATATTCTTTTAAAAAGGGAAGAGATTCCCAAATCAGAGATTTTTTCTGGTGATCAGACTCTAAAGATAGACATTGCCTGGCAGCATCGTTATAGAGATTAATTTTACAGTCTGAGTCAATTGTAAGGAGAAGAGAGGTGATGGAATTTATTACATTGTCCAGAAAACCTTTGGCCGAAGATAAATCCTGTTCCGCCTGGCGGCGAGTCAGGGATTCCTGTTGCAGACTATGCAGGGTTGATTGTATACTTTCAGCCATCCTATTAAAAGCATCTATCAGAATCTGGAATTCATCATTTCTCCGTGCAGCAATACGAACGTTATATTCACCCTGACCAATTTTCTGAGCAATATCGGTGAGATATTCGATGGGCTGGGTCAGTCTGCGGGACAGTGCCACAGAAGCACTAAAAGATAAAATAGTGATCAAGAGTCCGAAAATAATCAGATAAAAAAGTGCAGAAGTAAAATCCCTTTCCAGGCTTTTTAGTGAATCCGCGAAAGTATTACGGCTTTTTTCTGTTGTTAGATTAAGTGTGGCATTTAAATTGTCGCGGTTTTTCTTAAAATTCAGCAGGGATTGTTTATATTTTTCTAAATCGGAAACCCTAATATCTTTAATAACAGAAGTTGCAAAAATATAATAAATTTTAAAATCAGTGAGCAATTGCTGAAAATCACTTTCGGAATTATCCAGAGATATGATGTCTCTTATATTCTGATAAAACCTTCGGGCTTCCTGGTCCATTTCCCTGGTCAATTCACTCTTGTGATTTTGATCCAGGACCAGGCCATTCCAGACATCAGCATGTATTTTAAAAATAATAAGGGAGGATTCCTGAGTCAGGTTATTGATGGTAAATATTTGCGTAGTGATTGCTTTGATTTTACGTGCGGTTATATTTAAAAAAATAATATTGATGATGATCATTATTATACTTAATAATATAAAGAGACTAAAACCTGCTAAAATCCTATTGCGGTACTTCATTTTCCTACCTTGTTGAAAACAAACCAGTTACATAAGAAATTTGTATTAATAAATATATGACAGCCTACAACTCAAATAATATCTTTATCTTAAGAAATAATCAAAAAAAGTATTTAAATAAAGGGTAAATATTGGTTGATTTAACTGAAATAGAAGTGATATATACTATCTGAAAATATCTTTTCTTGTCTATACTATTTCTTGCCAATCATAGGAAAGGGTACTACAATACAAGGGATGAGAGGAGTCTGAATGAAAATCCGTAGAGAAAACCTGGTTCTCCATGCCTTTATTTTTACAGCCCTGGTGGGGCTGTCTCTGTTGTCCATGCTGGCAGTAAAGAAGCTGTATTTTCCTCCCCGTATTCAGCCTCTTATCACTATTGACCGGGGTATCGTAGTAGATGATCCGCTCAACGGGGTCACCACCAATTCTATCCCGTTTAATATTTTGTACACTTCTCATCAGGAAAAACATCTGCGCCATCTCTGGGTACATACCACATTCCGTTATGTACCCGGCCAGTTTCATGATCCGGTGCTGGTGATTCCGGTTATGGATGGTAACGCCTTCCAGGTATTACTAAACGGGACCTCTCTCAAACAGGTAGGGGACATGCGCCGGGGCAAGACCTCCCGCTGGAATCATTCGGAATATGTCACTCTGGACCAGGATCTCCTGGTATCAGGAGAAAACCTGTTGGAACTGAAAGTAAAATCCCTTTCCAGCCTGGGCTTTACCGTACCCCTCTATATCACCGAGGACACACCGGCTTACCGACATGTGTTTTTCCTGAACCTATTCAATAATGCCCTGGTGTTGATTTCGGTGGGCTTCCTGATATTACTGGGTATTATCTTTCTGTCTATCGGTTTTTACATCAACCGGAACTGGGGCCGGGTATTCATGGGTATAGCCCTGATACTTCTGGCTCTTTACTTTTTTGATTATTACTTCATAGAGATACTGGCCATGCCCTACGCGGTATTTAAAAAACTGGTCATGGCTTCTTTTTATGCTTCTCTGGGTTTCCTGAGTCTGGCTTACTGCCGTGAATACCGTATGAAGCACACCCTTACCTCTGATATTCTGGCAGTGATCTATTTTATGTCCAGCGTTGTCATGTTATGTTTACCTCCTGACACCATTCTGATCAAGAGTGTCTACTATAAACTTAATCTGCTGGTGATCCTGTTTCTGTTTAATACCCTTTATATTATCCTGCGCACTTTTCTGCAGAGAAAAGATGTTTTCAGCGCTATCCAGCTCCAGGCTATGGGGTTTGTACTGCCTTTTTTCATACATGACCTGCTGGGGTTGTTCCTGTCTACCAACATCATCCTGTTTACTTCACAGGCTATCGTGGTGTTTTATCTCATCACAGCGGGGGTTATTATAGGGGCTTTTGTGGATGTGCACTTCCAGATGATCAGCCTGCGCCGAAAGTCAGAGCTGGAAAAAGACAACCGTTTCCTGGATGAACTGACCGGAGCCTTTAATCCTGCCATCATTCATCAGATCCGCGACCTGGTACCTCTGCATTTTACCATAGCTCTCTTAGACCTGGATGATCTGGAAAAATTTAACAAACGCTACGGCTACTACACCGGGGACTATATTTTATCCACTATAGCATATCTGCTCAAAAACTCCACCCGGGGGATAGATTATATAGTCAGATTGAAGGACGACAGCTTCCTGCTGCTATTGGCAGAGTGTTCCCTATCTACAGCCCTGCAGATAGTCCAGGATTTCCAGAAGACGGTAAAAGGTCATCACTTCATTATGGAAGGCTTCCAGATCAATGATGATATTACCTTCAGTGCTTCCATACTGCCCAAAGGCCAGGAAGAAAACTACCATGATATTGAGTCGAGGCTGTGGTCGATCCTGAAAGAAGCCAAAGCCGAAGGCCCGGGGACAATTAGATATTAGTATTTCTCTATAATATCATCACTCTTATTGCCACTCATTTATTCAACTTCCGGTAATCCCGGCTGTACTTTTTAAGCAGGATGTCGGTCAGTTCATGCACCGAGGCTGCCTCTTCCCGGTTTACAGCCTCCACAATGGCCAGCTGCCGTTGAGGCAGGATCAATATCCGGGCAAAATTTAAGCCGTTACTGCCGTCGTGGGAGTAAATCCTGCCGCCTGCCCAGGGTTGATCGGACCATTCCCAGCCCAGGCAGTAGTTTTCCTGATGGGGAGTGAAGAGTTTCAGGAAGAGATCCTGTTTTACCAGGCTCTGCCCCCGTGTCAAGCCCTGGAGTATGAAGCGGGCATAGAGGGCAAAATCTCCCATCGAAGTCTGCAGACGTCCCGAGGAATTGTATGCAGAGGGCAGGTCGCTGTATTTAGGCGTGCCGGCATAGGTATGCCCCACCGGCTTGGTGATTTTGTGAGGGTCCGTGGGGCCGTCAAAAGTAGCGGTGCTCATCCCCAGAGGGGTGAACACCTTCTCTAGTACCAGCTGCTCATAGGACCGGCCGGCGGCCTGTTCCAGCATGGCCCCTGCCAGGTTAAAACCCAGATTGGAATAGTGGTAGCCCGATCTGAACACCGGAGCATGAGACAGGGTATTTTTTAAGGTGAATTTTCTTCCCGCGACGGGGTCTTTGATCTTATCCAGGCCGCGCTGCATTTTCCGGGTGTAATAATCGCGAGGCAGCCCGGCAGTATGGGATAAGAGTTGCTCCAGGGTGATGGTCTTCATTTTGGGATTTAGGGAGTAGTTGGTAAACACCTCTCCCAGAGTGGTGTCCAGGCGGATCACCCCTTCCTGGACCAGTACCATAGCCAGGAACGCCGTGACCGACTTGGTACATGAGCCCCAGTGAAAGACGTCATTAGTCTGTACCGGGATATCCTGGCCAAAGATCCGGCTGCCCTTGACATCCAGAGCCAGTATCTTATCTTTTTTAACTACCGCGTATCCCATGGCGGGCAGCTGGTATTTAGACAGTACAGGTCCCAGGATATCTTTTGAAGACGCGCCGCAGGCTCCCAGGGACAACAAAAATCCTGTAATCAGAAAAAAAGCGATACCATGATACTGTCTCATCTGTATTTTTTCTCCTATTTATTTTAAAATTTTGATATTTACCAGGAATGTGAGCAGCCTTCCTAAGATTAGGTTTCAACAAACCACCTTATTAATAAAAGTATTTAATGATGTGATCAGTTTCAGCTCAATACTTGCCTATTTTCATTCTGTTTTACCGGTAAGAAGCAAGATGGGAAAATGTCTTTATCATAAACAAAGCGGTATCAAACTGTATCCCGACCCTCCGGTGTTACTTCATGGCTTTGCTCTGCCGGAGTGTTATAGTTCCGTTTTTCCGCGAAGTAGCGGGAATTACGTATCAGGATAACAATACCCAGGAGCAGGGATTTTAAAATACAGCCTATAAGGAAACCAAATACTATTGCTGCTTCCAGGGGAGATCCGCCTACCGCGATGATAGACAGTATTATCAGGGGAGTCCAGGCCAGTGCGGAGGTGACTAGCTGAGCCCGAAAATTCCATCCTCGCAGACTATTCCATTCTACCCTACCTGGACGGACTTTATAAAAGACTATATGGATTACTACCAGAATCAGGATAAAAGGTATATACATAAGTATCAATGTTCACCTCAATTTGAATCTAACCAAGGATAATGAAAGTATATTAATAATATAAAAAAACAAATCTAATGTCCAATTTATGAAAAACAGAAATAATGGGTTTTAATTATATTTTATCCATTTCTTCCACTGTTTGACAACTCATCCATCCTGTCTTAAACTATTGGGAATCCACAAAATACACAGGACAATACCATGCCCAAAAAAGAACTGGCCAAAGCGTTTGACCCGCAGGCCTTCGAAGACAGAATCTATCAGGATTGGACTCAAAAAGGCTACTTCAAGAGCAGTCCCAACCCGGACAAGAAGCCCTATACCATCGTGATCCCGCCCCCCAATGTGACCGGGATGCTGCACATGGGGCACATCCTTAATAATACTATCCAGGATATCCTGATACGTTACCACCGCATGCGGGGCTATGAGGCCTGCTGGATACCCGGTACTGACCATGCCTCCATCGCCACTGAGGCCAAAGTCACTTCCTACCTGGCGGAAAAAGGCATCAACAAACACGACATCGGCCGGGACAAATTTCTGGAATACGCTCAGGAATGGAAGACCAAATACGGCGGCATCATCATCTCCCAGCTCAAGAAGCTGGGTGCCTCCTGCGACTGGGACCGGGAACGCTTCACCATGGATGAGGGCTACTACAAAGCCGTGATCCATGCCTTTGTGGAGCTGTACAAAAAAGACCTGATCTACAAAGGCTACCGCCTGGTAAACTGGTGCCCGGTGTCACGCTCCGCTATCTCCGATGAAGAAGTATACTTCAAGGAAGTCAACGGCAAGCTGTGGCATTTCAAATATCCTCTCAAAGACTCCAAAGACTTTGTCATTGTGGCTACCACCCGGCCTGAGACCATGCTGGGCGATACCGCCGTGGCGGTCAATCCTAAGGACAAGCGCTATAAAGACATAGTGGGCAAGACTGTAATCCTGCCTATCGTGGGACGGGAAATCCCCGTTATCGCTGATGAGTATGTGGACATGGAGTTTGGTACCGGCGTGGTCAAGATCACCCCGGCTCACGACCCCAATGACTACGAGATGGCCCGGCGTCATGATTTGGAGATCATCAATATCCTCAATGAAGATGCCTCCCTCAATGACAGCGTACCGGAAGAGTACCGGGGCCTGGACCGCTACGAAGCCCGCAAAGCCGTGGTGGAACAGCTGGAAGCCCTGAAATATCTGGACAAGATAGAAGACTATACCCACAATGTGGGCTATTCAGAACGGGGACATGTGCCCATTGAGCCCTTCCTGTCGGAACAGTGGTACATGCGCATGGACGAATTGATCAAACCGGCCGTATCCGCTATCAAAGATAAAAAAATTCAATTTTATCCTGAAAGACTGGAAAAGACCTATTATAACTGGACTGACAATATACGTGACTGGTGTATCAGTCGTCAGTTGTGGTGGGGACACCGCATCCCGGTATACTACTGCGACAAGACCGGCGAATACGGCGCCTTTGAACAGCGCCCGGAACGCCTGGGTGACAGTGTGGGGGATGAGATCCGGCAGGATGAAGACGTACTGGATACCTGGGCCTCCTCCTGGCTATGGCCCTTCGCGGTGCACTCCTGGCCGGAGGTGGACGACCAGCTTAAGTACTATTACCCTACCAGCACCCTGGTCACCGCCCCGGACATCATCTTCTTCTGGGTGGCCCGTATGATCATCGCGGGTTATGAATTTATGGGGAAAATCCCCTTTGACAAGGTCTACTTTACCGGACTGATCCGGGATGAGCTGGGTCGTAAGATGTCCAAATCTCTGGGCAATAGTCCCGACCCGCTGGATGTGATTGCTGAATTTGGTGCTGATGCCCTGCGCTACACCATCATCCGTCTGGCCCCTCTGGGCAATGACATTCTGTACTCTAATGAGAAGTGTGAAATAGGCCGTAATTTCGGCAATAAAATCTGGAATGCCGCCCGCTTTATACACCATGCCGCGGGCGAACTGGAACCATTGGACTGGAAAGACGTTAAGTTTGATAGTTTCGACAAATGGATCCTGTCCCGTTACCATAAGACCATTAAAAAAGTCAGTGAAGAAATTGAGACTTTTAAATTTAACGATGCCACTATTTCCCTGTATGAATTCATCTGGGGGGATATCTGTGACTGGTTTATCGAGAGCTCCAAAGTCACCCTCTATGGGGATGACCTGTCTGCCAAACGCAGCAAGATCAGTGTGCTGTACCATGTCATGGCCGGTGCCCTCAAATTACTCCATCCTGTGATGCCCTTTGTGACCGAAGAGATTTACCAGTCTCTGCCCGGGGCGGATGGCTCCATCATGGTCAGTGATTACCCTGTCTATGATCCTCAGTATGTGTTTGAAAAAGAAGAAACGGAGATCCGTATACTCCAGGAGATCATCTACACCGTGCGTAACATCCGGGGTGAGTACAAGATTCCACCTTCCACTGACGTGCAGGCCCGCATCAAGCTGGACGCCAGCATACCTGCCAGTGCCCTGGACAACAATCTGGACGCCATAAAAAAGCTGGCCAAACTGGCCGGACTGGAGCTGACTACAGGTAATAAGCTGGATAGTGAAGCCGCCGGGGTGGGTAACGGGTTTGAACTCTATATCAGCCTGGAAGGCCTCATCGATACCGCCAAAGAAAAAGAGCGTCTGGATAAAGAAATAGAACGCCTGGGCGGTCTGATCGAAAAACTGGGCCAGAAACTGGCTAATCCCCAATTCCTGGACAAAGCTCCCGCTGCTGTCATAGAACAGGAAAAGGCCAAACTAGCTAAGATGCAGGGTGAAGCAGATAAACTGCGCGAAAACCGCGACTCATTAAAATAGAAAAGACAATACAAGGAGACCAGTGTGATCCTGACCGGACCGGAAATAATGAAGCAGATGAAACGGGGTACTATCGCCATAGAGCCCTTTGATGAATCCCGAATCAACCCCAATTCCTACAACCTGCGTCTCCATAACCGGCTCCTGCTGGTGGACAGCGGGGTCCTGGATATGAAGGAAGAAACACGTTTTAAAGAAATAATCATCCCGGAGGACGGCTATATGCTGGAGCCGGGCTGTCTATACCTGGGCCGCACTATGGAAAAGACCACTACCACTGATTTTGTGCCCATGATCGAAGGGCGCAGTTCGGTGGGACGTCTGGGTCTGTCCATCCATGCCACCGCGGGATTCGGGGACATAGGCTTCAGCGGATACTGGACCCTGGAGATCTCGGTGATCCAGCCGGTTATCGTCTATCCCTTTGTGGATATCTGCCAGATCTTTTATGTTGAGGCGCGAGGCAGACGTATCCCCTATATCGGAAAATACCAGGCAAATGAAGAAATCCAGACCAGCCGCATGTACCGGGAGCTTACTACCCGGAACTAAGCAGACATCTGATTAATCCAACCGCCTACGGGCGGTTTTTTTATTATAAAAACAGAAAATCTCAGGGTCTGGTTTCCGAGTAGGCCGGAAGGATTTATTGCAGTTTTTTCAGCTTTTGTCTAAAATGATTCTTCATTTCTTTTATAAATTTTAAAGGATTTAATAATGAAAAAGTTACTGTTATTGATTCTATTTTTACTCACATCCGCACGACTCTTTGCGGGCGATACCGGAATAATTCAGATCAAAAATTTATCTTATCCCAAGGGTATTAATGCTCTCACTACCATAGCCGGAAAAAGCGCGGTGGAGATTAAGCTTTCCGTAGAGTCCAATAACCGGCCTGTTGCCGGTATGCAGGTACTGCTTCAGGCGGCCGGAGTACCCAAGGGAGTCAAGGGTTTTCCGGTACTGCTCATGGTCTCGGATAATAACGGACTCATAGTTACCAATCTGTCCGGCTTCAGCAAAAAAGGTGAATATTTCCTCAGTGCCACTCTACCTGCTCTGCCCTATCAGCCGGCTGAGACCATCCGGGTCACCGCCAATGAAAAATCCTGGATCATCATGGTGATCATCGGATTACTGGGAGGACTGGGCATGTTTTTGTTCGGCATGAAGCTGGGGGCGGACGGTTTGCAGAACATGGCCGGCGGTAAGATGAAAGACATGCTTTCCAAATTCACTACCAACCCGGTATCAGGGGTATTAGCCGGTTTTGTGACTACGGCCGCGGTGCAGAGCTCCAGCGCTACCAGCTCCATGTGCGTGGGTTTTGTCAGTGCTACACTCATGACCCTGGCGCAATCCTTCAGCGTGATGCTGGGGGCCCGTATCGGTACTACTATTACTGCCCAGCTGATCGCTTTTAAAATCTCTGATTATTCCCTCCTGCTTGTCATCGGGGGATTTATACTGCTGGCTGTAGCTAAGACTAAAAAAATCCGCAATCTGGGAGAGATACTGATAGGTTTCGGCTTGATTTTCTTCGGGATGGGAGTGATGTCAGAAGCCATGATGCCCCTGCGCTCCAATCCCGCTTTTACAGGTCTGCTGTTATCCCTGGGTAATTATCCCCTGCTGGCTTTACTATTCGCGGCATTGTTTACTGCCATCATTCAGTCCAGCGGAGCTACGGTGGGACTGGCCATGGTCTTTGCCGACCAGGGGCTGATCACGCTCAGCTCAGCCATGCCCATATCCCTGGGGGCCATCATTGGTACTACTATGACCGGAATCCTGGCCTCACTGGGGGCTAACCGGGACGGCAAGCGTGTAGCCGTAGCTAATCTCTTATTCGCGGTCATGGGTGTCCTGGTCTGTTATCCTTTCCTGGGATTACTGGAAAAAATAACCGTGGGCTTGTCCAATGTTACGGGCATGACCGGTGTACCCCGCCAGGTGGCCAATGCCTATACCCTGATGTCGATATGGGGCAGTCTGGTATTTCTCCCCTTCCTCAAACCTATTGAAAAACTGATGATGAAACTCATGCCCCCTGATCCTGACAGCGCGGCCACTTTCCAGCCTATGTATCTGCAGGAAGGTTTTGAAAATAGTCCTGGTGTGGCTCTGGATTTGTCCCGCAAAGAAATAGGGCGCATGTGGGAAATCCTGATCGGCATGATAAATACCCTGCCTGATATTTATGAAAAGCGGGATGAGAAAAAGATACAGTCCACTTATAAAGAGGATGACAAAATAGACATTCTGGATGAAGCCATCCGGCCCTATCTCAATACCATCGCCAGATCCAGTCTGTCCCGAGCAGAATCCGCCAGTCATATGGCCCAGCTCTATCTCACCAGTTTTCTGGAAGCCAGCGGAGACGTGGTGGTAAAAGAAATCATGCACCAGGCCAAGAAGCTGGTATCTGAAAATCTGACCCTGCCCCAGGGTGAACTGCAAAAAATCCGGGATATCTCGGAAAAAGTCAGCGAACTCTATCATAAGGGGTTAGAGTCCTTTACCAATCGAGATCATGAACTGGCTGAACAGATCACTCAGCTGCACTTTAAACTGGGACGCCTGGGGAAAAAGTATCAGCAGGAGCATTATTCCAGTCTGCAGAAAAGTCAGGATATCAGTCTGGAACAAAGCGCGATATTTCTGGATACCATAGGTAATCTGTTAACTCTGTCTGATAAAATCTTTTCCATAGCGGAAGTAATCATTGAAGAATTGTAGTATAGGGGAGTAAAGCATGAATATTCCAGCTATTCTGGAAAAAGCGGAATTATTCCAGGGTTTAACCCCGGATGAAATCAAGAACATAGCCGAGATGTGCCAGGATAAAACCTTTAAAAAGGAAGAAGAGGTTTTTGTGGAAGGAGACAGCGGCAGTGAACTCTACCTTTTGGCGGAGGGCAAAGTCAGAATTGCCATCTCTCTCAAGCAAAAGGAAGAAAAAGCCGCGGTACATACAGTGACCGAAGGCCAGGTATTTGGCGAATTTTCACTGATAGATGGAGAAAACCGCTCCGCCAGCGCTATCTGTGAAAAAGACAGCCGCATGTTGGTACTCACCCGGGATAACCTGGAAAAGCTCTTTGAACAAAAACCCCACATCGGCTATCACATCATGCGCAATTTCAGCCGGATACTCTCCTCCAGGCTGCGTAAGACCACCCGGGAGCTGCGCGCCAGTCTGCTGTGGAGTTAGGAAAGGTTTTTTGAAATGCTATAAATACAGGATATAGAGAAAAAACTTTGGGGTGCTGAAGATAAAAAGGAGAGAAAGTTTGAATGGCTCAGTTTAGATTTATATTACTGGGGTTTGGTTTTTTTATACTTTTCGCGTGTACCAATATCAAAGAAATACATGGTAATAAAATCATTTCTCTGATCGAGCAATACCGTCAGCACAACCCTGTATTGCCTGAAGATCTGGAACAGGCAGGGATTAATCTCAATCCCGAAGGCCCTCTTTTTTACAGAAAGATCTCTGATGATCAATATGAGCTTTGGTACGGGACTCGTCTGGGTGAATCCAGAATTTATAATTCCAAACAGAAAAAGTGGCAATAGAAGGTACAAAGATCTAAAATACCACGTAAAATAATTAACGGATTAGTATCGGCTTTGTAATTCCTGTTTTACCATTAACCCTTATTTTTTTCTACGCTTATTTATTTTTAGAAGACTGGTCAACTCCTCCCGGCTGAAGGGTTTATTCAGGCTGGCGGTAAAGCCATAGGGTTTGGGATTAGCCATGATATCATCAGAAGCATACCCTGAACATACAAATACAGGCATAGTTTTATCCAGTTTTCGGATATATTTCACTGCCTCACACCCTCCCATGGCACCAGGGATAGTCAGATCAAAAAACATGGCACTATAGGGATGGTTATCACGGATAGAGCGGTCAAACAGGACCAGGGCTTCCTGGCCGTTGCGGGCTATATCCACGGTATAACCCATGGATTTTAGAATGCGGGACTGGATGTCCAGGATCATCTCTTCATCGTCCATCAACAGCACCTTCCCTGTCACAGTCTGGAGGCTTTCTTCTCCAGATTCTTCACTAGGCTTCTTTTTTACTTCTGCAGGGAGATAGATGCTGAACACCGCACCCTGTCCCGGTTTGGAATCAGCGTGGATGGCACCTCCGTGCCTGCGTACGATAGAGTGGCTGATGGTCAGTCCCATCCCGTGTCCTTTGGGTTTAGTGGTGAAGAAAGGGTCAAAAATAGAAGGCAGTATCTCCTGGGGTATACCGATACCACAGTCTGTAAAACGAAGCTCCACATGCTTGATGGGCATCAGGCCGTTTTGTTTACTCTGTTCCTCGTCCAGATTGGACGCATAGACCTTCATGACGCCTCCTTTGGGCATGGCATGTACCGCGTTGATGACAATATTATTCACCGCCTGACTGAGCTGATTAGGGTCTATCTCGCTGTACCACAATTCAGGGCTTATATCATATTCACAGGATACTGTAGAGCCGCTCAGGGCGAATTTGACAGTCTTTTTAAGGAAAGAAGCTATGTCAACCACCTTTTTGACGGGAGAGCCCCCCTTGGCAAAAGTCAGGAGCTGATGGGTCAGTCCCCGGGCACGTTCCATGACTTCCAGGGCCTCTCTCTGCAGATCCTGGGCTTCAGATTTTTCCAGCTGGTTGTTCAGGGCCAGGTCGATATACCCGAACAGGCCGGCCAGGATATTATTAAAATCATGGGCGATACCCCCGGCTAAAACACCCAGAGACTCCAGTTTCTGGTTGGTGGCGGCGGCATCCAGCAGTTTCTGTTTTTCAGTCATATCCTGGAATACCAGAACTACTCCGATTATCTCGCTTTTCGCGTTTCTGATGGGTGCGCCACTATCCTGGATCACTTTCTCATTACCCTGACGGTCCACCAGCAGGGTCCGTTGGGGCAGGAGCTCTATCTTACCGCTTTTCAGCACCTTGAGGGCGGGATTTTCACAGGGCTGGTCCAGTGAACCATCGTAGATACGGAAAACTTCTGAAAGGTCTCGTCCCAGGTAATCTTCACCCTGCCATCCGGTCATGATCTCAGCTTGACGGTTCATGGAGGTGACCTTACCCTCCAGGTCTGTGGTGATGACCCCGTCCCCGATACTGCGCAGGGTTACGGCTAGTTTTTCTTTTTCTGATGCCAATCTGCTTTCATAATCTTTCTGGAGAGTGATGTCCCGCAAGATACCCACATAGTATTTGGCTTCTTTCTGTTCCCTTAGATGGCGGAAGGTAACGTAGAAATCCCTGAGTTCGCCATACCGTGTGGTGACCTTCCATTCGGCATGGATGTTTCCATCCCGGATCAGTTCCACCATGGTGAGCAGGGCTTTGTCCCGTTCTGCGGTATCCGGAAAAAGTACCTGGTCCCAGCCGATTTTCTGTAATTCTTCCAGGCTGTATCCGGTCATAGCAGACAAGGCAGAATTCCACAAAGTAAATCCAAAAATTGTGGAGTCTCCTGTCTCGTGCGCCACACAGATTCCTACACCGGCATGGTTGATAATCAGGCTGTTCAGCTCCATTTCCTGTCGCAGGGATTGTTCTGCCTGGATTTGATCTTCAATATTCCGGCCTGCGCCTAAGTAGTGTAATACCTGTTCTTTTTCATCTTTCTGAGTAGTAAAGGACCAGCTGGTCCATCGGTATCCTTGACCGGACTTGATCCTGAGGTCGATATGAATACTGTTTCCCTTTCGGAGTTCCTGCAGAGCTGCCTGGTAACTGGCGGTATCATCAGGGTGGACCAGATTCTGGAAGGAGTCGCCCTGCAGCTGTGTCTGGGTGAGGCCATAGCGCAAACGGATTTGCGGGCTGATAAAAGTGATCACACCGGACAAATCCAGAATCACCAGTATCTCAGACTGGTTTTCAATGAGAAGACGGTATTTTTCCATGTACTGGACATTGCTCAGTGCCAGGGATAGGTGCCGGGCCATACCGTTCAGCAATTCCTGTCTGTCTTTGAGCTTGCGGCTGCTGCGCAGGGCTAGTCCCACTAAGCCGAAAAGCTTATTTTCCAGCAGGATAGGGAGGATGGCTACTGACTTGAGGCCCTGGATGGCGCATTCCTTTCGGGTGCAGCGTTTATCTTTGTCGATATCATTGGAAAAGACCGGCCCCAGGGTAGAAGCAGCCATACCGCACAGGCATTCTTTGAAATCATGGACCAGAAATTTTTGAGGGTCTTCCAGAGGGGGATGCTGCTGCTTCAGGATCATCAGATCCTGTTGTTTCTCCAGATAAAAAAACTGGTCGGGCTGGAGTATGTCCCGGAATAGCCGTAGACCGGCTTCCAGCAGGCTGGAGACAGTCAGAAAATTATTCAGCTCTCCCGCGAAGTAATTCAAAGCGGAAAGGTCGTCTTCCCGTCTGGTCTCCACCCTGGACAGCGCCGTCTTGTTCTTCATGCACCGCTCCGTTTTTCTAAAAATATTAATTTGTTGTATACATTATAATAAAAAATTAAAATGTTAAAAAATCGAAAAAAAAGCACCGTGGTATACTGTTATAATAAAAAGTAGTTGAAAAATGTCAACGAATATTTGCTTAATAATGTATATATTACAGTATAACTCATTATATTTCAAGAAAGTCATTTTATCATGACTAGGTTGTAGTCATCGCGGAGCGTTAGGACGCGGCACCGCCCCATACTCGCTAAGACGCCTCCGGCTCAATACAGCTGGAACAAGTGGGCAGGACACTCCTGTGCGAAGGGACAACCAGCTCACCAGCCACACTTCAGGTAATCTCCGCGGCCTCAGTCGCCTCTACCCTGAAGACACGGGGAGGAAGGTAAGGGCTCAGCCTGTAGGGCATAGTTTTCTGGAATTCTGCTGTGACTGAGAAATCACCTCTTAAAAAAGGTATTTAATTGAGGATTTCCTGATTTGTGTGTAAACTTAAGTAGTGAAAAAAAGAAAAGTGTCTTTTCCCAGTAAAAAAAGAAGGCCTGATGATAGATAAAAGCAAACTCAAGGAAGTGGAAGTCCATTTCCTCAAGCCCGGCTCCGTGCTCTCCGGTATTGTCTATGATGAAAAAGGAACTATGCTGTGGCCCGCGCGTAAGCCCATGACGGACAATTTCATCGCCAAGCTGAATGTCACCGGTATCAAGACTATCTATTATGTCCCACCCAAGTGGAAAAATACCGCCGCGGAAAGCCCTATCTTTTCCGATGCCAGTCTGGAATATGCCTCGCAGGCACTGGATGAGATCGTCAACCAGATCCGCTACGGCAAGCTGCCCGATGTCAATATGGCCCAGACGGTAATCGAAAAGCTGTTCAGCGACCTGGAAGGCAACCCCAACGGCTTTCTCAACCTGATGGTGCTCAAGGATTATGACTCCTATACCTATACCCACTCTATCAATGTGGGCATACTGTCTATGTATCTCACCCGCCGGCTGGGCTTTAATAACTACTATGTCAAGGAAGTGGGGCTGGGCGGATTTCTGCATGATATCGGTAAGATCAAGATACCTTCCCGAATTGTCAACAAGCACGGTACGCTCAATGAGGAAGAATTCCGCGTCATGAAAAACCACCCGGTGCTGGGTTTTAAACTGATCAAAGACGATGCCACCCTGTCCAAATATATCAAAAAGGTGGTACTCTTTCATCACGAACGTTGGAATGGAACCGGCTATCCCCTGGGTCTGCAGGGGGAGGCCATAGGAAACTTTGCCCAGATCGTGAGTGTGTGCGATGTCTATGACGCCCTCACCACGGAGCGCAGCTACAAAAAGGCTTATTCCATCAATGATGCCCTGCTCTATGTGATGCGCCACACCCTCAGTCATTTTTCCCCCTATGTCTCGCAGCGTTTTATCAATGAAATGGCCATGAAGTATGACCTGGGCAGTTTTTATCCCATTGGCTCCTTTGTTCAGCTGAATTCCAACGAGATCGGCTATATCACCGGTAAAAACGAGGAATACTCTACCAAACCGGAAGTAGTAGTGCTCAAAAACCCCAAGGGGCTGCCTCTGCGAATGCCCATACAGATCGACCTCAAACGCGATACCAGCCGGGTCATCACCCGCACCATCGATGATCCTGAAGAAATCGAAAAACTTTCTTACCTCCTGTAATTCCTTTAGAACAAATGTTTTCCTATTGCGCTAATCCGGAAACGGGTATAGAATGAAGCATATTAGTAAATAGGGAATTCCATGAAAATCCGTCAGAAGACCTTGTTAAACAACCTGCTCACTGGATTATTGCCCCTGCTCACGGTCGCTTTTTTACTGCTGATCCTGCACCGCAGAGAAGAATTTACAATCATGCGCAAAAACATGGAATCCTATGTCAATACCTTCAAGATTGCTCTGGAAGCGGATCTGGAAAAATTCCGCAATTATACTTATTTTATATCCCATCAGAATTTCCTCATTGAGGAAGTCAAAGGCAGGATCCAATTCCGGCTTAGTGATGAAAGCATGTTCGGTACCAGATATAAAGTCAGGATGTATGAAGTCTTCCTGGGAAATACCAACTATTACCGGGATATCTACAACTGGAGGGATGTAACATTCGCGGCCAGCCAACCCGCCATAGATTATATCTGGGAACATCTGCAAAGTCCCCAGTACACCCGCCGCTACACCACTACCATACCGGACCTGGTTTCCAATGTCCTGGTTTTGCGCAACTGTTCCATCATTTACGACCTGGAGCGCAATGCCAAGACCGGTTTCGCGGAGATCGTCACTCCGCTGGATTATGACTACTTTTCGGAATTTGCCTTTCAGGAATTTGAACTGGTCTATTTTATTCAGACGCCTAATGGCTTTGTCCTGTCCAATCCGGATCTGAATAAACCCTCGGTGATCCAGAAGCTTCAGAGTGTGCAGTTAAAAGACAGCGGCAGTCTGCCCAAAATCAAACTGGATGACGGCAAGACTTATTATTTTTACCGCTCCCCCCTGATGCAGATCAGCCCGCTGGACCTTCGTCTGGGGTACCAGGAGAAGAAATGGACTTATATTGGGGTGCTCTATGATGTCAATATGAAGAACAAGCAGTTTTTCCAGTTTCAGAATATGTCCCGCATATCGATCCTGTTATCTATTATCATTCTCAGCCTGATTAGCCTGTGGTTCTCCAATACTTTGACCCGGCCCCTCAGTAAACTGGAATATGATATCGCCCGGTTTGACAAGGAAATGTCTCCCATCACTCCGCCCCCCCAGATAAAGGATGAAATCACCTCTATTCAGAACAGCTTTGCTTCTATGTCACAGCATATTTTGGAAAACACCAGGATCATCAAGGAAGAAAGAAATAAATTGCAGCTTCAGCAGGAACTCATGGATAATGAATTGGATCTGGCCCGTAAGATTCAGATGAACCTCATCCCTAAATCTTCACCTGTGGATTATATCCGCTTTTTCTATCAGCCTATGGAAAAACTGGGGGGCGATTTTCTGAAGCTCACCCCGCTCAGTTTTGACCGGATGGGGATTTTT
>CAYRWR010000040.1:0-33003 GCA_964428015.1 uncultured Brevinematales bacterium | reverse complement strand
CAGACTCAGGAGCAAGCCCACAGCCAGCATTCTCACTTTTGTTCGCATCCTCCCCTCCTTGCTCTTCCATTTTAATCCCATGATTGTAGGCCTAAATCGGCTTATTTTCAAATTCCAGAGAGAATATCAAAAAACCGAATCCCCATAAAAACAGCGGCGGTTTAATAACCGCCGCTGCCTTACAAATCGTAGTGAGTTTTTAAAACTTGGGGATAGTCACGTTTTTCTTGATGGTATCGGTGACTTTTCCTGCTGCTTCTTTTTTAATAGCTTCAATGCGGGCATTCACTTCCGCTTTCTTTTTGTCGATTTCTTTCTGGTATTCATCCACTTTCCGGGTGCTGGCAGTGAGGCTGTTCTGTACCCCATCTACTTTAGCCAGGAGCTGGTCTTTTTGTTTGACCAGAGGGGCGGTGATCCTGTCCAGTTCGCTTTTGAGTTTGGCTTCAGCCTGCTTCACCATATCGTCGATGAATTTGCCTATCTTCTTCTGGATGACATCATCCAGGCTGGAGGCTACCTGGAGGTCCAGGGTCCCCGCCGGCATGATAACCTGATACTTAATATCAAAATCCAGTGTGGGAGAATCCGCCAGGATATCATACAGGATATCACTTACGGTATTGGGCTTATCACCCTTGGTCCACTTCATATCCTGGAGTACCAGCTTCAGGGAGCCGGCATTGGCCTTATCTTTTTTGAGGTCCAGACCCAGTCCCACATTGTACTTGCCTGCCGCGGCCTGGATGTTCATAAAGGACAACTCCGTCCCTATCTGGAAAGGAATAGAAGTCAGATCCAGATCCATCTTAAAGCTGTCGTTGGAATTGGTGCGGGTGTCTATCAGTCCGCTGATGCGCAGGCCCATACCCTGGTTGTTTCGGTCAAACAGCCAGGTGATAGGATGGTTCCAGAGATTGGGGTCACTGGAGATATCCTTTACGTCCACCAGGAGATACTTATTCTCTGCGGCATTGGAGATGGAGGTCCCCAGGTGCTGCAGTAGAAATTTGGGATAACCCGATCCGGGGAAATACACGTCGTAGCCGGGACGCCGCAGGGAGGCCGACTTTATCATCTGCTTCTGCTTTTTGGCATCCTTGGGCGAGCTCTGGTTGAGAGCCTGGGCGTAGTCCAGTGCCTTCATGGCATAAAAGTAAGTCATACCCAGCTTATCGGACAGGGTCTTCTGCAGCATTGTCTTGACCATGCCTTTGGCCCCGCCCTGGGGTATATTGATGAGTCCTTTGAGGTATTTGAGGTCTTTTTCCACTGAGCCTTTGGTCTCCAGGGCTACTGTCTTGACTTTATTAAAGTCTGCCGCGGAATCATTCTTTATGGTATCCACATTCTGCTTCACACTCTTGAGAGAGTCATTAAAGCGCTGTATATCGGCCAGGGTCTTCTGGGCGGCATCCACGGTCTTGATGGCAGGCACATTGATAGCTTTGATCTTCTGAAAGTCAGTGTTCAGGTTATCCACGTTTTTACCCGTATCCTGTACTGTTTTTTCCCACTTCCCGGTAAAAGCGGTGAATTCTTTAGCTGCATTAGACAGGGTGGCGAGGGTCTTCAGTTCAGGGAGGTGCTTAGCCAGAAGTTCTTCCGCATTGATCTTGGCGATATCCATCAGGCCGGGGCCTTCCGGTTTAGCTTCTTCCTTTTTAGTTTCTGTCTTCTTTTTAAGGTAAGGCAGAGCCCCGCTTTTGAGACGGGGAGTGTTCCAGGCTATACCCTGGCATTCCAGGTTCTCAATCACCACTTTACCCTTGAGCAGTTCCTCACCGTTCATCTTGAACTCAGTCTTGCCCAGCTCAAACAGGTTGAACATAGGCGCGTCCCCATTGGCTACTTCCAGGTGATCCCATCTGATGCGGGGTCCGAACAGTTCAAAGCGGACTCCCTTTACTTCGGCTTTGGCCTGGAAGATACTCTGCAGGGTAGACTCGATGAGGCGCTTCACCAGCAGGTTTTTAAATCCCAGATTAAAGGCTACGATACCGCCGGTCAGAGTCAGTACCAGTATCAGTTTTCCCCAACGCATGTCCGGCCTCCTTAACTTACTTTGTCAGCCACAGCGGCCGCGCGGGACACTAACGATACCAGGCCTCTGATCAGAGGCAGGCGTTTAATGGTGTTAAAAAACTTGGATTTGGCTACTTTTTCCTGGAATTTTTCCCTATAGTTGACGATCAGGTAGCGGAACAGGAAAAAGGCGGGCAGCCACAGCAGGATACCCAGCACCAGTCCGCCCATGACCAGGGTGTTATTATATTTGGTGAACGGCACCAGGGGTATATTATTGAGTTTGGTGAAAAAGCCGTCCAGGAAGGGTATGTTAAGTACAGCCATACCAATGGCATGCAGAGGCCAGTCAATCAGGGGCATGACCAGCTTGAAAATTGCCAGCCAGATCATTTCCATGCCCTGGTGTACTTTTAAAAACATGGTCAAAATGAGCAGCAGGGGCCAAAGCAGATTATTACCCGGGATTAAGGCCAGCAGGAGCGCACAGGCTATACCTGCCGCCAGTTCTCCGGTCTTTTTATTGGAATTCAGGGCGACCAGTATGGATACTATCCATTTCGTGATCATCTCTCACCTCCTATTTCAGTCCATAAATATTAATACAGCCTATGGGAATGTCAATGATTTGTGGAGGGATCCGGCTGCCGCAGGATCTTGGACCACAGGGATTCCTGGCCTGCGATCAATCGGGTACGCAGGGTACCGTCCGCCAGGTCTGCCAGGTAGAGCCTGGTCTCATCATCGTTCTGTTGCGGGACGAGACGGAGACGCAGGGCATGGGGCAGGGGCTGGAATAGTTCGATACGGGCCGGGAGACGCCATTCCGGAGCGCCATCCCGGGGCAGGAGTAGCAGGCAATTGGTCAGACCTTTCAGCCTGTGCTTATCCGACAGAGGCAGTTCCACTTCCAGAGTGTAGTAGCGGGTGGTAGAGGGTGCGCGTACCGTGACATCGGCAATGATCTGTACCGGTGATTTGACCAGCAGCAGAAACAGAAGCAGGGACAATGCCGAAACTGCTATCAGTATCAGTGTAGCCCGGATCATAATAGTAATGGTGTTGGTTTTCATAGGCGCCCCATCAGAGAAAACAGGCGCGTATAGACGCCGTTGCGTGTTATCAATTCACTATGCCTGCCCGTCTCCACTATACGCCCCTCCTCCAGTACCACGATACGGTCTGCCTCCATGATGGTGGAGAGACGGTGGGCTATGATGATAGTGGTCCTGCCCCCTCTCAGTTTACGCAGAGAGGTCTGGATTTTGTGCTCATTTTCCTCATCCAGGGCTGAGGCCGGCTCATCCAGTACCAGTATAGCGGGATCAGCCAGGAAGACCCGGGCCAGAGCAATACGTTGTCTCTGGCCGGGAGACAGATTCTGCCCCCCTTCCTCCAGCATGCTGTCGATGCCCTGGGGCAGTTCCTGGACAAAATCCATGCACTGGGCGGCCCGGAGCGCGCTGACCAGCTGTCTTTCAGTGTAGGAGGGCACGCCCAGGGAGATATTTTCCCGCACACTGCCCCGGAACACAAAGGGCTCCTGGGGTACCATGGCTATATTATGACGGAGATACTCCAGGGAATGTGTCCGGATATCAATACCGTCCAGGGAGATACTCCCCCGGTAATCATCATAAAACCGGGCCAGGAGATGGACCAGAGTGGATTTACCGGCCCCGCTTTTCCCCACTACAGCCAGGGTTTCGCCTTTCTGAATGTCCAGATTGATATTTCGCAGGATATCCCGTCCGGGAATATAGGCAAAACTGACCTTGTCCAGGCGTATTTCTCCCTGTATTTCTTTTGATTCAATTTCAGATTCAGTGGGCAGAGCCGGTTCGGATTCATACTGCATCACCTCTTCATAGCGCTGGATAGCCTGAAAGGACTCCACCATCTGGGGATGAGTAGAGATGGCCCGGGACAGGGGGGCAAAGATATTAGGCAGGATGGCAATGGCCGTGATCAGACCCCCGATGGTGAACTGGCCCTGCAGGATCAGCCGGCTGCCGTAAAAGTAGACCCCTACCAAAGCCGCCACCGCGGTCAGATCAGACAGGGTCTCCTGAGTGTTGTGGATATAGCTACTTTGAAGTATGGATCTGGATACCTGGAGAAAGGTCCGGGTTAGTCGGCGCAGGAAGCGGTCCTCCTGGGAAAACATCTTGATGGTGCGTATTCCCTGGATAGTCTCGATCTCCTGGCTTTCCTGAGCGGCCACTTCTGCCCAGATCTGAAAATATTTTTTCCGGTAGAAAGGGGAAAACAATACAGTATTGACTATGAAAATAGGTAAAATGATGCTTACCATTATTCCCAGCTCCCGGTGCAGAAGAAAAAGCCCTGCCAGGAAAAAGCCCATACGTAAAAGGTTCTGACTAAGATCCAGAAAGATCGTCTTCAGGAAACGCTGGATAATACCGGTATCTTTTATTCTCTGCTTTAACTCCCCTATACGAGCGGTATCAAAAAAGGTAAAGGGAAGATGCAGGAGATGGCGGAAAAAGCTCAGCTTGAGTTTTTTCTCCACTTGAAGTGCCACATAGCTGGAAAAATGGATGCTCTGGTTTTGATGGGTCCCGCTCAATACCGAGGACACCAGCATCCCTATGCCCAGAGTGGTAAGGAGAAGGGTATCCGCGGCAGGGATAGCCTCGTCGATCATGATCCGTCCCAGAAGAGGGATAAGTAGCTGAAATAAACTGGACAAAGCCATCAAAAGGAAAACCAACAGGATCAGGCCGGTGTGGGGCCACATGAGACCGAGGTATTTTTTCAAAGTACCCCTGGGAAGACGGCCTTTTTTCTTCATATATACACCCCTGAATACCCGCATATCTTAACCTATCCCGCCGGAAAGTCAATCTATCGATGTAAGTCCTCCTATATTTGCCAATCCGGAGGATTTTGCATATAATGGACAGACTGAAGGTTAAGGAAGATACATGGTCAAATTGAGGCCTTTAAAGAACCATGAGTTCCAGGAATTCATGCGCTACTCCTCCCATCATTTCGCGGAAGCCCAGGTCCAGGCCGGTTTCTGGGACGCGGAACAGGCAGCTTTATGGTTAAAGAATGACAACAAGAGCCTTCTGCCCCAGGGAAAGGATACACCCGGACATTTTTTCTTCCGTATCCTTAATATACAGGAAATTCCTGTCGGTTATCTGTGGGCCATCCGTATGTCTGATGATCAGGGCAGCTATATTTATCTCAATGATCTGGTCATCCAGGAATGCCAGCGCCGCAAAGGTCTGGCCCGTTCAGCTCTGCACAGCCTGGAAATGTGGGCAGAGCAGGAGAATGTCAATCTCATCCGCCTGTTTGTCCACCCTCACAACAAAGAAGCCCTGTCTCTGTATATCCGGTGCGGTTACTATACCGTCCAGGACAAGCCTGGATACTTTGAGAAAACTATTTTATAGTAGACAGTTTATCATGTCTTCCTTATAATATTCCCAGATAAAAAATGGGATATCTTTATGAATTCACTGGGTATCTGCATCGGTTCTTCCAGTATTGGCATAGTCCTTCTGGAAGGCACCCCTTCTTCTGCCTCCGTCCTCTATAGCAAAAATCTGTCCCATGACGGCGACCCCCGCCGCTGCCTCATCGAACTCCTGGAAGAGGTAGATGTCAGCCGCATAGACCACCTGGCTGTAACCGGTAAGAAACTCCGCCACAGCCTGGACGCTCCGGGTATCTCTGAACCGGAAGCTATTGAAAGGGCCTATGCTTTTTTCCGGGACAGCCTGGGTGAAGTCCAGCATATAGTCAGCGCGGGCGGTGAGAGCTTTGTGGTCTACCATATGGCTCCCGGCGGTCAGATGCTCAATGTTAATACCGGAAATAAATGCGCCAGCGGCACAGGTGAGTTCTTTGTCCAACAGCTCAAACGTATGGACCTGGGCCTGGAAGACCAGGAGGAGTGGCAGGACAGCACTTCCTCCTACAAGGTTGCCGGGCGCTGTTCTGTGTTCTGTAAAAGCGACTGTACCCACGCCCTCAATAAAGGAGTGCCTAAACAGGAAGTGGTTGCCGGTCTCTCCGAAATGATGGCCGGGAAAATACTGGAACTACTCCCCCGTGAAGGTAGGGACAGACTGCTCCTCATCGGAGGGACTTCCCGCAACCAGGCCATGGTGCGTAGCCTGGAGGGCAGAGTCTCTGAGGTCATCATTCCCCCTTATGCCGAGGTCTTTGAGGCATTGGGCGTAGCACTTTGGGCAGCAGAGCAGTCGGCTCCGGGAATTTCCGCTATTGATAGTCTTTTTAAGGAAAAACACACATCCTTCCATTATTTACAGCCCCTCCAGGATGCTATGGACAAGGTCCGCTTCCAATCCAGTCAACGGGGCCGGTTAAATGCCGGAGACCGTCTCATTCTGGGACTGGATGTAGGCTCCACCACGACCAAGGCGGTTTTGATACGGGAGGCTGACTCCCGAATAGTAGCCCAGGTCTATCTGCGTACCAATGGGGATCCTATCCGGGCCAGCCGGGAGTGTTATAGTGCCCTGGCGGGACAGCTGGATCAGTCTGCCCCAGTGATCGGACTGGGTGTAACCGGCTCCGGCAGACAGATCGCCGGTCTGCACGCCCTGACACCGGCTGTAGTCAACGAGATCATCGCCCATGCCACTGCCGCGGTCTATTACGATCCGGGAGTGGACACCATTTTCGAGATCGGAGGACAGGACGCCAAGTATACCTATATCACCAACGGGGTCGCCAGCGACTATGCCATGAACGAGGCCTGCTCTGCCGGCACCGGATCTTTTCTGGAAGAAGCCGCCCTGGAGAGCCTGGACTTGCGCACCGAGGAAATCGGCCCCAAGGCCCTGATCAGCCGGCGCCCTCCTAATTTCAGCGACCAGTGCAGCGCCTTTATCAACAGTGATATCAAGTCCGCCATCCAGGAAGGCATCGGAGTGGAGGATATCGCGGCCGGTCTGGTATATTCGGTATGTATGAACTACAACAACCGGGTACGGGGCAGCCGTCCTGTCGGCCACAAGATCTTTATGCAGGGAGGGGTGTGTTACAACCAGGCTGTCCCTCTGGCCATGGCCATGCTGACCGGAAAGGAGATTATCGTGCCGCCTGATCCCGGCCTGATGGGGGCATTCGGTGTAGCCCTGGTGGTGGCTCAACGCCTCCAAAATGGACTGCTGGAAGAAGCCGGCTACGACCTGGCTGACCTGGCCGGCCGTGAAGTGGAATACCGGGATCCTTTCATCTGCGCGGGTGGGAAGGAGCGCTGTGACCGCAAGTGTTCTATCAACCGAATACTGATTGAAAACAAAGTATATACTTTTGGCGGAGCCTGCAATAAATACTACGGTATCAAAGGTGAAAAGCTGGAACTGGATATGGATACCCTGGATCTGGTTCAGCTCCGGGAGCGTATGGTTTTCCAGACTTACAGCCGGGATTATGCCCTGAACTACAGCCGGAGGGAAAAAGGACGGACCCTGGCCATCAACCGCTCCCTTCTGACTAACAGCCTCTATCCCCTCTATTATAATTACTTTTATCATCTGGGCTATGATGTAGTACTGAATGATAAGATCGACCCTGAGGGCATTGACCGCAAGGGGTCTGCCTTCTGCTATCCCGTGGAAATCAGTCATGGAGGCATGGCTGAACTTTTGAAACTGGATGCTGATGTCTACTTCCTGCCTCATGTGCGCAGCTATCCTGTGGACGGGGGCTGGGACTCTTCCGTTACCTGTCCTTTTGTACAGGCCGAAGCCTACTATCTCACCAGCAGTTTCCCCGAGCTCAAAGATAAAAAAGTTCTAAGCCCGGTACTGGACTTCGCGGAAGGTTTTACTCAGGGAGAGGCCATGTTTCTGGAAATGGGCCGGGAGCTGGGTGAATCCCCTACCCGCAGCCGTCAGGCTTTCGAACTGGCAGTGCAGGCCCAGGAGGCTTTCTACCGGGCCTGTCTGGAGATGGGCGAAGCCGTGCTCACCTCCCTCCAGGAGCACCCTGATGAGATGGCTCTGGTACTATTCGGTAGACCCTACAATGCTTTTTCACGTACAGCTAATATGGGGATACCCCACAAGTTTGCCTCCCGGGGCTGGCGCATTGTTCCCCATGATTTTATTCTGCCCCTTTCCACCCCCGCGGTTGACCGGATGTACTGGTCTATGGGCCAGACCATCCTCAAGACCGCGCGGCTCACTGCAGCACATGAACAGCTCTACGGAGTATATATCTCCAATTTCAGCTGCGGACCGGACAGCTTTGTGATATCTTATTTCCGGGAGATCATGGGCTCCAAACCCAGTCTGACCCTGGAACTGGACAGCCATACCGCGGACGCCGGAGTCGATACCCGTATAGAAGCCTTTCTGGATGTGGTGGATAGTTACCGTGCCCTACGCAAACAGCCGGAGCCCCGCCCGGGAGAGTACCGATCCGCGCAGACTCATTATGAGAACAAAGTATTCTGGATAGAAGATTCCGCCGGTAAAAAATATCAGTTCACTGACCCGCATGTTAAGCTCTATTTGCCCTCCATGGGAGATACCGGTACCCGGGCCCTGGCAGCTGCCTTCCGTTATGCCGGGGTAAACGCGGTAGCTGCTCCCCCCGCGAAGGACAGGGAGCTTCAGTTAGGCCGGGGTCACACTTCCTGCAAGGAATGCCTGCCTCTCCAGATCACAGTAGGCTCTCTGCTCTCCTATCTGGAAGACCGCCCTTCATCGGATGAACTGCTGGTGTACTTTATGCCCGAGACCAGCGGCCCCTGCCGATTCGGACAGTACAATATCCTGATACAGTCCCTCCTGGAAAAACGCCGTATACGTGATGTGGCTCTGTTTTCACTCAGCTCTGATAATGCCTATGCCGGACTGTCTACCGAGGTGATACTCAAGACCTGGCAGGCGGTACTGATCAGCGATGTACTGGATGAGGTCTACTCCGCTCTGCTGGTCCTGGCGGCTGATCAGGAGTCCGCTCAGCGTATCTTCTCCTCCAGTGTAGACCGGATACTGTCCGCCCTGGAAACTTCACACTGGAAGGTGCTGAAGCAGGTACTGGAACAGGAAGCTCAGGTCCTGGCAAATATCCCTCTGAAAGGGTCTCTGGAAGATACCCCGCAGGTAGCCCTGGTAGGTGAAATCTTTGTGCGCCGTGACGACCTGTCCCGGGGCAACATGGTACGCCGCCTGGCAGATAAAGGGGTCATAGTCAAAGCTGCACCTGTATCAGAATGGCTCTATTATACTGATTATATCATGAAAAAAAAGCTGGTGGACTCGTCCACTCTGCTGGGACGTATCACCACTACAGTGAAGGGTTACTTTAAAAGTCATTATGAAAAGAGTATTAAATTCTCCCTGGCAAAGAGCGGCCTCTACCGCTACCAGCTGGTGGATGTGGACAAAGTAGTATCCAATGTGTCCGACCTGATCTCTCCACGGCTGACAGGAGAGGCTATCCTGACCATCGGTACAGCCCTTACCGAGGTGGCGGAAGAGGTGGCCGGCATCCTGTCCATCGGCCCCTTCGGCTGTATGCCCAGCCGCATCGCCGAGAGCATACTCAAGGAAAATATCCATGTGAAAAAGCTGGAGATAGCCCACGACAGGGAGCTGGTGCAGGGGGTGTTGGAACATTATCCCCAGCTGCCCTTTATGGCTATCGAGGTAGACGGAAATGTGTTTACCCAGGGGACGGAGTCACGACTGGAAACTTTTGTACTGCAGGTCAAACGGGTACATCAAAAGATGAGAGAAGTGAAGCGAAAAAAATAAAAATCAAAACGTCACCGGTCAATTACACAATCCACCACATTGTGACGCAATACCAGCAGCTGGTAAAATATTTCATCGAACACTTTAAAGATCTCCTGAAAATCCACTACCCGGTTTTCACGTTCCGGGCTGATCATGTTACGATATCGTTCCAGGATGTTTTTTACTCCCGGTACAATGTGCTGTACAAAAGATTGTTCAAAGCTGTCGATTGATGATAGATCCTTTTGTCGGATCACTCCCTGAGAACTGAAACTATTAAGGGTGAACAGCACCGGTACCCTGGGTTTGAGCTCCAGGGAACGATTTAGTCCCGTCGGGATGTTCTCGTGCATGGTGCGCTGCAGTACTAACAGGCCGGTAAACAGACGGTCCATTCCTTCCACCAGGTGATTTCTGACCAGACCCAGGATCCGGCCGTCTTTCTTCATCGCCTGGTCATAGTTTTCCCGGATACTTCTTAGGAGCTCCACTATCTCCCTTAACCAGTCAGCCATAGTCTGGCGCTCCTGGTCGGCTTCCATATTGGTCTTTAATTCAAAAGTCTGGTTGCGGGCGTCGATCTCACAAAAAAACGGCATGGTTTACTCCAGGGAATATATACTATTTTAGATTATACCCGTAAAATTGTGAAGTATAATAGAAAAACCCCCGTGATTGAAATCCCGGGGGTTAGAATTTAATATAGAAAGGTAACTTCCATAAGGTAAGCCTTTAAAAAACGGGTTTATTGCCAGGTTTGTCCTTTATTGGTGGAAACTGCCAGGATGAGATCACCATTAGAACGGTCATAATAAGTGACAAACAGGCGCCCCTGGTCTACCGCCAGAGAATTAAACTCACCTACCCAATTGGTGCTTTCTATGGTAGAAAGTGTCCAGTGAAGGCCGTCATCCGAAGAATGAGCCAGCTTCAGATCCTTATACTGACTATCAAAATAAGTCAGATACCAATCCTGCCCCTCACTGGCCAGAGTAGAATATGCCATACCGGAAGAATCGGAGGTTTTATCCACAATGCTCACAGTCCAGTTTAGTCCATTATCCGGAGATCTGGCGATGTTCACACTGTTGGAAGTATCATTACAATAGGCGATACAGATGGTATTTCCACTTTTTGCTATAGAAGTATAAAATGCCGCATTAAAAGTCTGGTCCAACAGCTTCCTGTTATTGGTAGACCAGGTCAGACCTGTGTCTGTGCAAGGGAAATAAGTGAGAGCGTTGTTCTTTCCCTGATAGGAAGCATACAGAGAGGTACCCTCTACCAGCAGTGAATTGTAATACCCGATACTGTCGGTAGCCACATTGGTTTTCCAGGCATCAGGCCAGGTGACGCCGCCATCATCGGAGCGAGCCGTCTTTAAACTGCTCGATGTGGAATTACAATACAAGGCATGAAGTCTGCCCCCCTCCAGATAGAGTGAGGGATAAGAACCGATAGAAGTATTGTTCTCAATTTTACTTTGAGCTGTCCAGCTCTGCCCAAAGTCGGGAGAGCTTCTGAAGGATAAACCACTATAGTTGTAGGCCAGGTAGACATTAGTCCCGTCTGACACCAGACTATTGTCCACAGTGGTCACAGTAAGATTGGCCAGATTTGTCAGGGACCAGCTTTGCCCTCCATTGGTAGACACAGCGACTTTAAAGCGGTTGGGTGAACCGTCTGAATTATTGTCTACATAACTGATGATAATTTTTTGGCTTTTTGCCCAGACACAGGTAAATATACCGGTATTTTTATTGGTATCAATTGTGGTAAAACCGCTTTTTACAGGAAGCAGTGGCAGTGGTTCCTGATTTGTGCTGTTCTGATTAGCAGGATTAGTATTTCCGCTATCCTGAATATTTCCGCAGGCAGATAGCAGGATAAATCCTGTCAGTACAGTACCAAATATCGTTTTTGGGATTATGAGACGATTTGTCATTGTCAATTCCTGTAATTTTTTTAATGAATAATATACACCGCTTTAGGCCGAATTTCAATTTTTATCTGAATAAGCCTTTTTTTACAGAATTATTAATATAAAAGCCCCCGGAACAAGAATTCCGGAGGCTTGAAAAAGGTTCCTTTTTTAGAAATGGAATCGCAGTCCTATACCATAGTCATGGTCATAGCCCACACCGGGAATGATAGCGATCCCTGGGACATATTCCAGAAAGATTTCTACCCTGCGTGCCGGGAAAAACTGCAGACCGATGGGTACTCTTAATCCCACACCGATTCCGCTGCCGTAACCGAAGGAAAATACCTGGAGTTTACCCCCCAGACCCAGATACCATTTCAAGCCACTTCCCAGTCCGCGGTTAATAAACCAGTAATCCAGGTGAAATTGTAAATAGTTGCCACTGAGAAAGTTGAAATTAATCCCGATGATAACAGGCTTAAAACTCAGTGACAAACCGGTAGGGTCCCCCACTATAAAACCGATTCCCACTGCTTCGGCTCGACGGGGAGCCGCAAAAAGTCCCAGAATTGCCAGTAATAAAACGATCCATACACTTTTTTTCATCTATATTCTCCTCTTTTTATAACTGTAATATAGCATATCAGGATTAAGATGATAAGTCAAAACATAGTTGGCTACTTCGTTTTTAAATTTTCTCTTCCCCGATTTGCTAAAAAAAGCAGGCTGATTTATAATATTTGTCCCTGAATCCAAAAGAAATGTGCGACAGGGCGCACTACGGAAAAGGTGCTGAGACTGCTACACCGATTCCGTATAATAGAAAAGGGACAGAACCGTTCTGTGTACTTTTCGAAGGAGGAAATATGAAGTACAATGGTCCCAAGGTACGGATATCCCGTAAACTTGGTATCGCCTTGACCCCCAAGGCGGAAAAGGTAATGCAGAAAAAGTCTTATCCCCCCGGAGTATTTGGGGCTAACCCCAAGAAGTTCCGGTCTAAGGCCAGCGTGTACAAGACTCAGCTCATTGAAAAACAGAAGCTGAAAGCTCAGTACAACATGCATGAAAAGCAGATGCGTTCTTATTACCAGAAAGCTAGCTCCCACACCGGTAACACCATCGACAACATGATCGGTCTGATGGAAAGCCGTCTGGACGCAGTAGTACTGCGTGCCGGTTTTGCCCGCACCATCTATGCTGCACGTCAGTACGTGGGCCATGGTCATGTGCTGGTCAATGGACGTCGTGTTGACATCGCTTCCTACCAGGTAAAGCCTAACGATGTAGTCAGCATAAAAGAATCCAGCCGTAAGATCGACCAGATCGTATCATCAGTAGAAAACGATGGCACTGTGGTTCCAGCCTACCTGGCTGTAGACAAAGCAAAGTTTAGCGTGACTTTCAAGTACATGCCTCTGCGCTCTGAAGTCCCGGTGATCTGCGAAGTCCCTCTGGTGGTCGAGTTCTACTCACGATAAAATTATTCGCCAAAAACAAGGCCCTCTGGAAACAGAGGGCTTTTTTATTATTGAAACCGGAAATTTCTTAAGAAAAACAAGATTATTGCATCAACATCTGTCTATCGAACATTCGTTCGAGTAAATATTACACAATATTTTACCCCTTCCCCTCCATCCAGCTATTAAGCCCGATACCAGCCAGAATCAAAACACTGCCTGTCACAGTCCTCCAGTTAAAACCTTCGCCCAGGATCAGAATAGACAGTATCACCACGAACAGCACTTCCGACACTGACAGCAGACTACCCTCCAGCGCTCCCACGTGGCCGTAACCCCAGGTGGATGCCAGATATCCCCCAAAAGCCAAAACAGCTAACACCACCAGCAGCAGCCAGGCTGGAGCCTGTAGCCCCATTCCATGAGGGAGACTCCAGGCCAGGAGCGGGAGGCCAATCACTGAAGTCAGCAGCAGGATTTCCAGGGGACCATTTTTTTCCCGAGCTTTATTCAAAAAATGCAATCCCAGGCCAATGGTCAGGGAAGCACCCAGCGCCAGAATGTCCCCCATGAGAGAGGAAGACAAACCGTCCCATAGCACCAGGGCACTACCTCCCAGACTCAGTATCAGGGATAGCCACTGGAATTGACGCAGCCTTTTACCAAATAGGATGGCGCCCCATAATGCCACAAATAAAGGATTGGTAAAATACAGTATAGTTACTCTGCCGCTGGAAGAAAGTGAGATAGCCAGATTATATAAAAGCAGGGTCGCCATACTGAATATTATCCAACCCAAAAGATAATTCCAATCGAAGAACTGAATCTTTTTCTTTTTAACTATAAGTAATACCAGACACAATAACAGAGTCCCGGCATAGTAGACAAAAGTGATAAAAAAGATATCCAGTGTCAGGCTGAGTTTTTTAAATAAAACCGCCCCCAGAGCGTACATCAGCCCCGCGGCCAGTATAGCCGCTTCTCCTTTCCAGGAGGATTTCACTGTTCGCCTTCCGATTCTGTGGGATGCCAGGCGGGGATGAGCTGCAGTAACAGCCCGAGCAGGATCAGTCCTGTACCCAGGAATAATCGGGGCATAAGTTCCTCTTTCAACAGCCAGACTGAAAAAAACAGCACCATGGGAATAGAAAAATAAGTGATAATCGAGCCCCGCAACGCGGTAATATAGCGGTAGGCCCACATTTCCACAATTTTAGCGCCGTATACCAGAGTGCCTATACCTGCCAGGGCCACCCACAGGATCGGACCGGCTTGGGGCATACCCCCCAGGGGGAAAGCAATAGTGCTCACTACTACCCCCACTATACAGGCCCCCAGGTAAACTATCACGGAATTGTTCTCCTGCCGGGCACGCCGTACCAAGTTTACTCCCAGGCCAGACACCACCGAAGACAACAGGGCCAACACATCTCCCTGCCAGCCGTAATGGCTGCCGTCATAAAACACGAATGCTGCCCCGCCTATACATAATACCATGGAAAGAATATGGACAATGGTGACTTTTTCCTTATAAAAAAGGCCGCCGAAAACCGCCACCCAGGCAGGATAGGTCATTAACAGGAGATAAGCCCGGCCACTGGAAGACAGCGAGATGGCCCAGTAAAAAAGTATCATACTCACTGCTCCGGTGACCCCTCTCCAGAACAAAAGGGGAATATTTTTAGGCTGGCGATCCTTGTAGAAAAACAGCAGAGAAGGTAGTCCGATAACCAGGCCCATGGCAAAACGCATCCAGGAGATTTGGATCCCGGTGAAATGGGAGGAAATCAGCTTGATCAGTACGCTGGAAAGGGACATAAGCAATGATGCCAGGATCACAGCCCCTTCAGATTTATGCCGGTTCGTCATTTACCAGATCTTCTTTCTTTTGTCTCTTCTGCTCCAGCCAGCTGTATACAAACAAACCGGCCAGAATGACCCCCATTCCTATAAAAAAACGGGGGGTCATGGTTTCACCCAGGAGCAGGACGCTGCCCGTGACCGTAAAAGGGATATGCAGATAACTGATCATACTTCCTTCCAGTGCGGAAATATATTTAAAGGCCCAGGAGAAGAGAATCTGCGCCAGCCAGGACACCGCTCCCATCACCGTCAGCCAGGGCCACATCTCCCGCAGGTCCACCCGGGCGAATTCCACCATGGGCGCTGTGATTACCGCACCCATAATACACAAAACCAGATAGATGATCAAAGTATGGTTTTTTACCCGGGCACGGTGGACATAGTGCATGCCCAGCCCCAGTAGCGCCGCGGATAATAGTGCCAAAATATCTCCACCCAGGGGATATGTGCTGCCGTCATAAAACAGGAGAATCACTCCCCCAAAGCAAAACAGGATCAGCAGTATCTGCCAGGTGAATAGTTTCTTTTTGAATAAGGTCACTCCCCATAATGCCACAAAAAAAGGAGCAGTCCGATTCAGCAGAGTGGCTCGTCCGCTGCTTCCCATCTGAATGGCCATGAAATAGAACACCATACTGACCGACCCGAACAGGCCCCGCAGCAGGACATCCAGACGGTCATAGGTCTTCCATCCCTTTCCTGTGATGAGAATAGCTGCTACCGTCAGGACTATGCCGATAGTGAAACGGAAAAACGCAATCGTCTGACCGCTGAGATGGCCGGGCATCTTCTTGACCAAGAGGGACATGATCCCGAAAAACAAGGTGGAAAAAAATATAGCGATGATACCGCGTGCCCGCTGGTCCATGGCAAGCCTCCAAAGGAGTATTTTATAGCACCCCCTCTAAAATGGCAAGGTCTGAAAAAGTGACATATTTTCCTAGGTCCGGTGTTTAAATTACTGAAACCCCTGAGGAGGAATAATATGAAAAAAATAGTGATGATTCTGGTATTTCTGGCTCTGACTTTACCGGCCATGGCCGGCGCCAGCGGACGGAAAAACGGCGGCTTCGGCAGCCTGGACTTCCGTATGACCCACTTTGGAGAAGATGAAGTATTCATGATGGGAGTGAGCGGCGGCTGGATTCGAAACCGTTGTTTTACCCTGGGTACAGCGGCTTATGTCTTTGTACCGGAAATGGCAGTAGTATCAACTGCCGGTACTCAGTATGTAATGGGCGGTTACGGCGGTATCCTGCTGGAATATACCCTCCGTCCTACCAAATTGTTCAATTACACCTTTAGCTGGTTGGGGGGCGCCGGAGCTTTTCTGGTCTCGTCTCAGTCGGTGTTAAGCGGAATTGATCTGAAGCATATCACCTTTAATGAAACCTTGAACTACAGCGGGCCGGATTATCTGAGTCTGTTCCTGGTCTCTGAAACCGGTTTCTCAGTGAATATCAATGTAACCCCGTTCTTCAAAATCTCTCTGCAGACTGCCTACCGCATGACCCTGGGTGGAGATGTTGCCGGTCTGAAAGATGATACTCTTTCCGGAGTCTCCACCGGTATACAGTTTAAATTCGGAGCTTTCTAAATACTCTCCATCTCTTTTATATAGTCACAGGCCGGAGATCACAGGTGATTTCCGGCTTTTGACATTTTCAGCTTTTATATATCCCCGGCTGGAGAAACACTGGACTTGTCTGTTAATATATGTCTATCTTAATGCAATAAATCTCTGTCCCTCCCGTCAGTATGGATAAGGAGTCCGGATGAAACAGGAACTGGAAGATTTTTACCGGCAGGAAAAGAAAAAGCTGGCAAATTTTATACGAAAACGCCTGCGGGATTCCAGTGAACGCAGCGCGGAAGATATCGTGCAGGATGTGATGCTGGACCTGTTTGAAAGGGCTGACGTGAGTGCCCCTATCGGAAATCTGGCCGGCTATGTCTACCGTATGATACGAAACCGCATCATCGATATCTACCGCAGCCCCAAACGACAGGTCGATATTGAAGACGAAGGGCTAGAGAAGATCCTATCCGGGCTGCACCTGGACACCTACTCCGAAGCGGAACGTAACGCAGTCCGGGAAGCAGTCTATGCCGCACTGGCTACTCTACCGTCTGCCCAGCAAGACGTCTGGATAGCCACAGAAGTAGACGGCATGAGTTTCAGAGAATTATCTGCTCTGTGGGATGAGCCTATGGGCACCCTTCTCGCGCGCAAGAAAAGGGCCAATGACCGTCTCCAGGAGCTTTTAATAGAATACAGATAATACCGGGAGGTAATACAGATGAACAGATTCAGACATGACATGATGCACCGCTGGAAACAGCATAATCCGGTGGTAAAAGGTCTCCTGATCACTATGTGGACCATACTGGGACTGGCTTTTGCTATAGGCGTAGCCTTCCTGTTCGGTTATGTGGTGATGTTGTTGTGGAATGCCATAGTGCCCGCGGTCTTTACCGGGGTCCATAGCATCAACTATCTGCAGGCAGTGGGCCTGGTAGTTTTAGCCAAGATCTTTTTCGGAGCTTTGGGAAACCATGGCGGTCCTAAGCACAAACGGCATGGAAATAAATACGGCCATCCACCCTTTGGAAGCAATCCTTTTGAAAATGATTGCGGTCCGGAAGGCTGGAAGGACATGCATGAATTCTGGGAAACCCGGGGTAAAAAAGCCTGGGAAGAATTCCAGGCAGAAAAGCAGGGCAGTACCAAAGCAGAATAATTTACAGTTTTACAAAACAGGGTCAACCATCAGGGTTGGCCCTGTTTTAATTCTCCTAGGGCCTGGAGGATGTTATCCCTGTCAGTTATCTCTGCCGCTCCACCCTGTACCGTGAAATAGTTTTTGCCGTTCATACGTTTAATAAAGATGATCAATTGGTTGGTGGGAGAAAGTTCAATATCCCGATCGTAAACATCATAAATAGGGGATTTGGATCTTTTTTCACAGTTGTATAATCGGGATAAGTATAATTCTGTGTCCTCCTCACTGTCATGTACTTCCAGGATCGGCCCCGGATCCAGAGCTTCAGGGTTATAAAGTACTTCCTGAACTATATAACGGTACAATACCGCTTCAAATACCCTCCTTTTAAATCCGCACCAGAAGGGGATGGTTATGGTCTTCCGGGCTGGCTTAGCGGGGGCCACCACTAATATCATCTGGGTACTATTCAATAATTGTTTCAGGCTGATCTCTTTAAAATGGATCATATTCGCCCCGGCCGGGATTGTCACAAAAAGAAGAAAAGAAAAAAAGTAAAAATATTTCTGCTTCATAATAATATCCGCCTGGTAATTATATTGCCTTTCCCGGGTAAAGTATGCTTTCCTGGACCAAAATGTACAGCCCTGCACTAAATCTCTCAGAAATTCCTGTAAGAGCATGGTATTTTTATTCAGGGTAACATACCGCCCCGATTACCGCAACTCCGCTGTGTTTTTGAATGAAAATGGAACATAGTACTTATTTGACAATGTATTCATATTCTAATAATATGATTTTATATAAATCTGTTAATGGAAGGAGATATTTATGGAACTTTTTCTTCAATTGAATTATCTGGCTATCCTGGTGGCTGCTCTGGCTCATTTCGCATTCGGAGCTATCTGGTATACCCCACTATTTGGTAAAAAATGGGGGGAACTAGTAGGAATGAAAATGGACAGCTCCAAAGGAGGGGCCTCTATTGCCGTCCCTATGATACTTCAGCTGGTCAATACCTTTATCATGGTGGTAGGACTGGCCTACTTTATTCGTCTGGCTCCTCAGCAGGACCTGGGTTCCGCCCTGCTCATCGGTGGACTCTTAGGTATCCTGATCCAGACCACCGCCCACGCCCCCAAGGCCTTTTTCCAGGGCAAACCGGCTTTATTCCTGATCGACGGTGGCTATCAGCTTATCGGTACCCTGATAGCAGCATTGATCCTGGGAGTATGGAAGTAAATTTCCTTATATATTAAAAAGGAGCTGTATCAATATACAGCTCCTTTTTTTGTAGTTTTATTTTCTCAGGGATTTACAGCTGCGCTCATGAATATCAGAGCATTGGTAGCCCCCACTGTGATATTGCTGGTGGTGCTGTTGATGGTCCAGGATGCCAGTCCCGGCAGGGTATTAGTGGCATTGATCCCATCGCACATAAGATACCAGGTTCCGGTCCGGGGAAAGGCCACCGCATAGCTTTTACTAGTAGCGCGATAATTTACCAGAATAACAAAGTCATTATCACCGCTTACTCCTTTGTAGGTATAACCTACAAAACCAGAGGTCCAATCAGTATTCCAGTCAAAACTATCCCCGTTGGAGTCAGGATTATTCACATTTTGATGCAGAGCCGGATGCGCGATCCGCAGCTTGATCACCGAGCTGAAAAAACCTAAAACATCACTATGAGCTGCCCTGTACGTATCCCAATCTATGATATTATTAGCTTCATCCGTGGCGCCACCGCTGGGGGGTGAGTTTCCGTAGCTGGGATTGAGCACCTCTTCTCCCATCCAGATCATAGGTATACCCAGAGAGGTTAACTGGTGTACAGTGGCCGTCCTGACCATAAGAGCTGAAGTGTTTAAATGCCCGGTCAGAGTACCTTCGTCATGAGAGGACACATAGTTGATCACTTCCGCAGGATAATTCCAGCCGTCACCGCTGGAATAATAGGTGACCTTACCCATATTTGCAGATAATGCGTTATTTATGAGATCCCACAAGGCATTTTTAAAGCCGGTCCCCCAGGAGGAGATAATCTGATTGCCGGCAACGGTATTATAGGTACGGATAGAGCTATTGTGGGTACCGTTAAATTCTTCAAAAATATAATAACGGTCATTATATCCATCAGACCTTAATCCACTGATCACAGACAGAAGACTGGCGCTATCGATATTTTCTGTGGAGTCAAAGCGGAAACCATCGATGTGAAATTCGTCCATCCAAAACCGGAGGTTGTCGTTTACATATCTTAGAGCCGCCGGTTTGGTAAGATCAAATTTTTCGCCCCAGGGAATAGAAACAGTTGTATCATAATAACTGGCGGAATCTATTTTCCACATGGGGGCGTCCTGGAAAGTGTGGTTATAGACCACATCCAGTACTACCGCAATACCTGCCTGATGCAGACTATCCACCAGCTCTTTCAGGTCCTGATAGGCTTTTCCATTAGCTTTATTATCAGACAGGGAGTTTTCAGGAGCAAAATAACAGGCACTATTATATCCCCAGGAATAGGAATTTCCGCTCCATTCCTGCAAAGGCATAATCTCTACACAATTGATCCCCAGATCTGTCAAATAGGGGATTTTATTAATCACACCCTGATAGTTGGTCCCTGCAGCCTGACTGTCCCCCCGGCTGAAATCCTTGATATGCATTTCGTAGATAACCAGTGAAGATTTGGCAGGGCGAGTCCATGAGCCGTCATTCCAGGTATAATTATTATTGATGATAAGAGTATTATCGTTATCGTTGCCATTAAATGAACGCCCATAGGGATCCTGTACCCATTGACCCAGGAAATCAGCACTGTAATACTTATAGGCATTGCCCGGCACAGCAGTGCTGATAACCGTCTCCCAGACACCGCTGAGGGTTTTTTGCATGGGATTGGCAGTGGTACTGAAGCCGTTAAATGTTCCCGCCACATACACAGAACCAGCCTGAGGGGCATATACGGCAAATTTAGTGCCTAATCCTACACCTTGATAGGTAGAGCCCAGAGACCCGGTATACGAATCTATACCAACCGGATCATTGATCTGATTAGGCCCGCAACTTAAAAATGCTATGACTGACATTAGGGTAATTACAATAAAATGTTTTTTCATACTTCCTCCTTTTGGGAAAAGGTCCACTTACTATATATAATAAAAAAATATATTTCAAGGACAATTGTTTGAATCAACTGATATCATTCTGTGAAAAGTAATATTTCAAATAAATAATTGTTTTTCGATAAATTCGATAAGAGTTAGGTTAAAAAACTGATTTTTAGTTCATCAATATAGGTACGTTACCTTCTGATACATGAATCTCATCTGGATAATTGGACATTACTGAATTATTTGTGACCACCGGTCTAATACCCTGAGTTGCAAAACCTATTTCGATTCCACCCCCTTCTGATCCTGCCGAATTCCCAATGATCGTATTATTTCTAACTACAGCATCACATTCCACATAAAGAAAAACACCACCTCCATAAAATGCGGTATGATTATTTATTACTATATTTTTTTCAAAAATAGTTTTATCACTTGTACGAAGTAGCATCACCCCTCCACCATGCGAAGCTAGAGAAATATTATTACTCCAGATATTTTCTGCTATATAACTGTCCCCATTAGCAGAAATGGCAGATCCTCCCCCTTTACCTCCGGAAATATTGTTACAGATTACATTTTTGAGTATTCTACCATGTGAATTCTCAAACTGCATCCCACCAACAGACCCAGAAAAAGGATCAGAGTAACTAGAGTTACTAATAATCCAGTTTTCAATTATAACAATATTACTAGAATTCAGAATACTTATCCCGCCTACCCACTGAGCATAATTATTAGAAAATGTACAATGTCTAATAATAATATTCTGACTTTGAATAACAGCTATACCACCACCTTTTTGAGTAGAAGCATTACCGTTTATTACTGTGATCCCTTCCAGAATTATATTACTCTGGTTTTCAATAAAGATGACCCGATAATCATTATTATAATTTCCGTTTAAAATAGAGCAGCTTGATTGTCTGGTGAAATCATTATTCCATCCTCCAGAAATCTTTAATTTACTTACTGTTATTTTAATCCCCGGTCCGGTTTCTTCTAACCCTTTTCCTGGAAAAAAAATACCTGCTTGGACAAAGATATTGGTTATTTGTAACTCTTGGCAAAGATCGATAGCTTTCTGAAAAGATCGCACCGGTTCTAATGGAGAAGTACCTCTAGCTTTGTCATCTCCATTAACAGATAGATAGACAGAGGAAATTGGAAATATGTATGTCTTTTTCTTCATAGGCATAGTACATTGATTGCTTATTACAAAAAACAAAATTAAAAATATTCGGATTCTTGTTTCCATTTTTCTTCCTTATAAAAGGATTGTACACCTGAATAACAAAATAATCAAAAAAGGAAAATACAGTAGTCTATTCATGGTTTTTTAAATAATTTATATAAAGAGTAACATCCGTTACATATTATATCCCACTAATATAGTATTATTATGTATCACACCACAGGAGGCCCGACATGACGGAACCCCGGCTAATCACAGAAGAAGACACTATCTTTGATATCATCCAGCGTCATCCCGAACTTCAGCAGGTACTCCCCACTATTTCCGAAAAGTTTAAACGTCTCAATAATCCCCTGGTATACAATACAGTAGCCCGGGTAACCACAGTGAAGACCGCTGCAGGAATAGGGGGAATCTATCTACGCGAAATGCTATACCAGATCAATGACGCCATCGGTCTGGGCCCGGTCTTTTTAGCGGAGCAGAAGAAGCAGGTGGGCGCCCTCAAAGAGAGCTTTCTCCAGTCGCGCTCCGGCACCACCCCCCAGGATAGGCCAGACTGGATGAGCCAGTCACCTGACTGGCCGGTAAAGGACGTTCGTGACAGCCGGCAGGACCCCTTTGAAGAACTATCTGCCCTGGCCCAAAACACCCCCCCGGGACAGGGTTTTATCCTGGTCCAGCGTTTTCTGCCCCTGCCCCTGCTCAACTATCTCAAACTACAGGGCTTTGACAGCCATGTGGAAAAGATCAGCGACCAGGAATTCCACATTGCGTTTTATCATTCCCCCAAAGGAAAGGAGTAGACTATGACTACAGATACTAAAGACCCCGGCTTTATCGCCAAAAAAGAAGACCTGAAAAAACTACTCATCCGTATCCGGGATGAAGAAGGCCATAAATCCGTCCAGGACCTGCGGGATGAATTCAAGCAGGAGCTGTCCCAGGCTACTCCCATGATGATAGCCCTGGCCGAACAGGAGCTGGTGGACCAGGCTGGTTTCAGCCGGGATGACCTGCTCAATGCCTGCGATATCCATCTGGAGCTGTTTAAGGAAGCGGTCAATCAGCCTGCCCTGGTCACCGACCCGGGACATCCCATCGCACGGTTTCAGCAGGACCACCAGGTCATACTGGAGATCATGTACCGCCTCCGGGACAATATCCGCCTGGCCGTGCAGAAGCAATCCTGGGCGGAAGCGGCAGGAGTAATGCCCGATATCCTCAGGGATGTGGATCTCCTGCTGGAGAGTGAAAACCACAACATCCGCCAGGAGAACACTCTCTTCCCCCTGCTGGAACGTCACGGTCTGGAACAACCCCCCGCCATCATGTGGATGGAGCACACCGAGATGAAACAGAAGAAAAAACAGCTCAAATCCCTGCTGGAAGACTACACAAATAAAGATTTTCTGCTTATAATAAGCCAGGCGGAAGGCATCATCACCCTGCTCATCGAAGATTTTGCCAATCACACTCAGAAGGAGCAAAACATACTCTACCTCACCGCGCTGGATGTCCTGTCTCAGGAAGAGTGGAATGATATCAGGGAAGAATGCGACAGCCTGGGTTACTTTACCGATCACATGAAATAAAGGAAAGGAGAATACTATGAATCTCAAGGAACTGCCCATCGAAACAATCGAAGCCATCTTCGACGCCATTAATGTGGATATCTCCTTCGTGGACGCGGAGGACAGGGTCAAGTATTTCAATACCCCCCGGGAGGGCCGGGTATTTCCCCGTACCAAGATGGACCTGGGCCGCAAGGTACAGAACTGCCATCCACCCCAGAGCCTGGACAAGGTCAATGCCATCCTGGACGGTTTTAAAAACAAGAGTATGAGCGAAGCTCCATTCTGGATACAGATGCATGGCCAGTTTATTAAGATCGACTATTTCCCGGTGTATGCCTCCCAGGGGCAGTACCTGGGTACAGTGGAGGTATCTCAGAACGCTACCAAACTGCGGGCCCTGGAGGGGGAAAAGAGGCTGCTTTAGTAAAGCAGGAAATGGGGTTGCGGGGTGCCTATTCAGGCAATGTGAGTGACTGGGGTCCATTCCCTGCATATAGCCACGGCATCAGAAATCGTATAAATGACCTGTCTGGGAGTAAGTCTTTTTTATAGATGTCACAGGGCACTGTTGTGGTAGATTGGTCCTAGGTACTGACAGATTGGGATAGAAAGCATGGTAACAAATATATATGTAAAATTAAATGGGCCGCCTCATACAGGCGGCCCTTTGTTTCGTCTTTTAATACGACCCCGCGAGCCTGGTCAGGTAGGGGTAACCACTATTGATAGCACTATCCATGGACCAGATATCCAGCGTGCCGTTTACGGTTTCACCTGTAAAATCCCAGCCTGCAGAGGTATATGTGGTCTCTGTTTTCATGACGGAGGTAATCTGAGGGGTGCCCTTGCCGGTATCGGTCATACCGGAGGTAGTCTTGTCATAAAAACTACCGCTAATAATGCCATTGTTACTTTCACCTACCAGCCCCCCTGTATACGAAGAGCCGGCTACCGCACCTGTGGAATAACTTTTACTGACTAAGCCCCAATAGACGTATCCCAACAAACCGCCGATGTAGTAAACTCCGCTCACCGCTCCTTTGGAGAAACAATTTGATGCGGTTCCGTAGAAATTATATCCGATCAATCCTCCTGCATATCGATTCCCCAGTACTGTCCCGGTAGCATAACTAAAGGCGATGGTACTATCTTGAGTGTAACCTATTAATCCTCCCACCTGATAAGATCCTGTGATATTGCCAGTGGCATAGCAGTTTGTGATATAGTCAGAATTGGCGCCACACAAGCCGCCTACGTTCGTCGAACCGGAGACCGCGCCCGTAGTATGACAGCCGGTAATGGTGCTCCCATCATAGTTATACCCTACCAGCCCACCCACGCTATTTGTTCCCCGAACCGCCCCGGAAGAGTAACAGTTGGACAGTAGGCAGCCGCTCTCGCTGTATCCAACCAGTCCCCCGATATTATTCGCTGAGCCACAAACCGAGTTGGTGGTATAACAGTTTATGAGGGTGCTGGTGTAGACATAACCTGCCAATCCCCCGACATTGGTATACCCGTTGACCTCCCCGCCAGCATAACAGTCGGCAATGGTACCACTGATGGAATTTCCTACCAGACCCCCGACATGTTCTATGCCGCTCACATTGCCAGTAGCATGGCTGTTGTTCACAATGCTCGCGTTATAATTATACCCGACTAAACCGCCTACAAAATCCGCGGAACCTGTCACCGTACCGGTCGCATAACAAAAAGTAATAGCGCTGGCGTTATTGTTATACCCCACCAGTCCTCCGGCATAATCTGAAGTGGCAGAAACCGCTCCCGAGGCATAACAGTCAACTGTGATGCAGCTGTAATTATACCCCACCAGTCCGCCCACGTCAGAGTAGCCTGTGACAGTGCCTGTGGCATAGCTGTTGGTAACTGTACTGGCACTGCGGCCTACCAGACCGCCGATATAATAATTTCCACTTGTCAAACTGTCGGAATGACAGCCGGTGATTATACAGCCGCTGCTATGATATCCAATCAGACCGCCGATATAATCAGCAACACCTGCGACAGTCCCTGTTGAATAACAGTCGGATATGGTACTGGAAGAATTATTATATCCCACTAAGCCGCCTACTCTGGAAGTGCCGTTTACCTCCCCTGCGGAGAAACTGTCTGATATTATAGCATTATCCATCCTTCCTGCCAGTCCACCGGTATATTGGCCCCCTGATATAGTTACATTTACCAGCCCCAAGCCGCTGATTGCGCCTCCTGATATAAACCCAAACAAACCCTGAAAATCACTAAGGGAATTGATCGATAGGTTGGATATGGTGTGTCCATTACCGTTTAAGATACCGGTAAATTGTGTGGTAACATCTCCAATCGGTATCCATGAAATGTTTGTTGACAGGTCCAGGTCCACCCTAAGGAGGTAATTTCCTCCCAGGTTGGTCCGCACATTGTCCAGCCCAATTGTGTTGGATATAATAGTAAAAGTAATTAAACCTAAAGAAGCCGTCCGGACAAAAAAGGTGACAGTCTCCCGGAGGTTATTCAAGCTGTCCATTCCAGTTAAGGAAACCTTGTATAAGGTATCCGGTGTCAGCCCGCTAAGAGTGCAGGTTTCAGTGCCGGAAGCTATATCTTCAGAGTATGCATTATACTTCACTTCGAGATGATCAAAATTAGGGTCTGTGGGATCTTTCCAGGTAAAGATTATATTTGAAGAAGTAGCGGACAAGCTATCCAATTCCAGTTTGACCTCGGGCGTATTAACCGGCGGTAGTCCGCCGTTATTACTCTCTGTCCCCGGCGCGCAGCCTGGAAATACTACTAACATTACCAGGAATGCCATCGGGATCATAATGAAGCGTAGAGTATTTTTCATTTTCTAACCCTCCATCATAATATTATATTGATGATAAATCCCGCCAATATATTTTGTCAATAGTTCAATATACAAATTATTACATATTTTTATAATGTAAATAGGTTTACTATGTTTAGCATATGGAAAAATGGGGTGAATAATCTGTGCCTAGAATAAACATAACTCTCTCCTGGATAACGCTCCCCCGGCAGGGGTCCCTGGTCGGGAGTGACCTGGTCTGTTTATTGGACAGTGGCAGCTACGCTGATTTGCAGGATGTCACCTGGGGATAGATGACCTTTTCCATGGGGTGGACTGAGTTCGCTACGCGGTAGTGATGCCTGTCCCCTGTCCGGGAAAGACTTTTTCCGTTGGCCGAACGGAAGCGGGGCAAGTTAGTCTAAAGTCTGAAAGTCAAAAGTCCAATCTTAATAAAACACTTCTTTCGACTTTCCGACTTTTGACTTTTGACTAACCTTGGCATCGGCATCAGAGGGCGTCGGGGAGACTTTGTAGGGAGCATGTCTACATTGTAGATGTTTCTGGGCTCAACGCCTGACCAAGCACTTTTTTCCGATTTACAGATTTCCGGTTACATGTACCAGAACATCATCCACATAGACAGTGTTGGAGACTGTGGCCCCGTTAGCAGTCACGCCGAATTCTATCTGGCTGTACATCCCCTTGGTACCCTGCTGGAAGTAAAGTATATCCCGGGGAAGGGTCTGCCAGTTATCCCGGGAGAGGATCAACACCCCGTCCTGCCACACCCTCACGTAACCGCTATCTTTCTGAGACAGACCGGCATCAAACCGGATATGTACCCATTGGTTAAACGGAAATGCTGTTTCCGATCCGGGAGCCTGTATTATATCGGGCATAGGATATTTATGCTCTACCAGCAGATTACCGTTTTCAAAAGACAGCCGCATCCCCGGACCGGCTCCGATCGCGGTCGCTTCCTCCAGATCACAGATAAACAACCAGTCAATATCCGTACTGGATGGGATGTAGTACCAGGCCTCTATGGATACAATCTCCCCTTCCCAAAAGGCCATAAACTGTTTATTGATACTGGCCTTGGAGACTATCCCATCCGTTTTGGGCCCAGCCGCGCAACGGATGCTGTTAGAGCCGCTGTGTGCGATATTGGTATCTATTACAATAGTATTGCCCGAGACCGTATTCTGGAAAAAGGACCAGTGGACATTTTCACCGTCAATCAGATCATCAACCAGGCTATATGACTCAAAATCATCGGCATAATAGTCCGGCCCGTCAAACAGATTCCGTGTATCACAGGAGGAAAACAGCAGCAGTGTGAAAAGGGTGAGATATTTACTCATGTCCTTGTCCTATGCGGTAGCCAAAACTGATACCTCCCCAGTGCTGCCATTGCCAGTCCAGCAGCCAGGATACCAGCGGTGTATAAGCCACCCGTAAAAAATAATTTTTCCCCGCCGGTTCCAGCCTGTAACCCAGACTGAGCGGCATAAGTATAAAGACACTTCCTTTGGTCGTGACTGTCAGAGCCTGCCCCGCGCTAAACTCCAGTGAGTGTACAGGGCCACCCCACTTTGCTTGCAGCATAACAGGAAAAATCAGAGCTGTCCCATTATTACTGTCTATAGGTGCCAGACTAAATCCTGCTCTCCACCCCAAATTCAGCTTGTTAATTTGAAGAAAGTTTTTTTCAATGTTAATAGAACCCAGGCCTCCGATCCCGGCCAGCTCCAGACTGAGATACATATTCTTTTCTGCATATCCGGTCAGTTTCATGAGCATGAAAAGTAATATGCAAAGGATTCTTTTTCCAGTAATCATCCCGTACTCCTATTGATAGGAAAATCTAAAATCGTCCTAATCCTTTTCCCCTTGCCGGGAGTTGTCTTGAAACCACTTGGACTTCTCCGGAATGTCCCTCTGCCGACACACTCAAATTCTAGTTGAGAATCACAAAAAACACTATAAATCAGGAGGAAGGGGTATATGGAAATCCGTGCTTTCGGTGATTCACCGATGTTTTTGGGGCCAGGGAGTACGTTTATTAATATGCCATCAGGTATAATGGAAGTTCCTCTTTCCTGAAAAAGAAAATGTGTCATAAGATATTAATTTTTTAATATTCTATCACTTCCCCTTTATCATAACGGTTGGACAACCAGACGGTAATGACCGTTGCACCAGTGATGCGGTAGGGCAGTGACAATCCATGTTCCTGCATAGACCAGCGATTATTCTGTACTATCACCTGACCGGTTGTATCACTGATGCGCAGGGGATAATACCCGTATCCTGCGATGACATTGGACTCTTCTATAAAAGTATTGTGATCCAGCACCAGGTTATGTATATTTCCCAGTGTGGGATGAGCATAAAAACTGGAAGTGACCATCCCTCCGCCCGTGATCTGTTCCCGGGATTTGGCTTCTATCCAGTTGCCCCGGATAATAATATTGCTGCCTGCCATGACCTGGATACCGTCCAGGTGTGCACCGCTTGAACCATTCAGGTCACTGATAAGATTATCCTCAATCAGGACATCCGAAGCGGCAAAAATGATACCGTCATTCAGCGTCCCGCCGGCAGGTGCATGGAACCAATTGCTCCGGGCTGTAAAACCATCCACCCAGGTAATGCCGCTGGTGACTTCGCAATTCTGAAGGATAAATCCCGTACCGCCCTGGGGTGTGTTTACACCCGGCTTGGTACAATAGACGCCATAATATTCGTTGGTGGAAGGCATCAGTTTGCAGTTTTTTATGATCACCCCGGAATGATCAATATAGATTCGGTTGGTAAAGACCAGGTTTGAAAAAAGCTGATTATTGGAGCTGGAGTGAGTGGGCCCCGAATAGATAGTCAGAGCTTCCCCACTGGGTACCCCGACGGTGTTGGAGGAAGGCCAGGTATTGCCTACAGTGCTGGGTTCGGTGACTGTAAACAGGGCTAGATCCCTGTCAATATTAAAAGTCATGGCCATGGAAGGAGTAGACAGGTCTCCCGACCAGCCGGTCCAGGAGTGACCGGGGAGAGGATAGGCCCGAACAGTCACCCTGTCCTGGTCATTATAGCGGGTCTTGTAGGGCTGTATAGTTACGGTGGCATATTCACTGGACACTGCCAGGCTCCAGGTATCAGCGGGTATAGCCGGGGTACATTGAGAATAAACAGCCAGGGTCAAAGTGAAAAACACAAACAGGGGGTTTATCTTTTTTTTCATACTAAATCCATTTTTTTATTTGAACAGTACTATACTTAGTCAGCATCACTGAAGAAAATTTATGTGAAAAGTATACTCTTTCCTTTCTGGGCAACTGATATTTTAGTTAAAAAGAATAAAAAGTTCTACAAAATCACGCCTGGACTGTTTATCCTACTAATTAAAAAATATATTACTTCCAGCCTACCTATACCGTTATCGTGATTTCCCGGACAAATCTTTCACAATTCTGTCATTCAGCCAAAGTGACATCTCACTCTGTTGTCAGACATTTTGATTGATTCTCTAAATAATTGCTATACAATATTTTGATTGACATAATGTGTCTTTTATTTTACACTTATGAATATTTCTTAATCTTAAACGGAGGATGTTTTATGAAAAAGATGTTTCTGGGGAGTGTTGTGTTTTTACTGGCATTCTGCGCCGTTTTATCCTGTACCACCGCGCCGGGTGATAACAATGGGACAAACGGTACCAATAATACCAATATTATCACACCCTCTACTTATTCCCTGGTTTATGATGCTAATGGTGCTGGCAGCGGTACCGCTCCCGCATCAGTCACCAATCTGAGTTCCAATGACTCTGTGTTGCTGGGGGGCAATTCAGGATCTCTGGCAAAGAGCTCCTGGCTTTTCGGCGGATGGAATACCAGCGCGGACGGCAGCGGTCTCTCCTTCTTCCCCGGTGAGAGTATCTCTATCACCAGCAACACCACTGTGTATGCCCGCTGGATCACTAATGTCATTCGGGACTGGCAGACTATTGGCATGTCCTATAATGGTAAAGTGATAGCAGCAGGTGTCAGCGGAGGACATATCTGGATATCGACTAACTACGGCAAGAGCTGGTTTGATTCTCAGATCCATGATAGTTCTTCTTATTATTGGAATAACCTGGCTGTGTCATCCAATGGAAATACCATCATTGCCCGCTGGTCCGGCGGCAGTTCTCCTCTCCATTACATGATCAATGGTATGTATACCAACTGGAATACTTCTTCCGCCTGGCTGAAAAGCAACGGCGGTAAAGTGGCCATAAATCCTGCAGGGGACCATATTGCCGTGGCAATTCCTTCAGACGGGATCTACCAGACCAATAATTATTTCGACAACTTAAAAGAAACTACCAACGATAATACCTATTCCTGGTGCGGTATTAGTATGTCAGATGATGGGATGCGCCTGATTGCTGTTGCAGGGAACTATGGTTCAACTGTATTTTCTTCCACAGACGGAGGCAGCACCTGGCTGAACAGGACTGCCAATGCGGCGCCTGACCAGGCAGCGACAAGTGTGTGCATGTCTTCTGACGGTATGACGGTGTATGTGACATCCCGCTATGGCGGAATACACAAGTCCGTAGATGGCGGCGTCAACTGGGTCACCAACCGGGCGGGAGGATTCCAGCAAATCTCTGCTTCTTCTGATTGTTCCAAGTTGATTGCGGTAGAAATCTATCCCGGTAGTGATGTATATACCTCCCTGGACGGAGGACAGAACTGGTCGCTCAGCTATGATGAGACATCCTCTTTAGCCTACCAGGTATCCTGTTCCTATGACGGAAAATACATGACGATCATCCGCTACGGCGGTGAAGTGCTGATCTCCTGTGATTACGGGACCAACTGGAGCGCGGCATTCTAAATCCTCACGAATATATAATAAGGGGCTGTCTATTAGGCAGCCCCTTATCTTTTGTATTGATTCATTCATTGAAGAATAGGCGACTTCCGGGTTTGATAAAAGAAATCTAAAAAATCGAAAGACTCTTCTCCTTCTTATTAAAACCTGTTAACTGACCCTCTCCTGGATATTGCTCCTCCGGCAGGGGGTCCTGATCGGGGATGACCTGGTCTCTTTACTTGACGGAGGAAGCTAGGCTGAATAGCAGGTGGTCTGGAGATTGATGACTTTTTCTGTGGGATGAACGGAGTGCGCTACACGGTAGTGATGACTGTCCCCTGGTCGGGGGAGACTTTATCCGTTGGGCGAACGGAGTCGGGGGTCGGCATTTCTTTTGGCCAGGTGCCCCAAAAGAAACGCCTAGCAAAGAAAAACGCCCTGCTAGCGCCCATGATGCCATGTTGGTACGACGAGAGATTGGCAGGAAGCGGCCCAATGCCTTCGCTTTCGCTCAGGTGAGAAGAAGTTGTGGTAGGTGGGCCTTAGGGGTGCAGGCTGGGGTGTCGGATACCTCGTATATGGCAACGGCATCAGAGGGCGTCTGGGAGACCTGGTGGGGAGAGGGTCTTTTTTGTAGATGTTTCAGGGCTCAGTTTTTCTAGAAATGGCCTGGGTACTGACTGGTGGATATATGTGTTGAAGCTGTCCATGCCTATTATACCAAGTGGGGCATGTATCCCTGTAGATCAAAATGATAGCAGGATAGATGTGGTGATTATTTCTTTAATATACAACTGAAAGTAAATATATTTACATGATTTTGTTATATTTGTTGAAATGAATACAAATTAGCTCTATACTAATTAAGAAAAGGTTCGTATTACCCTCCTGTTTGGGGGGCTATGCGCACCTGTGACGCATAGCAGTAGTTATCTGAAACTAGACTTATGGAGATATGATGTCATATTTAGACGATAAGAATATTGCCTACCTTGTACTTGCTTACCCAAAACTCAAAGATTCTGACAGAAAGTGGATAGATGATTTCAGAAAGAAGAATAGTATTCTCTATGGTGTTGTAGATCCACATTTCACGATTGTATTCCCTACTCATGGAATCAGTTATGATGAGTTTGAAAATCATGTTATAAATACAACTAACAATATCAAAGCGTTTGATTTCAAAATTAGATGTGCTATTCTAAATAACGACAGTTTGAGTGAATTTTATCATTTCTTCTTAGTACCAGATGAGGGCAATAGCAATATCATAAAATTACATGATTTGCTATATACGGGAATTTTACGAGAATCATTACTTTTAGATATTGATTTTGTATCTCATATTGCAATTGGATCAAATAAAGATTCACAGAAAGCAAAAGAACTAGTAGACGAACTAAATTCTCAAAACTTTGAAATAGAAGGTAAAATAGACACATTAGATATCATTAGTTATTCTGATAAGAAAGTCACGAAGCTTAAGACAATAAAGCTAATTGACTAAATATGCTTCAGATAACTAGGACTCAGCCGCCACTAACGCGGCGCAGAGTCGATTTCGTTAGCTGAAAGGCACGTGTTTTATGAAATTATCATGAGGAATTTATGAGTAGTATGAAAACAATAATTTATTATTTTTCAGGTAGTGGAAACTCTATGTTTATTGCTAAGGAATTACA
>CAYRWR010000039.1:0-36144 GCA_964428015.1 uncultured Brevinematales bacterium | reverse complement strand
GATATGATTAATATATGTGCATTTCAGATTTTCAGTGTGATTAATATGCAGGCATATTACGCCAGAGTCGAAGTGATTTGCTGCTTTTTATGAGAAAAACGCAGCGCAGGCAGCATGAACAAGAAGAACAGCAACCCGGTCATAAGAGCGTAGCTTAACAACAGAGGCCAGCCAGGGGTTTCCAAATAAGACCAGGAAAAACGGGTAGAATAATCAGTGATGCTGTTCATAATATTCCATATAAAAGACAGTGATGTTTGAAGTGGAATAAGGGATAATCCCAGGGTTAATAACAGGAACTGTAACAGTAATCCAGGCAGAAGAACCAGAAAAAGTGGGATGATTACAAGATTTACCAATAAACCGGCCAGGCTGAACCCACCGAAAAAAGCCAGGGTGATAGGTATAGTGGCCAGGGTGGCGGCAAAAGTGATGGAAACAGGATTGGTTAACCAGGCAGGTAGGGGGCGCAGAAATTTTTGTATAAAGGGGCTGATCAGCACTATACCCAGGGTGGCTCCATAACTGAGCAAAAATCCTGCTTCGAATAAAGCCTGAGGGTGAAAGGACAGGATGATGAAGGCTGTAAAAGCCAATACGTCCAGCCAGTCCGCATCGTGGCCCGCCGCCTGCAGCAGGTTATAAGTGATAAACAAAAATCCGGCCCGGACCAGAGAAGGAGTGAGGCCTGCGAAAAATATATAAAACAATACCAAAGCGCTAGTAATCAGATAGGCGGATTTACGCTTCATGAAAAGCTGGAAAATATTCAAAAGTAGTACACTGAGTATACCCACATGCAGGCCGGAAAGAGCCAGGATATGGCTCACTCCGCTCCTCCGAAAAGCTTCCTGACTATTCTGATTAAGCCACAGACGGTTTCCCAGTATCAGGCTGAAAAGCAGCGATTTGACTTCTTTGTTCTCTACATGAAGAATTAACCGAGAAGCGGAAGCGCGGACCCAGCTAATCAGTTCCAGAGGTTTTATCCCCGAATTCAATATCTGCAGGGCCGGGGGAATTAAAGATGAAGTTTGATCCAAAGTATCCATTATTTCCGGGGGCAGAGGGGGCACATTTGCAGGAATTACCGATTCATTCAGATAAAGCGATCGCCATGTGGTTTTTCCGATTTTGTAGGTGTAAATTCGTCCGGACACTCTGATGGTTTGAGTAGGATAAGTGGTACTGATTTGTGATGAAAAAAGCCTGATGCCTTCACGGGAGGAAACTGTATAAATGTTTTGTCCGGAAGTATCGGTCCGGGGACTGATCAAGGGAAAGCTTTGCAGCGTGAGTGTAACATTGGTAAATACGGACCGACCAGAATCATCCGGTAGTATAGAAGGCCCCTTTTCAATCAACAGACAGCTGCCTCTCCATGCTCCCCACAATAAAAAAAGAGCGAATAAGACAATATGCCAAATCTTCAATTTCTCGTGTTTTGACTGTTTCAAAAAATAAATGATTAAAAAAGAAAGACTTATTAGGAGGGATAACCACCAGGCTACACCCCAGAAAAGAAACAGGCTGGAAATAATCAAACTGAAAAAAAACACCAAAAAGCCCCGGAGAAAACTCATTCTTAATAGGGCTCAGTTTTTTCAAAATTAATAGAAACAGAGTTGTTATTTATTTTTGTAATATTAAATTTATCCGTGAAGAAATGAGCGCTGCCCCGCAGGACACTGATAATATCTACCAGGCTCTGTTCTTTGGGATATATCACCGAAATTGTCTGGTCATCGATTTCCTGGACATCTATCTTTGTAATCAGTTTGTTTGGGAATAATTTGCACACCTCATTATTGAGTTTAAAGATTCCCAGGATGAATTGACGTGCATTGGCTGAACGCTGAATGGAAAAATGATATACCTTGGGGGCAAAATCCATCATCCAATAGTGGATAAATTCTTCATTGATTTCCGGTACAGACAGTTTAGTAAAACCGGAAATATTATCCAGAAATTTCTGGAAACGGTCACCGGAGATGTGTGAATCAACTTCCCGGAATTCGTCCGCGTCCATACCTGATTCACGGGCGATTTTATCCCATTTGACTGTACCATGGCGGGATATGATCCAGTTCTTAACCGCTTTTAGAATTATGATATTCATTGGAATTCCCGGGTACCGGATTCAGGAAAGACTTTTTTTAATTGAAGTTTCTCCTATGTACCGGTTGTATTATAGATGTTTTCGTGATTTTCGTAAACAACAAAACTGAATATTTTCTTTTTTTTACCGAAAATAGGTATTAACACAGCCTTTGATTTGACATTATAGTGCAAAATCACTATAATAGTCTGTTTTATCATCAGGCTGCACATATAGATGCAACACCCTGCCGATGGTTTTCAGGAGAATAGATGCGCAATTTTAGAAGTATGAGTTTATTAAAGCTGGAATTTTTTGTGACTTTGATTATTCTGGCGGTCTCGGTGGTGTTTTCCATTGAGAACCGGGAATATTTTGTGGAAAACGCCCTGGAGAAGCATTACGAGGAATTATCCCGTTTGAGTCATCTGCACGGCTATCTTCAGGAAAGAAAAGTCACGGAAAAAGATTTGAACTATACGATTACCATGCTGGATAAACTGGATAATCCCCAGTTTATCCTCAGAGATGATGTTCAGCTGGATAAAGCCCTGGCCTATAAAAGACTGGGCGAGAAAAAGAAAGCGGAACAGATTTTGATAAAAATGATTTCCGAGACACCGGACCCCTTAAGTACAGCTGATGGTGTGCTTCAACTGTCACTTCTCTATAAATCACAGGAGAAATACCGCAAAGCTGCCGAACTTCTGGAAAATTTCAGAAAATACTTTCACGCCTATCGCAAATCTGAAATGAGTTTTCAATTGGCCGATCTTTACCAGGAAATGGGGCGTCCGGACCTCAGTGCTATAAATATGGTAGAAGTGGAGTCTTTGTCACGTGATGATAACTATCTCTATAAACAAGTGGTTACTCAAAACTGGACTCGTTATTCCCGTGGAGACAAAGAAAGGATCCTGGCATCTCTGATTCGCTTCCAGTTATACAGCACTTATGCTGATCTGGCCAAGAAATTTGTGGCAGAATTTGAGCCAGAACCTGCCTATGTTCAGGATATGGCTATGGAACTGGTCTTGCATTCCTATCAGGATTATGTCAGTGACTTTGTGCAAAGCCTGAAAAAGAATGAAAAATATCTCCAGGTCTACAATGAGATGATAGAGCTGCATACTCTGGCTCATAATGAAATTGATTCCAAATCCGCACGGGTCCAGGGACAGTATTATTACCGAAAGCTTTCTTATCTCAGGAAACTGAGCCGCTATAGTGATGAAAATGCCCTGGCTTATTACAACTCCTATCTCAAAGGTCCTATCGAATCGCATCATGCAGCACTTAACCTGGAGATAACTATACGTAATCTTCTGGCCTATAAACGATATGCTATGATCACAAATGTGATTGAGAGAACTTATATTAAACTTGGTTTGACAAATCAGAGTGATTGTCTGGCCGATCATGTTTCCTTCTGGAATGGCTATTGTCAGCTTATTTTGGGGGATACAAACCGGGCTTTCATGGAGTTTGAACACACTATTGCAGAGCAGCCGGATAGCTATTTTGCCATTCAATCCAAGGTTTTTATCACCGATATATTAAAAACCAGAAAAGTATCTGTACAATCATACATAGGTCAGCTGCGTCAACATTTGAGACAGCCCTTGAAAACCAGGGATGAACTGATGATGGCCAAAGTCCTTTATGCTTTTGTGGACGAGGCTGCCCGGGATAAAATGCGGTCCTATATTCTTGACCTGACCGAAAAGACGCTGAGCAGGAATGTGCTGTTCAAGTTTGATGAGGAAACGCTACGCCAGTTTCGTCTGGATAAAAACTACATAAAATTTATCGCCTATACACGCTACGGCATGTCAGAAAAAGCGCGTGCGGTGTTGACCAGTTCCGGAATACATGATCCTTCCATTCAGGAAATAATGCTCCTAAAAGAATTAATCCGCAACCGGCAGTTTAATAAAGCCTATCCTATGCTGGTGTCCTTAAAGCAGAATGAGTTCCTCAATAACAATTTCACTTTTCTCAACAGGGAACTGAAAGAATTATACTATCCCAGGCCCTATGACGCAGAAGTGAATATGGCACTCACAAAGCTGGCCGAAACAGACAATCATATAGATACTAGCCTGGTCTACGCGATTATCCGGGGTGAAAGTATGTATATGCACAAAGCCCGCTCTCACGCCGGAGCCAAGGGGTTGATGCAGCTGATGCCTGCTACAGCCCGGTTAATTGCGGGCAGTGCCCTGGGTACCAAAGAAGTCAATCTCTACAATCCCCTGAACAACATTATTCTGGGTTCCTATTATTTGAATGATAATGTGAGGGAGTTGGGTCTGATGACAGCTATAGCCACTTATAACGGGGGTTATGCCGTAATCAAGAAGATTAAAAAACAGTTTCATCCCGCGAATGAACTGGAAATGATGGAGATTCACCCTTATTCTGAAACAAGACACTATATTAAGAAAATAATGAGTAACTATTTCCGCTACAAAGAGATTTATGACCGTCAGGATCTGAATGTACATCTGGATAAAATGCACCTGAATAAAGTCTGATCTCTGCTTACAAAGAGTTAATAATCTGGTCAAATTTACCTGTCTACTGGTATATGTTGTGCGTTTCTGCACATAGATTGCTTTTTTTTCATATTTCGTCTATAATGTAACTTGTAAAAGTATAAGTATGAAAACATGAAATAGAGGGGAGATGTGTCCGCTCAGCTGGAATTAAAAAAGAAGATATATGAATCGCTGGAGAACGGACAACTAGATCTGTCAGAGGAATTGGCTTTATCCGCTTTGGGTGAGAATATTGCTGATGAAGATTTGGAAGAGATACTGAAGATAATCCGTTTTTGGGATAACCGTAAAGACCTTTTTGATATTACCTTGGGAAAAGTCAATGGTGAACAGCTTTTTTTAGAATGGGATAAGTTTGGTGATTTTTGTGATGAAAACAGGATTGCCAATAAAAAGGCCGTGTTTGCCCTGAAATCCTATGTTTTCAAAAACATAGTAGATATGCTGATTGAAAGTTACCGGTTATCTCCGGTGAAGGATAAAGAAAACCTGATCCTGTTGGGCCAGGCTTTTAACGAACTGGGCATTCTGGATAAAGCGGTAGAAACTCTGGAATATGCTTTATCTTTGTCCGGTGAGAACGATGATGTGAGGATTTATACCCTTCTGGGGGATTTATACGCGGAAGCTGGTGAAGAAGATATGGCTATGGTCATGTTTAACGAAGCTTTTTATAAATTCCCTCAGTTGATAGATTTGAAGATGATAGATTTTCCTCCCTTGCACCGTCTGGCGGAAATGATCGGAAAAGACGGTTTTGTGGACCATGAGATTCTGGAATGGGTCCCGGTTTATGGATACCTGTACAACGGCTTAACTGCCCGGCGTAATCTGGAGTATAAAGAGTATATCTCTCTCCGGGACAGGATCCGGGAGTACGAAAAGGCACTGACCATAGATAAAAAAGTAATAAATGTGATTGTACCGAGATTAATTAATTATTATATATGGGTGTTTGATTACTATGTGTTCCAGGTGAATGCCTTTCAGGGAGCTGAAAAGATCATCAGGAGACTAATAGAATTACTTCAGAGTTGTCCCGGTACAGAGAAAGTGCAGCAGAAGCTGTCGGACAGAGCGGGGCAATTATTTAAACAGTTATTGAATGAAAGACAAAACGCGGCTGTAATGAAAGAACCTGTTAGCAAAGAACCTAGGAGTTGATGTAAATGTCTTTAATAGCAGTCGGATCTCTGGCCTACGATAGTATCCGGACTATAGCCGGGGAAAGACCCAGGCTTTTAGGCGGTTCTGTGGTACATTTTGCCAATGCTGCCAGTTTTATGCAGCCCCCTGACCTGGTCGGTGTGGTGGGCGAGGATTTTTTACCCGAAGACTGGGGATTTCTCAAACAGAAATCTAACTCTGTGCAGGGTGTAACAGTCTTAAAAGGGGAGAAAACATTTTCCTGGAAAGGATATTACACTGAAGATTTTGACGTGGCGGTTACTGAAGAAACCCAGTTGAATGCTTTGGGTAAATTTCAACCTGAGATTCCGGAAGAGTATAAAAAAGAGCCCTATGTACTATTTTTGGCTAATATGCATCCGGCCAATCAGTCTCTGGCCGCCAGTCAGTGTCCCGGGGCAAGTCTGAAGGTGCTGGATACTATGAATTACTGGATCGAAAGTGCCGGTAAGGAATTATCCCAGGCATTCAGCGATGTAGATGGAATAATTGTTAATGAAGGGGAGGCTGAGCTTTTAACCGGACAGAAAAATCTGGTCAAAGCCTCTGAAATATTATTTCAGCCTCACTTTAAAATACTGATTCTCAAAAAAGGATCACATGGTGTTCTGGTTTTTACCCGTGACGGAATGGTCACCTTACCGGCCTATCCGCTTTCAGAGATAGTGGACCCCACCGGTGCGGGAGATTCCTTTGCAGGAGCATTTTTCAGTTATATTGCCTCTCAGCATAAGGGGCAGCTGGACAGCAAAGGGGTAAAACAAGCCGCGGCCTATGCTACAGTGGTAGCATCTTTCGCGGTACAGGGTTTTGGAGTGGAGGGGATCAATAAGGTCAACTCTGCAGCAATCCAGAAACGCCTGGCTGAATTTCGTAATATGGCGAGTTTTTAATTGTCAGTGGGACCCGGAGGAGGAAGAGGAAATATGGCTGAGAGAACTATGACTAAAAAAGAAGATATCCTGATGGACATCGAAGAACGGCTGAAAGAGGAAAAATGGACGCGGGCTGCGATTGAAAGCTACAGTGTAAAAAACTTTGTAGAACTGGACAGTTATATCCGCATCGCCATAGACGAAGATTTTAAAGATGAATTGCGCACCCTGTGTAAAGAACATCTTAAACAGTCCCAAAACTCTGTGGTAGGGTTATATGTCATAGGAGTTCTTTCCCTGGAAGAATCTTCTATTGATGATACCCACATTCCCCAGATCATCCGGCTTTTTGTAGAAAACAAAAAGAATAAAATTGCCGAGTTTTTAAGTGAAAAGATTCTCTCTTTCCGGGAAAGCAAGTTTGCTCTGAAGACCCTGGAGACTGTATATGAAGCCGAAGAACAGGAAGATGAGCTTTTCAATATAAAAAAGAGACTGGTGCTGATAGACAACAGAGATGCGTCCAATGCCAAATTTCTGGGTGAACACTACGAGAATGAAGGCGATAAAGAACTGGCTATGTTCTATTACCGCCTGGCTATTGAACGTTATATTAAAGCCCGTTCCATCAAGATGGTAGAAGAACTGTGGAACAGGATCATTAAACTGTATCCCGATGACAACAAGCTGATCATACAGATCGCCCGTAAAATCAGGGAAGTCATAGGGGATGAAAAAGTGGCGGACATGGCATTTTCTGATGTCATCAAACACCAGATGAAAAAGGAACAGTACCGCCAGGCTCTGGAAATCCTGAAACTGGCTGTTGACCTCAAACCCCATGATAAGCAGATCCGCAAAGCGATCGAAGAAAGCTACCGGGCTATATATACCGACCATTCTCAGCTGGACAAATATCTGAAGTCTTCTGCTGTGGGACAGAGCTGGAAACCCCACCGTGAAGCCATTCGCCAGTTTGAGACACATATCGCCTTTGATAAGGACAGTTTTGTGTCACACAAAAGCTGGGGCATCGGTGTGGTCAAAGAGATTGAAAATGATAATGTGGTGATTGATTTTGAAGGACGGCCCGGCCATAAAATGTCTCTAAAGATCGCCTTAAGAGCCCTCAGCGTACTGGATGATAACAGTATCAGCATCTGGAAGACCTATAAGCTGGATGAACTGAAAAAACTGCTGGAAGAAGACCCCTTGAAGGTACTGGAAATTATTCTGCGCAGTCAGGGCGGGGAAGCTCCATCCAAAGATATCAAAGCCACACTGGTGGAAGATGTTATTTCAGAAAAAGAATGGAACCGCTGGTGGCTGCAGGCCAAAAAAGCCATGGATGGGTCTAACCTGGTGGTACAAAGTCTGACCAAGCGTAATGTGTTTGAACTGCGCGAGACTGAAATGACCATAGTAGATGAACTCATCTCCCGCTTTAAAAAGACCACTAACTTTGAAAACAAAGTGAAAATCCTGGTCGATTTTGTCACCCGGGGCGGTAATATCAATGATGAGAATGCTCAGGCTTTGGCCTCTTATTTCACTGAAATCGTCAATGCTTCCTCAGAATCCAATGAAAAGAAGTTGATTTCTTTTGTAGTCCTGAAATACTCCAATTATGAGGACTACCAGGATTCTATGATGGATAGTTCCGTCATCTTTAATATCAAAAATATTCATGACATCTATGTGGCCCTGGATATTGAGTTAAAGAGACCTTTCCTGATTATCCTGCAGAAAAAACTGAAAGATTGGGATATACGTTACTCTGATCTCATTACACACACAGCCATTACCAAACTGCATAACTTCATGTTCAAAGAACTGGTGATTTATGAAAAGTATGATATTATCAGCTCTGTGTTTGTGACAGCTATGAACAATTTCCAGGAAGACCCGGATCTGTTTGTGTGGGCTACACGCTTGTTCTTTACAGAAGAATACAGCGAACTGCAGAAAAACCTGGGCGTCAAATCCAATGAATTTATCTTCCGTCTGATTTCTCTGATTGATATTATGAACCACGAAATCGAACAGAAGAGCAATGTAGGCCGCAATAAAAAGGTGATTTCCGCTATCGAAGAAATGCTCTTCAAAAAAGGCCTCCTGGCTGAACTGCTGGAAGAAGCAGATGAATCCAGTACCCGCTCACTGTACTCCATCATACTGGCTTCCAATACGCTGGATAGCGCGGTTAAAAAAGATTACCGTGAAAAAATCGAAACCCGGTATCCTTCTCTGGCCAAAGCTGGTCCTCAGCCCGAAAAAGTCCGCATACGTCATCCCTTTATGGTCACCAAGGCTGCCTATGACGCCAAGAAAATGGATCTTAACCACATGATGACAGTGGATATCCCTGAAAACTCCAAAGCCATCGGTGAAGCTATGGAAAAAGGCGACCTGCGTGAAAACGCTGAATACAAAGCGGCGTTGGAAAAACAGGATCAGCTCAAAGCAGCTGCTTCCAAACTGGAATCTGATCTGAACCAGGCTAAGATACTGGAAAGAGATGAAGTGGAGACTGACCACATTGATATGGGTACACGGGTGAAGCTCAAAGACCAGAAGGGTAAAATCGAAGAATACCAGATTCTAGGACAATGGGAAGTGGACTTTGAAAAAGGTATTATCTCCTATCACTCTCCTCTGGGTCAGGCTCTGCTGGATAAACGTGTGGGTGAAGAAGTGGAATTTGAGTTTAATTCTGAAAAGAAGAACTATACAGTCCTTGAAATCAGTGTAGCTGATTTTGATTAAACAAGGAGACAAGACATGGATGGCAGCCCGGCAGTAAAAGAAAGCAGTCTATTTCAGGGACTTTATCCTCAGGGATTTCGTCCATACCGGATTAAAAGCTTTGATGTAATTGTAGCTTTTATCCTGTTTGTCCTGACTTCGATTGCTTACATTAAAAATCTGACTCCATCGGTCACCGCCGGAGACAGCGGAGAATTGACCACGGCAGTGTATAATATGGGGGCCAGTCACCCTCCCGGGTATCCCCTCTACGGAATAATCGGTAAGTTGTTTACCTTTATTCCTGTAGGAGATATTGGTTACAGGGTAAACCTGTTTTCAGCTATTTCTGCGGCAGGTGCTATCTTATTCTTTTACCTCATTTTGGTGAAGTTATTGGGCCTAAACCGGGACAGAGGAAAGCTTTCTTTGGCCATACATCTGCCGGCAGTGGCAGGTTCTATAGCTTTTGCCTTTACCCGGACAATGTGGTCTCAGGCTGTAATTGGGGAAGTGTACGCGTTAAATACTTTCCTGGTAGCGTTCATGGTCTATATCATGCTGATCTGGTACGAAGAACTTATTTATTTTCGGAATGAAGCCAAACCGCATTTTGCGGAAAGACTCACTTTGCTTCTGGCCTTTGTGATGGGATTGAGCCTGACAGACCACCAGCTGCCTGTATGGTATATTGTGGGATTTATGGTCTTCCTGTTGCCTTTTGCGGTATTGATTATTGCAGCCCAGCACTCTCCCCGTATGGACAAATTATTTGAAGGAAAGACGGGCCGAATTCTCAACCCTTTTAATACCGCGGGTCTGGCTGGTATTGCTGTACTTATGGTAAGTATTCTCATTCTGCCTCATTTTTCAGGTATGTTTATGATAGCTGGTGTAGGCGCATTTCTGGTAGCAGTAGCGGTATTATTTTCCAGGGTCTATGATGACAAGGATTCGGAATTTGCCCGTCAGATGCGGGAAAGGATGACGGTCATCGTGGTATTCCTGGTATTGGCAGTAATCAGCGCGGTTCTTTTTGTGGTATTTGCCTACCTGAGTCCCATGGTTTACCCTAAAGATATGAAGTGGATCTGGCTGTCTATATTCCTGATGCCGGTGACATTAACAATCTACAGTATATACGTACGCAAGACCAGCAAGGAAGATAACTGGGTGGATCATCTGCTGTATCTGCTTACAGCTGGTTTCTGGCTGTTGATCTTTGCCATATCTATTTATCTCTACTTAAGAGTCAGAGCTATGGCATTGGCACCCCTGAGTGAACCTAAACCTCTCAGCTGGGGAGATACCCGCAGCTTTGACGTGCTGATAAACCATATGCTGCGTAAGCAGTACGGACGTCCCGGGGGCAATCTGAACAATTTCTTCGGACAGTTGAAAGCTGTATTTGATCTTACAGTAGCTCAATTCCACTGGATTAATTTCTTACTGGCCATTATTGGATTAGTCTATATGTTCTTCCGGGAAAAGGTGTGGGCATTCTTTACACTGATCACTATGTCTCTGTTTACAGTCATAATGATCAAGTTTGTGAATTTTGAAGTTGACCCCCGTACCATGTCATTCCAGGAAGTGATGTATATCCAAAGTTTTATGTTCATCGTGATATATCTGAGTTTTGGATATCAATTGATACTTGACGCCCTGCCTTTACTGCAAAAATATGTGAAGCAAAAGGCGGAATTGAAGTAGATGGGAGTATTAAAATCACTAGCCAGAGCGGTCCACAGGGTTATTCCTTCAGGGAAGCTAAAAAACAATCTGTCGGCTGCTGCATACCGTATGATTTATGCTTCCAGTCTGGATTCTTACAGATATGAAGAAGGGGTATTTACCGCGGTGTTTAAAAACGGCTTAACCCTGAAAAGTGTACGCGAATTTGATCCGGAACCGCTGGTGGGTGAATTGGAACACTATAATCTGGATCCTAAGGGTGTTGCCATGGATTTAGGCGGCCATTTCGGGATGGTTGCTATCAGTCTGGCCAAAAAAGTCCCCCAGGGTAAGGTAATAGTGTACGAAGCAGACCCTAATAATTTTAAAATTCTTCAGAATAATATCTTACTCAATGGAGTGAACAATATTCTGGCGTTTAACAAAGGGGTCTATGATCATGCCGATCATCTGGAATTTTATTCCGGTGGAGGATACACTTCTTCTTTTCAAAAAACGGATTATGTTGAACAGAAGCTAAATTCATTTGAAAAGATTAATGTAGACGTAGTCCCGCTGGATGATGAACGTAAAAACTGGTCAATCGAAAGATTGGACCTGATAAAAATCGATATTGAAGGCAGTGAAGTCAAAGCAGTAAAAGGGGCCAGGAATCTGTTGAAAAACTTTTTTCCTGATCTCATGATTGAAACACATGTGGTAGACGGTACTTCCACCTTTCCCGCAGTAAAAGAAGAACTGCAGAATTTAGGTTATGACCAGATCAGATTAGATGTGGATGATCGGGCTAACCCTATAGTTTTTGCGACCAAGTCTAAAAAGGATAAATGAGTAGGAGGCGTGGATGGAAACCCTTATAAAAATTCTGATCTTAGTATCTGTAGGTGCTTTGGCTGGTTTTGTGTTTGTTAAAGTACTAAAGAAACCTGTTTTAGGTCATATGTGGGCAGGAATTGTCATCGGTATTATTGGCGGGGTACTGGGAGGATTCTTTCTGGATCAGATCATCCTGTTTTTAGCTCAGAATAAAATCGATGTGAATTTTGTGGCCAGCCTCACCGGTGCCTTTGGTCTGGTGTGGGTCTTTTCTAAAGTCAGCGTACAATAATCCGGGAGGTAATATAAAATGGCAAATGAATTGGATGATGTAAAAGTAATTGACCTGGCAAATAAAAAACCTCCCACTGTAAATAGGGATATGCCTTTATCCAAAGCCGCGGATAAGATGCTGCGGGAAAAAGTTCACCGTGTAGTTGTCACTGATGCCAATGGAAAACCTATCGGTATCGTTTCTTCCTGGGATATTGTGAAGACCAGTTTTATATCAGAACAGGCTAAAAACCTGCCCGTTTCCAAGATTATTGAAGGGCAGAAAATGATTTTTGTGTATGACGAAGTCAGTGTAAGGGATGCCCTCAATCTGATGATAGACAAAGGCATACGCAGCCTGCCTATTCTGGATTTTGATGAAAAACTGGCAGGTGTGGTCAGTCTGTTTGACGTGGCAAAATTTGTAAAAGAAAAATTATAGTATATGTGACCTGTGTGAAATAATGAGCCTGGCTCTTCATGCCAGGCTTTGCTCTTTGTTTCACCCCTAGGAGTTTTAATGGAAAAATATCTGGTAACGTCAGCTCTGCCCTATGCCAATGGTCCTATTCATCTGGGGCATTTAGCGGGTGCTTATATTCCAGCGGATATCTTCGTCCGTTATAAGAGATTGAACGGCGATGATGTGCTGTATATTTGCGGTTCAGATGAACATGGAGTACCTATCACATTACGTGCGGAAAAAGAAGGTGTCACGCCCCGCGAAATAGCTGACCGGTTTCATAATATAATGGCAGACAGCTTTAAAAAAATGGGCGTCGATTTTGACAATTTTTCCGGTACTGCCCGCCCCAAACATTTTGAAATATCCAGCAGATTCTTTCTGGATCTGTTTGAAAACGGCCATATTATGACCAAGACGGAACAGCAGTATTATGATGAAAAGATGCACCGCTTTCTTCCGGACCGGTATATTGAAGGTAACTGCCCCCATTGTAATTACGATAAAGCCAGGGGAGACCAATGTGATAATTGCGGTAAATTACTCAATGCTCTTGAATTGAAAAATCCCCGCTCCGCACTGAGTGGTGTGACACCCGTAATAAAAGATACAACCCATTGGTATATCAGATTGCAGGATTTTGAACAAAAACTCACTGACTGGATAGAAGCCAAGGATAACTGGAAAGATAACGTTAAGCGCTTTGTACTGGGCTGGATCAAAAATGAAGGACTACGAGAACGTTCCATTACCCGGGATCTATCCTGGGGAATACCGGTACCTTTACCAGAGGCTAAAGACAAAGTACTTTATGTCTGGTTTGATGCGCCTATAGGTTATTTGTCTTCTACAGTTGAATGGGCGGAGAAAATAGGGCAGCCGGATAAATGGAAAGATTATTGGCTGAACCAGGACTGTCGTATGGTACATTTTATCGGCAAAGATAATATACCTTTTCACGCCATAATCTGGCCGGCAGTACTTATGGGGCAAAAAACGCCCTATATACTGCCCTATGATGTCCCGGCCAATGAATACCTCACTCTGGAAGGTGAAAAGATTTCTACCTCCAATAACTGGGCTATCTGGGTACATGAATATTTGCAAGACTTTCCCGCTGATCCGCTAAGATATTTTCTGGCCTCTAATGCACCGGAAAACAAAGACGCGGACTTTTCCTGGAAAGCTTTCCAGTCTAAAAATAATGATGAATTGGCTAATATCCTGGGAAATTTTGCCAACCGTACGCTAACCTTCCTGCAAAATTATAATCAGGGAGTTATTCCTCAGGCTCATTACAATCAATCTGATGAGCTGGCTTTCAGTGAAATCAGGGGCATAGTTGAGGAAATGCTGGACAAATTTTCTCAATACAAAGTCAGAGAAGCTTCCAAACTCATGATGGATATAGCACGGGTAGGCAACCGGTATTTTGATGAAAACAAACCCTGGATCCTAAAAAAGGAAGACACTGCCAGACTGGATACAGTATTAAATGTATGTCTTAATATTCTCCGGATTGTTGCAGTAGCCATGTATCCCATTATACCTTTTTCAGCGCAAACCCTTTGGGGCATGCTGGGACAAAAATCTGCTTTGCAGGAGCAGCGCTGGCAAACTTTCCTGAATGACTCTCTTCAGGCAGGTCAAAAGATCGGAGAGATCAGTATTTTGTTTGTTAAATATGAAGACCAGCTTATCCAGGCTCAATTGGACAAGTTAATCCAAAAATCCAAAAAGGAAACGACAAAGGAAAAAAATATGGAAGAAATATCTATAGAAGATTTTCAGAAAGTAGACCTGAGAGTGGCAGAAGTGCTATCAGCAGAGCCCCTGGAAAAATCAAAAAAACTCCTCAAGCTTCAGGTCAAAGTAGGTGATATCCAGAAACAGATTTTGGCTGGAATAAAAGAGTTTTATGATCCTTCAGATCTGGTGGGAAAAAAAATTATCATAGTTAACAACCTCAAACCGGCTAAACTGATGGGAGAAGAGTCTCAGGGAATGATTCTGGCTGCTTCTAACGCTGACAAAACAGTTCTCAGTCTTTTGGCACCGGAAAAAGAAATGGACAGTGGATCAAAGATCAGCTAAGGGCTCGTATTTGCCGCTTACGTGACAAAAAATGGAGTTTGGAATGAAAGTTTTGGTTATCAATTCAGGGTCATCCAGCCTGAAATACCAGCTGATGGATATGTCAGATAACCGTGTGATCACCAAAGGTCTGATAGAAAAAATCGGCAGCTGTGCGGCATTCTGTTATTCAGATGCCCAAGGTAGCAAAATCAACCAAAATGTACAAGCAGATGACCACACTCAGGCTTTGCAGGTAGTACTCAATAATCTTTCTGACAAACAATTCGGATTTGTTTCCAGTCTTAGTGATATAAATGCCATAGGTCACAGAGTGGTACATGGAGGCGAAGGATTTTCCCAATCTGCTATCATTAATGATGAAGTCATTGCCGGGATACGTAAATATTCTGAACTGGCTCCACTTCATAACCCAGCCAACCTGGCTGGAATCATGGCTTGCCGGGAAATACTACCAGATACCACTCAGGTAGCGGTTTTTGATACAGCTTTTCATCAGACCATGCCACCCTCTTCTTACCTGTATGCCATCCCCTATAAGTACTACAGCGATTATGGTATAAGGCGTTATGGATTTCATGGCACCAGCCACAGGTATGTCAGTCTCAAAACAGCGCAATTCCTGAAGAAGGATATCAGAGAATTAAATCTGATAACCTGTCATTTGGGAAATGGCAGCAGCATCACTGCTGTAAAAAAAGGTAAAAGTATTGACACATCCATGGGCTTTACCCCCCTGGAAGGAGTCTGTATGGGAACCAGATCCGGAAGCCTGGATCCCGCCATACTGATTTATCTTATGGAAAAAGATAAACTGACTACACACCAAATGAATAATATACTGAATAAGCAGAGCGGTTTACTGGGAGTTTCCGGGTTATCCAATGACCTTCGTGAAATCAAAAAAGCAGCCGTAGAAGGGAATCAACAAGCCATAGCAGCCAAGCAGGTACTAGCCAAATCTATACGAAATTATATTGGTGCTTATATGGTGGAGCTGGGGCAGGTTGATGCTATCATATTTACAGCGGGTATTGGTGAAAATGACTGGGAGACTCGCGAAAAGTCTGTAGAAGGTCTGGAAAACTGGGGAATTCAGCTAGATAAAGATAAAAATCGTAATTCCGCAGGTATACTTACCGATCTTTCCACACCTGAGTCATCAACCCGGATTCTGTTAGTACCAACAGATGAAGAGCTTATGATTGCTTTGGAAACGGTAAATGTAGTCGTGGGAAAAGCAGAAATCACACTTCCGGAATAATGGAGAAAAAATGACAGTATACGGAAGAAATTCTGTGGAAGAAGCGCTGGTTGAAAAACTGGAAGTGACACAAATCTATATAGATAGAAATAATAAACCGAAGTTTTCACGTCTGGCTGAAATATCAGGAAAACTAGGAATCCCTGTAAAGTATTGCGACAATCGTGATCTGGAGACAATTTCCAAGAGCAGAAAGCACCAGGGAATAGTGGCAGAAATTCGAATGCCAGCCAATATACATGACGCGGAAGGTGAAGTATTTGACTGGTCCGGTTATAACCGTATTCTAGCTTTGGATGGCATTACAGATACCGGCAATCTGGGAGCCATTACCCGCTCAGCACTTTTATTTAAAATAGATGCTATTGTTTTACCCAGGGATGCTTCCGCTCGCATTACTCCTGCTGCTATACGAGCATCGGCCGGAGCGATATACAAACAGTCTATCTATTTTATTGATAACATTAATTATTTTATTGAAGAATTGAAAGAAGAAGGATTCAGGGTTTATGGGTTAGCGGGAGGGAGAGAAAATCCCTCGCTGAGTGACGCGGATCTTTCAGGCAGAGTCTGTATGGTGGTGGGATCTGAAGATAAAGGGATCAGGAAAGCTGTCCGCAAAAAATGTGATGTTCTACTGAATATACCCAACAGCGGCAGGCTGGATTCATTAAATGCCAGTGTCGCCGCAGCCATAGCAATGTGGGAAATATATAAAGCTGATATACATAAACAGGACTAAAAGGAGATCGTAGTGAACATTTTAGGGATACTTATTGCCATTCTGGTATTAGGAATATTGATTTTAGTACATGAATTAGGCCATTATTTATTGGCCAAGGCTACCGGAATTGCTGTTGATGAATTCGCCATTGGTTTTGGCAAGGAACTCATAGGCTGGCAGAGAGGGGAGACCCGCTATCGGATCAATATGATACCTTTGGGCGGCTATTGTAAAATGAGAGGGGAAGAAAGCAAAGACAGGAAAGAAAAAGAAGCGGATAAAGATAAAGAAAAAACTGATCAGCTTGAGATCACGGAAAAAGATCCACATGCCATGTTTAACCGACCGGCCTGGGCCAGAGTGCTGGCTATTCTGGGCGGGCCTGTATTCAATTATCTTTTTGCGGTTCTCCTTTTCAGCTTGTTATTTATGTTTGGTTTAAAGGAAGAACGACAGGATTTTACTATCAATGTTGTGACTACAAATACTGTCGGCCTGCCTACCCCAGCAGTTAAAGCCGGCTTAAAAGATGGAGATTTTCTGGTCAGTATTAATAATAAATCTGTAGTAAATTATGGTGTTCTGATGGAACAGGCAGGCATGAATGCCAATGTGACCATCCCAATCATCTATATCAGAAACGGTGTTACCAATAAAACCACTATAACCCCGGAAAAACATCCGGATAGAGGCTTGGGTTACATTGGAGTCTATCCGGAATATACTCCTGTAGTGGGTATGGTATACAAAAACAGCCCTGCTGACAAAGCCGGGGTAAAAATAGGAGACAGGATCCTGTCGGTAAATGATACCGCTATAAAAAATTTTTATGACATGGCTATTCCTTTGAGCAATAGTATAGGTAAGCCCACCAGCTTTTTGATGGAAAGTGCAGGCGAACAGAAAAAAGTAGTAATTACACCTGAAGAAAAGGAGGGTGGGGTTTATTTGGGTATGACTCCCAACCGTATAGTAAAGCGTTATGCCAAGAACTTTTTTAACGCTTTTGCCTTGGGTTTCAAAGAAGCCAATGTTAATTTATCTGAAAAAATCTGGACCGGACTGAAAACTATGTTTTCAGGAAATATAGATGTTCAGAAGAATATTTCCGGCCCCATTCGTATAGTGCAAATCACCGGGAAAGTAGCTATGTACCGGGATTTTAATCGGCTGATACAATTCATGGCCTTGATCAGTGTGGCTTTAGGCTTCTTTAATCTCCTGCCTATTCCCGGACTGGATGGGGCGCATTTTCTGATCAATACTTTTGAAATGGTAACCACCATAAAACCCAATGAAAAAGTAATGGTGGTAGTTGAGTATGTTGGATTTGTAATGATTATTATTTTAAGTGTACTGGTATTCTTCAATGATATATTCAATATTGTCAGGGATTTAATCAGGGGGCAGTGATGTCTTTGTTAAACAGGAAAGCCCGGCTGGTAGTACTGGTCTCGGGAAGGGGAAGCAACCTGGGGGCTATACAAAAAGCCATCCAGGAAAAAAAGCTGGAAGCGGAAATTGTCCTGGTAATAAGTGATCAACCAGACGCTGGTGCTCTGGATTTCTGCCGGGAAAATAGGATACCAGCCCGATATATTCACCCGGGCCTGTTTAAAACCAAACTGGAAGGGGATGCTGAGTTAAATTATATTGAGGCTGTGCAGAAAGTCTCCCCTGACCTCATAATCCTGGCGGGATTTATGCGGGTTATTAAACCGCGCTTTATTTTGAGCTTTTCAGGAAAGATTATAAATATACATCCCTCTTTGTTGCCAAAATTTCCGGGGCTGCATACGCACAAAAGGGCCCTGGAAGCCGGGGAAAAACAAACCGGTTGTACTGTTCATTTTGTAAATGAAGTAGTGGATGGAGGAAAGCGGATCATGCAAGCCATTGTCCCCATAGAAAAGGGGGATACGGAACAGAGCCTGGCAGCTAAAGTACTCCGCTATGAACACCAGGTTTTGCCCGAATGCATAGGTATGATAGCCCGGGGGGAAATATCAGCAAGGACCTGCCCCCTGGAGCCCTTGATTTTCAGAGCTTCAGAGCAGGTATAATTGATAAACCTGATATTTAAAATCCTGATGTTGTGATAGACTGATGACCAATTCATAAGTTCTGTCGATGTGTGTTAAAAGCATTCTGTCTTCTTTGATTTCCATACTGAATAATTTTAAAAAAGGTTGAATCCTGGTTCCCAGCAGGTCTTTTCTGGCCAGTAAAAAGGCTTCTTTGTTGAGGTAGAGGACTTTTTTAAAATGGTCGGTAATGAGTAAGGGATGATCCAGATTATCCCAGATATTGTCCATATGAAAATCATCCAGAAAACGATGAAAAGCAAACTGGCATTCAAACTCCCTAAAAGTCATTATGGTGATTAAGTGCCCTTGCTTATCTATTACCGGTATACGCAGGTTTTCCCTGTCTTTTTCTTCTCTGATTAGGAAATTCGCCACTTCATTTTTCTCTATAAAATTAATATTCAATTCGAGATCAAAGACGCCTTCCTGTATTCCCAGCTGGATATCCTTTTTAAATACCATACCCAGGTATTCATTATCTTCATATACTAGTAGAGAATTGACCAGAGGCGCCTGAAAAAAAATCTGGAGTAACTGCTGTGCTGAAACAGATGCAGGAGTATTCATCTATTCTTCCTGTTGTTTTTCAAAGGAATGAAAATCCAGGTTAAAATGATGCTCAAGGTCTTTGGGGTCGATAAAGAATATTCCCGGGATTTGAGGAGAATAGGCGTAATTACCCTGGAAGTTTGTTTTCCGGCTGATATAAAGTTGAATTTGACTATTAGGCGTACCTAATTTGATAGTATAGGGAGAATCCAGCAAGCCGAGTCGTGTCAGGTCTGCAGTATTTCTGGAAAAGGAGTCGAAACTGCTGATTCGCAGGCTATAAATATCCAGCAGTTTCTTTTTCACAGCATAGGGGTCCAAAGTAATGTTTTTTGAAGAATTCAGGGTCCAGGTATCTTTGCGGAGTCTAAAATCCAAAGAGACTCCATTTAAACCGGTCATACTGAGAAAACTAAGGTCATCAATGGGTAATGTGAATATCTGCTTTTCAATGAGCTCTGCTGGCTTCAGTTCTGAAGACGAAAAACGATAGGCATAAGTGACCAGAATACGGTTGCTGGAAGAATTTTGCCAGGTATAATAATAATTCTCTGTTTTTGCCAGCTTTCCATTGATCACGATATTGGAAGTGCCATCCGAAAAAGTAAATATGAATTTATCGCTGGGATCATATATACCATAATTGGTAAGACGATCGGAGGTGATATTTTGCAGGATTCTTTCGCTCTCAATGTTTAATAAATCATCAATCATCTGATAAACACGGCCCTGGTCTGCTGCCTTGCGGACAGGAGCTATCATTTCCCATTGATTAGAGATTTTCTCCAGAATACTTAAATGAGTGATTTTTTTTTCATCTCTAAACTGGATGTATATCCTGATGAAGTCATCTTTTTTTTTGTCGGGAATCAATAACACATGATCTTTTTGCAGTTTCTTTTCTGACTGCGGTTTAGCTTTAAAAATGTAGAAAAGAAGTATCACTATAAGACCAGAAGAAAGAACCAGAATATTTCGTAGCAGTTTCTTTTGTGTTTTTTTCATGTTGAGCTCTTTAATGGATGGATTTAATAAATTATAAAGTAAAAGTGATGTTAAGTAAAGCCATCCGACACTCAGACTACCTGAATGGAATTCCGTATTTTTTTAAAAGATCGGTCCAGTTGAGAGAGTTGATCTACAACAGCCTGACTGACATAGTACAGACCAGCCTGATATTTTACCAGAATTCCGTAATAATGCACTGGAGGTGATTTTTGTACAAAATTAATACTTCCTACAATGTCAACCAGATTCCAGCTGGTCACGTTAGTGAGCTTTGGCAATTTAAACAGGGTATCTTTATCAATTTTACCACTATCTGCGGCAGTCAGATATCTTTTTGCAATCATAGTGGATGCGGACTCCATTTTATCACTCCTCTTAATATAATAAATACCCGGGGTACCGAAAGATCACTATTTCCGGGTCCTAATAATAATATTGGGTTTCATCCCCATAATTTCGTGTTTCCCTCCGAGAGAGAAGCAATTCCGCTACAGGATCAGAATCCCTAAAATTAGGTGTAGACCCCGAAATTTATGAATCTACTCGAATACCCCAGGAAACATATTTTCAGGCAAACCGGCCAAACTGTCAAGCAGAAATTGATTTATTTACCAATGAAGCTGAGGAATACTACCCACTTTACAGGATTTTCAATGATTTTAAGCAGTTCTGGTTTAATAGAAATAAATCCAAAAATTTTATGCATGTAGATAGTAAAGAATCCAAAATACAACCATCCCCGAAAGATACCGGTTACGAATCCCAGAAAGTATTCGTAGATCTTTAACTTTCTGTACGATTCTTCTGTTTTGAAGGCATTAAAAAGTACTGTGAAAAAGATAATAGTGCCTATTCCACCAATGATATATGGGGCTACATCTGTTTCAGCACTGAACCCTACTTTTTTAGTGACTTTAAGTAGTTCCGGAATCTTGACTATTATTCCAGCCAGTAGCATGGGCACAAAAATCTTTAAAAATTTTGGAAGAGAAGCTCTAACTCCTTTTCTGGTATCCAGATACGCGAAAACGGAAATAACAGAAACAAACAGGATGATAAATAAGATATAACCCGTGCTCATCCAGAACTCCCTCTCTTTTTCAATATCTAAGAATAAGTCTGAATTTGTTAAATGTCAATTTATATCGGGATAATTGGGCCTAATTTGAAATAATTAAAAATAAATTAACGGTTTTTTGTGTTTGTCAGGGAATAAATACACCCGCAGTAATTCTGACGGTAAAGGTTGTATCTTTGAGATAATTCCAGAGATTTTTTAAAACCTTCTCTTTTTTTAAAATCACTTGTCAGGTATTCCAGATTGTATTTTGTGGATAAAGTCATCCCGGACTGGTTGACAGCTGCTGTGTTTTTCAATGGACTCAGTGTCAAAGTGGTGGCGACTGTATCAAAACCCAGCTCCCGAGCTACACGAAAAGTTTCATCCAAACGAAGGTTATAACATAATTTACAGCGAGGGCCTTTTTCAGGACTGTCTTCCAGTCCCCTGGTCTGTTCTATCCACTCTTCAGGTGTGTATTTTCCGGTAAGAACGTCCAGATTACCGGCTTCTTTAGCTAGTTTTTGTACTTCTTCTAAACGTCTAAAATACTCTGTCTCAGGATGAATATTGGGATTGTAATAATAGACACTTATTTTAAAATCCGGTTGGTATGGTAAAATTTTTTCCCAGGGGGCTCGGCCCTGTAGCACTTCCAGACACTGTGTCAGACAGGGGGCACAGCAGGTATGCAGCAATAGTTTTTTGTCCGGCATCAGGTAAGTTCCATCTCTTCTTCCAGCCCTAATTCTTTAATTTTCTTATGCAGATAGGTTCTTTCAATTTCCAGAGATTCGGCTGTACGGGTTATGTTATTGTTATTTTTCATAAGTCTGTTCATGATTAGGCTTTTTTCAAAATCTCTTTTAGCGTCTTTGAGGGTTAATTTTTCATATTGTCCGTCTACACTGTTCATTTGAGGGAAACTGAACTGAATGATGTCTTCTGCTTCGATGACATCTTTAGGACACATGATCAGGAGCCGTTCAATAAAATTTCTCAATTCTCTGACATTCCCAGGCCAATATTTGCTTTTTAATAGTTTGACCGCGGACTTACTGACGGTTACCTGCCTGCCGCTGGATGCGGTAAGTTCGGAAAGAAAATATTCAATCAGAGGGGGAATATCCTCTTTCCGTTCTCTTAAAGGAGGCAGGTGCATAGGTATCACGTTTAATCTGAAATAGAGATCCTGGCGAAAAGTCTGGTTTTCTATAAGGGCGGGAAGATCTTTATTGGTAGCGGCTATTATTCTGACATCAATATGTACACTCTGAGTACCTCCCACTCTTTCCAGTTCCTTTTCCTGAAGTACTCTCAGGACTTTTGCCTGTGCGGACAGACTAAGATCACCGATTTCATCCAGAAAAATACTGCCCTTGTGGGCCATCTCAAATTTCCCTTTTTTCTGCTTTACCGCACCGGTGAATGCCCCTTTTTCAAAACCGAATAATTCTGCTTCGATAAGAGTTTCAGGAATAGCAGCACAATTCACTCCGATAAAAGGAAGGTTTTTTCTGGTGGATTTCTGATGGATCATGCGGGCGATCATTTCTTTTCCAGTCCCGTTTTCTCCGGTGATCAGTACCGCGGCATCACTGGCCGCTACATTGGGTACCTGATCTAAAAGTGTTTTCACAGGAGCACTCTGCCCGATAAACACCTGGGGTTTTTCCAGTCTGGATTTGAGTTTTATGTTTTCTGTTTGAAGCTCACGGATTCTGACAGCGTTTCTAACGGAATTGATTATCCTTTCCATTGATAAAGGTTTTTCAATAAAGTCAAATGCTCCCCTTTTCATGGCATCAACCGCCATTTTGATATTACCATGTCCGGAGATTATTATTGTGGGAAGTAAGGGGAATTCCTGTCGGATAAAATCCAGTAGTTCCAGTCCACCTTTATTGGGGAGCATCACATCCAGAATTACAGCCCCTAAATCTTCAATCATTATCTTTTTTTCCGCTTCTGCACCGTCGCCTACGTTGATACACTCATAATTCTGATCTGTAAGAATATCAGAGATTGTCTCGCGGATATGCGGCTCATCATCGACTATCAGGATTTTGTAACTCAAGAATTTTCCTCCTCGGGTAGGGGGAGTTCAATATAAAAAATTGTACCATTACCCTCTACCTGAAACCAGATATTTCCGCCGTGCTCCACAATAATGCGTTCTGCTATGGCCAGGCCCAGTCCGGTTCCTCCGGATTTTGTGGTATAATAAGGCTCAAATACCTTTTCTCTGTATTCCTCGGGTATACCGCCGCTATTATCAGCTATGGCCAAAATAAAGCGGTTTACCGCGGATGTCATCATTGTAACATGCTTTTCACAGCCATTACAAGCTTCTATGGCATTGGTTATTATATTGATAACCACTTGTTTTATTTGGTCCTCATCATAGGTCAAAATTACTGATGGAGGATCGAATTGATCGACAATTTGAAAATCAGGATAAGCACTTTGGAAAAAGGCATGGATTTCCCGTAAAGTCTGAATAATATCCTTTTTTTCCAGGTTCAGATAAGGCAGTCGGGCAAATTTGGAAAATTCATTTACCAGATTTTCCAAACGCGCCGTCTCAGAAATGACAATACCTGTTGTTTTTTCCAATATTTCATTGAAATTATCTTTTTTAAGCTCATAGGCATACTGCAGACGTTCTGCAGAAAGTTTAATAGGAGTAAGGGGGTTTTTAATCTCATGGGCTAGTCTGCGGGCCATTTCCTGCCAGGCCTCCAGACGTTCCATTCTCTTTATTTTATCCGTAGCCAGTTTAAGTCTGTGCGCCATCACATTTAGATTGTTTCCCAATTCCTGAATTTCGTCTCCTGAAGTTATCTGTACCCTGTAATCCAGATTACCATTGGCGATAGTCTTGGTAGCATTGGCAATCTGTTCAATACTGGTGGTTATATTGCGGGCAATAAAAAAACTAATAAAAAAAACAGCGATTAATACAGGGACTGACAGGATAATCAGAGCTGCCATGGAAATAGGGCGGATATTTTTCTGCTGTACGGTTAAATTGTTAAGCCGGGAAGCTAATGTCTTATAATCAGCGAAACTGTTTACCAGGTCTTCAGGGACTGGAAAGGCGTGAAGGGCAGAGCCGGACTTCAGGATTAGTAACTGACGGGCATCCCCCAGATAATAGACGTCTTCTCCGCTTTGGTTAAAGAAAGCGATGATTTTAATGGAGGAATTGATTAATTCATTTTTAATCTCATTATTCTTGAAGGATTTGAAAACAAGTCCGTCATTTTCAATATAAAACTGTGTGTGTGAGATGTTGTGTTTCAAAGAATTGCGTATGGATGACACAAATAAATTTTTATTGCTTTCAATAGATAAATGGTAACGGTTCATAAGCTGTTCAGAAACGGTTTGCTCTCCCTGGATAAATGAATTTTCTATAAGAATGATGAGGTAGAACATAATCCCGCCTACCAGGACTATAGAACTGACAGTGACCAGAAGGAAATACAGAGTAATACGCCCTCTTAGCAGGTAACCCTGGAGCCCTTTTCTCTGAAAAATAAAGATTTTAAGGTAACTATAAAGTACCCATAGTCCCAGAATAGTTGCAGCAAAAATAATTATGGGTATGATGAGACGCAAAGTCTGATTAGCATCAATAGATTGAAGCCAGATATTAGTCTGTCTGGTGGTAAAAAGGGCAATGATTAAAAAAAGCAGAAGAGAAGCTATATCCGTTAATCTAGTTTTCCAGGATACTGTCATATGTGAAAATCCTGGAATTTATTTTTGGTGTTGTATAGCTCCATCTCCCCAGTAATTGATATATTAGAGAAAGTGGAGGATATAATTCCAATGAAGTAATACTGAGCTGAAGCTGCAGGTAATACTCTTCGTTTGGATCCAATTCATACAAAGTCACCACAGGAGTAACTGGTGTGTGTAATATAAATGCAAAAAGAGATTCCTGACTGGAAATCCAGAAATCACTTTTTTTGATATCTGTCTCCAGGGTTACTTCATAACCTTCATTTATTACATCTTTTTTTGATTTAAAGAGTATCACGGTATTAGTAACCGGGATATCGCCACCCCATCGTTTATTTTTTCTATATAATGTGATACTATACCGGGCTTTTACATCTATACCCTGGTTTAAAATCCAGGAGAGATCAATGGCATCTTTGACAAAGGATTTCACGGAAACATATACGAGTTTGTTTTTCTGATATAGCCTGTCTATTTTTATACCTGCAGAATAAGCCTGAAGGCTCAATAAGAGCAGAACAACTATCAAACAGGTACGTCTGATCCAGCTCATATATTAAAACCTGATCGACAGACTGGCTTTAACATCTGTATCGCTGAGGTTGAATTGAAATCTTTGTAATTTTTCATCAATTTCTTTGTTGTATTTTCTGACGGAAATATTGGCATCATAAACGCTATAAACTTTGAGTACCACAAAGCCAAAGAAGGCGGATATAAGCATGACTCTATCGCCTGAACTTAGTTGATTAAAAGGAATTGAAGCACCATAATCATTCTGTAGTTTATATCTTATACCAATATTGAACAGGTGGTAGAGACTTTCTCCCAGGAATAATAGAGACCCCAAAGTATAATTTCCCGCATAGAATTGACCGGCACCGGCATAAATCAAAGAATAAATACTTGCTGCAAAGGGGTCTTTTTTTAAAGAAGTGAGCTCCATAAGCTTATTATAATTGAAATCAATAGACTGTTTTTTTTCCAATGGGATCACAGTCTGGTTGGTTTGAGCATGCATATTACTGGTGAAAAAAATAATAAAAACCAACAAAAGTATTTTTTTCATGATACCTTCTAAAAAGCCAGTCTGCATTGCAGGGATACCTGATCATGCTCCAGCGAAACCTCAACATTTCTCATAGGAGAATAGAGAGAAACATCCAGAATATTATAGATATATATGCTCAGAAATGTAACGCCCAGGCCGACTGCCCAGAAGACTTCATTTTGTGTGAGAGAGGGTTTGAACTGAAGGCCAATATTAAAAGGAAAAGGCCCGCCGGCAGAATTTAGATTAATATCAGCCACAGTCAGGAGAAAACCGGCTGATAAAGCAGCTGAAGCACTCCATATTGCTAAACCTTTATCCAATTGACCACTATATAACTGGCCCATTCCGGGTGATATTACTGACATGAATATGGCAAAAGGTTTATTATAGGTAGTATTTTGAGTGAATCCTGGTTGATAGGTGAAAAGGAAAATGAAGGTTAGAAGTAAAACACTAACCTTAATCTTCATCAAATTTCCTGATGACAATCAGCTCATTTAAGGCTTTAACGGCTTCATCTTCATCAGAACCGTTAGCTGAAATTTTAATTCTGGTATCTTTACCTGCAGCCAGAAGTAAAAGGTTCATTATGCTTTTGGCATTAACCTGTTTTCCATCTTTGATAATCGTGATGTCGCATTCAAACTGACTGGCCATGTTTGCCAGCAAAGATGCCGGCCGGGCGTGCAGTCCGTATTCATTCTGAATAGTGATTTCGATCTCTTTCATCTGCCAGTGATTCCCAATTAAATTAGCTAGTTAATTATAGCATGCGCGAGGGGATTAAACAACTTCTTTATCGTTTTTCATGAATTGAATGATCTTTTTGTCCAGTTCTTCCGCGGAATTATAGCCTAAACGGCGCATTATTTCACGGTAGGCAGCTACTTCAATCAAAAGTGGGATGTTTCTGCCACCTGAGACCGGTATTTCTTTGACAGGGACATTGATTCCTAATACGTCCATGTATTTTTCATCCATGCCCAACCGATCATAACTGTAAGAACTGTTCCATTCCAGGAGTTTAATGATAAGCCCCAGGTTTTCACTGTTGAGGACCCTGCCTTCACCATAATATTGAGCGATATTGATTATCCCGATTCCTCTAATTTCCAGGTAGGGACCGTAACTCACATTAGGCTGCCCCATGAGACGGAAGCCGTTGGGGGTCCGTAATTTTTTTACTTTCACCATGTCATCCGCTATGAATTTATGACCTCTTTCCACCAAACCCAGAATACTTTCACTTTTACCTATACCGCTGGTCCCGATGACCAACACACCTATATTATAGATGGAAACAAAATTACCATGAAAAATGGTATAGGCAGCAAAAAGATCACTTAAAATAGTGTTGATCAATGAAATCAATTTTTCACTACTGAGGTGGGTTCTCAGGATAGGCACCCCTTTTTCATTGGCTATATCCAGCACATAACGGGGCAGATCAGAACCATAAGTCACAATGCAGACAGGGATTTCATATTCAAAGAATTTTAGAAGATTTTCTGTGTCATTTTCCTTGAGAAGTTTGTTGATAAAAGCAACCTCTCCGTTGCCGAAGACCTGTATCCGGTCAAAAGCGAAATGGTCAAAAAAACCGGAAAGAGACAGACCAGGTCGGTTTACTTCCGGGTTTTGAATGACTCTATCTAGGCCAGTATCACCAGCCATCACTTCAAAACCAAAAGAAAAGTTTTGCTCTTTATCAATTTCCAGTAAACGGGATATTTTGACGTTTTTTAAGCGTAATAATTCTGCCATGATCAGTGGTGTTGAGTTACCTTGTCACGCTTCTTCTTAACTGCGGCAGCTATTGAATCAGTGACTGTATCGATAGTCTCTTTCCAAGTGCCACAAGTTTCTTTAGCAAAGAAGGTATCATGATCAGCTTTTACTTTGACTTCATAGGTGTATTGATCATTCTGATGCTCGACTACCACCCTGACCTGTATGATGTGGTCAAAAAAGAACTTGACCTTCTGATACATGCGTTTTTCCAGGTATTCTTTCATCTCTTCATAGACTTTTGTGTGCCTGCCGGTATAGGAAATATTCATGTTTCCTCCCCTCTGTTTATGTAGGTATAGTTGAGTTTCTTTTATTTGGGTATGAAACCATCTTTGATCTTTTCCAGTTTGCCTCTCAGGCGCATGATGGCTTTGGTATGCAGCTGGGAGACACGGGATTCTGTTACACTCAGGATATTCCCGATTTCTTTGAGGGTTAACCCTTCATAGTAATATAGTATCAGTACCTGTTTTTCCCGGTCAGGCAAATCCATTAAAGCACGGGCAATAAGCTTTTTGATTTCATCTTTTTCAGCTACAACATCAGGATTGTAGGTATCCGCACTTTCCAGGGTGTCCTCAATTGACATAGGAGCATTATCTCCGCCGTCATTGATGTACCAGGACTCATCCATGGAGATAAGGGCATTCCCGCTGACTCTGAGCAGCAGGGTGTGGAATTCCTGCACAGAAACTCCCAAAGCATCAGCAATCTCTTCATCTTTAGCACTGCGGCCCAATTTTGCTTCAACGTCGGCAATAGTCCTTTCAATCTCTTTAGCCTTCTGCCTGACAGAACGGGGCAGCCAGTCTATGGCTCGTAATTCGTCAAAAATAGAGCCCCGGATACGGGTGACAGCATAAGTCTTAAATTTTATTTCACGTTTGGGATCAAATTTATCAATAGCATCTATCAATCCTAAAATACCATAGCTTACCAGGTCATTAAATTCGACAGAATTGGGCACAGTAATAGCAACACGTCCGGCAACATATTTTACCAGTGGCGCGTACTTTTCAATGAAATAATTCCGGATTTTCTGTTCATGGGATTCTGCATATTGTTGCCATAATTCCTCTTCAGAAAACGGCTCAAAATCCTCATAACCTTTCATAAAAATCTCCCGGCAAATCAGAAAATATTCTTCAGCTGTTATCGTTATTATAACTCAATTGCTATTTTTGTACAATATTTACCTTTTATTTTGGGGCTCAGGGAGAAAATAACATGAAAAATATAATGATAGCGATAATTGCCAACAAAATAATATTGATAATAATAAAAAGATTCGATTTCTTTTTCATGGGCGCAGTGGCACCGGATTTTAGTCCGGGCAGATCGTCCAATGTCCCCCCAAAGGCAGGGTTGGGCCCGTTTATATCATCCAGAGGAGAAGGGGCTAATGCTACTGTGGGTGCAGCACTGGTATCCGCCGTTCTGACCCTGGATTGGACCCTGACTTTTTGTCCTACGGAAAATGTCCCGTAAATCCCTGGTCCAAATTCCAGAGTAACCATATGGTTCTGGCTTTCGGCGTTATGGACATGCTTAACAACTTTGCCATACAGTGCTTTATTCAGGCCGGCATCATCCACAAAGTCCAGTAGTTGTCCCAGATAGGTGACGACGTCTCTTTCGTCAGCTATTTTCACCAGGATTTCATCTCCTATATTCATCTTATCGATATCTGTTCCGCCGATAGGTGCCAGGACAGGCTCGATGTGCATATTAATAAGCATGGTGAGATCTTTACCTTCTTTTGGTACGATCTTTAATCCTGATTTAAACTGGCTGAGGGTATTTTTATACTTAAAGACGTCTATGGGGCTGGTTTGGACTTTTAATACTATGGCTGTATCCAGCATTACCTTGGATAGATGACTCAGAATGAATCGTTTAAAGTTTACAACGTCGGGATTATTTTTATCATAGAAAAACTGGATGATGTATTTGATATTGTCCGGGTGAAGAATCTCGTTCTCAATGCGGGATGCTGTATCAAAGTCTGCCCCATCCTGCATCATAAATCCAGACATTTCTGCCAGATATTCATTCCAGGGAAGGTCAATATTCAATTTTGAAAGTCTGCTGTCGCCTGAAACGGCTGCATAAATGAATTCAGGCACATGATTCTGGAGATTATAAAAAAGCAGGATGGCACCATAGGCCATTTTTTTACTGGAAAGAAACTTCATCTGAACCGCATACACATCCTGTTCAGAGGACTCCAGAATCTGTATGGCGCCTTCCAGATCATTGCGTGTGAAATCTAAAAGACGCTTGGCAAATTCCTCAGAAATTCCGTAATTATTCATGAGGATGTGGAATTCAACGGCCATTAATAAATCCTTGCTTCTAAATCTCTTCTATTATAATTTTAAAAACTAAAAAAGCAATATTTAATGTTCAGGAATCCCTGGAAAGTACTGTTTTTATTGCTTTAGCGATGATTTTTGGGTCAGCTGATATTTTTTTATTACCCACCTGGAAGCTGGATTCACTACTGGAGGTGGACTCATATTTTGATGAGGAAGAAGAACCGGAGGAAGGTGGTGTGGGTCTATCCATATCGCTGTCCTGGGTGTTCATATTGCCTGAACCGGATAAAGGAATGGATTTTTCTTCCTCTCCCAGACTATAGGAGGACGCACTATAGGAATCAGAAGAATCCTGCGCTGCGGGAGTGATACGGGGAGCTTCAGAAAAATCCGTCTCCTGGAATGAAGAGGGATTTGCCGGTCCACCATCATCAGTAGTATCACCGGTGGTGCTGTTATACTTAGGTGTAGTGTTCAGTATTTCATCGTTGGTTTTTTTAGGGATGGAAAAGGAGCGGTTATCTATTTCTTCATCGTCATCACTGCCTGACTTGTAAAGGTCTTCAGCGGAAAGTTCGCTATCATCTGTCACATCAAATTTCCCGCCGGTAGCTTCCTGGTCATCCAGAGAGGGAACCTGGTCAGAACTTCCTTTAAAAAGTATATCCAGATGCTCCTGAGGTATAAACCGGGCTACCAGCATCTGAAGGAGAAAAGCCACCCCCCCCAGTATCAAAGCGGAAATAAAAGTCCTGAATAGAAGCTGCAATGCAGGAGTACCTGAGGCTATATTCAAGATTATAGATAAAGCTGCACCAAATGCAGTGAGAATCAAAGTGAATTTGCTGGTCAAATATTGCTGCATTTTTTACCTCCAATATAATTATAGGTGTCCCCTCTATAAAATGCAATCAAAAAACATTACTGTAATGGAGAATATATTTACTAAAAAATCAGTCCTGCTTACAATGAATACCATGAAGTACCGACTGTTAATTTTCACCTTGTTATTTGCAGCCGTGAGTGTCCTTTTTTTCTGCATTGGAGTCGGCCAGGAATGGAAAACTGTATTCTCTCTGCGGATAAATATTTACCTGCAAAGTCTTTTTATTGTCATTATTTTGGCCTATGGGGGCAGGATTCTGCAGACTCTGCTGCTTAACCCATTAGCGGAACCTTACATATTAGGGGTATCCAGCGCAGCGGCCCTTGGTGCCATCACTGCGGTTTTTTCCGGCTTCAGTCCGGCCTCATTATTCAGAGCCCTTTTTTCCCTAGCTGCCGCGGGGGGCGTGTCACTCCTGATCTACCTCTTCAGCAGGAAGAAAGGGGGGTTTTCCATTGCTACTGCCTTACTGGCAGGGGTGGGGTTTAATGCTTTGTTCTCATCCTGGATTATGCTCTTGCAGAGTTTGCTGCGGCCTAATGATCTGCAGTTATCGATTCGCTGGCTTATGGGAAATATTGATGTAATTGATTCCTGGGAAATGGCGGCCCTGGGATTGGGAGCAGGCATGGTACTGGCATATTACCTGGCCTATCATCGTGAAATGGATGTCTATCTCAGTGGAGAAGAGACAGCTTTGGCCAGCGGAGTAGACACAGACCGGCTTAAACGCAGAGGTTTTCTGGTTGTCAGTCTGGCTACAGGGCTGGCCATCAGTATTAGCGGTATGATTGGGTTCCTGGGCCTGGTAGTGCCTCATCTGGTACGAATGGTTTTTGGTCACAGCCATGCCCAGGGCAGGCTGAGTTTATTTATTCTGGGTGGACTGGTCATGGTAATGGCTTTATCTCTCTCCAGATTTTTAATCCCTGGAACGATTCTGTCAATAGGAATGCTAACCAGTCTGATTGGTGCGCCTTTTTTTATTATACTTTTATTCAGGATCTATCTGCCCGGCAGGCAGATTTGATTTTAGAATACCGTGATGTTAAAATAACTCTGATCTAGAAAAACAAGGCAGGTGTCTGAAATGGCTGCAGAAGGATATATCTATGAACTGGAATTCAAAGTGCGTGATTATGAATGCGATATCCAGGGTGTAGTCAACAATTCCGTATACCAGAATTATATGGAACACACCCGTCATGAATTTTTACAGCATATTGGTTTGGATTTCGCTGAACTTCATCATGAAGGCATTGATGCTTTTGTGGCCCGGATAGAAATAGAATATAAATTTCCCCTGCGTTGCGGTGACCGCTTTGTATGCCGTTTAAACCTGGAAAAAGAAGGCAGGCTGAAATACATCTTCTCTCAGGATATTTACCGCCTGCCCGATGAAAAACTAATAACCAGAGGTAGAGTGGTCGCGACTACCACTGTTAATGGACGTCTGGGTGTGGCCGAAAAAGTTGATCAGGCTTTTTTGCAGGTCATGCGGACTGACTAAAGTTTTTATGAATTGCTAATCAATTTATCCCGGATCAGGGGCAGACTTTTTTTTATAGCGGTACCTATCCCGGGAGTTTTATCCGGATGTAAAAGATCATCGAGATGAAACCAGGCCCATTCTGTAGTCAACAATGCAACACTGCCCTGGTCTCTAAAAATCCGGGTTAAACGATTTATCTTATGGTTCGTTACTATGGATTGGCTGGACACTTCACCTACCAGAATACCCTGACATCTGATTTCTTCCGGTATAGGCAGATCCCAGAGTCCTGCCCTCCACGCTCCAGGTGGAGTCCGCCTCATCAAAAGTCTATCTTCATTGTCCAGCATGCATAGCACAGTCTCCTTGATATCCAGCCATTTCTTTTTGATGGGGCGGGGAGGGAACTGGTCTTGTGAGTTCCTTTGGAATGACCTGCATGCTTTTAAAAGCGGGCAAATTTCACAACGGGGTATCTTCTGGCAGATCAGGGCACCCAGTTCCATCATAGCCTGGTTGATCTCACTGGGAGAGATCTCCATGCGATATGCAGTCTGAACCACTATTCTGGAATATTTCCAGAGACGTGATTTAAAATCCTCTCCCTGTACAGCACGGATACGAGAGATAATCCTCTCCACATTGGCATCCAGAATAGGTACAGGCTGCTCAAAGGCAATAGAAAGTATGGCACCAGCGGTATAAGGGCCAATGCCAGGCAGTTTAATTAACTCATCCCGGTCAGTAGGGAATCCTCCGTTTGCAAAAAGAAAGCGTGCTGCTTTGTGTAGATTGCGGGCGCGGCTGTAGTATCCCAGGCCGGCCCAGTACTTCAGTACTTCCGCTTCTTCTGCTTTGGCCAGACTGGACAGATCAGGAAAACGTTCAATAAATCTATCAAAAAAAGGGATGACTGCTGCTACCTGGGTCTGCTGCAGCATGATTTCACTGACCCAGACCCGGTAAGGGGTAGGGGAGTCACGCCAGGGGAGACTGCGTGCATGTGAAAGATACCACTGCTGAAGGGCATAAATGTTTTTTTTCAGAGACATGGTCACCTCGATAGCCAGCTGTAATAGTTTAGCATAGTTTGAAAATATGGGAAAGGCAGGTGATGGATTTGTTCTATTAATATGTTATAATATGGTAATAATAATGAGGAGAGAGCAATGCCGGAAAAAGATGAAAGATACCAGGATACCAGGATGCCAGGCGCAAGGTAAAACAACTGAAAGGGTTTTATATACATGCTTTTAGCTTTGTAGTTATTAATGCAATGCTTTTTGCCATTAATTTTTTCAGCAGTTTTGAATATAAGTGGTTTGTGTGGCCTTTACTGGGGTGGGGTGTAGGATTAGCCTTTCATGCTTTGGCTATTTTTGGACTGGGTGGTTTTCTGGGCAGAGAATGGGAAGAACGAAAAATTGAAGAGATCATGAAAAAAGACCGTTAATCCTGTAAAATCCCTATATTAATCTTATGTTATAGCCGGTAAACCTTAATAAGAAGAGGTTTACCGGCTTTGACTCGAGGATATTTTTTGCCAAAAATAGGGGTATGATATACAATTTATATCGCTTATAAAGTAATATAACACACAAGAGGTACAATATGGAAGCCCGTCAATATGTCTTCACATCTGAATCTGTAAGTGAAGGCCATCCCGATAAGATTTGCGATCAGGTCTCTGACGCGGTACTGGATGCCTGTCTGGAACAGGACCCTCAGTCTCGTGTTGCCTGTGAGACTTTTACCACCACTGGAATGATCCTGGTGGGGGGAGAAATCACAACTACCGCGCAATTTGACTACCAGGAACTCCTGCGCGGCGTAGTCAAGAGTATCGGATACGATCGTCCTGAATACGGTCTGGACTATGAAAGTATGGCTATTTTGAATACCATTCACAGCCAGAGCCCTGACATCAGCCAGGGTGTTACAGAAGGGGCAGGGCTTTACACAGAGCAAGGTGCCGGAGATCAGGGGATGATGTTTGGTTTTGCCTGTGATGAAACACCGGAACTGATGCCAGCTCCTATCATGTACTCACACCAGCTCCTCCATTATGCGGCTGAACTGCGCAAGAACGGCAGGATTTCCTGGATGCGTCCCGACTCCAAGAGCCAGGTCACAATCCAGTATCTGGACCATAAACCCCAGAGAATCGATACCGTGGTCATCTCCCATCAGCATGATGAGAATGTCAGTTATGATGAGATCAAATCTACCCTGATAGAAAAGGTCATACAGCCTGTGCTGGGACCGACCAATCTTCTGGACGATAAAACCAAGTATTACATTAATCCCACCGGCCGTTTTGTGGTGGGAGGACCGCATGGCGACTCCGGCCTCACCGGCCGTAAGATCATCGTGGATACCTATGGCGGTATGGGCCGTCATGGCGGCGGTGCTTTCTCCGGAAAGGACCCCTCTAAAGTGGACCGGTCCGCGGCTTATATGGCCCGCTATGCCGCCAAGAATATCGTGGCAGCAGGATTGTGTACCCGTTGTGAAGTACAGCTGGCATACGCGATCGGTGTGCCTTACCCCGTCAGTGTACTGGTAGATACCTTTGGCACTGCCAAGATGAGTGAAGCTGTGATCGAAGAAGCGGTGAAAAAAGTGTTTGATTTTACCCCGGCCGGTATCATCCGTACCCTGGATCTCAAGAAGCCTATCTTCCGTAATACCGCCTCTTACGGGCATTTTGGACGGAAAGATTTCAGCTGGGAAAAGACGGATAAAGTAAAAGAGCTGCAGAAAGCAGTGGGTTAAAATTCTTATCATCTACCATATAGACCGGGGCTCTCAGGAGCCCCGGTTTTTTTATAGTAATGTCTGAAAAGATTTTTTAAAAAATATTATGTAAAATACTGGTAATATCGCGGGTATTTTTATATAATGGATAAGCACTAAGCAAGAGAAAAATTTATGCAGATGAAATTATCCTAAGCCGTAAAATATTTTTATTAAGAGGTGAGACCATGGGAAAAGAAAAAGACGTCAAGAAAGAGACCAAGAAAGTGGCTACCAAGAGTCTGAAGGAAAAGAGAAAGGAAAAGAAGGAAAAAGGCGACAAAAAATACGAATAGAGTATTAAATCAGACAGGCGGGATATATTATCCCGCCTGTTTTATTAAATTATATCTTTTTTCAAGACGCTTTACCTAAAGCTTTCATGATATCGACTTTGCTCTCAATCTGTTCCAGATGATCAACTATTATCTGAGTATCATTACAAATTATTTGCTTCTGGCTCAGGTCAAATTTACTGTGCCGGGCAAAATATTCAAATAACTCTGTTTCCTGAGAATTATCCTGATAACCGCAGAAATGGATCAGGTCATCCCATG
>CAYRWR010000038.1:0-36704 GCA_964428015.1 uncultured Brevinematales bacterium | reverse complement strand
GAAGCAGTTGGATAGGGCTTTATCGCGTAATGCTTCAGGATCGATACCTTTTCCATCATCAGAGACTTCTATGAGGATAGAATCACCTTCATGTACAGCCTTTAGCACAATTTTACCGATGGGGTCTTTTCCCAGCTGTTTTCTGACTTCGGATTCTTCAATGCCATGATCTACCGCGTTGCGCAGCATGTGGATCAGAGGGTCAAAGATGTCATCAACCATTCCTTTATCGATCTCAGTTTCGACACCTTCAATTACCAGGTCTATTTCTTTACCCAGTTTTTTGGCTATGTCACGAATGAGACGGGGAAACCGTGAAAACACTGTCTGGATAGGCAGCATCCTCATATTCATCACGTTTTCCTGTAAAGAGGAGGAAATTCGGTTTAATTTCTGAATGTTCTCACCGTAGGATTCAATGGATTTGAACAGAAAATCAAAAAGCTGTAGGTACTGATCCTGTAAGTCTTTATTTTCTTTATTGTCAGTATTCAGCTTCAGGATTCCGGACAGGAAATTTTTCAGACGGGATTTGAGGTCTGTAGAAATATCATCAAAATCCTGGTTGAGTTGGGAAAAGGTGGCTCGCGTGATTACCAGTTCTCCTAAAAGATTCAGGAGATTGTCCACTTTCCAGCTTTCGATCCTGAGAGTGGATAAAGCCCTTTTTCCGGCACTGTCTTCTTCTTTATTGCCTTCTGCCGGGATTTCCTGGGATTCCTGCTGAGCGGCAGCGTTTGCGGTTTCTACTCGGTCCGTTTCTTTCTGTTTTTCCAGTTGGTGAAGTTTGGTATTATCGATTGTGATGATCTCTATTTTTTTAATCATTTCTTTCAGGTAAGTTTTGTCTTCCAGGTACTTACTTTCTTTGTCGCTGGTTATGATGAACACGATTTGCGGAGAAAAGGTTTCTTCCATGACTTCGATGGGAGGTTCGACTTTTATGATGTCGGCACTGTCATTGAGGAGGCTGTGCAATTGAAAAGCAGAAACCTCTTTCATTTCATATTCTTCGTTCAGAAAATATTTGATAATATATACATTTTTGCCTTTGACCATGGCATCGGAAATAAGACTGATTTCATAATTGCTGAGTTTGCCGTTCCACTCCGGTGTACTATTAGAAGTAATTTTATCCGTTGTAGATTTGATGGGTACAGAAGCATCGGCTGCTTTACTTTTAGTATTTTGGAGTTTCTGCAGGATCAGAGAGGTCTGAGGGTCTGTGTATACTGAGCCATCCTGTCTGGCATTCAGCATGTTTTCGATCTCATCCCGGGTCTGTAGGAGCAGTGTGATGTCGTCCGGAGTCAGGGTAATACGGTCTTTACGAACCAGGTCCATCACATCTTCCATGGTATGAGTAAGACTCTGTATCTCATCGAAGCCCACTGTCCCGGCTCCGCCTTTGATGGTATGTGCGGCACGAAATAATTCATCAATAGCGGATTTAGCCTTGGGGTCTTTTTCCAGCGACAGAAGATGGGTCTCAAGATTATCAATGAGGGAAAAAGCTTCGTCTAAAAAATCTTTTTCCAGTTCTTTGGCAAAATTATCCATATCCATCCTCAAGAGGGATTTATTGGTCCACAGTCATTTAGTATAGGTAATAATATCGATAAATGCAAGTCATATATGAAATACCCTCGCAAATTTATCTCAGGATTTCTGCAAACATCTGTTCAACGCTTCCCCGATTTCGTTTACCGGAAGAATAATATCTATACCATTACTTTTCACCGAACTTCCTGGCATCCCCCAGACCACGCTGCTGGCTTGATCCTGGGCAATCATAATGGCACCCCGGGCACGTAGTTCTGCACTTTCCAGAGAGCCGTCTTTACCCATTCCCGACAGGATGAGCCCCAGGACATCTCCACCCAGACTCTGATGTATGGATTTGAAAAAAATGTCCACCGAGGGCTTAAAGAAAAACCCGTCGATTTCACCGGCATCGCAGGTCAGGAAAATATCTTTACCTACCGTGATAATGCGTGAATGAAAACCTCCGGGACAGATATAGATCACACCATTTTCCAGTTTATCATCCGGACGTGCTTCACGAACATCTCTTTTAAAGATAGAACCGAGATTGGACGCGAATTCCTGTGTGAAGGCTGGGGGCATATGCTGTGCTATCAGCATGGGTACGGGTAAGGGGCCCAGTGTTTCCATAATCTTTCGGATAGCATTGGGGCCGCCGGTAGAACTTCCTACCGCGACCAACCGAATGGGGTTCTTCTTTTCTTCTAAAATGGGAGTTAGATTGCTTATGCCAAACCTGGTGTTGGTCTTTTCCCAGTCCTGGTCTATGACGTTGACTTTGGGAGTTAGGGTGAGGGTGTCATCGGTATGATGGAGACTGTGAATTTTTATATCCAGTTCCTTTCTCAGAAAATCCACATTGTCCCGAACTTGACCCTGGGGTTTAGTAATGAAGTCATCAGCCCCTAATCCCAGAGCTTCAAAAGTGACTGCGCTTCCCTGAACCGCAATGGAGGACAGGATAATAATCCGGGGTCTTTTCCCGGCCTGAGGCTGTTCTTTCAGATAGCGTAAGAACTGTATACCAGACATCTCAGGCATTTCCAGATCCAGTATGATCACATCCGGATGATAGAGATAAAGCTTTTTTAAGGCAATCTTACCGTTGGGCGCGGTACCGATGACTTCGACATCAGATATTTCGGTAAGAACCTGACTGACATATTTTCGAATCAAAACGGAGTCATCTACTACCATTACTTTTATCTTATTGTCGGACATACACAATACCTTCGGGAAGCGTTTTAATACGGAATCCGTCATAGAGGCCGGTAAGGCTTTCGCTATGCCCGATAAACAGATAACCATCTGCTTTCATGGCTTTATGGATTTTTTCCAGGACTTTTTTCTGGATATCTGTATCGAAATATATCAGTACATTGCGGCAGAATGTGACATCCACGTCACTGACATTGGCATCATAGATAAGGTTGTGGAAATCAAATTTAACCATTTTTCGAATGAAATCTTTTAGTATATAATACTCTTCCCCTTCTTCCGCGCTGAAGTATTGCTCCACGTAATAGGGTTCTACTTTTTTTATACTACGTGCGGGATAACGCCCTTCTTTGGCGATAAACAGACTTTCCAGGCTGATGTCAGAACCCATGATATTAATTTTCCACTGTGAGATATCCAGTTTTTGTTTTAAGAAATAATCATACACCAGAATGGCAATGGTATAAGCCTCTTCACCGGTGGATGATCCCGCGCTCCAGATATTTATGAGTTTTGAAGATTGATTTTTTTGTACCAGATCCGGAAGAATGATCTTTTCCAGGATATCAAAGTGTTTGGTGTTTCTGAAAAAACTGGTGAAATTGGTAGTGACAAAATCAATAAATGAAATCAGTTCTTTTTCATCGGTCTTGAGCTGTTTCAGATAATGTTCCAGGTCGGTCTTTTTTTCTTTGATTTTGCTGGACAGACGTGAAACCAGTACAGCCAGGTTGGACTCTTTAAAAACTATGCCGCAGTTGTTGTAAACCAGTTTGGAAATTTCTTCCAGTAATTTTGGATCGAATTCCACGCCTTCCACGTCAGCCTCCCTGTGGTAAGAGCAAATAGTACCGTGAACCTGATGTGCTATGCCGTTACATCATACTAATATAAAACAGGGACAGCCTTGATTTTGGGAACTGTCCGTGTAAAAAATCCAGGCTTGAATAAATATTTAAAAATTTCTACCTGCCGCACTGGATTTTCTGTCTTCAATTTCTGCAAACTATTAAAATAACACCTGTTCCTTATAATTACGCAATTTATCTGGTAGTTCATATTCCATAAGGTCGCCTATCAGTACAAAGTCACCGTTTTCAAATGCTTCTACCATTTCTCCCAATAGAGAATTCAGCTCATTATACAAATCCTGGATATCGTCTCTTTTAGATTCAGCCATGGAGGGGAGGACACGTTTTAGGAAAAGAGAGCAGTTTTCAATGACATTTATCACTGTATGCACCATAGTCAAAGCTTCCTGGTCTCTGCCCAATTGAAAGGCTTCTGCGATCTGAGGGAGTACAGTCTCCCCGGTCTCAATCATTTCGATCAAGTCTTTTTTTCCGATTTCAAAATGAGAGCTGATCTTGACCTGAATGCTGTCCAGGTACAGCATTAGATTGGAAATTATTGAAGCAAGATTGTCCATTTTCGCTTCATCCCTTTCCGGACTGTTCAGGTATTCCCACACCTGCTTGATAGTGGAAATCACCAGTTTGGCTTCCGCCAGGGGGAATACTGATACCTGGTTTATGGTGGTTATGGTATCCATTATCCAGTTGAAAATGTCTCCAAATTCCCGCGCGTGGGCAAACCCATTTTGACGCAAATCTTCCGCGACTTTCTGCAGCATTACTTTACTTTCCTGCAGCAGGCTGATGGACACTTCTTCCTGGGTTGCAATTTCTATGTGAATAGTGGTAACCGTCTCCACTCTCAGCTGTTCCAGCTCGGTATTATCTGAAGCATAGTAGGTACCGTCAATCTCCAGGCTGGATATCATCAGGCCTTTTTCCATTTCCTGAGAAAAGGAACTGATTACATCGGCAATAGTTTTTTCAGTGGTAAGCTGTATGTCGGCAGGCTCGCCGTTTATAAAAAAGTTCATCGGGATTCTCCCTTGTTCCATAGTTCAAAATATATATCCCTGCGCCGGGGCTGGATGTCCATCTCTGTCAAATAGAGACGTTCTCCGTCCAGCGATAAACCCCCATGGGAAGTGTCCAGAGTCAGAATTTGTGAGATCAATATGGACCGGAGTGGGGTATATCCCACCCGGTTGCGGTCACTGCCGTGTACGTGGTGGTACTTACCCCCCTTGGGCACGGCAAGCATCAGAAAATCTATCATGCGCTGATAGTATTCCGGCTTTAGAGTATACAGCATCACCGAGGTTGAGGGCGCGACCAGGGTGATACGTTCTGCTTCACAGTTCATCAGGGTACGCTCAATAATATCGGTAATATCAAAAGTCTGCAGTTCAGTTGTGGTTTCCATAGATTCCAGTCCCAGAATATTATCCGACGGGAAGAACTCCAGCTCGATCCTGATATTTTCAAAATCCTGTGTGGTATAAAACACGATCTGCTGCCAGTCTCCTATTACCAGTCGCCCCAGATTAACCGGAATATCCATTTTGCGTCCAGGTAATTTGGACTTCAGGTAAGGATCCAATTTTGGTAAAATGTTTTTTTCCATGTTTTTGTACATTCGGTTGAAATCTTCTACCAGATCTTTGTTGAATTCCATAGTGGAAAAAAATAATCCCTGGGGTCCGGTGATACGAATTACCCCTTTATCAAAACCGGATGCTGCAATCTCATCACTGATCAGACTGTCCAGTCTAAAAAGATTACAGGACTTGAAAGGGATATTAAACTCGAGCGTTTTTCTCATGCTGATTACTTCCACTATTTGCTTTCTATATAATAAAACAGATAATATAAATGAGCAAGGATTTTTTTGATGACCTTTGTCTAATTGCCGGTAAAAGTATGATAAAGCTTGCTATTGACAGGTCTTTTCTCTACAATTTTGGGCGGAGAAATATATGGGAAACATCAAACCACATGTCCAGGTCAAACTGGTTATCCCCATTTTGATCAGTGACCAGGCCATACTGCCAACGGTACTGGGACAGATACAGGATTTATGGGGACCATTGGATTATCAAAGTGAAATTTTTGAATTCAGCCAGACCAGTTATTATGATGAAGAGATGGGGTTACCTATATACCGTTTTTTCTGCAGTTTCCAGAAGCTCATAGATGTGGATGCCCTGCCCGGTATCAAACTCACCACAAATGACATAGAGGATCAGTACCGGCAGGATGATAAACGCCGGGTCAATCTGGATCCGGGGTATCTTAGTCCGGGAAAATTTGTACTGGCCACCACAAAAAACCAGCAGCACCGTCTCTATATCAGAGATGGCATATTTGAAGAAATCACCCTCTACTATCATCAGAATGACTGGCAGGATCATCCCTGGACCTATTATGACTACAGGACTGAACAGTACAAAAAAATACTCCGGCATATCAGACAGCTGTACATGCCCCAGATAGAAGAATTTCTGAAACGGCCTAAAAAATGAGCCACTCATTTCTCAAATTTCTCACACAAAAAGAATGGTGGAAAAAAAACTGGCTGCTTTTTTCACTGGCTTTTGTTACTTTTTTTCTGCTGGTCTATATTTTGCTGCCATACCCCCGGGATTTTCTCACCGTACACAGTACCAGTATTCAGATCATGGACCGCCATGGTGAACTGCTAATGGAGCTGACCCCGGGAGAAGGTGGTCTGATCAGGCCCCTGGCGGTAGATGAATATCCGGAAGAATTTCTTAATCTCCTGCTCTATTCCGAAGACAGGTATTTTTATTCTCATCCCGGCATACGTCTCAGGTCCGTATTCAGAGCCATTTTACAAAATATGCGCTCCGGAAAGATTATTTCCGGGGGGTCTACCATTACCCAGCAATTAGTGAAGACGGTCTATGGTATAAAAAAGAACAATGTCTTTACCAAAACCGCGGAATTTTTCAGAGCTATCCGGCTGGATCTGCATTTTACTAAACTGAGCATACTGGATGCCTACCTCAACTCCGTTTTCATGGGTCACCGATTGTATGGCTTCAATCAGGCGGCCTGGACCTATTTTGGCAAGGAAATCAAAGCCCTCAATGAACTGGAGATGGCTGTTCTGATCCAGCTTATCAAGGGCCCCTCAGTACAGGATATCTATAAAAAGAGTTTTGATCTGGAAGAGACGGCCAGGGCTTTTTTGGACAGGGCCGGACAGGATGGAGTGCTCCCCACGGAAAGATGGAGTCTGTCTCAGGAGCAGCATCTGGAAATTCTGCCTCCGGTGCAGGATTTTACAGCACCGCACTTTTGCCTGTGGGTGCTGGAACAAGCCCGAAAACTGTGCCCCTCCGGCAAGATCAGACGTATCATCACCACTCTGGACGCGGAAATGTACAGAAAAGTACTGACCCTGACCCGTCAGCGTATAGTCAGTCTGAAAGACCACCTGGCCAGTCAGGCCGGCATCCTGATCCTGGATAATAAAAGCGGACAGGTGCTGGTCATGATGGGATCAGTGGACTGGTATGCCGAGGACGGACAGATAAATGGTGTCACCATGAAACGGCAGCCCGGATCTACCATGAAAGCCTTTACCTATGCCATGGCACTGGAAAAAGGCGAATTCACACCGGCTACTATCCTTCCCGATATCCCCACAGACTTTCCGGCTATGGTGGGTAAATACAGTCCCCGGAATTTTGACAATCATTTTCATGGCCCGGTCCGTCTGGCGTATGCCCTGGGCAGCTCCTATAATATACCAGCGGTGTATCTTCTTTCCAGAGTAGGTTTGCGTCCCTATTATACTCGACTCAAAGAGCTGGGTTTTGATAGTCTGGTGCGGGGGCCACAGTATTACGGCCTGGGACTGACCCTGGGAAATGCCGATATCAGCCTGCTGGAACTGACCCGGGCTTATATGACATTGGCCCGCTCCGGGCAGTGGAGAGATATACAGCCCTTACTCCAGATTGAGACTACAGACAATAAAAATATTACTCCACGTGCACAGCATAACCGGCAGGTATTCACACCCGGTGCTGCCCTGCTGGTCTATGATATCCTTCAGGATTTCCGCTACAAGACTCCCGCTTTTGGAGGCAGGTCTCCTCTTAATCTCCCCTGGCCGGTAGCGGTCAAGACCGGTACTTCCAAGGATTTCAGGGACAATACCCTGGTGGCGCTGAGCGGTGAATTGACCATAGGTATATGGACAGGGAATTTCTCCGGTGAGGCCATGAAAGACCTGCCCTCGGCTAACGGGTCGGGGCTCATCCTGCGTGATATCCTGCTGGAGCTGTACAATGCGGGCTATTCTCATCAGTCACCCTATCAGGACAGACAGAATCAGCTGATCAGTGTGGAGGTCTGCAGTCTGTCCGGTATGCTGCCCGGACCCTGGTGCCCGCATGAAACCATGCGGTTTCTCCCCGGCAGTCAGCCCACGGAAAAGTGTAACTGGCACCGCAAAGAAGGTGTGTCACTGCCCGCACCCTTTCAGGAATGGGGACGGCTGAATCTGCCCCAGGATTTGCTCCTGGAAGAGAGGGGAGGGGGTTTCGGTATCGAGACGCCCCGGCAGGGGGATATCTACCAGATCGACCCTAGGGTCTCTCCCGACAGCCAGATGATTCGTCTCAAAGCCCGGACCAGCGATCCGGTTCGCTGGCTGGTGGATGAGCAGCTTGTGGGTCAGGGTAATCCCCTGCTTTGGAAGCTGGTACCTGGGAAACACCGTATTACAGCGCAGACGGAGAAGGAGAGTGCTTCGGTGGGGATTGTGGTGGTTGAAGAATAATTGTCTTTTGGATTTCAAAATTTTTTCTTGGCAGACGGCTTTTTGTCGGTTTGACAACTAAATGTCTCCTATACGGGAAGACTCTTTTTGATGGGCGCGACAGAGGGCTCCAGGCGGTATTAGACGTTTTTTCCTAGTCGAGGATGACTTATTATGTTTTAAGAAACTGATGCCGCTTCGCGGGGGAGAACTATGTCCCTGGTCGGGGTGGACTGGTTCCGTTGGCCGAACGGAGTCAGTAGTAACGCATTTCTTTTGGCCAGGTGCCCCAAAAGAAACGCTCGCAAAGAAAAACGCCCTTCTAGCGCCCATGATGCATGGGTGGTACGACAGAGTAATGGCATGAATCGGGGCTATGCCTTCCGCTTCGCTGCAGGTGAGTGCAGTTTAGGGTATACGCCCCTCAGGGGTTAAGACTGGGGTGTCCAGGGCCGAGCTTAGGGCTACGGCATCAGAGGGCGTAGAAGAGACATTGTGGGTGGCATGTATACTTTGTAGATGTCTCAGGCTCGGTGTTTACTGTAGTGTCCTCAGTACTAACTCATTACACTTTTCCAACTCTTCCTCCGTGCCCTTTGCGCCTTTGTGAGACCTCTTCCAGCCTCCATATGCTCATTAACGCGAATCCTGTAATTCAATAATTTCATTTTTTCCATAAATAATATATAATATCTGCATTATTTCCAAGGAGTGCGACATGGCATATAAAATTGCTGTCATCGGTGGAGACGGTACCGGACCGGAAGTGGTCAAAGAAGGGCTGAAGGTCCTCAACGCGGCCGCCACCAAATTTAACATCCGCTTTGATTTTCAGGAGTATGATTTTGGGGGGGAAAGATACCTTTCCACCGGCAAAATTATTGACGATGCTGAAATTGATGAACTGCGCAAATACGATGCTATCTTTCTGGGAGCTATCGGTCACCCCGATGTAAAACCCGGCATCCTGGAAAAAGGCCTCCTGCTGCGTCTGCGTTTCGCCCTGGATCAGTATATCAATCTGCGTCCCTGCAAGCTCTATCCCGGTGTGGATACCCCCATCAAGGATAAAGGGCCGGAAGATGTCGATTTTACAGTGATCCGCGAAAACAGCGGCGGTATCTATACCGGGCACGGCGGTGTCACCCGGGTGGGTACTCCCGGCGAAATAGCCAGTCAGGAAATGATCTATGACCGCTCCACTGTGGACCGCTGTCTGAAATACGCTTTTGAATACAAGCAGAAACGCAACAAACTCAATAAAAAGTACGCAGAAAAACCTCTGCACCTGGTGCACAAGACCAACGTGCTGACCTTCTGCGGTGACCTGTGGTTCCGCTCCTTCCATGAAATGGGTGAAAAGGAATACAAAGACATCAAGCGCGACTACGCTCACGTGGATGCTACCACTATGTGGTTTGTCAAGAATCCCGAATGGTTCGACGTGGTGGTCACTGAAAACCTGTTCGGTGATATCATCACTGACCTGGGCGCCATGGTACAGGGCGGTATGGGCATCGCGGCCGGCGGAAACATCAACCCCAACGGGGTCAGCATGTTCGAACCTATCGGCGGATCTGCTCCCAAGTACACCGGCCAGAACAAGATCAACCCCCTGGCAGCTATCGAAGCAGCCCGGATGATGATCGAAGAATTGGGTGAATTCGAAGCGGCCGCGGCCATTCAGAAGTCTGTGTCCGAAGCCACTCTCAAGATGGATTCCATGTCCGCCGGACGCATGGGCTACACCACCACCGAAGTGGGCGACCTGGTAGCGTCTAATCTGTAAATCTCTTTTGAAAAATGAAGTAGGGCTGCCTGATGAGGGCAGCCCTTTTTAATGGAGAAAGGAGCCTCTCACGGAGATACGGAGACACGGTAGGATGGATCGGGTTAAGGGAAGAGTATTGGGTTCACCGCTGAGGACGCGAAGACCACGGAGATGGAGGCTTTGAGTAGAAGAAGGTAAGGGAATCACTTTCTAATACTTTGTTATCGATTGGTGACCGTCGGCCGTATCGAGAGCCGGTTGTGCCATCCCCAGTATTGCCGGGTGGAGATTTCACTCCGGGATAATAACTGCCCCCGGGCGTCCAGTGTCTGCATAGTTACACTGCCGGAAACTTCTTCTGTATTCCCATCATATTCATCCAGGATGACAAAATCCCGGTCCAAAAGATTACGGTCGGGATAGCTGAACTGGACCATTGCATAGGATCCGGGAGCTACCGGGGCGAGTGTTCCCTGGCTGTCAAAATACCGGACACTGTACAGGTAGTCATTGCTGTAATGGAGCAGGATAAAACAGATATCCCCGATATAAGGGGTCAAAGTCTGAAAGCGGTTGGTGGTGTAGTACAGCATCTGGCTCCGGCTATTCATCAGGGTCACTTCACCGGGGTAGGAGGCGTAGGCCTTGAAACTCCTGCTGCCGGTGGAATTATATTCACTGACCCGTTTAGGGTAGTCAGGTCTGCCGGGCTGGCAGGACAGCAGGGCGCATGACAGTAAAAGTAAGGCAAATTTCAGAACTTTCATACTTTAACCTCTGAGTAATAAATAATACTACTATACCATAATCTGTTTAATCAGGCCATTAATGCTTTAATCTGACTTGGGGGATAGATGCAGAATACTCTGCAGGACCTCCAGTACCCGGGTCTCCCGGGCCAGCCAGGGCGGGTGGGATAATGTCCAGGCTGAAATTCACACCCAGCTCATGTATATATTTAGTCCCTGTGATAATCTTAACCATAAAGGGCCCGCAACCCTGTACCCGCCAGGGAAAAGTGTGCTGATAGCGCATGGACTCTCACTGCGCCCAATGTAGAAGGCATCACAGGACCCTGGAAAAACTATAGTGCAGAGCTGATCCGGCAGGATCCACCACCGAACTGAAACACGAAAACCCTTATGAAATTAATAAAACAAGAGCCATCAGGACAATTGAATATCCTGCAGTATCCGGTTTAGTTCTTCTATCCGGAAAGGTTTATGCAGAAAACCCAGGACTCCCATGTCAGATAACTCCTGGATTTCGCCTTCTCTGGAATAGCCGGAACAGATCAGAACTTTGATATCCGGATCTATGGCCTTGAGCAGGTTAAAAGTTTCCGCACCGGATAATCCCGGCATAATCATATCCAAAAGTACCAGATCAATGGCACCCTTGTTATTTCTGTAGATCTCAACAGCCTGGCTGCCGCTGCCGGCGGTGAGTACGGTGCATCCCAGATGACGTAGTAGCATTCCGGTAGAACCTAATATCAGATCTTCATCATCAACCAGTAATACGGTATATTTTTTTTGGGTATGAAAGAAGGATTCAGATTCAACCTGTTGGTTAAATAATGCATTCTGGAAGGGTAAAAACACACTGAACAGGCTTCCTTCACCGGGTTTACTGGATACTCCAAGCCCGCCTTCATGTGTCTTGATAGTACCATATACCGCGGCCAGTCCCATGCCTGTCCCTTTCCCGGGAAGTTTGGTGGTAAAAAAAGGTTCAAAGATATGGGACAGAGTGGTTTCATCCATACCTGAACCTGTATCCTCAATTTCCACACAGACGTATTTACCCGGCTGGCAATCCAGTTTGAGTTCAGAAATAATTTCCGGATGCAATTCCCGCACAGCAGTACTTAGGCGGATAGTGCCTCCTTGCGGCATGGCATCTCTGGCATTCAGAGCCAGATTCATCAGGGCATTCTGGATTTGAGAGGCGTCACCTATAGTGGTACATGGCCCGGGATGAATCTCTGTTTTGATATGGATTTTTTTATCAAAGGTGTGGCTGATGATCTGGGTTACTTCATTAACCAGCGCATTGATATCGACTTCCTGGTTTTCAAATTTACCCTTGCGGGCATAATCCAGCAACTGGCCGGTAAGATCAGCGGCTCTCTGTGAGGCCAGGAGTACATGGTCAATGAGTTCTCTTAATTCAGGCTGACTAGATAATTCCATCTGCAGTAATTCTGAATAACCCATGATGCTGGTGAGCTGATTATTAAAATCATGGGCAATGCCTCCTGCCAGCTGGCCTATAGCCTGCATCTTCTCTGACTGCCGGAGTCGCTCTTCTAATAAACGCTCTTCCGTGACATCAGTGAACATCACCACAAACTGACGTGGCTGAGGGGAGTAGGCAGTGACACTGAACCACTTGCCGAGGGCTTCGGAATACTGGATCAGGCGGAGGGTTTCTCCCAGTAAGGCTACCCGTCCGTATTTACCTATCCAATCCGCGGGATCATTTTCTGTACCGGGTAATACTGCAGTAACCCTTCTGCCCAGAATTTTTTCTTTTTCCAGCCCCGTCATCCTTTCAAATGCAGGATTGACTTCCAGGAAAACATAATCCACCGGCTTTTCATTTTCATCCGTGACTATCTCATGCAGGGCAAAGGCGTTGGTCATATTCTCGAAGAGTAGTCTGTATCTTTCTTCGCTGCGCATCAAGGCCTGCTGACTGCGGAAAACCTTTTGCTCTGAAATTTTTTCTAAGGTGATGTCTTTCATGACACCGAAAATCTGTACCGGTTTATTATCCGCGTCTCTGGTATAGATCAGCTCACGGGACTCCAGCCAGTGCCACTCTCCGTTTTTGTGGCGCATCCTATAGCTCTGTGTAATTACTTCCTTGTCCAGGGCTTTGGCATAGCTTTTTAATGTGAAGGCCCGGTAAACTTCAAAATCATCCGGATGCATCAATTCGGGTATTAGTCTGTCTCCCAGTGACAGTATTTCTTTCTGGGTATAGCCCAGTAAATCTTTTATCCTGTTATTAGAATAGACGTTTTTTTGAGTTTGAATATTGTAGATATAAATGACATCGGGAGAAAAATTTAGTAAAGTTTCACTGAACTGTTGTGTGGAAGTATCCTGTATTAACTCGGCTTTGGGGGTGTCTTGCTTTTGCAGGGACACGGTAATTAAACCATTCAGGGGTGCCAGAGAAAAGATATATCTGGCCCTCAGCAAAGAGTCATTTAATTCGAATTCGGTTCTTCTTGTAGACTGAAAGACCTGATCCAATTGACTCCGGTCCAATATAATGGCTATAATTGGCGGACCCTGGGCGTGTATTTCAGTGAGGGTTTTTCCAAAATATAACTTTGAGTTAAAATCAGTTATTTCGTCAAATGATTTATTGGTATATCTTAAGAAATAATCCCCGGCGCCCACCTGAATTTTGTCAACAGGTTCAAATACTGCAATGGCATCATTCAATTGATCAAAAATATGACTTAATTCCTGTGATAAAGGAGAATCGTTTGCTTTCATCTTCTTCCTTCATAAGCAAGATTACCTGTAATCATAATTTTATCATTTGAAAAAAGCAAGAAGCATTTTCATATAAAAAAAAAGAGGGTGTCTTATATAAAAACACCCTCTTTTTTTATTTATTACAAATATCTAATCCAGCCCCAGGACTTTGATTAAATCCATGCGCAGGGCTTCATGGTCCTGAGCAACCTGTTTCTTGACCTGAGCCAAATCCTGTCCCTGTCCCCGGGTGGTAAAGTAAAACTTGATCTTGGGCTCCGTGCCGCTGGGCCGGGCAATAACTTTGGCCCCGCGATCCAGCTCCAGTGAAATCACATTGGAAGAGGGAAGGCCCACTTTCCCTGTAAACTTTCCGGACTTTACATCCAGGATCGAATCGTTCTGAATATCCTTGACACGCAGAGTGTTAAAACCGGCAATGGAAGAAGGGGGAGATTTACGCAGGGTAGCCATGATATTCTCTATCTTTTCACCGCCTTCTTTGCCTTTAAAGGTAAGGGCGATCTGGGATTCCTGGTAATAGCCGAAATCCCGGTAGATTCTGTCCAGTACTTCTATGACAGAGCTGCCCGTACTCTTGTACCAGGCGGCCATTTCACTGAACAGACAGGCACTGGATACAGCGTCCTTGTCACGTACGAAATCAGCAGCATTGTAACCATGACTCTCTTCGCATCCGAAGATGTAACTGCCCCGGCCTGACTCTTCATACTCCCGGGCCTTAAGTCCTATCCATTTGAATCCGGTCAGGACTTCTTCCGCCTTGACCTGGAGGCCCCGGCAAATATCCAGGATCAGGCCGGTGGTGACTATAGTGGTAACCAGACGAGGGTCTGCCGGCATAGTCCCGGTATTTTTCTTTTCAGTAAGGATATAATAAACCAGCAGGGATGCGATCTGATTACCATTCAGGAGCTGGTAATTGCCCTCAGAGGTGCGCAAGGCTGCCCCGATCCGGTCCGCGTCAGGGTCAGTCGCTATCAGGATATCGGATTTTGTATCCCGGGCTGTCTGTATGCCCAGACGCATCGCTTCTTCTATCTCGGGGTTGGGAAAGGGAGCGGTAGGGAAACGACCGTCAGGCTGGGATTGTTCTTCCACCAATACAATATCGGTAAAGCCCCAGTCCCGCAGAGCCGAGGGGACCAGCCGGTAACCGGTGCCGTACAGGGGAGAGTAACATATCTTTAACCCTGAGTTTTTAATAACTTCGGGATGTATGGATAAAGTCCGGATGGCGGAAAGGTATACAGGGTCGTGCTCCTGATCTATCACTTTGAACAGAGGGCTTTTTTTCACGTCTGTAAAGGGGAGGTTTTTCACCTGATCCAGATTTGTGACTTTCTGTACTTCTTTTATGATGAGTTTATCATGGGGCGGGGTGACCTGAGCGCCGTCTTCCCAGAAGACTTTGTAGCCGTTGTATTCCTGGGGATTGTGACTGGCGGTGACCATTACACCGGTAAGAGCATGATAATGACGGATGGCATAACTCACTGTAGGGGTAGGGTGGATGTCTTCGAAATAATACACAGGTATACCGTTGGCTATCATGACTGAAGCTACGGTTTCCGCGAAGCGGTCGCTCATGATACGGGAATCTCTGCCTATGACGATGCCCTTGCTGCTCTGGCCGGTCTGCAAAATATAGTTAGCCAGGCCCTGAGTAACCTTCTGAACTACGTAGGTATTCATACGGTTGGTACCCGCGCCCAGCGTGCCGCGCAGTCCGCCTGTACCGAATTCCAGCTCCCGGTAAAAACGGTCTATAAGCTCTTTTTCATCTTTTTTTTGTACCAAGGTTTTTATTTCGTCCTGAGTTGCCTGATCGTAGGGGGCTTTTTGCCACTCATCGACACGGGCCTGGATGGTTGGTTCCATGTCTCATCTCCTTGTTTTTTAAAGTAAAAGCCTGATATTTTAGCATAAAAAAAGTGTTTTGACCAGTATGAAGTAACTAGACTAAGAGGTTAAATAAATTCAATTAGGCTTGTAATTTCAGAAAATCGGGATATATTATTATTAAGAAAGGAAAAGGAAGGATGCATGAAGAAAATGACTTTGTTTATTGTCATCCTGGTAATTTTCGCCGGACTTATTTCTTCCTGTGTGGTTTTGGATGCTTTATTTCAGGACATGGTTCAGGAGCAGCAGTCCAGTCAGGTCCTCACGAAATAAAATAGAAAAAGTACTTCAGGCATGGTTTATATAATCAGTCCCTGGATCATATTAGACAATCTTACCAGCATATCATAAGATAACACCATCAGCAACAGTGAAACGGCGTAGGAAAAGATTACTCTTACGATATCTTTTCCAGTGGTGGCTCTCTGATTTTTCAGTACCTTACCCATGGAAGATGACACGATCATCAAAACAATGAGCAGCATATAATAGGATATCTTACTGTATACCAGGCCGGAGATATAATGGAAATTGATATGGCTATTGAAAATAAAATCCTGATAGCGTACTATATTGACCAGACTGACACTTCTGTTGTCTGAGCCGGGGCTGAGCTGGTAAATGGCGTTAACGTCATAAATCAAGGGTATAATTTTTTGACCCTGAATGGATTTAGTCCGTCTGACACTGCCTCCTGAGACATCAAAGTAGGCTGGATTCAAAGTCAGCATCTGGCCGCCCACTTCCTTGGCAAATGGAGTAGTGATGATATAGTACAGCTTTTGATTTTTATCATAGCCGAAGATCTTCATGTTCTGGATATAAAAGATGGAGTCGGCTTTGTAGAGTCTTTCCATACTGACTACAGCACGACCCATACTAAAAGCGATATTCTCTTTGTAAGGGAAGTACTTCAGATTCTTGATCTCGGCGGCTTTTATCTTGCCTTCCTGGACATCTTTAAGACGGGGTTTTTCCTTGAGGCCGCTTTTCTTGATGATCTTATTGTAGACTATATTCTGCTCCATAGCGGGCAGGGCTATCTCATTGATGGCAAAGGCAAAAGACAGGTTGAAAATAATAAAGAAAAGGAATTGCAGTATAAAGGCATTATCTCCCACATTCATTTCATTGGGCGCTTTAAACACCAGTGACCACAATACACTTACAGAAGCAATGAGAGGCAGGTAGGTCAGGACAGACAGGAGGCTTTCATAGAGTAACCAGCCCGGGTCTACCTGGCTGATTTTCCAGTGGTAGAGAAGAGCGCCGGCCACGGAGAGAATGAGAAGGGCAATAAAAATCAGCAGAAAGCGTGGGATCTTCTTCATGCGCGGCCTCCCTTTTTCTGCATGAGGGCATCTTTCATGACTACCAGTCCCAGGCTGATCAGCAGGGACAGTACAGTAGTCAGGAGGCTGGGCACCAGGATTTTACCCAGAGGATTCCTGATAGCAAACTTTAAAACTTCAAAAGTACTAAGATAATAGGGCAGAGTGATAAAACCTACCATTCCCACAATCAGCAAGGTGGACATGGATAAGAAATACACCTGTTTTTCATTGAAAAAGAAGGAGGCTGCCGCCAGTAAAGAAAAGAAACCGATACAGACTACGAAAATAGACAAAAGTGAAAGAGCCAGATTTTTCTTTACTGTAAAGCTGTTTTCAAATACCCCCTTGAGATGCTGGATGTATTTGACATAGCGTGTAAACAGCCAGTAGGATATACCGGTATCCCTTAACTGATCGATCTTGTTGTTGCGGGAGACTGAGATGTTATAGGAGCGGGAATAAGGTCCCTCGTTACCCATAGTACGGCTGCCGGAAACACTGAGCCGGCTTTTGCTGATGGAACCACTGTCCAGAAACCAGACATTTTTATCAAAGATAAGGCCGTTTTGTATGGTGGCGCCTTTCATCTTGTTGATATAGACTTTCAGGTTGTCTTCCGGATGGATGGTGCCTTCTTCCACGTCGGCCGAAAGAGTCAGTTTGGGAAATTCAGGAAAGGCGTCTACTTTGGGATTGACCACAAAAAACGGTATAATAAGCAGGGCATTGATCGCTGCCAGCACGGGAATGACCCGCATGGCATATAGTTTGTCAAAAGTAATCTGAAAGGCAAAAAACAGGGTGGAGCTGATGACCAGAAGCAGGGGTATGGAGTGCAGTAGTAAACCGGCATACTGTATTAATGCCTGTCCCCAGAAATTGCTGACTCCGCTGGATTTAAAGTGAAGTACCATAGCAAACAGATAGATAAGCATAATCAAAACCACGAAAATCATGGTTTTTAGAATCATCAGCATGTATTTTTTTATCGCCATCCAGTATATCATAGGCAATCCTTCTTTCAGCTTCCTGTATCTATCGGCAGAACTACTATCAGAAATTTACCAATTATACGCTGACAACCGGAAAAAATCTATAATTCCGTGGGAATATATGGTTTTTTGTGGAATTACTTAATAAAATTATTGACCTTTTATTTTTTTACGTTAAAATAAGTTACGGTGTAGTACCGTATACAAATCCTAATTGTTAAAAAAATTTTAGGAGGCTATAGATGGCTGAAGTATTGCTTAAGAATGTGTCCAAAGAATACGAAGGAGGAGTGATCGCGGTCCAGAATGTCAATCTGACTATTCAGGATAAAGAATTCGTGGTTCTGGTCGGTCCTTCCGGTTGTGGAAAATCCACTACACTTCGTATGGTAGCCGGATTAGAAGAGATTACAGAGGGTGAGATCCTGATCGATGGTGAAGTGGTCAACAACAAAGCTCCTAAAGACCGCGACATCGCCATGGTGTTCCAGAATTACGCTCTGTATCCTCACATGACAGTAGAAGAAAACATGGCCTTTGGTCTCAAACTGCGTAACTATCCCCAGGATGAGATCAAAAAAAGAGTGAAAGAAGCTTCTGACATTCTGGGACTGAACGAACTCCTCCAGAGAAAGCCTAAGGCTCTTTCCGGTGGACAAAGACAGCGTGTGGCTGTGGGTCGTGCCATTGTTCGCCGCCCCAAAGTATTCCTGTTTGATGAACCTCTTTCCAACCTGGATGCTAAACTGCGTGGCCAGATGCGTGCTGAGATCATTAAGATCCACGCCCGCCTGAAGGTGACCACTATTTACGTGACCCACGACCAGCTGGAAGCTATGACCATGGGTGATAAGATCGTGGTAATGAATAACAAACTGGTCCAGCAGGTAGGAAGCCCCATCGAAGTGTACCGCAAACCTTACAACAAATTTGTAGCTGGTTTTATCGGTTCTCCCCCTATGAACTTCATGGTCTGTGACGTGACCGAGAGCGGCGGCGCGGTTGTTCTGAATTTTGGCGACTTTACACTGAAACTGCCCTCCAGCCTGGGTGAAAAAGCACGTGATCATGTGGGTAAAAAGGCTACCTTTGGTATCCGTCCGGAAGACCTGTATGATTCCAGTACTTTCAGCGGAGATAAAGACGGCACCAAGGTAATCGCTAATGTAGAAATCGTAGAACATCTGGGTGCTGCTTCTTATGTCTACTTTACTACAGAAAACTATCCTTTCATAGCTATCTTTGATCCCTCTGTAGTAGTTCACATTGGTGACACCAACCGTGAAGTTTATTTTGACATGAACAATGGACATCTCTTTGATATTGAAACTGAGATGGCTATTTTCTAAAAAGAACTGAGTGAATTCAGGGGGTTGTCCAGGCGGCAACCCCCTTTTTATATGAGGTAGAGGGATGAAATTGTTAGTGCTGTTCCTGAATGTACTATTGCTGGTGTCCTGTGCTGGTCCCACACAAAAACTGATATCTTCTGCCCGGAAAGGTAATCTTCAGGGATTAATGACTGAATGGGGGAAAGGTATCAATCTGATGTCGCGGGATGAAACCGGAGCCACTGCCCTCCATTGGGCTGCTCTGGAGGGCAGAACCAATGCGGCAGCATTTTTACTGACTCATGGCGTGGCACCGGATATAAGAGAGACATCCACAGGCTATACGCCCCTGCACATGGCCGCACTCAAGGGTCAGGATGCAATGGTATTACTCCTGCTTCATAGTGGGGCTGCAGTAGATGCACGGGATAAAACGTACGGTAATACCCCCCTGTTCTGGGCCAATGCCTCAGGTCGTCTGTCAACTGTAAAACTCCTGGTGGAAAATGGAGCAGACCCCAGGGTGACCAATTTTCTAGGGTTTATGCCAATTCATGTTGTAGCCCGGGAAGGGTTCCATGATTTGCTTCTATTTTATCTGAGCCTGGGGATAGTTCCGGATCAGGTACATAAGGCCACCGGAGTGACACCGCTCATGGTCGCCTGTCAGATGGGTAATTACCCTGGAATGCGGATTTTATTAACTAACGGGGCTGATCCCTACCGTACTAACAACCAGGGAAAATCCTCGCTGGATATCGCTCAGGGTTTAAAAAGGAAGATTCTGTTTCAGTTTATGACCAACTATTCCTATAAAAATGCTCACCCCGGAAATTGAGCTTGATTTATGACCGGCTTTCTATTATAATAATTCTTCATAAATCAGCAGAGGGAAAACATGAAAATAGATTTTAGTAAAAAGGGTTTGGTCGCTTATCTTACTGCCGGCTATCCCAGTATGCAGTTTACACTGGATGCCATTCAGGCACTGCAGTCTGCAGGGGCATCAGCTATCGAAGTAGGTATACCTTATTCAGACCCTGTAGCAGACGGACCGATTATAGCCCTGGCATCGCATAAAGCCCTGGAGAGTGGGATCAATCTGGATATCATTCTGTCCGGATTGGCCTCTATCAAAGATAAAATTCAAATTCCACTGTATTTTATGAGTTATTATTCACCCATTTTCACCTATGGTGAAGACCGGCTGATAAAAGCAAGTCTTGATTGTGGGGTTTCAGGTATCATCTTTCCTGATCTGCAGTTGGATGAAGGTAAGGATACCTTTAGAAAATGTAAAGAAAACGGTTTGGACCCTATACTTCTGCTTTTCCCCAATGCCAGTGATCAACGAATCAAAGATGTGACTGAACACGGGGGCAGTTTTATTTATTATGTCAACCTGTTTGGTACTACCGGTGTGAGAGATCAAATTCCACCGGCGTCTCTGGAACACCTGCGTCATATCAAGGCTACTACATCCAAACCAGTTTTTGCGGGTTTTGGTGTCAGCAGCCGACAGATGTTTCTGGATCTGACTGCTCATGCCGACGGTGTGATTATCGGCAGTGCCATTGTCAAGAGGATACTGGACAATGAAAAAGATGAACCAAAGGCACTTCAATCCATCTCTGAATTTATTTCCCTGGTTACAGGCCGGCAGTGAAGTTTTCCAGTCTTTCCTCAGGTAGTAAACAGAACTGCTTTTATATTGAGCACGAAGAAGATGCTATACTGATCGACACCGGGATTTCCTATGAAAAACTCAAGTACTTTCTATCCAGATTGGGTAGGGATTCACGCCGCATAAAAGCAGTTTTTATTACCCATGAACACCAAGACCATATCCGGGGGTTGAGGTCTATCATTAGAGCGCTTCATGTACCGGTATATCTGCATCCGGACAGCAGAGCCAATCTACCCTATAAACTCAAAACCTATCAGGACCTCTATCATGGTCAAACCATACGGGTAGGTGCTCTTTCCATACAGAGTTTTGATGTCAATCATGACGCGGCGCATACTTTTGGCTACAGGGTATGTCAGATGGATCAGGTCTGCATGTTTTTAGCCAGCGATATCGGCTCTTTTCATGACGGGATACTGGAACTGGCCCGAAACTGCCGGTTGTTAGCCATTGAGTCTAACTACGACCTGGAAATGCTGCGCCGGTCATCCTATCCACTGGATATTAAGCAGCGTATACTAAGCAACCGGGGGCACCTCTCCAATACCGGTTGTGTGGAATTTCTCAAACGCACAATCAATGAAAAGACCAGTCAGGTCTGTCTTTTACACCTCAGTGAAAATAACAATACCCACGACCTGGTTAGAAATCAAGTCCAGGATGTAGTCCAGCCTATCTGCCCACACGTGAATTTTTGTATCGCCCCCCGGGAGCTGCCAATGGATTTTATTGAAATATAAAGCCTGGGCCCTAAATCAGACCCGGTATTGTTCCGATAGACAAAAGAAGAGCAATACAGGAGTTTTTATATGAAAAAACAGGTCATTTTGTTTCTACTGCTGGCATCCACCCCGCTGTGGTCAGAAGCAAAGGTAGAGCTCCAGTTCTACAATCAGACCTACCGCTTAAATTCTCCCATACCTGTAGTGGTCAATGTCTTTAACCAGGAAGGGGAAAGAATGACCTTCCAAGTGTCTCCTCAGATCTATGAAAGCTTTTATTTTTTAGTGAAAACTCCCAAAAATGAAGATATTGTTATCAAAGATGATTTCAGGATTGAAATGAAAGAAAACGCATCTTCTGCGGGAGATTACCGTGATATCACCCTGGACGCAGGAGAGAGTTTTTCCCGTACCATAGATATTACACAATGGTTTGATATCAGAGAATCGGGTTATTATTTTATAAAAGGCGTATTTTATCCCAATCCTGATGACCGCTCACTAAAGATTGAAAGTTCCTTCTACAAAATTCTGGTCAAGGCCCCCGCTATTGTAGAAGAAACACTGGCGGATGAAAAACAAAAGCAGATTAATCACCTGCAGGAAATGAAAAAACTCCCACCTTATGATGCTATCGCTGATCTAATTGATGCTAAAATGAAAAAAGACTGGGACCGTTTTCTGGCACATATTGATGCCAGCAGGCTCATCGACTCTTTTCAGAATTTTTCATCTGACTATCAGAACGCCCGGACCGGTGCCTATCGTCTGGAAGTATTGGAACGCTTTAAGCGGTATCTCACTGTACACTGGCAGGATATGATTCTGGAGTATAAGATTAAAAAAAGTGAGATAGAGGATGACAAGGCCACTGTTGAAGCTGACATCGAATATAAGATACGAACTGTTTCCTATGCTCTGCGCTATACTTTTTATCTGTACAAAAATCATGAAAACCAGTGGCTGATCTATGATTATACAGCTCTGCGCATCAAGTAGGCTATATTAATGAAGATTCTGGATCTCACTCCGGAACAGATCAAGCAGGAGATCAACAGGATTCATCCCCAATCTCCAGTCAGCAGCAGAGGCTTTTATCTACTTACCATCCATATCAGGGAAATGAATATCCAGGATGGACGCATTCTACGCCAGGAAATGATCGACCTGGGAGGGGAAGCGGTTCTTTCCACTCAGGACAATGAAAAGCAGAACGAAGCTTGTTCTATCCTGCTAATAGGCAGGGAAAAACATTTCACCCTTCTCAATCAAATGTTACTTCGGCAAAACAGGAATACACTTCAGAAGATTGGCTCTATTCTGAAACAGGATCTGGATCATTTCTATAAACAACCGCCAGCCATAAGTTGGGGAAAAAAGACACTGGATTTTTCCAATCCTATGTTGATGGGTATCCTGAATATTACTCCTGACTCTTTTTATGACGGAGGCCAGTTTCTGGATCCGGAATCTGCTCTGCAAAGAACGCGGATAATGCTGGACCAGGGAGCGGTGATTATTGATATTGGTGCTGAGTCCAGTCGTCCCGGGGCCAGCGGCCTGGATGAAGATACAGAAATGAGTCGAATTGTCCCCCTGGTAGAAAAAATACGCGCTCAGTTTCCTGATGCAATATTGTCTATAGATACGGTAAAAGCCGGTGTGGCCCATGCTGCTCTCCAGGCAGGAGCGGATATCATTAATGATATCCAAGGATTGCGTGATCCGGAAATGTGTAAAGTAGCCGCTCTCCACGGGTGTCCGGTAATACTGATGCATATGCAGGGCGAACCAGCCACCATGCAGAATTCTCCGCAATATGAGGATGTCGTAGAGGAAATTTTTCAGTTTTTTCAGAAGCAGATTGTTTTTGCGCAACAAAATGGCATAGATTCTTCACGCATCATTCTGGATCCCGGAATCGGTTTTGGCAAGACTCTGCAGCATAACCTTCAGATAATCAAAGAACTAAGCGCCTTTAAGGTGTTGAACCGGCCCATATTAATAGGATTATCCCGAAAGTCGATGATAGGGGCCTTGACAGGAAATCAGGTTCCTCAAAACAGACTGGCAGGTACACTGGCAGCTGATATGGCCGCAGTGCAGAATGGTGCGTCCATACTCAGAGTACACGATGTGGAAGAGCATATGCAGATGCTGCAAATCTATAAAAATCTCTGAAATACAATCAAAAATACATTTTAATTCTTTACTGGTATTGAAATAAGTGTTATAATACTCAAGAAAATTCAATTTTTAGCCGTTAATTAATAATAAGACCGTGGAAAAGAGGGGATTATGAAAGATTATAAGCATATCGCACAAAGCCTCAAGCGTCTCAAGCAGGAAATAGAAGTCTCTTTTAAAGAGGTTCATAAAACCCAAACTTCACACAAAAACAACTTTATAGAAAAATTTAGCCGGGGAAGATTTCTTTTACCTTTATCTGGTGTGATTATAGCTTGCGTCTTGTTTCTTTCCATACGTGGACTGGTTCATGCTCATGAACAAGGTAAAAAATTAAGCTCCGCCGGGATGTCATTTCTAGGCAGCCGTATGCTGGATGGTGAATTCCAGAATATGGAAAATCCGGAAGCAATCGGTGGCGGAGAAATTGGACAGTATGACAAAGAACAGCCTGAATTAAAGTTCTTTTTTTATAAAGTAAAGCAGGGTGAAAATATCTCCAGTATTTCTAAAAAATTGGGCCTCAATATGGACACCCTGGTATCTCTCAATAGTATGGAAAATGCCCACTCTATTGCAGTAGGCAGCCGAATCCTGGTACCGAATGTCCCAGGTATCCTCTACACAGTCAAAAACGGTGACAATATAGATAAGATTTCCAAAGCGTATGGTATACAGATTGCTGATGTATTGGATGCCAATGATAAAGTGGATCCTGAAATCAGGGAAGGAGATATACTGTTCCTGCCTGGAGCTCAGCTTTCTGCCAAAGAAAGAGCCAAAGCCTTTGGATATCTATTTTCCAAGCCTATCAGGGGTCGATACACTTCAGGATTCGGTATACGTTTCCACCCTATCTATAAAAGGAAAAAATTCCACACGGGAATCGATATAGCTGCACCTATAGGATCAGTAGTCAAGTCAGCTAAAGAGGGTAGAGTAATATTTGCCGGCTGGAATGGCGGTTACGGAAAATGTGTCATAATCAAGCATCAATTGGGTTATGAAACCGTATACGGACATATGTCTAAGATCTCTGTCTCAGTAGGACAGTATGTCAAACAGGGCCAGATGGTAGGCCGTGTGGGCAGTACCGGAGTGAGTACCGGACCACACCTCCACTTTGAAGTCAGAAAATACGGTCAGGTGACCAACCCCTTGAAGTACACGGGACTGGGCAAATCAGGCGGCTGGTATTAGACAAAATAGGATAACAATAAAAGGATGGCTAACCACCATCCTTTTTTTATCAAGATAGAGGATTGAGGCATGAATCAGGTATTAGTGGAAATGCTGCGTCAGGGCAGACCTATGTCAGGTGAAGAATTAGGCAGGATACTGGGTATAAGCCGGGCAGCGGTATGGAAGCAGATTAACCGCATAAGGGAAAGAGGTTTTGAAGTACAATCTGAACATGGCAAAGGTTATATGGTGGAAAAATGCCCTCCCCATACCCTCATCCCGGAAAAACTTTATCTGCGCCTTGCGGATAGAATCAGACATTATTTTTACTCAGCCAGTATGGATTCTACAAATACAGAGGCGAAAAGACTGATCCTAAAAGAGGACCTGGGGGATATCCTGGTCATGACTGACCAGCAGACCGGAGGTAGGGGGCGACTGGGACGTAAGTGGGATAGTAGCCCCGGACGTGATCTGACTTTTACCCTGGGTCTTAGAGTTGATGATGATGTCAGGGATTTTTTCAGATATACTATTCTCACTGCTACTGCCATACAGCAGACCTTACTACAATATAGAGAAGGTTTTTTAATCAAATGGCCCAATGATATCCTGTGGCATAATCTAAAAATCTGCGGAATATTATCAGAAATGATCACTGAGGCTAATCAGATTAAGTATGTACTCATAGGAGCGGGAGTAAATGTCAATAGCCGGCCTCCCTTGGATACCTCAACCACTCTGCAGCACATTACCGGACAGGAAGCAGACACTAATTTGCTATTAAGCAGTATTCTGGAAAAAGTCTATCAGTATCTGGATGCGTATAGGACTGGTGACTATGAGAGTGTTTTTCAGCTCTGGAAAAAGAATCTGGCCTGGATGGATTCCTCAGTTAGGATCATAGAGTCGGGGAAAGAAACAGAAGGTGTTTTGTGTGATGTTAATAAAGACGGTTCTCTGCTTATCAGAAAAGGAATGGAAACAATTTCTGTTTATTCAGGTGATATAACGCAAAGTCTCCGACCTGGTAATAAATAAAAAAAAAGCTGGCTTTTTAAAGCCAGCTTTTTTCAGTGTGATTATTAATATAAAGATCTAATATTCTTTTCGTTCAGTTTAAACTGGAAATTTTTCTGGAGATGGTCACTCCAGTCCTTGGAAACAGCATTATTTTTGTAGTACATATATCTCTGATAAATTTCTTTATCAATCTTGGCATAGTCGATGTTTTCATTGATGCCTCTCTTGAGAATCTTGAACATCACGACATAACCATCGGTATAAAAGGTCTTACTGACTGTCCCGGGTTCACTTGTGAACAAAAAGTCCATCCACTTACGATTTTCCATAAGGGGAAGATCAATTTTCTGCTGTTTGTCATCTCGAAGAATCTGGTTGACAGGAGAGATGGAGGTACTTTTAAAATACTTGAAGGCAGTACCAGAAATTCCCTGAGACAGGCTCTGACCGTTGCGGATATTACTTTCCACTTTTGAAACTATATCCTGGATGTTATTATTTTGAGCAGCACGTAGTCTCTCAAAATTCAGTCTGGCATAATCATTTCTGAGGTTGTTTTTTGTCCAGTCAGATAATTGGGCATAGGTGGTAAAGCCCAGTACATGTATGATGTGATAGGCTTTATCTTCCAGTATGGGAGTGGTCACTATATTGTTGCTGCTGCTGGAAATCACAGCCTGATACTGTTTGGCGCCGTTTTTGCTGTCTACCTGGCTTTCAGGGTTATATATGACACGGGGATCTTTGTTTTCCACATACTTTTTCATAGCTGCTTCCCAACCCTGGGTTTTGACCAGAGTCAGAATCTCATCTGAACCTTCTTTGCTCTTTATGGCCAGACTTTCAATGCGGACTGAGTCAGCAAAAGCTTTCGGGTTTAAATTGTAATATTCTGATAATTCCTGCTCTGTGATTCTGCTTTCTACATAATTGGTGATATCCAGATAGATGACCTCAGCCTGTGCCGCGTAATTTACCAGGTCAAAGTAGCTGTACAATTCTGCGATAGTGACCGGCGCGATTACAGACATGAGATCTCCCCCCTGAGGAGAGAGGCTTTGCACCGCATATTCCATTTCGATATACTGACGCATGCCGCTGTTTACATTGGCCAGGCTGATGTTCTGACTAAGCCGGCGCAGACTGTAACGCATCCAGTCCTTGGACGGAGATAGACCAATGCGTTTGGCTTCAGCATAAGACAGAGCCATGGTGCGGAGATAGTTGGCACTCTGCAATACGCTGATCTGGTGCAGCTGGTCGCCTTTTACGGCATCACCATATTGGTTGCGGATATTGTTTTGAACTGTATTCATCAGATAATTAAATGGGGTACCGGGACCGTAATCATAACGTCCGCCCTTGATGGTTGCTATGGTAGTACTGCCTTTTACGGAAGCCCGGTCGCTTCTGAGTCCGGGGACCAGACTGACTACCATCAATAATGCCAGAAGGAGCAGAATGAATGTGGTAAAACCTTTTTTCAGTTTCTCTCTGCCTTCCCTTTTTTTGCGCTCAAGTGCCTGTTGTTCCTGCTGATCAGCCATGCATTACTCCTTTATTACCAAGCCCGGACATCGGGTTTTTTCTTTATCAGTTTGATCATATCGGTTGTCGCCATCTCTATACCGGAGATGATATCGTCAATTTTTGCTACCAGGTAGTTGTATCCCACCAGAGCCGGAATAGCTACTATCAGTCCGCCGGCAGTAGTAACCAGGGCCTGAGCGATACCCCCGATGAGGTCTCCCATATTGTTCATGTTATTAGCCAGGGTAGAGCTGGACTTGATCATTCCCAGCACTGTACCCAAAAGCCCCAGAAGGGTAGATATACTTACTACAGTAGCCAGAATTGGCAGATTTTTATTGAGTTTGGGGATTTCATATTTAGCAGCGTCTTCCATAGCTTTTTCGATCTGTTCCCGGTTGGAATCAGCCAGTTCCAGTCCGGAACGAATGATGTTGGAAGCTGGACCGGGATAGTTTTCACAAACCGCGATTGCTTCATCTATACGCAGCCCTTTGAGTTTTTCACGCATCTTTTCCTGAATCATCTTGCCGTTTCCGCTGACTTTACGGAGATAGATCATTCGTTCGATGAATACAGCCAGTCCGATGACAGAGCCGATAAGTATAAGAAACAGAACCACGCCACCCTGGAGAAGATACTTTACAAACATGAAATCCTCCGCTTTTTTCTATTATCAGTCGTAAATTATAAGGCTTATTGCCGGAACTTTCAAAAAATCACCGACTTAGTTTCCGGACCGGTCTTCCAGCACGCTCCGCAGGTGATAGAGCAGGACTGCAGCACTAATGGAAACATTGAGCGACTCTGCTGAGCCGTATATGGGGATGTGGACCTTTTCCCGCGCGTTTGTGAGAAGGGACTCCGACACGCCCCGGGATTCATTTCCCAGAAGCAAGGCCAGCGGTGTGTCCCATTTTACCTTGCGGTAGCCGCGGCTGGAAGCATCCAGGGTGGTGGCATAAAGGGATATTTTATTCGACTCCAGCCATTTCAGAAGAGAAGCGGAATCCATATAACTCACTCTGACATGAAAAATTGAGCCCATAGTAGCACGCACGCATTTTTCATTGGTAAAGTCCACGCTGCCCCGGGTCAGTATCAGCTGATCAAAGCCGGCCGCGTCCATAGTACGCAGCAGGGTACCCAGATTTCCGGGATCGCGGATGTCTTCACCGATGATAGTGACATCGCGGGCGGGATCAGGAGAGCTGAAATGTAGTTTACACAGGCATATCACACCCTGGGAGTGCTCCTGACTGGAAAGCTGAACAAAAAGTCCCCGTGGCAGGACCAGAGTCTCCAATACACCGGGGAGGCCAGCAGGGAAATCGTGCTGACGGTCTTCTCTGAGAATAACCTGACTGATGGATTCAGGATAGTCCAGGAATTTCTCCCCTTCGGCCAGGAAACAAGCCTGTTCTTCCCGGTATTTACGCTGGGACAACTTGCGCAGGTTTTTATATTCGGGATTGTCTTTACTGGTGATCAGTCTCATGCGATTCATTCCTGATTTGTAGAGTCAGACTTATTATAGCTTCCGGGGGAGTTTCTATCCAGAAATCCACTATTTGACACTTGGCTGCTTTCTTTGTATAATCCAGTCTACAAGGGAGGTAATTATGATTTCCATTATTAACGATCGCATTGACAGTTACCTGGATAGTTTATCCCATGACCCTGATCCCCTGCTGGCAGCTATGGAAGAACAGGCCCACCGTGAAGACTTTCCTATCGTGGATCGCCAGGTGGGGCGTCTGCTCCATGTTATAGCCAGCCTTATGCAGCCCAGCCTGGTGGTGGAACTGGGGAGCGGCTTTGGGTATTCGGCATATTGTTTTGCCACTGCCATGCAGACGGGCAAGGTAGTGCTCACGGATTATGATGAAGCTCACCTGGAGCAGGCACGTAAGCTTTTTACAGAAAAAGGTATTCTGAAAAAAGGGGAGTTTCGTCTGGGTGACGCTCTCAAATCTGCCAAAAGTTATGACAACATCGATATCCTGTTTATCGATGTGGAAAAAGACCGCTATCTGGAATCGGTCAAAGAGATGTATCCCTATTTGCGCAAAGGCGGGGTGGTCATAGCTGACAATACCCTGTGGGGGGGAAGGGTGGTAGAAGCTAACCCGGACCAGGAAACCAGAGGAATTTTGGAATTTAATGAGTTTATGTTTCACAGCGGATATTTTTATAGTGTGAATCTCCCCTTGCGTGACGGTGTGATCCTGGGCATAAAAAATTAGAACAATGTAGAAAATGATATACCTGTACACATACAGAAGTTGAGAAAGTTTTTTAATTGTTTAGTACATTCAGAAAAATTAAGGTGAATAGTGAAGTGTCAAAAAAAATCATAGTTCTGTTTGGAATATTTTTTACCCTGAGCTGTACCAGGTTGGCGGATCTTTTTCCGTCAACTACTGATGATAACGATGAAGTAGTTTATTATACTTCTGAAGTCAATCAGGTTGGCTTTAATACCTGGTTTCTTAATGACTGGGATGGGTCCCGGGCTTTTGCGGACGTGATCAAGCACTGCCGGGCTTTTGACCATGACCCTGACTGGGCTACTAACAATGTTGCCCTGGACGCGCTGGGATGGCCTACCGCAGACTGCTCTACTGTACTTTTTGCGGGTTACGGCCCGGAAGACAGCGGCTGGTATCACCTGGTATTCCAGGGCCAGGCTGACGTGTCCGGCCTTTGGGTCAGCGCAGTTGTCTCCAACCAGACCTATGATCCTGTGAGCAATATCACCACCTGCGAGATGTATTACACCTTCGCTCCTAATGCTACCGGGGGAATAGTATTCCGCAATACCCGTTTGACCTCAGCTTCTCCTCTGAATACCGGTGTACGCAATATTCATCTATACCGTCCCGGATATAACAGGGATGGCTCTGATGTATTTACTACCCCTTTTATAAATGGTATTAAAAAGGGCGGAGTGATCCGTACTATGGAATGGCTGGTCATGAACCAGAACTCAATACAGACCTGGGCGGACCGTAATACCCCCCTCCATGCCGGTTTTCAAAAGAGAAATCCACCCCTGGTGCTGAACCACCTGCCTGCACCTGTGACTTTTACGGAAGTGTATTCCGGAGTGGCCATGGAGCACATAGTACAGCTCTGCAATACCACCGGCAGTGACCTGTGGATCAATATTCCACCACTGGCGGATGATGATTACGTACTCAATACCGCCCGTCTCCTGCTGTATGGCTCCGACGGTACCAATCCCTATACTGCTGTAACTCCAAATCCCATTTATCCGCCTCTCTCTGCCGGTCTAAAAGTCTATGTGGAATACGGCAATGAAATCTGGAATTCCGCCTATGGTTTTGATGACATGTCTATGGTCAGAGACCTGGTATGGAATACTACTCCCTCTCATCCGGTACGGGTGGATGGTACCAGTCCGGCTGACGCTGAATATACTCTGACCTGGCGCTATACAGCATTTCGGCTGGCTGAAATCAGCCTGTTGTTCCGCCAGGTGTTCGGGGATGCTGCCATGATGACACGGGTACGGCCACTGCTCATGAGCCAATTAGGCAATGGCCAGGGCACTCTTTCCACTATGCTTTTGTGGGCAGATGATTATTACCGCGTGCGTCAGGGCCTATATCCCCTCTCTTATCTGTACTGGGGGGCGGGTGGCAGCGCCTATTACGGTGTCAACCGGTATGACGGCAGCGTGAACAGTGTGTTTCAGTCAGGAAATTATCCGGATACTAACTTTATCTACAACAATAAAGTCGATGCCATGTGGTGTTATAATTACGGTCTAAAAAGGGTGGCCTACGAAGGCGGTATAGGTATGGACTTCCGGGATTCCGGCTGGAATCTGATAGTAAATGACAGTACTGCCCGGTCTGCCAATGCCGACAACAGAATGGAAGATCTGATTAAAAAGAACCATATTGCCTGGAGTCAGACCGGTGGTGACCTGCTGGTTTATTACTGCCTGACCGGGCCGTCCTACTGGGAATTCACGCCTGCCATCAAAAATCTGAATACACCCAAAATGAGGGCTTTTGATTATATCGGCAACTCTTTAAAAGCCAGAGTCACTATGGGTACTCTGCTGCCGGGAACCTCAGTGGCCCGATTAAACCTGCCATTCATCAGGACGGGCTGGGGATGGACCAACAGTGTCGATGGCGAACCCTGTGAAGCCGGGATATCCCTGTCCAATATGATCGGTCTGTCTACTCACGCTGATGCCCCCTTCAACGGTTCCCTCACTGTGAGAGGCCTCAGCGGAGCCTCGGGTACCACTCTGGGAGTCTGGGTCAATGGCACCAAAGCAGGAAATGTCAGTCTGTCCAATGCTACCCATCTCACTAACAGTAGTTCTCTGGGTGTATCCATTTCAGAAGGATTGAATATGCTCCGACTGGAAGTCTTAAGCGGCACACTAACCCTGCACTCCATCACTGTAATCAGCAACTGATGTATCCTGAATCTCCATGATCCAGGTATTTATTCCACGGTAACATTAGAAAGCATGTCAGGTTCAATCCAGCTACTGGAAAAGCGTGATCTTCTGTCATTCTGTTATGGCTTATGAAAGTAAATATATGTGACAGTGTCATCCATTGATATATAATAATTTTTTTACGAGATTCTTTGAATCAACGCGGAGCGTTAAAACGCGGCGCCCCAACCCACGAAGGATAAGGACTCTGATAAGACCGGATGCGATGAGCTGGAAATAACTATCCCGTGAGAAGGGATAACCCGCCCCGGGAAAAAGTCCCCCCATAGGTCGCGGCGGAAGACGCCTGGGGGTAGTAGAATAGGGGAATCAACCTAAGGCTAACCAGTTAAGATAAATGGTGAAACTAAAGAACCGGGCGGGAATATTGAGAGAACTTTACTTTTCCCCCACTCACTTCCCGACAAATTGACAAATAAACACAACCGGTCTAAAATATATACCCTGATGGAGAGGTGGCAGAGTGGTCGATTGCGACAGTCTTGAAAACTGTTGAGCCGCAAGGCTCCGTGGGTTCGAATCCCACCCTCTCCGAGTCTTTTCTTAAAAAAAAATAAAAAAATACTGGACATAATTTTTTGTTGTTGGTAATATGGGTTGTGGTGAGAGAGGAATTTTATGCCCTATAAGATCCTGGAAAAACCCAATTATCTGCATATTGAGTTGTCTTCAGAGCTCAATTACATCGTGGGAGAACAGTTCTATCATGATGTGAGGGATCTGGTCCAGCTCAATGTGAAGCAAAATCTGAATCTGCCCCTTCTGATCGATTTCAGAAAAGTCACATTCATCGATTCCTACTATATCGGCATCGTCATGAAGCTGTACGGGCTATGCCTCAAGCATGATCTCAAGATGTCACTGGTCAATCTCTCCGATTTTAACCGGCGTATGTTTTCTTTTTCCGGCATGGAACAATATCTTCCCATTTTTTCATCTGAAAAGGATGGGCTGAATTATCTGTTTTTTCACCCTACCGGTAAGAAATGAGCTTACTATCTGACCTGGGGATTATTTTTAAACCACTCCAATCCTTTGGCGCCTATATCTCTACGGTAGTGTGCTCCCTCAAAGTGAATCTTGCGGACCTTGTCATAGGCTCTATCGATTGACTCCTGCAAAGTTGAACCCCGCGCGGAAACACACAGGACTCGGCCCCCGGTAGTGATCAAGGAGCCATTGGTATCATAATCGGTCCCGGCATGAAACACAAAACAGTCTTTTTCATCCTTGATATCCCCGGAAATGGCATGACCTTTGGTATAGGCTCCGGGATAGCCGGGACTGGCCATCACCACTCCGGTGCAGTAGCCGGAATAGAGCTCCACATTCAGATTTTTCAGCTTGTGATGTACCACAGCATCAGCTACTTCGATAAAGTCAGTTTTCAATAGGGGCATGACTACCTGGGCTTCAGGGTCACCGAAACGTACATTGTATTCAATTAGCTTGGGGCCGTCTTTGGTCAGCATCAGTCCGAAGTAGAGTATGCCGGTGTAGGGATGTCCATCGCGGCGCATTCCCTCCAGGGTAGGCAGGATGGTTTCTTCGATGATCTGCTGTTTGAGATTGTCGTCCAGGAAGGGAGCGGGGGCATACGCGCCCATGCCGCCTGTATTAGGGCCCTGGTCATTATCATTGATACGTTTATGGTCCTGAGCGCTGGCCAACCACACAAAATCCCTGCCGTCGGTGACTATAAAGACGGATACTTCTGGCCCTTTGAGCAGTTCTTCCACCACGATGGTACGGCCGGCGGCACCGAATTCTCCGTCTACCATGATGCGGTTGATGGATTGCAGGGTCTCAGCAACAGAGGTGTTAACTATGGCTCCCTTGCCCGCGGCGAGTCCATCCGTTTTGACTACAAAAGGCCGGTTCTGTTTATTGACATAGGCAAAGGCGTCTTTGTGGTCATGAAATACCTTGAAATCAGCGGTAGGGATTTTGTGGCGCTCCGCAAATTTCTTCATAAATGCTTTGGAACCTTCCAGTTGAGAGGCTGCTTTGGAAGGGCCCATTACCGCCAGGCCTGCTTCCTGAAAAGCATCCACGATACCATCCACCAGGGGAGCCTCAGGCCCCACTATGGTCATCCCGATTTCCGCGTCACGCGCGAACTCTATCAGGTCATGATAGGGTGGTTTGACATCCACAAAAATATTGTCCCCATACTGCAGGGTTCCCCCATTTCCGGGAATGATATACAAATTGTCAGCGTGTTTGCTCTGTGAGACGCTCCAGGCCAGGGCGCTTTCTCTCCCTCCGCTGCCGATGATAAGGACATTCATAATAGCCTCCCTGGCTTAAAGTACTTTTCCGCCGATCTGGTAGTGCTTGCTAAGAGGTGTCAGTATCTCCCAGCGGCATTTCAGTCCACGGGGAAAGGTGACCAGGTCACCTGCTTTGATTTCTTCAGTTTCATCATTACTCAGGCTGGATATGCGGACCTGTCCCGCGGTGATATAGGCAGTTTCAGTTTCCTGATATTCCCATTCAAAGACGGATGGTTCTTTGCTCCATACCGGCCATTTTTTTACACCCAATTCTTCCAGGCGGAAAATCCCTGGTCTTTCAATAATGATTAACATGGCACATCCCGTAAACACTGATTTTTTATGCCTATTATTTTAACTGATATTGGCAGCAAGTGCAAGCCAGGTGTGTGTTGTAAAGCTTTGGGGAGATTTGCTTTTTTCAGGTTTTTTCCTTAATGTATGTTTCCCGAGGAGGGTGACGCATGAGGGTGGCAATTCTCACCATTGGTACTGAGATCATAGAGGGTAATATCCAGGATACCAATTCCCACTATATCAGCCGCAGACTGCAGGCTCTGGATCTCTATCCCGCTATCAACCTGAGTGTCAGAGATGACCGTCAGGATATGCTGGCAGCTCTGCAATGGCTCACCACCCGGGCGGATGTTCTCATCATAACCGGTGGCCTGGGTCCGACTGAAGATGATATGACCAGGGAAGTGGTGGCTGATTTCAGCCGGCACCGGCTGGTTTTTGATGATAAACTTTACCAGGACATAGATGCTAAATTCAGAAGATACCGGCTGTCCATGCCCCCCGAAAACCAGAAACAAGCCTACATCCCTGAGGGCGGGGTGGTCATCCCTAATGCATTGGGGACAGCACCGGGATTTTATCTGCTTTTACAGGGATGCACTTTGGCCTGTTTCCCCGGTGTCCCTAAGGAACTCTATCCCATGCTGGACCTTTTCCTGACTGATTTTTTAGTCCTGTATCCTCAGCAGCGTAGTACCTATAATATCTGGCTGCGCACTCTGGGTATGGCAGAGTCCCGGATGGATGAGGAATTGCAGCCAGCCTGTGCAGCAGCCGGGATAAACCTGGGTACCATGGCGCATATTGGCCATGTAGACTTGCGCTTCAGTGCCGATCATGATATTTCTGATGAAGTTAATACTATCGTAAATCAAATACCTGCTATATCCAGCCGGATCTATTCCCGCGATCCGGACCAGAGTCTATGTGCGGTGCTCCTGGAATTGCTCAAATCCCGAGGTCTGCGTCTGGCAGTAGCAGAATCCTGTACGGGCGGGATGATAGCCGCTCAGCTCACCGAAGTGCCCGGATCTTCCGAAGTTTTTCTGGGAGGATGGGTAGCCTATGACAATAGTGTCAAAGAGAGCCAGCTGCATGTCAGCAATGTGACTCTGCGCCAGTGGGGTGCGGTATCGGTGCAAACCGCCCGGGAAATGCTCCAGGGAGTATTCAGGGAGAGTCGTGCTGATATAGCTATCAGTGTGACCGGTATAGCCGGGCCGGGCGGCGGATCGGAAGAAAAGCCCGTGGGGCTGGTGTATATAGGGATTGGAGACCGCAGACAAAGCTGGGTGTTTGAATATCGGCTCACAGGTATGCGGGACAGGATCAGGGAATTAAGTATGATCAATAGTTTTATTATGTTGTGGGACTATCTCCAGGGAGTGGAGTACCAGGCGGATAATTATTTCGGGCTGAAAAATATTTACAAGGGAGAAGAAAATGGCTGATGATAAAAACCCAAATGTTTTCATCATAATCAATATTATATTAACAATTATATTAGGTGGATTGCTGGTTCTGTTTTTTATCTTCAGGGCACCCTGGATGATATTAGTAATACTGGGACTAGTCTTATATTTTATTACGGCTTTTGTAGGGGTATTATTAAAAAAGAGATTCCAATGGAAATTGAAACTGCCCCAATCCATGCTGAGGTATTATCTTCTGATGGCCGGCATCTTGCTGGGGGAATTAACCATCGGCTTGGTTTTCTTCCTTTTGGCGGATAAATTACCCACCTTATTCGCTATACTTTCCCTGGCTTTGTTTATTTCCCTGATTGTTTATATTATCTTCTCCGCATACCGGGAAAAGATCAAACTGGTGGATAAGAAAGAAGTTCAGGATGGATATAAAAAGAACGGAATAAGAATAGTTCTGATTTTACTGGGGGTTATTGTCCTTCTCATTATAATTAAATCCCTGATACTTTTGTATAATGCGGTAATTTTCTAAAGGTTTAGCGCTTCATTTCCTGCCGGTCTGCTCCGATATATGAATATCGACAAGGAGGTCGCATGCAGTTCAAT
>CAYRWR010000037.1:0-37239 GCA_964428015.1 uncultured Brevinematales bacterium | reverse complement strand
ATAATTCCGACGAAGGTGTGGCTTCCGGCTACGAACAGACTGACCTGTGCCATAAAGAGGCTGAGGTACAGGATTGGCTGTGGAAACGTCCCGACAGTATGGCGCATTGGATGAAGCAAGATCTGGGATTTGACGGCTGGAGATTTGACTACGCCCACGCCTTTGGAGCCTGGGTGGTAAAAAGCTGGCTGACCGAAGTAGGCGGTTTTGCCTGGGGCGACAACTGGACCGGGGATAAATGGATGCTGAATTCCTGGATCGATGCTACCGGTGAAAAAGCTTCCGCTCTGGATTATCCCTTGTATTATGCCCTGGACAATGCTTTTGACGGAAACAACCTGCAGAATCTCAATGATGCCGGATTGATCAGCATCAGGCCGGATAAAGCAGTGACCTTTGTAGCCAACCACGACAGTGACGCCATAGCTAATAAGATGCAGGCTTATGCCTTTATCCTGACCCACGAAGGTACTCCCTGTATTTTTTACCGGGATCTGGAGTCAGGTGAAAAAGACAGATTGAAAAAACTCATCAATATCCACAATACCCGGGCCAAAGGGACAACTTCGGTCCTATACAGCGGAGTGGATGAATATATTGCTCAGAGAAACGGAAAACCCGGCCTGGTCATTTATTTCAACCAGTCCAATCAGTGGAAGAGCCGTCAGATCCAGACTAAATACCGTTCAGTAACCCTGAAGGAATTAACCGGAACCGGGATCACATCTCCTGCAGACAGTCAGGGCAGGGTCCTGCTCAAAGCACCTCCCCGGTCATACGCCATTTATTCCTTGTAGAACAATAGTGATAACTTTTTAAGAAAAATCAGTGGGGGCTTGATAGTATCAGGCTCCTTTTTTATATGTAAATCAGGCCTACACCTGATGCTGTGTACAAATGGAAATAAAATTTGTACCTTGCGTTTTTTGCACCAGTTATTATAATAGTAGTAAACCCATTATAAGGAGTCCATTATGAAATATATTCCCGCTCTGATAATCAACCTGTTTTCCGCGGTGCTGTTCTGGTCCTGTTCTCCAGCCTGGAATTACACTTCACCTCAGTCAGTGACCCTGACCAATGGTATCGTAGTCCATGCCCGTGCCTCAGCATACCCGGAACGTTCAGTGATCAAAGTAGAAATGGATATCGATAACCGTTCCGGCGCTGGGATTCTGCTGGTCCCGGGTATTGCCACTATAATCACTCCGGAAGGTCTTCGCGCTCCTTCCATTACTTTTGACGGACCGGATATGCTGCTTCCCGGAAATAAAGGTAAGATCAGTATGGAATTCAAACCGGTCAATTCCCGCTGGATCAATTATCATACCGGCTGGGAAGGTGACATGGAACGTCAGTATAGTGTGACTTTGGATTTCATGCAGAACAGTGCTCAGGAAACCCTGGCTACCAATATTATTGCTCTGGAAATGCCGGTTGCTCAGTATCAGACTTTCCTCAATAAATTAGCGAAAGAGCCTGACATGGCTGTATTTCAGATTTCTCAAAGTGAATCCAATCTTTATGCTATAGTAGAAAAATATTATCGTGAAAACATCCCTACCGCAGATGAAATGCAGCATAAACATGAAGGTGAGATGGAGACTCCCCAAAATAGCGGACATGTGATAATAATCCAGGGAAAGGAATTCTTCCTGGATGGCGCATTATTCCATATTGCCCTGTTCCGCTGGAAAAAACAGGCTTCTGTCAACATCAGAATAGCCAATCGAAAAAATGATGAAATGGATATTGATCTGTCTCAATTGGTACTCACCGCGGGTAGTAAAAAATTTTATCTGAAGTCAATCCAGACTCCCTTGCAGGATAAAGGTCCCCGTTATATTCTGAAACCCAATGATCGAATGGAAGCCACACTGACTTATAATCTGGATAAAGAGTACCAGGAACTTGGCCTGGAAGTCAAGGGCCTGCAGATGAAGGGAAAAGAGCTTTTACCTGTTTCACTGCACTTTACCAATATTGCCAAAGGCCTGGTGGCCGAATAGATGTCTTTGAAAAGATTCTGTATCGTTACGGGGAGTTCCCGGGGACTGGGTGCCGCTCTGGTGAGAATGCTCCTGGAGAGAGGATACAGTGTGCTGGGTATAGCACGCACCCCTAATCCGGATCTCAGGCAATACGCTGCAGCATTAAAGGCTGACTATGAGGAGCTTCACCTGGATTTGAATGATATCAGGGGTAGCTCCCAGTCCTGGCAGAAATGGCTGGACAATCTCCAGGGGCGCCAGTTTGAACAGCTTAGTCTGATTAATAATGCCGGGATTCTGGAACCTATTAGTATGCTGCCGGATGCATCCACTGAAGATCTGATAACCAATATCAATGTTAATCTGACAGCCCCTCTGACAATGTCAGCGCTTTTTATAAATGCTACCCCATCCTGTTCTATTGACCGGAGGATCATCAATATCTCTTCCGGCGCGGGGCGCAAACCCATGCCGGGCTGGGGTGCCTATTGTTCAGCCAAAGCCGGCATGGACCACATGACCAGAGTCATTGACAGTGAAAACAAGTACAGTGATCACCCGGTTAAAATTGTCAGTCTGGCACCGGGAATTCTGGATACGGCTATGCAGGCCAGGATCAGACAAAGTACTATTGAAGATTTCCCTGATCTGGAACGTTTCCTGGATTTTAAGACCAGTAATCTGCTGTCTGAACCCGCTGATGTGGCAGGCCGGATTATTCTGAATTTTCTGGAGAGTGATTTTGAGTCCGGCGGGATTCTGGATATCAGGGACTACCAATAGAGCTGTATAGATTTTTGTTTTTTTTTATTGTCTCCCCTAAAATAAACTAAAACCTGAGGATATCACATGTTTTTAGAACTTCTGGGAATTCACAAATTTATCTTTTTTATACTGGAATTCATGGTAGCAGCGGGACTGGTGCTGTTTGCCGGTTCCAGACTGGCCCGTTACGGGGACATCATAGCTGACCGGAGCGCGTTTTCCCATGGCTGGATAGGTTTTATCCTGCTGGCTTCCATCACCTCTTTACCTGAGCTGATGACAGGGATATCCTCTACTGCTATAGTGGGATCTGTAGATCTGGTTCTTTCCAATACCATTGGTTCTAATGCCTTCAATATAGTCATTCTGGCCCTGCTCTTTGTCTTTGGCAGAAAGACCCTGATCAAGGTCGGTCTGGAAGACCTGATTACCGGCTTCGCGGGCCTGTTCCTGCTGGGACTGGTAGCAGTATTCCTGCTGTCTCAGGGATTGTTTGACAATAAATGGCTGTCCTGGGGAGCTTCTCTGGCACTATTCCTGGCCTATCTGCTGGTGGTCTTTGTCACATTCAGGACTGGAGGGCTGAAGGAAGAAGGCGCGGAAGAAGCGGAGATCCATGACGAAAAACATGTGGGTCTGAAATTCACCCTGTTTTCACTGGTCATCATCGGAGCCGCCATCTGGATGACCAAGACCGCTGATCTTATCGCTTTGACGCCCATGATACTGCCGCATAGCAGCATCATTCTGGGACAGACCTTTGTGGGAGCCCTGATGCTGTCCATCGCCACCAGCCTGCCTGAGTTGTCGGTGACTTTCAGCGCGGCCCGTATGGGTAATGTACAGATGGCTGTAGGTAATATCTTTGGTTCTAATATATTCAATATCTTTATTCTGCCTATTTCGGCACTCTTTTATAGTGGAAATTTCTGGAAAGACGCCAATCCCGGCAATCTGGTCATTACCGTTCTGGTCCTATTGGTCACCGGCCTGATGGGAACCGATCTGGTGGCCCGTACCAAACTGAAAAAACAGGGCATTTCTCTGATCTCCCTGCTGGTGATACTGCTGTGGCTGGGGGGAATGATAGTCCTGTTCCTCACGGGAAATGCAGCATCCTGATATCAGCCTGGAGGAAATCTACCAGCTTCTTTACCTCCGGTATGGGCCGCAGCACTGGTGGCCGGTTATACAGGAGGGAGAAGTCCTATATCTGACTGATCCCCAACCTCTGCCACGCAGAGCTGACCATCAGTGGCAAATTGTCCTGGGTGCCATCCTGACTCAGAACACCGCCTGGAAAAATGTAGAACAGGCTCTCATTAATCTATGGGATGACTGTCGGGCTGATGCAGTCTGTCTGGCCGGTTACCCTGATGACCGGCTCGCTGTCCTGATACGGCCCACCGGATATTTCCGCCAGAAAGCCCGCAAGCTGCACATCTGGCTGGATAGATTCCCTCAGGGTCACTTAAATGAATTGGCAGGGATTTCGACTGCCGCAGCCCGCCAGGAGCTTTTGGCTCTGTGGGGCATAGGGCCTGAGACCGCGGACTCCATTCTCCTCTACGCACTGGGCCAGACTGTGTTTGTGATCGATGCCTATACCCGGCGTATTGCAGAGCGGCTGGGTATCCCTGAAGCCAGGGCCTCTTATGATATCCTGCGGGAGTATTTTGAGACCCGGCTCCGTCCTGATCCCCGATCCTGGGGGGAATTTCACGCTTTGTTGGTAAACCTGGCCAAAGACACCTGCCAAAAGCGCCAGCCGCGTTGTGAAGCCTGCTGCCTCCTCTCTATATGTAAATTCTCTACTTCCAGTCAAAAAAAAGCTTAAAAATATAAGGGAATCTCAGAATCTTCCGATTTTAAATGTATCAAAGTCCTTTACAAGGAGTTGGACATGAATTGGAAGCGTATATTCGCCATTTTATTGTTAGTCAGTCTGGGGATGACCCAGGGCAGCGCGGTGATCAAGCGGACCCTGCTGGATTTCTCCAAATATGACGAGAGGATCAAGGCCCAGTTTCCTGATCCTGAGCAGAGCTATGTCACCAACATTGATGGTTCACCCAAAGCTATTATCGGTTACGGAGATTACCTCCTGGATAAGTGGAGAGTCTCTCTGAACGCCAGCGCTAACTCCATAGACAACCGGGTCCTGAGCTATACCAAGCCGGTGGAGAGCAAGCGCTTCGGGACCGTACTGGGGGTGAGGATCCATTTCCCCACCTGGAACAACAACAGCTACGCCCTGATCCACCCTCCCTTCCCCATCAAAGTCTATAATGATGACGGCCAGTTTGCCAATGCCGAAAACGGTGTGATGCCCAATGCCTGGGAAGTACGCAGCGTGTCTATCTGGGTCAATGGCCGTAATTACAATAACCAGATTGCCATCCGCCTCAAAGACCGCAATGACGAAGTCCAGGAATACTTTATGGGCAATGTCTATTTTGAAGGCTGGCGCAAACTGACCTGGCTAAACCCTAATTTCACCGAAAAGATTTATGCCAAAAGCCTCACCAAAGTCCCCCTCTATCCTAAGGATATTCCCTATTTGACTTTTGATTCCATCGTGGTCTACCGTCAGGGCAGCGAATGGGGCGGTGATTTTGTGACCTATATCGGAGCCATGGATATCGAGTACACTCCCTATATCGTTGACCGTGAAAGTGTGGAAGATATCGAGGACGAAGCTGTGTGGCAGATCATTGCCAACAAAGGCAAACGGGCTACCGAACTGGAAAACAAAAAGCTGGCTGAAAAACTCATTCTGTATCAGCAGGAAGAGTACCGCCTGAAGATCGAACGTGACCAGGCCGTACCTCAGAATAATAACAACTGACAACTCCTTTAAATATATAAATGACACCCTCTGATTTCAGGGGGTGTTTTTTTTGAGAAAAGGAGAAATGATTTTTTTTATTACTAAATATATATCGGGAAACCATTCAGATTCCAGCGAGTCCCCCCCGATTTCCGGATTTATGGTCGGGGGCGGCGCCTGAAGGCGCGTATGTCTTTCCCCAGTCACATCCTGGGGCGGGTTATACCTTCTCACACGAGTCCTGGCAGGATGTGTCTCGGTTGTATTACAGCCACAGGGCGTACTGCCTACCTTGGGGCGGGGCATCATCTTAAGCCTCCGGCAGTTTCTCGGGAAGCTCCCTCTACTTGTCAGACTGGTGAGAATGGTTTATGATATATCCGGGAGGGAATATGCGAACAGTGCTGATTTTCCTGCTCTTGGCTGTACTAACGCCACTCCATGCGGCATTGTCCACCTGGGGCCTGCCGGAGGGAGCAGATTATTCTATTATACACAGTATCATTACCAATAGCTCTCAGATCATCCCTCGGGATCAGGACGGAAATAATCTGCTACTGTACGCCGCGGCCCATTTGGACCTCCGGACTGTAGAATATATGTTTTATCTGGGGACTGACCCCTCTGTCACTAATAGCCAAGGTGAGGATATGTATGAACTGGCCATCCGCTTCAATCCCGATCCCGCGGTGTTTCAGACTCTTATGGAGTACACAGCCTATAATAAAGAACATTATTTGTATCTCATTCATTATGCGGCCCGTTTTGCCTCCAGTCCGCAAATTTTAAGCGGACTACTGCTCCGCCATCCCATTGATTTCCTGCGGCTGGGAGTCACCCCCCTCTATGTAGCAGCCCGCTACAATCCCCATCCTGCTGTCTTACAATGGCTGGTTGACCAGGGGGCCAATGTGAATTTCAAGGACAGCCAGGGCTATAGCCTGGCGCACATTACAGCTCTCTGGAATCCCCGGCTGGAATTGCTTCGTACTCTGTTTGAATACGGTGCTGATTTTCGCGCCCGTACTCCGCAAAGAGAGAGTCTGTTTATGCTGACCTGTGCCACCAGTTCTGATTGGCAGGTATATCAGTTTATGCTGGGCAAGGGAGGCGATATCAGTGACCATGATCTTCTGGGCCGCGACCCCCTGCATATGGCCGCACTTTCCAATACCAATACCCGGATAATACAGTCACTGGCTGAACTCTCACCTGAGGTCGATGCCCCGGATCAGAAGGGGCGTACTCCTCTGATGCTGGCCGCGGGATATAATACCAGTCTGCCGGTCCTGAAGTACCTGCTCCAGACCGGTGCCTCCACCGAGAAAAGAGATGAAGACGGCAGAAATCCCTGGCTCTACGCGGTCAGTCACCAGAAAAATATCGATATCCTCCGCTATCTCCAGGATGAAGGCTGCCGCTGGGATGACAGTGATTTTAACGGTAATGGAGTGATCCTGCTGGCTGTCATAGGTGGACAGGGACAGGAGATGATCCGATATTTTCTGAGGCAGGGGGCTGATCCCCGGATGATAAACCGGCTGGGAGAGAGCGCCCTCCACTATGCGGTCCTGGGAGATGCTCCGGAAGTGGTGGACCTTCTCCTTTCCCGAAAACTGGATGTGAATCTGGCAGACAACCAGGGCAGGACACCTTTGATCCGGGCCTGTCAGTCCGGCACCAATCCTGAAATCATCCTTCTCCTGCTGCAAAAAGGAGCTAAAAAACATCTGAAAGATAAAGAAGGTTTAAAGGCCTGGGATTATGCCCGGCAGAACCCGGTCATGCAGACCATTGTGGAAAAGTTAAAATAAGCCCTCAATCCCTGAACTTCTGCATATATACCAGGGCTGGTTCAGTGGGCCCGGCGGGGATTTCCCGGAAGATATGATAACCGGACTTTTCGTAAAATGAGATATTAGAGAGGCTGGCCCTGGCGGTAAATAGCTCGAAGCGCTTTATCTGTGGAAAGCAGCCTTCTATACTTTGCATCATCAGACTGCCTACACCCTGCCCCTGGTACTCCGGCAGGACAATCACGTTTTCTATGTATCCGGTTTTTTCCTGCTCAAAACCCCGGATAGCTCCGATAATCCGGCCTTTTCTGACCGCTTTTCGATAGATATATTTTTCAAAGCCAGCCTGGATCTGCTCCAGAGTAGTCATGAGTGGTCGGATGGTGAATTTTTCTGCCAGTACAGCCTGGGCATAAAAGGCTACTTTTTGTACAGCCAGAATTTCCGCCAGATCTTCAAAAACGACGGGATGTATCTCGGTATCATTAATCATTTTCCAGTTGCCTCTCTGCTTCACTTTTTCTGAGGTAGAGGGGGTGGATATTTTCCAGCTTATCGGGGCCGCGCTGCTCCAGGTGGGATAATGCTCTGATCCACAGAGCAGATCCGGAAATGAGAGTGTGAGGCGCGGAATCTATTCCTGATAATTTTTCCAGCTCAGGATATTTTAGGAGGGCGTTGCCTATGAGATGGATATGCGGAGCCTGATAAGAACTGATGTATCCAGACAGATCCGCCGGAGGAATGTCCAGAAAACCGCCACAAAGAGTCCTGTCCAGATATAATCCGCTGAAGATATGGCCCATATGGGCATCGATAGCTGGTACCAGGAGAGTGCCGGGATGATCCCAGGCAGGATGACTGGCTGCCAGGAGTTCCAGGCTGGGGATTCCGATGATCTGTTTATTCCCCCCCCAGGCCAGGGCACGGGCCGCAGCCAGGCCGATACGCAGACCGGTAAAAGAACCGGGCCCCAGTCCTACTGCTATGAGTTCAATGTCCGACAGGGTCACCCCCAGACTGTGCAGGCCTGCGTCTATGGTTGCCAGTAGTTTGGACTCCTGACTGCGTTTGAGGTGCAGGGATAAGGAAAGGCTGGTGTCAGGTCCCAGGTAGATACCGATAGCGGTATCCTGAGGTGAGGAGGTATCCAGACCCAATATGGTCATAGTTTCACCTCCCAGTTTTCAAAAGTACTGATCCAGGAATCTCCGTATTTCCGGGTCCTGGTGTAGGCAGGATAGGCGGACAGATCCAATTCCTGGCCATGTTCCAGAACCAGGATTCCATCTTTTCGCAGTATCTGAGAAGCAAACTGATAGATCTTGTCCAGCAGGTCTTTGGTATCATGATAAAAGGGGTCCGCGAACACAATATCATAACTGGCGGGTGACTCTTCCAGGAGATCGGGGCTCAGTTCAGCCGCGTTATGCATTAGACAATGATAACGGGTGCTGTCAGCTACGATTTCCTCCAGATTCTGGTGCAGGAAGCGGTAGACCTTGCTGGAATTTTCCACAAACAGGCACCATCCCGCCCCATTGGACAGAGCTTCGATCCCTACTGCCCCGGTACCGCAGCACAGGTCTATCATGCGTGCATCTCTCAGACGGGGTCTGAGGATAGAGATAATGGCCTGGCGGAGCATTTCTGAGGTAGGAGCTACACCCTGTTTGGGTACCTGGAGGTGTTTGCCTTTGAAACTGCCTGAGGTAATCCTCATGATTTATTCAATGGTGGTGCCGACGTCTTCACCCAGCACTGCCTTTTGGATGTGGCCGTCTTCAAAAATATTCAGGACCTTGACCGGTAGGCTGTTATCCATGCACAGACTGACAGCGGTAGAGTCCAGGACACCCAATTTCTGATTGAGGACCTCCATATAGGAGAGATGAGAATAACGTTTAGCATCAGTATGTTTTTTGGGGTCCTTGTCATAGACTCCATCGACTTTGGTGGCTTTGATCATGACATCAGCGTGGATTTCCACTGCTCGCAGGACTGCTGCAGTATCGGTGGAAAAGTAGGGGTTACCTGTACCTCCGCCGAAAATGACGATACGGCCTTTTTCCAGATGACGCACCGCGCGGCCTCTGATAAAATCTTCGGCTACAGCATGCACACTCACCGCGGAAAGTACTCTGGTCTGTTTACCAAAGCGCTCTTCCAGAATGGATTTCAGGGCCAGGGAATTGATCACAGTAGCCAGCATTCCCATATGGTCAGCTGTGGTGCGTTCCACTCCATAGTTGTGGGCGTCCACTCCCCGGATGATATTACCGCCGCCTACCACAACGCCTATCTGAGCACCGGTATCCCGGGCCGCCGCGATCTGTTTAGCTACCTGCTCTACTGCCGCGTAGTCCAGGCCGGGCCTGCCTCCCCCTAATACTTCTCCACTTACTTTCAACAATGCTCTTTTGTACACGGTATTCTCCCTTTTTTTGTACCAGATTATCATAATGTAAAACAGTTATTTTTTCTAATATTGGTTAAAAAAAATCCCCTCTAAGGTTAGAGGGGATTATAAATCTTTAATTTTTACAGTGAGATGCGGAGAAAAGCACGAATCCCGATCTGGGAACCTTTGGCTTTGCTGATATCAGCCAGCAGGTCTTTGATCTTCTTTTCACTGTCCAGGATAAATTCCTGCTCCAGCAGTACATTTTCCTTGAGGAATTTAGCCAGCTTACCCAAAGCGATCTTTTCGATAACGGCGTCGGGCTTGCCTTTACCGCTGAGTTTAGCTTCTTCGATATAGATGTCTTTTTCCCGGTCCAGCACATCCTGGGGGAAATCATCTTCACTGACAGACACAGGGCTCATAGCGGTAATCTGCATAGCGACCTGCTTCATAAAAGCTTCCGTGTCAGCTGCTGCCAGGACTTTGGCATCACCGGTGAAATCTACAATAGCCGCCACCTTGCCCAGGTGCAGGTAGGAATACAGAGCGCCTGTAGCTTCGATAAAGGCCCATTCTGAGATAAGAATATTTTCACCCAGCTTAGCGATCACGTTCTTTCTCATTTCTTCCAGGTCAGCAGGCAGTTCTGTAGAGAAAGCATATTTTTTCTTGAAAATAGTCTGACTGGCTTCTTCTACAAAATTCTGAAAATCAGCAGTTTTAGCCACAAAGTCTGTCTCACAGTTTATCTTGACAATCATTCCTGTCTTTTTATCATCAGACAGGATGATGCGTACGGATCCTTCTTTAGCGGTGCGTCCGGCTTTTTTATCAGCCTTGGCCAGCCCTTTCTTGCGCAGGATATCTACAGCTTCCTGCATATCACCACCGGTTTCCTGCAGTGTCTTTTTGCAGTCTACAATCCCGGCGCCGGTCTTTTCTTTTAATTCTTTTATCATGTCCATACTGATCTCAGCCATGATTCACTCCTTATAATTCTAGTGACATTCTTTAAAAAAAGGCGACGTAAACGCCGCCTTAAGTATTATTCTTCGTACTGTTCCGCGGTATCATCCAGAGAACTGTCTACCAGTTCTTCGGTTTGCTCTTCAGCAGAATCCTGCTCTTTGAGCATATCCACATCTTTTTTAGCAGCGATGGTGGATCCTTCGATCACAGCATCAGCCATGACGGAGGTGAGCAGTTTAACGGCGCGAATAGCATCATCATTTCCAGGAACCAGGTAATCCAGCATGTCGGGATCACTGTTGGTATCGGCGATACCAAAAATGGTGATTCCCAGGCTTTTTGCTTCACGGATTGCGTTGACTTCTCTTTTAGTGTCGACGACCCACATTGCTTCAGGAATGCGTTTCATGTCACGGATACCGTCATAAAAGGCCTTCATCCGTTCTATTTCTTTTTCTATGGTCACGGCTTCTTTTTTAGACATGCTGCCGCGGTCCATTTCCAGTCTTTTTTCCAGTTTTTTGAGTTTGTCGATGGACTTTTTGATAGTGGAATAATTGGTCAGTGTGCCGCCCAGCCATCGTTTGGACACATAAAGCTGTCCGCATCTCTGACTTTCTTCCAGTACGGAAGCCTGGGCTTGTTTTTTAGTCCCCACAAACAATACACTCCCGCCTTTTTCCACAATGGCCTTAAGAGCATGATATGCTTCTTTCAGCTTTTCAATGGTATACCGCAGGTCTACGATATAGATACCATTTCTCTTCATGAAAATATACGGTTTCATCTTCGGGTTCCAGCGCTTGGTCTGGTGTCCGAAATGTACACCAGCTTCCAAGAGGGCTCTCATGAGCTCCTTGTCGTCATAGATTAGGCTAGCCATCCAGTGCTTCTCCTTTGATAGATTTTGGAATATAAGTTTATCAGGCGGGTTGAAAAGAGTCAAATTTCAGTGTTGAAAGGCTGAAAAAGTCGATAAAAACGGCGAAATTTACGGTCTAAAAGCTGAAAAAAGTGAAAACTGGTTTTAACTGCATCCAGTTGGAGGTGTTGATAAAAGCGGGTAAAATCTATGCGGTTTTCATCAGGCAGAAGGTAGGGGGTGGCAATAATATTACTGGCACCCTGGCGCAGGGTCGCATTCAGGATACCCGCGCCGTGTCTACCGGTCTGGCAGGAATGAAATACAGACAGATCCATTCCTCCGCTGTACAATAGACTTTCATACCAGGTCTGATCCAGTTTGATCTGTGAACGGCGGGACAGGGTCCGTCCGTGACCTGCAAAATGAAGTACACGGGTATCAGATAACCGGGACTGATATTCCGGGTAATGTACATCGCTGTAACTTTCTACTTCCCATTTATCTTCCAGACTGTCTGCTAATCTGCCCGCTTCTTTGGCGGTGTGTGCTAACTCAGATCCATAAATGGCTGTAAACAGTACCGGTTGGTTGTTTTGAGAGGCAGAGGCAAGGGGGCGGCGGGGTAAATGGTGACTGACACAGATTTCACTTTCCAGTAACTCCAGGGGAAGAAATGAAATTTCAGGATCGGTATATATCTCCAGTCTTCTCCAGGGGGCAAGTGTAGTGACCGGAATTTCAGCCTGACGCAGGACCTTTTCCAGTATCAGTCGGCTGGTCCCCCATGCCTCACTTAACAAATCCGGTTGCCTGTTTTTAATAGCAATATCTATTTCATCCAGAGCATGGTCCAGATCCCGGGTATAAGTCAACCAGGCTGCTTCAGACAGCTGTCTTCTGTATAAGCAATGAGACTCCTGATCCAGCCACAAAAAGCGGATGGTTCCTGCTGACTTTTCCAGTTGAAGAATCGCCGGGGACAGGGTTAATCCCTTTAGCCAAAAATTCAGTTTATCAGCAAATTCATCAGAAAAGCGAATGCTGAGATTACCGGCAAACAGGATATCAGAAAACCCCACAGGTAGGAGATTCTGGGATTTTTGATTTTCATTTAGTTCCAAAGTCTGCGATTTTTCATTCCAGGTCAGACAGGAGGGGGAGTACCATTCTGATCCGGATACTACGTGAATTTTAAGTGAAGGTTTGATATCTGAAATATCCGGCGCAGGGTCCAGTTTCCAGCCTTTTTGGCCCGGGGCCGGAGGCGGCAGACGCAAAAACAGCATTTTAACGGCCGGGCTGTGGTTTGACTACTATCACTTTGGCCTGACGCAGGATATCCATACTTTTAGGATTAGCCAGAAGGCGCGCAGCATCTTCATTATGGAGTATAAGATCTGTCTTCATCTTGCCTTTTATGTTAAAGGGGATGAGGTAAAACACCTTTTCTCCGCAGCGGGGGGATTCGAAGGCATAGCGAAGGCTGGTAGTATATTCACAGATACCTTTGGAAAAAAGAGCAGTTTGTTCTACTATCTCGGGACCATAGATCAGGGTGCCGTCCTGATCAAAAATTCTAAGGTTGATGGAGGGTTGAAAATCCGGAAAAGAAACCGTGTCCAGAATCAGCGTGTCAAAATCTTCCTGTACCCTTGGGCCATTTTCTTCGGAGTATTTGGTGAGTTTTTGTCTGTCTACACTGCGGTAGAATAGATTGGCTATACCGTCTTTACCGAAAATATTCAGTTCCATTTTGCCGTACAGCATACCTTTTTTTTCAACCGGGGGATAATAAAAGGCCTGGTCGGTACGGGCGATGATTTCATAGCGTATATCCGATTTCAGATTGTAATAATCTTTTAGCTGGAAGAGGTCGCTGATACGTAATGCTCCCAACGAATTGATGAGATTCTGTTTCAGCTCTTTTTTGATCTGGGAATGCTGCGTACTGGTCTGACGTCCCAGATTGGGGTCAGTATGTTCTACCGGAAGGCTTAACTCGGTAATGATCTTCCCTTTGGTCCAGTTAAAAATGGTGGAATGCCTTTCCAGTTTTTCAGTGAGTTCAAAATTTTCATCCTGGCCCTTTTCCCACATGATGGAATTATCCAGTGTGGCTGCGGTAACGCGGCAAGTCAGGCTTAACAGGAAAATAATACAGGCCAGGTATCTCCAGTTCATTTTTTATCCTTTTTCTGAAAGGCAGGGCTGATATCGTCATTTTCCAGCTTAGCCTTCATGATATCATCACTTTTCAAAGTCACCGGCTCCCACTTGCGTACCCGTGGAGTTTCTTCACTCACAGATTCTTCTACCGGCACACCTAATTTTTCTTTATCCTCAGCCAGCCAGGCTTGTATAGTGAGGGCGGCTTTTTCCGCGAATTCGTCTATTTTTCTCTGGTAGCCGGCTTTTTTGTATAGTTTGATAGCACCGATAGTGTTTTCGTCTTCATAATACAGGTGGTCAGCTACCCTTACGATACCGTCCTGGTAATGAGTAGCCAGGAAAATCTTAAGAGCATTTTTAAAGTCACCCTGGTTAAATAATTCATTCCCTCTGCGTATAAGTGAGCTTCGTTCCTTATTATCCATATAGGCCTCTTAAAATCAGGGTAGAGAATTTTTTAATATCTCTCCTATTTTATCGACCGATTTTTGATAAGCGTTTAGGTTTCCGTCTATGCGTTGTGCTTCAGCTTCCAGGTAAAGTTTGTAGGCGGCGCTGAGCTGCTGCTCCAGACGCTGCTGGACTCCCTGAGCTGTGTTCCAGGAGGTATCATATTGCCCACCGATACTGAATAACAGCTCCTGAAAATTTCTGCCGGAAAAAATATGCCCGTTTATAACCGCGATGATTCGGATCAGCTGAGGGATTGAGGTCTGTTCAGATTCCAGGAAAATGCTTTCCAGGTACAGAATATCATCATTCAGGGGAATAAACTGTATATTTCCCCGGAAAACCCGCGAACCGCGCTGATTCCATAGGGAGAACAGGCGTGACAGAGTGTCATCCTGATCGATGGTGGATTCAATCTGCAGGGGGCCGAAAGAAGAAGAAGTCTTGTCCACATATTTTAAAGCCAGATGATTGCCTTGGCTGTAATAGGCCAGCAGCCAGGCCGACAGGTTTTCTTTGCCTACAGGGTTAAAAGGATTGATCAGGGAGAAGTGATACTCTCCGTCTATTTTTGCCAGGAGGTAATAAGGCCGGAAGGGGTGTTTTTTGGCACCATAGATCTGTTCCGGGATTTTCCAGGCATCCTCACCGTTATAAAAACTCTCCAGATTATCTACATGGTAGGTAGCCAGGATCTGGGCCTGGATCTGAAAGACGGTACTGGGATAACGGAAGTGTTCTTCCAGGCCTTCCGGCAGGGGACGGCTGAACAATTCCGGGAAGACATAGGAATAGGCCTGGATAATGGGGTCTTTTTCATCCACGATACGATACATACACTCCCCTGTATATGCATCTACGATCACTTTGACAGAGTTGCGGAGATAGTTGATTTTACCCAGGGTGGTTTCAAAGCGCTGCGCAATGGGAAAACGGTCTGAGGTAGTATAGGCGTCGATGATCCAGTAGAGTTTGCCCTGATTGATGACGATATAGGGGTCACTGTCATACTTCAGGTAGGGAAACAGGGTGTTTACCCTGTCCAGAATTCGGCGTCGGTAGAGTATACGGGAGTCTTTGGTAAGGTACTGGGTAAGCAGTATCTTGTTTTCCCTGAACAGGACTGAGTACATGAGCCTGCGGAAAAAGTTCCCTATTTTAACCCCGTTATCTGTTTTGTAGAGCGTGGTGACCCGGTTGGTGTCGGAAGTGTATTCAAATTCTTCAGTGGTAGTTTTGACAATAATATAATTGGAAGTCAATTCCCCGAAATAAATCTGAGGTGTATCAATCCTGAGCTCAGGGAAGGGGGTGAGGTTAGCCAGGTCCCGTATCCAGAAGTCAGGCCCCCCTAAATCGTCCACCATATTAGCCGGGGACAGGGTCAGCCCGTAGCCGTGGGTATAGCGCAGGTGGATATTATCCCAGCTCAGGGAGTCAGGGGGCAGATTGGAGGTGTTGAGCTCCCGGGCTGCCAGTACTACCTGGTAGCTTTGATTTGAGATCTGATAGACATCCACATCTGTATCCACAAAATTAAAATAGGCTTTTATCTCCTGGCGCTGTTTGACTACCTGCAGGTAGGGTTCGGCATCCCAGATCCTGCTTTTGGAAAAAATTTCAGGCAAGTCCTGTTTGAGATCGTGTTCAAATCGGTAATCTTCCAGTCCCAGGTCAAAGGCAAAACGGGTAGCCGACATGCGGTAATCGATAAATTCCTTTTGTTTGAATAACTCATTGGGTATTACCTGAGCTTTTTCCACGACATTGGGTAAGAGACGGGTGGTGAGAAAAAATAAGGCAACCAGACCCAGGGCATTGAAAAACACGGTTCGGGGGCGGGTACCTTTGCGCAGGGTATGGATAAATAGCCACAGGATAGAGAGTAACAAAGCCCCCAGGTAGATATAATACCCCAGAAAATAGCCATGCACCGTACTATAGCCTATTCCAATCTTGGGATGCGGCTGACGTACCAGTGTCTCGAACAGCCTGAAACCGACCAGGACTATACTGATGAGGGTATTGACCACAGTCAATATCAGGATAGGAGCATCCAGGCGGATGCGGCCTTCTCTAATGATACGTTTGTTTCGGCTGCGGTGTATGATGATATCGGCAATCAGTAAAAAAACAAAAAAGGCCAGGAAAAGCAACAGAATATGGTTGAGCAGGGGCAGGCGGTAAAGATAAAAATAGGCATCCAGTCCGAAAATAGGGTCTTTAAAGCCTGCTTTGGGAAAACCCAGATTCCAGATATAGAGTCTCCAGTTCAGCCAGCCCCAAATTCCCCCGGCTATAGATGCCAGGAGGTTAAAGGTGCTGAGTACCTTGTTTTTGGAGACTTTTCGCAGTCCGAAAAACCAGAAATTCAACAATGAGATACCCAGAATAAAAGGTATCAAAAAGGCGATTAACTGGATGAATCCGGTCTTGAGATAGACACTCAATAAACCTTCGCTCTGCCACCACCAGAAGTCAGTGAAAAATTTTGCTGTTATGGGCAGGAGAAATACAATTGCCAGCAGGATCGCGGCTATAATCAGGGCGATCTTCAGACCTTTTTTCATTTATTTCTTCCTGATATCATGATAGATCACCAGAATATCACCTACCTGGTTAAAATCATCCCAGACCGGAATAATATCGATCCTTTCCGCATGGAATTTGTCTTTGCCATTCATGGAAGTAAAATCGCGCCGTATACGGGTGGGTGAGAAAACCGCGATGGAGGTGTCCACCACTTCAATCATGTCTTTATCTATGAGAGGTTTATAGCCCTTGGTTTTGGGGGGAAGACACTGTGCTTCCAGTGCTTCCAGGGAATTGTTGTCGATTTCATAAAAAGACTGATCATCTTCTTTCTTCGTAAAATATTCCCTGAATCTCTGATTATAGGATTTAATGACTTTATCAGTGCCGTTCAGACTGATAAACAGTACAGGCAGGTCCAGCAGGTCACTGATGATATTGAATTTTTGTCTTTCCATTTTGAGCCTTTGTGTCTTGAGGTCATCAAAATCAGCCAGTCTTCGCAGTATAGAATTAAACTGGGTCCCTATTTTACCGAATTCGTCTTCATTGGGAAATTCGATGGTGCGCAGATTAAAAGTCCCCAGATCTGTCAGATTATTGAGACGGCGGGAAAAATCACGATAGCGGTTGACCCCCCGGAAATAGGTGAAAATCAGGGTATAGACTCCGAAAACAAAAGAGAAAAACATGAAAATAAGAGCAATAATAAAAATACGGTCCAGGAATACCCCTACATCAAAGGGATTGGATTGAGACTGAGGGTTATTTCCGATAAAATGATTTATTACGAATAGAGAAATGGTGATCACAATATAAGTGATCAATGAGAAAATCAGGTACATCCTTATCTTGGACTGCAGGGAAATCATACACTCTCCTGGTAAAGATTCACCATCATTATAGGGTAAAACCGGGGTCTGTCAAGTTAAAACCCCCAGTCCCGGAGACCGAAAGGGGTTGGCCGATAGACAACTAACCGGAAAAAATCTATTTGGGGAGGCTGGAATTTTTGATTTCAGGCAGAATAAGTTATAATAACAGCCTGAAAGTCTGGAGGTTAAATGGGAATAGTAGCCGCCGTCAATGGTGAGAATATTGATGATAAAACACTGGAGCTGGCCATTCGACGCTATATAGTGCAGCTGGAAGAAGAGGACGAAGAAGGTTTTGAACTAAGCGATGCCAACCTGAAATACGTCAAGACCGAAGTACTGAACTATCTGATTGAGCGCCGTATACTCCTGCAGAAAGCCAGACAGGATGGAATTACTGTACCGGAAAAGGAAGTGCAGTCCCGGGTGAATGCCATCCGTGCCGGCTTTGAATCAGACAAAGATTGGGAAGATAACCTCCTGGCCCTGGGTACAGACCAGGATAAACTCTATCTGGATATAGAGGAAGACATCCTTCTGGAAAAGCAGCAGGAAAAACTTTGGGGAGAACAGCTCTCCTTCAGTGATGAAGACCTGGAGCATTACTTCCATGAACACGAAAGCCAGATGAAAGAGCCGGACCTTTATACCTTTCACGAAATCTATGTCAATGGCAGCACAGGTTTGAATGAAGCGGCCTATATTCTGCACAATAAGTCCGACCTCTCTGAGTTGAAAAAGGACTTTGCGGCCCGCAACATGGAATTTCAGCATTATACCGATATCCCGGCCAGCCGGCTCCCTGAAGAAATATACAATGTGGTGTCAGACCTGGAGATAGGTAAAATCGGTACTATGATGGCAGGCGGCGAACAATTGATAGTGTACCAGCTCATCAAGAAAATTACCGGTAAGAAATTTGAATTTAAAGACATTAAGCATAGACTCAAAGAATACCTGATTCTGCAGGGGCGTGCTGAAATCAAATCCCGGATGGTACAGGAAGAAATGGAAAAAGCGGATATCCGCTACCTGGACCTCAGTACCCTGGATCCCAGGCATAAAAAGGGCTGAAATGACTTATCCCGGGGGCAAAAACACCGATAAGACATAGAGGAGCCATTAATGCCATTATTGATTGAACAATTTGTTACCAGCTTTTTTTTCTGGCTGTTTTTGTTTTTAGTCGCGGGGGTATTGCTGTCAGTCTTTGTGGTAGCTAACCGTCGTCATATCAAAGGGGCTTTTGGCAATGAACCTGTCCGGAGAGGGCATTCCCAGCCGGCACCGCGTAAAGCCGGTAGTGAACTGACTCAGAAACTGGGTGAAAAAGTGGTGAAATATATGATAGAGGTAGCCAAGTCTACTCAAAGACCCTTTTTAAAAGACAGAATCTTTAAGATACAAAAAGAATGTGAACGTCTCATTAACAAACCATTACCAGAAGAGAATAAAAAAATCATATCCACAGTCCTGTTGTGGTCCAAGCGATTTGATGTGGACCGGCATATCACTGACATGACTGTATTCAATCATTCCAACCAGATCGCCTACGACGCCCGCAACCGGGATTTTAAACTCAAGATCACAGGTGAATAATACGCTTTAATCTTTTTTTAACTGCTGCATAATATCCCGAACAAAAGCACATTCACATTTAGCCGGACAGGGACTCAGGTTGTCCTGATGCAGGCAATGTCCCGGGCAGGACTCCCCCCCAGTCTTACGTTCCCTGAATATTGGGCCGCTATACATGGATTTGAAATTATCCACAGTGACAGCTAGAGTATCCTGACAGCTGTGATTAAACAGGAAAAATCCCGCCTCCAGTTTATTGAAGTCGACCTGGTATCCTACTAGGGTGATGCCGGGGTCATTTATAAACTCATCCCTGCTCATCCAGACGTGCGCACATTTCGGGCATTTTTTAAACATGAACTATCCTAAAAAAACATATAATAAAGCTGGCAAACATATTTTAGGAAAATTGCCTGTTTTGTCAATAGTAAATTGGAATGATTCTTCGCTCAGCGTAGGCAAAACTAAAACACCAGATTGGTAATATACGCTCCCAGGGGATAATATTCCAGTATTGAGGACAGGGTATCCAGGTTATAACGGTACAGGTCATAATCCCCTTCACGGCTGGAGGAAAAATAGACTTTGCCCAGTTGATCGGGGTCCTGCGTGTCAATAAAGGGTGTTATGTCATTATAATCTGACTGGTATTCTTCTATATAAAAGCTGTCAGTAATGAGATTAGTGATACTATTAGAGAGATGGGCATCCAGATAGAGCTGGTCGCGGCTGCCTACCCTGCATTGATATAGCCCAAAAGAGCCGTTAAACAGAGCCACAGAGTAATACTCAGCATAACCGGCATAGATATTCTGACTGAAGGGAGGGGTGACCGGATAGATACTGACTTCAGACCAGTCGCCATCCATTCTGTCCATATGATAATAGGTCGGGCCTCCGTTATAAACAGAAAGATATATATAATCGAAAGAATGGTCCTGATACAAACTGATGCCGGTACAGGTCTGGGTCAAGGTGATAGTCAGCAATTGAGATTTTAGGGATAAGGTGTTGCTGAGAATGTCCAGGGAGTAGGATCTGATTTCGTAGTTTCCATTGGCTTCTGAAAGAAAAGTCAGGTAAGCCGAGACTGTTGAGCTTTCATAAAAAAGAATCGGGAAGGTCTCGTTGGTACCCGGGGTGTTTATTACATTGGTCAGCTTGACAGGAGGGGTGAAAACGCCCTGAGTATTCATGATACTATAAAAGATATCAAAATCTCCATCCCGGTCAGAAGAAAATAATAAAATGGGAGAGGTGCCCGACGCATCCCGGTATAGATAAGGGCAGATCTCATCGCTGTCCTTCAGTGAAAGATATCCGCCATCAGTGGTAGCCAGGATTTGAGTCTGATTATCCCGGGGGGAAGAGCTACTCCAGTATCCTGAACAATTATAGGTGAGTAAGATACTCAGAATGAAGAGATATTTTTTCATTTTTGCGCACCTCCATGGCTATTACTATAGCATATTAATAGCAAAATGCCATTTTTTTGAAAAAAAAGATGTTAGTTCAAAAAAAAGAGGGTGTCTCTAAAAGACACCCTCTGGACTCCACAGGAGCGGTTTAGGCGGCATTTACCGTGATCTTACGGGGTTTTGCTTCCGGAGTTTTGTTCATTTCCACAGTCAGGATCCCGTTGTCATAGCGGGCCTGGATAGAGTTTCTGTCGATTCTTTGTCCCAGGGAAAAGGTGCGGGCATAATCAACAACGGAAAACTCACGTCGTATAGCCTGCCATTTTTCATCCACTTCCTTACCCTTGGCTTGAATAGACAGACTGTCTTCTTTCAGTTCGATATCCACACTGCCCGGGTCTATGCCGGGTACTTCCAGCACCAGTTCAAATTTATCATCATTTTCAAAAATATCGGCTTTTGGGCTTACTACTCTTCTATCAGACATTTTTTTCCTCCTGACTTATTTCACTTCTATTTTTCTGGCTTCTGCTTTTTCTGTCTTGGGAATATGGATCATAAGCAGGCCATCCGATACAGAAGCTTCGATTGCTTCACTGTTTACATCGCGGGGCAGGCGCAGCTGCTGTTCCAAATTTTCACGGCTGATTTCACGGTGCACCACTTTAAAACCTTCAGGCAGTGAATCCGCCCGCTTGACGCGGATGGTCAAAATGTTTTCTTTGACATCCATATCCACGTCTTCCGCTTTGACTCCGGGTACTGCCATTTGCACCAGGTAAGCTTCCTGGGATTCGAAGCTGTTCACCGGGATATCGCTACCCGACATTTCCCACATCCTGCGTGCCACATCGTTCCATTTTCTCCATTCCATTACAGGGCTTAACCACATAGTATTCCTCCTGGTATATTTTTTATATTCTACCAGTATATATCAAGAAGTGTGCCAGGTTGAGCCCAACATTACACTATTTTATAACTCATTGGTATATAACAAATTAGCGCTAACGATAACATTTCATGAATGTATCAAAAAAGGATAGTTGTGTCAAAATAACCCAGACTTTTACTGGATGGCCCTTTTTGTTTCCAGATGCGAAAGAAAAGCGGGTTTTGCTGGAAAAAATGTGCCATAATGACACAGATATGCTATTTAGACACAGGTCTGGAGTTGTCCTGGTGGATGGTGTAGGTGGAATAGGCGAAATCAATTTTCTTCTCATTATGAAAACGCAGTAGAATCTGCTCCCATAACGCATTGCGGGTCACGCGGCGCTGCTTGGCCTCGCACAGATAACGCATGGTCAGTATAATACCGCTGGCATCTGTGGTGACATAGATAACCGGAGCCAGGGTAGTATAATAGATCATAAACTGTTTGGAAGCATCCCGGATCTTTTTTTCAGCGTGGCGGGTGGCCGCACCTACTGTCTCCTCCAGAATCTCATAGAGGATGGTGCGCGCTTTTTCCCAGTCACTCTGGTAGGTTATATGTACCGGTATCTCGTTCCAGATGTAGCTGAAGGCTTTGGTGTAATTAGCCAGGTTTTGGGTAAAGACCTGGCCATTGGGTACATGCACGATACGTCCTGTACTCTGATCCGCTTCCACCCAATTGCCTATTTCCATAATAGTAAAAAAGAAGGCTTTTATATCGATTACATCCCCGGATAGAGTCCCGATCTGCACTCTGTCCCCTACGGTAAAGGGTTTACTGGATATGATGAATACCCAGCCCAGGAAATTAGCCACCATATCTTTCATAGCGATGGCGATACCGGCAGATACCAGCCCCAGGTAGGTTAAAAGATTATTGAACTGCTTGATCCAGATCTGTGATATGATGATGACAATCAGTCCCAGGGTGATATAGGAGGAAGCTTTTCTCCAGCGGTACCGCACATTGGCATCTTCAGAGTATTTCCATACCAGACGCAGGGTAAAATAGCGGGCCAGCCAGAACAGGGTAATGGTAAGGAGTGAAATCAGGATATTTAAGAGTATGCGGTTGTCTTTTATGATCTCCAGTAAATTGGGGATCATTATGTGGTTGCTGGCGGCATTTGTCAGATGGTGCAAGGGGTGCACAGGCGTGTTTAAAGAAGACTGGGTAGAAGTAGAAAGCAGCTGGTGTAAATGGTTACTTATATTATGTGTTTCGTTTGTCATAGCATGTTTATCGGCAGGGATACAGGATGAAGTAAAACCCCGGCATTCTGTACCTTTAACATACTAAATATCTGGGAAAATTTGATTTCACAATTGTGAAGATATTTGAGAAATTTCTGAAAATAGGGGATAATAACGGTAATTTCGTCTGGTGCATAACAGACTACGTCTTAATAATCACTTTTGGAGGATTCTATGAAGTTGTTCGGAAAAAGAATCCCTGTGACTAAGGTAGCCCTCGCGGTACTTACCTTGGTGCTGGGAATACTCATCTTTTCCTACGCTCAGAGCAATGTTGCAGCCAATCCGGTTGTACCTGCGACTGCCGGCGGAAAAGATACCTGGCTGAATATCCTGATCTGGTTGACCCCGGTTGCGGCTATCACAGCCCTGATTTACGTGTTTTTTGCGGCACGTCACGTACGCAAAAAAGATGAAGGTTCTGACAAAGTCAAGAAGCTGTCTGCTGCTATCCGCGTAGGCGCTATGGCTTATCTCAAGCAGCAGTACAAAGTTGTAGGGATATTTTTTGGGATCATGTTCATCGCTCTGGTAGCTATTGCATATGGCTCAGGCGGAAAAGTACTGTCCCATTTTGTACCCTATGCCTTTATCACCGGCGGATTCTTCTCCGGTCTGGCCGGCTTCATAGGAATGCGTATAGCCACACAGGCTAACAGCCGCACAGCCTGGGCAGCCCGCGACGGCCTGAACCCCGCTCTGCGTGTAGCCTTTATGGCCGGCTCAGTAATGGGTATGGCTGTAGTCGGACTGGGTCTCTTGGACCTGTCTGCCTGGTTTATCGGACTGAAGTACATCGCTAAGATTGATGACACCACTATCACTCAGATCATGCTTACCTTTGAAATGGGTGCATCCTCCATGGCTCTCTTCGCCCGTGTAGGCGGCGGTATTTATACCAAGTCTGCTGACGTCGGAGCTGATATCGTGGGTAAAGTCGAAGCTGGTATCCCAGAAGATGACCCCCGCAACCCTGCTACCATCGCTGACAACGTAGGCGACAATGTAGGCGACGTGGCTGGTATGGGTGCCGACTTGTACGAAAGTTATGTGGGTTCAATTGTTGCTACCATGGCTCTGGGTGCTGTGGCTTTCCCGGCTAACCCCTTGAAAGCTATCATCGTGCCTATGGCTATCGCTTCTCTGGGTGTATTCGCATCTCTGATCGGCTCCTTCCTGGTGTCTACCAAGGATGACAAAGCTTCTCAGAAAGTCCTGCTGGGCGCCCTGCGCCGCGGTGTGTACTCTGCTACTCTGCTCATCCTGGGTCTGGCTGCAGTTGTAGTGTTTAACGCCCTGGGTAAAGAAAACATGGGTGTGTTCTGGGCACTGGCTGTAGGTCTGATCGCCGGAAATGTCATCGGATTCTTCACCGAATATTATACCTCTGATAACTACAAACCTACTCAGAAACTGGCCGGGCAGGCTGAAACCGGTGCTGCCACCCTGATCATCGGGGGACTGGCTCTGGGTATGAAATCCACCTGGGTATCTGTGGCTACCATTATTGTGGCTACCATTGCATCTTATGGCCTGGCTGCCGGCACCCTGGGTGTCGACGGTTTCGCACTGGGTGTATATGGTATCGGTATTGCCGCTGTGGGAATGCTGTCTACCCTGGGTATCACCCTGTCTACTGACGCATACGGCCCCGTGGCTGATAATGCCGGCGGTATTGCCGAAATGGCCGGAACCGAAGGCGGACTGGGCGACGATGTACGTAAACGTACCGACGCTCTGGACTCTCTGGGCAACACCACTGCCGCTACCGGTAAAGGTTTTGCTATTGGTTCAGCCGCTCTGACCGCTCTGGCTCTCTTAGCTGCTTTCAAACAGGAAATCACAGAAGCTGTATCAAAATTAGGCTCAAATCTGGATATTTCTGCTCAGGTAGTCACTCCTGAAGTGCTGGTGGGTCTGTTCATCGGTGCTATGACTCCCTTCCTGTTCTCTGCTATGACTATGAGTGCCGTAGGACGTGCCGCTCAGGCCATGGTGGAAGAAGTCCGCCGTCAGTTCCGCGAAATCAAAGGAATCCTGACCGGACAGGCTGAACCTGACTATCAGAAGTGTGTAGCTATCTCCACCAAAGGCGCTCAAAAGGAAATGGTAGCTCCCGCTCTGTTAGCTATCGTTATGCCTCTGGCTGTAGGATCCTTCCTGGGCCTGAACGCTCTCTTAGGTCTGCTGGCTGGAGCCCTGGTTACAGGCTTCCCCTTTGCTATCATGATGGCCAATTCCGGCGGATCTTGGGACAATGCCAAGAAGTATATTGAAGCCGGAAATATGGGCGGCAAGGGCAGCGCTCCTCATAAAGCCGCTGTCGTGGGTGACACTGTAGGCGACCCCTTCAAAGATACCTCCGGCCCTTCTCTGAACATCCTGATCAAGCTCATGAGCATGGTTTCTGTGGTGTTTGGTGTGGCTATGTACCACCTCAACAAAGTTGTAGGACTGTTCAAATAAGCTGATCTCTTTCTGCCAATTACGCCGCCTCCTTCGGGAGGCGGTTTTTTTGTGAGAGGCACCCGGCATCAGGGGGAGCGGGGACACAGGGCGGGTAGTATGCCTGGTGGAGAAATGAACAGGGCTGGCATAGAGGTGAGACTTAGATTTATTTATAAAAAGAATTGAATGAAAAACCATTTGAAATATTGCATGAACAGCTGTATAATTTCAATATATAGGTTGGAGGAGGTGCTGTCATGGAGGCAAGAAAAGTTTGGGGGATTCTGCTCCTGGTCTTCTTGTTAGTGTCAAATGCGTCCGCGAAAAGCCTGAAAGATCAGGCTAACCGGATACTGGACAATATGAATGGTGAACCGAAAAAAGAAGAGCCCCGAAAGACAACCACAGACAATTCCTCGACTACAAAGTCAGATAAAAAACCGGAAACCAGTCAACAGGAGTCAAAAGGACAATACACTTTGTTCCAGAAGAAAATGCTGGAAGAGATCAATTTTGCCCGGACAAATCCGGTTGAATACGCGGAAGACAGATTAAAAGAAGCCTATAAAAAAGGAAAAGACAACGGTGCCTACCAGGATCTGAAAAAACAATCAGCCAAAAAGGCTCTGCAATTAAATCCCCTGCTGTGCAATGCCGCCATGAAATACGCCCAATACATGGCTGAAAAAGGGGTATTTGGTCATAATTATAACGGGTCTCCCTTTGACCGGATGAAAAAGGAAGGATATTCGTATTCCTATGCGGGTGAAAACATCGCCTGCGGAAGTTACCCTTCACAGGATGGTAACAGTGACCCTGAAACAGCGGCCCGAAACTTTGTGGTCCTGTGGATCATTGACGAAGGGGTAGCCGGGGTAGGGCACCGCAAGAATATATTAGACCCTAACTATAAAGAAGTGGGAGTCGGGTTTTTCCACAATAAAAATTCAGCCTATGTTAACTACGCGGTGCAGGATTTTGGCACCCAAAGATAAAGTAGGCGGTATAGCGAGAGGCAAATCTCTAGTACTGATGGAAACTGCGCTTCTGCTTCTAACTCTGTCCAGCATCTTTTAACTGCTGATAATACAGCATTACCGCACCTGAATCAAAGGTTTTTAACTTTAAAAGTTTAAGTTGAGTTTTTTCACTTATTTTTTTAAATAATGGTAAACCTGATCCTAATATGACCGGATGAACACAAAATTGGCATTCATCTATTAAGTTAAGATTCATAGCGGCTATAATTAAACTAGGGCTGCATATAAGGATATTTTTACCGGGCTGCTGTTTTAGATTTAATATTTCCTCTTCTAAATTACGAGTTGCCAACTTTGCGCTTTCCCAGTCCACATTTTTTAATGTGTGTGAAAAAACGATTTTTGGAATCTTATCCATCACTACCGCAAATTCATCGATAGCGATATTACCGGTTGGATTTTCGACTACAGTGCGCCAATATTCCATCAGCTGATAGGTAATTCTTCCATAGAGGGCGGTGTCTCCGCTGCGCAACAAATCGGTATAATATTGATGTATCTCTTCATCCGGGATTATGGCTGTATGATCACAATACCCGTCGAGTGTCATGTTTATGGCTGCAATTACTTTTCTCATAGAAATGACTCCTTGGACTAAGCCTGGCTACATGAGCGAAGTTATGTGACTTAGTTGTGGTACAGCCCAGTCGTACCAATTGTAGTACCATTTCTACTCTCTGGCAATAATTTTTCATTTTTTTTATTTGACTGGTATATGCAATGATTTTTGGGATTTTGAGCTGACATTGGAGTGTCAGTCGAATGAGTAGAACCTGTAGAAGTAAACAAGAGAGAGCCGGGTGAGATATAGGCAGCTGAAATGGAATAGAACGATTTTAGATTTTCCCATCATTAAATCCCCCCAGGTGTCTTAATCATGTCCCTAAGTCCGGAACTGAAAACCTGGAAGGGTAATTAATCTTTGATTTCGGTACCTTTATCTATACTTTCCACTACATCAAATATTTTTTGTATACCTTCCGGGATTTCTCCTTTGATCGGGAACAGCATGTAGTTGAGATCATGATCGTGGTTTTTAAACAGAAAGACCTTCAGATTATGCTTGCCAGCCTGTTTGAATCTCTCCTCTATATCCAGGGCACCCTCATAAGGCACATTCATGTCTTCTATACCCTGCAAGATATAAATCGGAAGGTCCAGTTCCGGCAGTAGGTCTTTATTAGCCCTGAGTTTGAAGTGCTCCCGGGCCCATAGAGAGGTGACCCGGAAAAAATGAGACCAGATCCAGTCATCGTCCCCGGTTTCAATAGCCCGAAATACCTGCTGATTCCGGTTGGTCAGTATCACCTTAAAATCCTCACTGTCAATGTAACCGTCATGGTTGATATCTATATTGGAAAAGCTGGTCTTGCCCAGGACGGTTGAGATGACTTTTTTCGGGTCGGCCTTGTATTCCTGAGGGGAAATGAGCCCGTCCTGATCCGTATCGAAATATTTACGGTAAAATACCATGGAAGACCCACCCGAGAGTTGCCAGTTGATTAAATCCTTCATGTTTTCATTGGCGTATCCTGCCAGCAGCAGGGCGGCCACCGGCACATTTTTACGTTCCGCCACCAGGGGAGCTATGATGGTACCTTCGCTCCATCCTAACAGTACGACCTGCGCCTGTTTCAGGCGGGGTTCTTTTTTCAGGAAAGTGATCATGGATTCTATATCTTTCACTTCATTTTCGGGAAGATAACTACTGTATTTCGCTTTATCTACGGTGTCAAAGTAAGGAGCTTTATCCGAAGGGGTGGTGCCCCTGGTACAATAACGGTAAAAAGCCACATTCCGGGCATTGAATTCATGGGCGAATAAATCGAAGTAATTGAACACCTGACCTTCTATGTTACGATGATTGTCATAGGTATTGGGACCGGTGCCGTTGACATAAATCACCAGGGTCTTCACAGGTCCGGGAGGAAGATCCAGTTTGCCCAGAAGGATGGTCCTGTCAAAGGCGGGGATTTTGATTATCTTTGAAGAGAAAGCATTTCCTCCCGTCAGAATTAAGAATAGGAGTGGAAAAATCATCTGCCGCATCAAAGCCTCCTGGTGATTTTTTTTGCATAATTATATACCCCTGATCCAGATATCACAACAATAACAAGTCAGGGTGGATCCAATATTTGGTATGATTATTTTCCGGGCGGGATATTTGCCGGGAAAGTGCAGGGCTTCTAAAAATAGCCAATATTTGCATGAGGTATGCTGACACGATAGTAAAAACCATACTTATACTCATGATATTCATCCTGCTTTATGGCGATATTTGGTTTTTTGAGCTAACATTGGAGTGTCAGTAGGGTGAGTGGTACCTGTGCTGAGTATGTCGAATCAACCGGGATTGAGCCGGGTGGCTTTAAGTTTGCTGAGGATGGATTAGGATGATTTTAGATTTTCCTATCATTCGGTACGAATAAAGTCTATGTGCCAGGTATTTTCATTAACTCTAAAAGAGGGGCATTTGATGAATGATGATATTTTCTGCATATCTTCTGCAACAATCAATGGTACTTTAAGTGCTAATTCAGAAATAAATTCTTATACTATATGTGATTCGTGTGAGAACAGAATCCCTCATTTTTTAAGCTATAAAAAGGTTGAATATATTTTTGAAGAATACTCAGAAGAAGATATTATTATGGCAAAAAGAGCTTTTTTTGTCAGTGAAAGATTAAAAAATGAATTATTGAATAATCAGCAATTAAAAGGAATGGAATTTACCAAAATTACCAATAAGAAAAGTAAATATTGCGATAAAAAAACCAAGATTCCTGATTTTTATTATATAAATATATTATCAAATAAAGCAGAGTGTAATTCATTAATTTATACTATTAAGGGTGTTTGTAAAAAATGTCATAGTTATATTGTTGAATTTAAAGATGATGGATTAGAAATAATGACAAGAAGTTCCGAAATTCATTCCCAATTAAAATTGGAAATAAAGAAATCAAGTTGGGATGAGAGTGATATATTTTATGCAAAATTACATTTTGAGCCAATTATAACCCGGAAATTTCTAGGTGTTTTGGAGAAATTCAACATCGGGAAACTTAAACTCTCGCCGGCAGTATGGATTTAAGATTTCAACAATTTAGCCTAAATAATTATATGCAATATTTCTATTTAGCAGAGTTTTGAGCACAGGAGGTGCGAAATACCGGTTTTGCCATCCTGACAAAACCGGTGAATAGCTGAGCTATCTCAGCATATCCCAGCTATTAAATTAAAATCCTTTTTTTATCTAAGCTTGTAATTTCAATGCTGCAGGGGGAAGCTGGTTTGAGCCTGTATAAGCAATGGTAAAAACCAGGGTGTCAAAAAAGGATTACCCGGATTTCAGATCATACTCTATTTTCAATTATTTATGCATTAGAAAAGTTTGTAATCAGCTCCAAAGTTGTTGTCAAAATACTCCCGTCCATTGACAGTATACTTGATGAAATACTTTATGGGAGTACTAATGAGGACATTGGCACGTGCGCTCCATCTTTCTACTCCAGCTCTATTAGGACTCTGGAGAAAAGCATATCCATAGAAGTAATAAGAATCAAAACCAGCTGGAATCACGGTAGAACTGGCCCAGTTGTCAGTGGTATAGACAATTTCCACTGTCTTAATGTAGGCCAGATTTTGCAGATCGATGCTGAATGAAGCAATTTCATTGTTGTAGGAGGCATAAGCCTGAAGAACAGCTACGCCCTGTCCCAGAAGGACTCCGTCGCCCACCATAAGGCTGTAGTCAGCTCCGCCATTGTTATCCCAGTAGGTGCGGCCGTTTACGGTGTAGTACACGGCAAACTCAGGCTGGAAATTATTAGTGTTTAAACTGTAAACAGATACTGACCAGATCTCGTAACCATTATCTGCTGGTCTGACATACCTGGCTGCCAGGTTGGTCCAGTTACCATCGAGCATATGGTGGTGTACACCTACTACTTTTTCATAAGAAACATTTTTAACACGTATCTCGAAAGAACGGGTATATTGAGTCATTCCATTACGGGAGTGGATAAAAGAACTGGCTCTGAACATTTTAACCATTTCTGTACCCAGGCCGGAAGTGGACACACTAGACTGACCCATAAGATCAGCTACTCCTTCTGCAACTGAACATGATGTCAGCAGGATAGCTGCCAAAAACACTATCATTCCTAAAACTTTTTTCATTATTTTTATCTCCGCAGGTTATTTGTAGAAAATTTTTAAGGGTAAATTATAGACCTCATTCAGTGATTTGTAAAATAATGTAAGCGTTTACAGCGGACGTAAATGCTAGGATTTGATCTATTTTAAAATACAGATAGTGTTATAAATAAAGATTATTGATAGTTATGAGAGATAACGAAATCGACTCTACGCAGTCCCGGATTAATTCAGGATGGCGGCGGAGTCCTAGTCAGTGTCCGATGGCTGTTGTTGCGGTTATTACCGACCCGGCATCTGTGAGGCAGATACTTTGACGCGCAAGGACCGCGCTAACTCCGGCGGCTCCATGGATGGAGAGGAGACGAAGGAGCATCTCAGGAAGAAGGGGTTGCCGCCATTCGCTCACTCACCTCCGGTGGAAAATAAGAGATGTGCTGTAAACTCTGAGCCTGTTCTTGTCTGATCCAAAATGTCTGCTCGGGTAACTTATGTCTTGTGTAAACTGAGATTCCGGGATTTCTGCGTTTCAGGGTGTTTTATAGAGTTTTTTGTGCTTCTGAAGTAGAATTTGAGTGTGAGTAGAATGAATAGAGTCTGTACTGAGCCTGTTGAAGTATCCAGGAGAGAGCCAGTTGGCTTCCAGAGATATCCCGGCAAGAGGAAATAGGGAAGGCCGATTTTAGATTATTATGTCATTCAATTTACAGCTATGATTTGGAGGGTAACACTGACTACTTTGTTCTCTCGATTTGATTTTATGTGGATACATCGTAATGATAGTTTCAGGGGTAACATTTTATTATGAAAAAAAAGACTTTGATTTTTATAATTATTGTTTTGCCAATAATAACGGGAGTGATAATGAGTGTTCATTATTTTGGGAAAGTGAAGCCTTTTTTGGATGGTGAAGGAAGGGTAATGGAAGACAGCATATCTGAAAAAGTTTTTTTAGACATCAATCATTCCAGGCAAGGAATGATAATCAAGGGAAGAAATATTAATAATCCAATTATTCTGGTTCTGCATGGAGGTATGCCTGAGTATTTTTTGACTAAAAGATATCCATTGAATATCGAAGATGATTTTACAGTCGTTTGGTGGGATCAGCGGGGGGCAGGTTTATCAAATAACTCAAAAAAAGGGAAAGAGGTGATTTCTCTGGAACTCTTAATGGATGATACACTGGCTGTAACCAAATATCTTCTGGAAAGATTTGGCAAGGAAAAAATTTATTTATTGGGACATTCCGGGGGAAGTTTTTTGGGGGTACACGTCGCGCAAAGAAACCCCGAGTTGTATTTTGCCTACATTGGAATAGCTCAAATGTCCTATCAGATCAAATCCGAAATAATAGCGCTTGAATACATGAAAGCCGAATACAACAAAATCAAAGACGAGAAAATGTTAAAAAAACTAGAAAATATCGTCATTCAAGAGCAAGAGGAAGTACCAAAAGAATACATTCAAATCAGGGATGTTGCGATGCATCGATTAGGAATCGGAACAACCCACAAAATGAAAAATATCATTACTGAGATATTTCTGGAAACATTATTTTTTCCCGAATACACAATAAAAGAAAAACTCGCTTTTTGGGTTGGAAAATCGAAATCGGGAATTAGTGTGTTATGGAATGAAATGATCAAACAAGACTTGTCACTTAAAGTGACAAACTTCAAGATACCCATCTATTTTCTTCATGGAAAATATGACTATACCTGCTCATATGAATTGAGTAAGAGCTATTTTTATGTAATAGACGCGCCGGTCAAAGGGTTTTATACATTTGAGAATTCGGCACACAGTCCGCATTTTGAAGAGCCCAACCAATTTAAAGAAATACTCTTAAATGATGTCTGTAATAACCGCACTCAGATGTCGGATAAATAAAGAATAAGAACAGATAAATTGATGCGTCCTAGGGCATGGTTTTGTTTCCAAATCAACAGACTTATGAAATATTATTCCAACCCCGGGTCTATTACTGCCCGCATAATCAAAGGATTGCACAGCGGAGCGTTTGCCAAATGTTAGGTGAAGTGCTTTTGTGATATACCTATGAATTTATTCTTGTAGATTATTATAAAATCTTCTTATATCAAAGCCATATTTTTTTGATGCATCATAATATGAAATAGTTTTACTCAATTTTAATAGTTTATAAATATTATTTCTATGTTGTGAAAAACGAAAGTCTGAATTTTCAAGACTGCAGTAATCTTTCCATTCATCATTAATTAAATCTTTTCTACCTAGATAAAACAGACATGTATTATGTAAATTCTCTGAACTTTCTATAGTGGGATAAACATTTATATCTCTAATTTGATCATAAGATAGTTTTATTGGTAATACTATTTCCCCTTTTCTGAACAATCCTGAAGTTCCAAACCCTATCAAAGCTTCAGGAAATTCTACTTTTTCCGGGTTAACTTGCTGATAATCAATTATTTCCCATGTTTTATTTTCTAGTGACCTCATATCGACAAAAACTCCTGGTATCAATATATCAGATGTCATATACTTAATATTGGCTGATATCCCGGAATATATTTCAACTAATACTGATTTATTGAATGAATATAACGCAGAATCATTTTGTAATAGCTTGCTTTTAACACACTGATCATAAATATTTAGATTTACGCGTCCAAAGATATACATTTTAGGTGCTAATTGAATAGAGAAAATATCTCCAGCTTTGATTTTTATTTTCTTCATATTGCAACACCTTATTTTAAAATCTTCAAAAGCATTTCCCATAACGAACCGGGCTCGGCGACGGGCGGTAGCCTGTCGACTGGCCTTAGTTATGAGATTTGTTCGATCAATATTCTAATCGAAATATACCCAAACATGATTCTTCTTTAAATCATAAGTACGAATGCTATAATCTTGGAATTTCCTATTAGAATGCCATTTCAGGAACTGATCAAATTCTTCCAGATCAGAAAAAATCTTTGGTATGACATCACTATACAATATATTTGCGCCATAATCATTGTCAATGTTATACAGATTATCAGTCAAAAAAGCATGAAACAATTTAACTTTATCCCTCAATATTTTTACCTTCATCTCTTATAGATTTTTTAATTTTTTATCAGATATTACATCTCTACTTAATATCATTGATTAATGGCTAAAAGATTGTAATAATTATATTTCCTTCTCATTTTATTTGCAAATGAGGAAGGATCCTTATAGTATATTTTAAAGAGTTTAGATTTACCCAGGAAAATTACTTAAGGATAGAATGTGATTGACTTCAGTTTTCATTCTTTGGATTATACTACAGTTCCTTTTTATTATTTACAATCAGAACTAATAAATAAAGGATATGATCCTTCAAGTATACCTGAAGAAGTTACGGAATTTTGGAGTGATTATAAAGAGGGAATAATTGACTCAGTAGAATCAGAATCCATTCTAAATAAATATCTATCTTATTTAGAGAAGATAATAGAAAACATTATATCAAAGAAATCATTACTATATTGGTTACATATTATCAGACGGATTCCTCCGACACTCATTCACCTTACTGATGTACCAGAGACTTCTGGTAACGTTAGAAAAATCATGGAATATTCATTCCATAAATATGCATTACGTAATTCTTGTGAACATATTAAATTTAGAGATGATACAAAAATTGAGAAAATATTAAATGGACTATTAATGAATGATGCTTTCAAAAAGGAAAGAGAGTTAATAATTAATGGAGGAAATCAAGTATTACTACTAGATTTTGGAGTACCAGAATTAAAGGAAATATTTTTAATTCAAAAATTTTGTTTCCAAATCTGGAGAGTTGCATCTCTATTCAGAATGATTGCGAAAGGTGCTAAATTACAAATTGATTATTCACCACCATATTATTTTGACTTTAGAGATGAAGAACTTGATTTCTTAGTCAAGAATTTCGATTCTAGAGTTCAACCTTTCAATACAACAAAAGAAGGAGCAACTTTTGATATATCTCCATTGAATTCTCCTGTATTTATCCCAACTTACAACATAAACAAATTGCCGTTCAATACTTATGTTTGGAATCAAATATTCCAACAACATTATACTCTTCAAGATCCAACATATTTCAATTTCTATTGGCATCCAATTGAATTAAAATCAATAATGAATGCCCACAATTATCTCTCTGAATGTTTCAATGAAAAATTCGGTTTTAAAGATGATGTGATTTATTTAATTTTGCAAGCAATTTTAATTTGGGTATTTGAAGGATTTTTATTAAAGAATGATATGTCTTTCTTTATTAAAATGACAAATAGAGCATTTTCATTTGTTCCTTCAATGCATATTATCTTTGAAAGGATTAAAGCATATCTAGAACCCTCAAAAAATGCATTAGATATTCAAAGACAAATAACTGTTGATGAAATAGAAAAAGGGATAGAATTCTTACAAAGGTTTTGGGATCACCCCGAATTAATTGATCTAAGATACCCCACAACAATTTCATTAATAATAAATGTTTATACTGATATTGTCATGTTAGATTTAGCTTGGATTCGTGAGGCGATTTTTAATCTTTATTTTAGTGTAAATGTTTCGGACCAGAATATTAAAGGAGTATTATTAGAGGAACTAATAAACGATAGTCCTGGGCCATTACCTACATCAAGACTTGAGAGTCTAAATGGTTCTTATAAGCAAATTGACTTTTCTTATTGTATAGGTGATATTTTGGTCATTGGAGAATGTAAAGCAGTAGGAAGAGCAATTGATTTTGAATTAGGGAATAAAAATACAATTGATTATCGTTCAGAAGAAGTGGTCAATCGTTCTTTAAAAGAAGCTGATGAAAAAGTTGAATGGTTAATCAACAATCCAATTGGACGTCAATATGATATCTCTAAATATAAATATATATTACCAATTGGAATAAGTCCGTTTAAGGAATATATACATTCAACTGATGATTATTTCTGGATAAATGATTCATTACCAAGGGTTCTAACACCTCTGGAGTTAAAAAATCTAATACTGATTGATGATTTTGAAGGTTATGTGAAACACAATCTAAAGAAGATATAATATATCAAAACATTTCTCATAACGAAATGGCTCTGCGCCGCGCTAGTGGCGATAAAGCCCTAGTTTGGCGATGCACTTGCCAGCTTCTAAGTTAATGCTCTTGTATCATTTATTAATGAATAGCCTTTCAAATCATCATTAATATAAATATGAGCTTGGTAATAAATTCCCTTTAATCCAAGTTTCTCAATTACTTCATTTAAGATTGTATTCATTTCTTCCTTTTTCTCTTCATAGGCAAATCTTGAAGGCAGGAAGAGTTCAAATCTAATGTTATTATGTTCTATTGGATAATGACAATTGATATTTCCAATAATGTTTGTATAATTATCTCTTATTTGGAAAAATACACTGCACTGGTTTTTTGAATGAGGATTTAAAGTCCAACCGTTTGCTAATTGTAATCGTTCCTTTAATGAAGAAAATCCCATGTTACCTCTTTATCCTGGCAAGTGTTTCGTCAAACGAAATCGACTCTGCGCCGCGATAGTGGCGGCTGAGTCCTAGTTATCAGCTGTTTTACCATTTTATTGATTCTTTATATAGTTTTTCTAAATTTTGAACATTTATATTTAAATCATTTTCTTTGGTTTGACCTAAAATAATTGGTATAGCACATTTTTCAATCCGTATTATTTCACGTAGAATTTTCAAATCTGACTTACTAAAATCTTTTTTTAAATCTTTTTCTCTAAGGGAAAAGAAATTTCTTTGTCTTAAACTTGAAAGTTGTTGATAAAATTGAGAAATTTTTCTTCTGTATAAGTGAATTGTATTTCTGAACTTCTTCGTTTTGTAAGATGAAATATATTTTGAAATTATATCTTTTTTATTCTCATTTATAAAGTTTTTGAATTCTATAATTGCTAATCCGAATTCAGTACTTCGATATTCATTAAGCAAATCTGAATATATTTGATTGATATGTATTCTGATCGGGATACATATCGCAATAGACAAAGAAATTATGATGATTACAATTGAAAATATAATATCTGTAATTTCATAACAACTCACTTTTACCTCTTTAATTGCTGATAACGAAATGGCACTGCGCCGCGATAGTGGCGGCTGTGCCCTAGTTAGGCGATGTTATACTAACCCGTTTTCTTTAAATCTCTTGAGAAGTTGATCTCCCCAAAATTTAATCTGACCATATGTAGATACACAATCTTCAATAGTTTTAGGGTGGTCAAATTTGGGTAAAATATACTTTTCAAAATCAATTTTCACTGATTCAATAAAAGCTAATATATCAGTCCCATTTGTTATTGAATAACCCTGGACATTTCCATATTTCCTTTCTTTACCACCATTAGGTAAGAAATGTCCTTCAGAAATCGTAATAATCAAATCATTATAAGTTGCTTTTTTCTTCTCTTGGTCCTGCAAAATTTTTGTGATTGCTATTCCAAAATTGAATCTAAAATCTACTGAATCTTGTGAGTTCCAGGAATAGTTTTGTAGATTTATTACATTAAAAAAATCACCTTTGTCTTTCCACCAAGTATTTCCTGATGTTAAATAACCTACTTCCTTGAGCATTGGCTTGAGATATGATTTGATAAAATTCTGTTGTTTCTCTTTTGCAGTTTCCATTTATTACCTTTAAAGAACTATTTCGCCTAACGTACGGCGCTCGGGGCCTTATATGCCAAGATAGTTGTCGCATAAAAAAATCAAGGAGAGACAACTATGAG
>CAYRWR010000036.1:0-41654 GCA_964428015.1 uncultured Brevinematales bacterium | reverse complement strand
TGAGGACTATTTTTTTATCCTTTTTCAAATGTGCGCAAGATATTATACGTTATCTGTTAAAGTCCTTACCCGCCCTCTGGTCCCGCTGAAGTACAGGACGTACGGAAGCGGTGTCGTTACAATTTTCAACTTTAATAATATCTTTTTATTTGTATAAAGTTATAAACCAAAAATCAAAACCACCAGAAATCTTTTAATTCTGGTAATTGCTCATAGTTTAGTAGAAGGTAGTTAATCCATCCTCGAAATTTGGAATATTGTCCAAGATATTTCTCATAATCATATCTTTTAATTTTATGATATATTGGTATTAGTAAAAAATAGATCACTGTTATTCCTAAAAAGTAGCATCCAGTCCAAGTAAGGAACTTATTGATTTCTTTTAATTTATCCTGCGCTATATAAAGAGAAGTACTAATTGTGACAACACTAGAAAGAAGTAGGAAAAGGTAATCTGATTTATTACTTTTAATCGCAGTTATACTTTTAAGGTCATCAATCTTTTGATCGCACTCTTTTGAGAGTAATTGTAATTTTTCCTTTGAGTAGTCAGGGTTATTATTTATCAATTTCATTTCAATCAGTAAGTCATAGAACATATTCAAAGATCTTCCATAACCTAATTCTCGATATTTGTCACTTACTTTTGAATTCACATGTGGACTGGAAAACATAACAATTGCTATTAAGGATAGAAAAGCGAGTATATAGAAGACATTTTTAATATTCTGCAAATGAATAAAAAAGGATACTATAATTAAAATAATTATCAAGCCTGCGAGAATCAATTTGATTATCAAGTTTGTCTTTATGAATATCTTCCACCACATTTCTCTTTTTCTAATATTTAAAATGCTGATTATATATTCCATTTATTATTCTCCAAAACTCCTTTCTAAGGAGATGATGCCAAGTCTATAGTACTTATTAATATCTTAAATCATTTAGCTTCCAATAAGCATCTGTGTTTTTTAAAGATTTATTATTTTGTATGTAATCCCATGCAGTTTTGTCATACTTATTCTTTGATTTAGGATCTGCTCCAATTTTGAGAAGATATAAAATTGTCTTAGGATTTTTACTGCCTATTGCTGCATGAATTAATGGTGTATATCCGTTCAAATCTTTGGCATTGATATTTGAACCAGCTTTGAGAAGTGTTTTAACAATGTCCAGATTAGGATTATAAACTCCTGACATTAGGGCAGTTTTCCCTTTATCATCTCTCTCGTTAACATTGGCACCTGCATTAATGAGGGTGGTAATAACTTCGGGATTTGGATTTCTGAGCGATGCATACATCAAAATTGTATACCCAATAAAATTCTTTTCTTGTAAATTAGCACCAGCGTTTAAAAGAACTTTTATTACTGCTGGATTTGGATTATATTGCGCAGCCCAAACTAAAGCTGATTGATCATCACTGTTTTTTACGTTTACTTTAGCGCCTGCTTTAATAAGTTCAGAAACAACACCTGCATTAGTATTATATGCAGAAGCCATCATTAGAGGCGTCCAACCATATTTATTTGTTTCATTTACATCTGCACCATTGCTAATCTCATTTCGGACTTTCTCAACTGTTGCAGTTTGTACAAGTGTACTAAATTTACTTAATGGTATTTGAGCAAATAAAGATTGGGTAATAAACAATAATGGCAAAATTGAGATAATTTTTTTCATGAGATTACTCCTTTTTTTATGAATATTCTTCTATTAAATAAGAAATATTATTTAATGTTGCCATTCTAGTCAAAATATCAGTAGAATATAGACTGAAAGACTCAAGCCCGACACGGACGTCGGGCGCTTTAATAAGGGCGGGTCAAACCGTTCAGATTTGTCATCCCCACCGTAGCCCCCTGCGCTCTGCCTGGCACATAACTACTATACGGCGAAATACGCATTTTGTACATCACCTTGGTTCGTATATTATTTAAAATACGTATCTCATTTAACTATTTTAGAGTATGGGGAAAATATGTGCAATAATTTAACAAATGAAAACATCATTGGTTTGTGTACGTATAATTTGTTTATTATAGTAAAAAAAGCGAATGATTAGATATTAAATGGTAGAATATACTTTTTGTCTCAAATACGTACTTCGCTTAACCCACAGATACCCCCCCGATCCACTGGGACACATGCCCCACTCGGTATAATAGACATGGACAGCTTCAACACATATATCCACCCGTCAGTACCCAGGCCATTCGTGAAAAATCCGAGCCCGAGACATCTACAAAAAAGACCTACTCCCCACCAGGTCTCCCCGACGCCCTCTGATGCCGATGCACATTGCGAGGTAAATGACACCCCAGCCTGCACCCCTGAGGGTGACCTACCCTAGCCTACACCCCTCCGCAGCGAAGCGAAGGACATTACCCCGATTCCTGCCTCTACCGTGTCGTACCAACATGGCATCATTGGGCGCCAGCAAGGCGTTTTTCTTTGCCAGACGTTTCTTTTGCCGCCGCATGGGCAAAAGAAATGCCGACCCCCGACTCCGTTCGGCCAACGGATAAAGTCTCCCCCGACAAGGGACCTAAAGATTTCAAAAAGATCCTTCACTTCGATGCGCTATCGCATACTCAGTACAAGCACTTCGTTCAGGATGACGATTACCCGTCAGTACCAAGGCACTATCTGCCACACGCGAGCCCTGAACATTTACAGAAAAGACTTCCTCTTTGGAAGATACTTCGTACGCCCTCTGATGCCGCTGCCAAGGTTAGTCAAAAGTCAAAAGTCGGAAAGTCGAAAGAAAGATCGACACAGGATTCCTTTAATCAAACAGGAAATAGTCAGTACCCAGGCCATTCGTTAAAAATCCGGGCCCGAAACATCTACAGATATGCCACACGAGCCACAAAGTCTCCCCGACGCCCTCTGATGCCGTTGCCAAGGTTAGTCAAAAGTCAAAAGTCGGAAAGTCGAAAGAAAAGTTTTATTAAGATCGGACTTTTGACTTTAGACTTTCAGACTTTTGACTAACTAGCCCCGACTCCGTTCGGCCAACGGATTCAGTCTCCCCTGACCAGGAACATTGTTAACACCCCGCGGAGCGAACGCCGTTCGTCCCACCGAACCAGTCCTCCCCGACCAGGGGAATTTCCACATTCCCGAGGAGCGGAACACCGTTTGACAAACAGTCAAAGCTCACCCCCCACCAGAGGACACTCAAGAATCAGATAAAATATTCCGGAATAGATTCCCTAAAGATTGGTATAGTGAAGAAAAAAAATTACTAATAAATTAACCTTGTCCACGCGTAGCCAGTCCCCTTACCTCTGGTACCCTCTCTTGACAGTCTCATACTCCAGCGGATCGCAGATCCTCTCCAGCATGGCCAGGACCTCGTCTACTTTGCCGTCCACCATCTTTTCTTTGCCCAGCATCACTGCGAACTCCCGGTCGTAAAAGAACAAGCCGGTCAGAAAGCACACCGACACCAGAAAGTCCACCATACTGCCTGCCTTCCAGCCCTTGAAGTAGCCTTCCTGCAGTATGATAAAGTTCCAGAGCGGGCATGGAATCACGGCACGCTTGAGGTCTTCTTCCCCCAGGGGCTTCCACTCCCCGGGACTGCCCTCTTCGCTATGGGCCAGAGACACGGCGGCCAGTTTCTTGCCCATAGTCATGATCTCATGAGACAGGCTGTCGATTACCGTGATGATCTCCTTTTCCACCCCGTTGACTTCGCTCTCCGCTTTGGTATGCAGCTCCACAAAATGGTCATAGGGAAAGTTGTGCTTGGTAAAGAAGGCCTTTTCGATACGGTCGGACAGGCCCCGGATAGCCACGAAATGGTTGTCAAACAAAGTGGAGTCAAACAGCTTGACCCGGCCTACCCCTTCCAGCTCCAGCCCGTCCAGGAAGATGCCCCACAGGCTGCGTACAAAGCGGTTCACCAGATTGGAGGCGAACAGGGAGATATTACCGCTGTCGGCAGTAAAGTTGAGCCGGGGTGTGCCGGCGTCCTTATAAAATTCGATGAGATTACGCCGGTCATAGCCGTCCTCTCCCTTCTGCAGGAATCGGTCGATGTACTGCCGGATGGTGCCGATCTGGCCCCGGGTGCGGGTCAGTTCGTCCAGACGGCTGAGCTGTTTATTGCGGTAGTCTTCGATCTTGGCGGTGATCTCCAGGTCACCCTCATGGTTAAAGGTATTGACCACTTCCCCGTTCTGAGCGGTGGTGAGGGACAGCACGTCCAGCAGCCGGCCGTACACCACCAGGTTGACCGCCTGGATGAGGTGGATCAGTGAGCGCCGCCGCTGGGAGATGTCCAGCAGATTGGCCAGATGATTGTCGATATTTTTAAGCTTGGCTGCCCATTCCGGAAATTTCTGGAATACCAGCTGGATACTGCTGTTGATGATCTGGGGATATTCCTTGCGGTAATGGCACAGCAGAGTATGGCGTTCCAGTCCGGTCAAGCTGACCAGGATGGTGTCGCGGTGCAGGGACAGGTGCTCTATATCTATCACTACCAGCTCTTCGCACACCCTGCGGAAATTCCACAGCAGATTGTAGTCCCGCTTGCTGACAAAGGCCCAGGCTACCTTGAGCAGGGCTATCATCACGGGCAGCAGGTATTTAGCCGACTCCTGGGCCTGGCGCAGGTAGTCTCCGAACTGTTTGCTGAAGCTGATGGCTGAGGGTATCCAGCCCGCTTTGACCAGATCGCTGTCATTGGCAAAAGCCTTGACTCTGCTCCTCTCCCCCCAGTACAGCAGACGCCGCCTGCGGATCAGCTTGCGCTTGATATTGAGCAGGATTTCAGCGGCCTTTTCGGGGGTAATGACGCCCAGGTTTTTGATGATCTTCTGGGCTTCTTTCTGGTTTATCTGTTCCAGGTCCATACACGGTTCCTTTTTTAGGAGTTTTTTATACTTCGGCCCCTGGAGGCTGTTTCTAAAACCTTTCGGCTGCTGGTTTTCCCCTTTCTCCCCGGAGATGGCGCCCCTTCCTCAGGGCCGCGTCCGGTTGTCCCAGCTCCGTGCCCCCTCGTGCGGTTATCCCCTCTCACGCGGTCCCGGGAGGACACTCTTTCCCCCGGAATGGACACAGAGGCGATACCCTGAAATGGTGGGCGGTGCCGTGGTCTTAACACCTCCGGTGCACCCCTCCTGTTACTCCCGGCTGGACGTATTACTATACCTCCCTTTTGCCCTTATTCAAAGCTGCGCTATGGTCCCTGCCTGCTTTTCTTTCCTACTTTTTTGTAAATTCTCCCTTGAAAAAACATAAAATATCACACAAAAACCCTTGTTTTGTTTGACATAAAATCTCAGCAGTCATAAAATCTATTATTAATAATGTATTGAGTGGGGTTATGGTGCATACCCTCACTCGGGGGGTACCGTATGAAAAAGTTTCTTTGGCCCGCAGGCCTTCTGGCTTGCGTAGTATTAGTCATGTCCTGTTCCACTGATCCGGTAGAGCAGGCTCAACAGTCCCAGACCATCCAGGAATCCGTAAACGACGTCCTGCGCAGCGATGCTGATTTTGATTTCAGCACCCTGTCCAGCGTGCGTGTACATCTCAGCCTGCAGAAAGCCGGCGGCAGTGTCAGCGGGGCTCTGATCACCGTGTATGGTGCCGGCGCGGCGCCACTGTCCTATGCCTACACCGATCCTCAAGGTATAGCGGATTTCAATATCACCGCCGCTTCCGCTGATCAGGACATCACCCTGGTGATTTCCCATGCCCAGTATCCCGACTATACCAGTTCGGTACAGGATCTGGGAGCCTACCAGATGATTGACCGCTCTCTGACCTATCCCGTAGCCACTATCCAGAGCAGAGCTCCAGCTCCTGACCGGGACGGCGACGGCGTGCCTGACGCCGAGGATGAATTCCCTGATGACTCCCGTTACGCCAAGGCTATCCATGGTCAGTATACCCTGACCTTCGAAGACCTCTATCCGGTCAAGGGAGACGCTGATTTTAATGACGCTGTGACCCTTCTGGACCTGGAAGAACGTATAAACGGCCAGAACAAACTGGCCCAGGTCATCGTGACCGCCCGGGCCCTGGCCAGCGGCGCCGGTTACAAGAACCAGCTCTACATCAACCTGCTGGGACAGGAGTATCAGCTCATCGAAAACTACAAGACCGACCTGTCCAACAAAGCCAATTCTTCCAACACTCCGCAGGATCTGGTCTATGTACCCTCTTCTATCCAGAGGACCCAGGTCATTGACCTCGACCCGCCCATCGACCGCTATTACCTGGCCCCTATGCCTTATGACCCCTTCCTGATACCTAACGGCTTTGTCGCCCAGAAGACTGACACCAATGGCAACCGCTACGAAGTCCACCTGCCCTTCTGCGCCCAGACCAATTACCAGGGCAAACTCCTGGATGAAGACGGTTTCCCCTGGGCTCTGATCGTACCCGGAGACTGGCTGTGGCCTTTTGAGACAGTGTTCATCACCAATGCCTATCCCCGTTTCAAAAGCTGGTATGAGTCTTACGGCAAGATGGATAGCGACTGGTATCTCTACCCAGAGGCCGGCCAGGTCTATCCCCGTTAGTAGTCACTTGTTTTAAAAAAAGCCCTTCGACATCGGAGGGCTTTTTTATTTTAGTTTATTTCTTGCTATTTTATAAATTAGAGTTTATCTTGTGTGAAGAGGAAAAATTATGCCCAACAAAAAACAGTATCATATCAGTTTGGATTTCCAATCCATTCTACTGCCCTCCGTCAGGGACGTTCTGGTTCTATGCAAAAAATATCCCCAGGGCAAGCACGGAGTGATGGAAGCCTTCCGTTTTATCGCCCCCGATGAATTCGAGATGTTCGATATCAGTAATGAGGTCAGCGATGTGGCCGAAGCCATCCTGGTCAATAAAAAAATACTGAAAAAAATCTCCCTGGAAGGCCTGATATACATTCTGAAAGAACAGGTATTTCCCTATCTCTCACCCGGTGAAGCCATCAAGGTGGACCTGGACCTCAGGATTTCCTCCTCCATCAACTGGTCGGAGCCGGTCAAGTAAATGAAGGTCGGCGATTTATGCGACCGGGATGTCCCGCGTATCCGCCCCCTGGACCCGGTCAACCGTATCGAAAAACAGCTGGTCCAGAACCGGTATCTGGCAATATTCGATAAAGATGTATTCAAAGGCCTGCTCACTATGGCCGATATGGTCCAGAATCCCTACAAAATCGCTATAGACTGCGTCACTCCCAAGAACCCTATCGACGCCGGCTTGTCCTTTGATGAAGCCCTCAAAATCATGGAGGCAAGTTCCCAGAATTTTCTCCCTGTATTCGAAAAAAATGTCTTCAGGGGAGTCCTGTCCTACAAGGCCCTTCTGCACGCAATTTTCCAGGAGCACCAGGAGATCAAGCAGGAGCTCTATCAGCTGGAAAACTACAAGATCATGAACAGCGTCACTTCCGGCTTTGTTCATGATTTTAATAATATTCTGATGGTGATACAGGCCAATATGTCCCTCCTGCTCATGACCCGGGAGTTTAATGATGAGCTGGTGGACACCTTTGATGTCATCAAGAACGGGGTCAACAAAGCCAAGAATCTCATGAAGCGTCTCTCCCGGCATGACCAGAAATTTGATATCCACAAAGAGCCTGTGGATCTCCACAAATATCTCCAGGAAAACACCCGCTTCTATCTGAAATTTGCCACTAATATCCGGGTCCATTTTGATTTTCCGGCTGATCTTGATAAGGTGGAGCTGGATCCTACCCGGTTTTCCCAGGTATTGTCTAATCTGGTGGTCAATGCCTGCCAGGCTATGCCGGAGGGGGGTCAGATCACCATCCGTGCGCTCAACCACAGCCCCAGCCCGGAACAGCTGGCTGCCGGTTTTTTACCCGGCAGGTATGTCAGGATCAGCATCCAGGACACCGGGCCCGGTATCCCGCCTGAGACTCTGTCACAGTTATTCACCCCCTATTTTACCACCAAACCCACCGGCAACGGCCTGGGCCTCTCGGTATCCCGGCAGATAGTGGAGGGTCATCAGGGCCGCATCGCAGTCTCTTCCCAGCCGGGAAAGGGCACAGTTTTCGATATTTACCTCCCCTCTCTAGATTAAGAATCAGTCCGGCCATATCCTTGATATTTTTACATATAAACTTTATATTGAATCAGGAGGTACATTATGGAACAAAATAAAAAACAGTACCATATTGAACTGGAATTCCAGGCCATAAAGCTCCCTCCGGTACGGGATATCCTGGTTCTCTGTCAGAAATACCCCCAGGGTAAAGAGGGTGTGATGGAAGCGTTTAAATTCATCGCCCCTGATGAATTTGAAATGATCAATATCTCCGATGATATCAATGCCACAGTCGAAGCCATCCTGGTCAACAAGAAGATACTTAAAAAAATGTCTCTCAATGGTATCCTGGAAGTACTGGAAGCCCAGGTCTTTCCCTACCTGTCCCAGGGAGAAGTGGTCAAGGTAGACATGGATATGCGCATCTTTACTTCCATGTCCTGGAATCCGGTAGAATAAACCAATGAAGATCATCGAGCTGTGCGACCGGTCCACTCCCACAGTGTTCCCCCAGGAAGTGATCACCCAGTTCGAGACCCAGCTCCTCCATAACAATTATCTTATCGTTTGTGAAAAAGACAATTTCCTGGGATTGCTGATCCGGGATGATATCCGGCAGGACCCCTATTGTACCGCCCTGGACTGTGTCACTCATAAGCCCATCCTACGAGCCGGCCAGACCCTGGAAGAAGCCCTGCAGGTCATGAAAGAAGGGGCACATCCCTTTTTACCCGTGTTTGAAAATGACCATTTTGCGGGGGTCCTGTCTTACAAGTCCCTGGTCCAGGCCATATTCCGGGAACACCAGGAGCTCAAGCAGGAACTGTTCAAGCTGGAAAAGTATGAGATCATGGACAATGTCACAGCCGGTTTTGTGCATGACTTCAATAATATCCTGCAGGTCATTCAGGGAAACCTGGCCATACTCAAAATGTCCGGTAATCTGAACAATCTGGATGATGCCGTGGAGGCAGCCGAAATCGGTATCGTCAAGGCCCGTAATCTCATGAAACGGCTCTCCCGTCATGACCGTCAGCTCGATATTCAGAAGGAGCCGGTCGACCTCAGGAGTTTTATTCCCGAAACCGCCAAATTTTTTCTGCGTTCGGCCCGTAATGTCACATTCCATATGGATATTGATCCTGATCTGCCTACCGTGGAGCTGGACACGGTACGCTTTTCCCAGGTACTGTCCAATCTCATTGTGAATGCCTGCCAGGCCATGCCCCAGGGCGGCACCTTGACCATCCAGGCCCGTAATTTTACCATCAGTGAGGACACTCCTCTGGTTCAGCTCCTGCCCGGGGACTACATACACCTGACCGTGGAGGATACCGGCCCGGGCATACCTCCGGATATTATAGTCCAGCTGTTCACACCTTATTTCACCACCAAACCTACCGGCAACGGATTGGGCCTGGCGGTATCCCGTGAGATAGTAGAGGGCCACCAGGGCATCATCACGGCTACTTCTGAGCCGGAGTGTGGAGCCTGTTTCAATATCTTCCTGCCTGTGCGGCCCGCCTGATCTGCCTTTTCCTGATTTAAACAAAGATTTTCCCTTTTCTGTATTCTCTACTATAATAAGGCAGTACTTTTCTCAGGAGTTTAGTATGCGTCCCAAACCAGTGGTACTGGCCAGTGATATGGAGGGGGTACTGGTACCCGAAATCTGGATCAATGTAGCCGAAAAGACCGGCATCCCTGAGCTCAGGCTCACTACCCGTGATGTCAGCGATTATGACCAGCTGATGCGCATGCGTATCCGGATTCTGGAGGAGCACCATCTCACTATCCGGGACATCCAGGAGGTCATCGGTACTATGGACCCCCTGCCCGGAGCACTGGAGTTTATTGACTGGGCCCGTCAGCATATGCAGTTTATCGTACTGTCCGATACCTTTTACCAGTTTGCCCGGCCCCTCATGGCCAAGCTGGGCTGGCCCACCCTGTTCTGCCATGACCTGGAGATCGACGCTCAGGACCGCATCGTGGACTACCATCTCCGTCTGCCTGACCAGAAACGGGCCAGTGTAGAAGCCTTCAAACAGCTGAATTTTCACGTGTTGGCCATGGGCGACTCCTACAATGACACCTCCATGCTGCTGGCCGCGCACCAGGGCTTTTTCTTCAAGCCGCCCCAGAAGATACTGCAGGATTTTCCGCAATTGCCCTATTATTATGAGTTTGACGCCCTCCGCTCTGCTATAGAAAAAAATATCACAGAACGATAAGGAGACTGCCGTGAAAAAGATTTCCCTGGCCCTGCTGGTTCTGCTGTCCCTCTCCGGTCTGGCCTGGACCGAGACCAATTACAATCAAAACCTGCCCGGATGGTATCTCAATGCCAGTCTGGGTTTGACACTCAATCCCTTCCGGGGAGCTCTGGATACTATCCTGTACCACCGTACCCCTCTGCTCAATAAAGACGGCATTCTGTGGAAGACCACCAAGCTGGACTGGGGTATCCGGGACCTTTTTTCCCCCGCTACGGAATATATTGGGGCTTTTCTACGTATCGAACCCATCGCCCTGCTGGAGATCACTGCTGAGGTAGGCTATCTGCAGATGTACAAATTACTGGGCTATGGTTTTCTGACCCTGCCCGATATCAGCGCGGATTACTCCAGCGATACCCGCCTGGCCATCACCGCCACCAATAGCTACAACCACGGCGCCCTGCAGACCAGTGTGTCGCCCAGTTTCCGGGTAGCCCTGGGGCCTGTCACTGTGGTGCACACCATTACCTGGCAGTACATGGACTACTTCACCAATGCCATAGTATACGATTATGCCAATGTCATCCTGCGCCGGGGAGCCGATTCCTACCTGGCCCACGATACTCTGCTGTTGTACAAGGCAGGAGATTTCCGCTTCGGCCTGGCCCATTATTGGGCCTACGTCTATGGTACCGGCCTGTCCCTGCAGCGTGCTATGGCTATGGTAGCCTGGACCCCTCCTGTGGAAAAGATCAACCCTTATTTTATCTTCCAGGCGGGATACAATATCCACGACCCCTACTACAACAATCAGCTCTACCTGGCCCTCAAAGTGGGTATGAACCTGGAGCTGTTTGACAGAAAAGGCGGTCTTTGATGCAGTCCTGGGAAAAATCTTTCCAGACTTACCGTCTGATCTTTATGGGTGTTTTAATGACCCCTGTAGTCTATGCCGGCCTGGCCTATATTATGACTCAACAGTCTATGATCGACGCGCTGGAGGGGCCCCGTGACCTGATCCAGAAGATACTGATCATGGTATCCGCCCTCATTCCCCTGATCCTCCTGGGATTAAAAAGTTTTTTCCTGGGCCAGTGGGAAAGATCCCGGAAACTGAGCGGACGTGATATCCTGAGTCAGGGCATTATCCTGTTCGCCATAGGTGAACTGCCCGGGATATTGGGGCTAATGGGCCTGATCCTGGGAGCACTGACCTTTGCACAGTCCATTTATTTTTTTGGGGGAGCCGCAGTGTGTCTGTTCCTGGCATTTGTTAAAAAAGAGAACTGGGATGCTTTGATAAAAGAAGATCCTGAGGTCTGAATATAAGGAGTACTCAACATGGAAGAATTGAAAAGAGTCTATAGAAACTACGCCATCACCCTGATGGTGATCGCCGCAGTGGTATTCGGGGTGATCATGCTGGTCGCTAACTTTTACGTCCATCCCCAGGTCCGGACTGACATCCCGGCTAATCTGAAAGTCCTGTACATCGTCCTGCTGACCTTGTCCTCACTGGGTGGATTGTCGGTATTACTTCTCAAGAAAATCATGATCGATACTGTCAGCAAACCGGATTTTCAGGGCGACCGTAAAAAAGCCCTGTTCAGCAACGGCATCCTGGCTGTTCTTCCCAGCCTGATCTCAGTGGCATCGGGCCTGACCCTGGTATTCCTGGGGATCGCTTTTCAGACCCTGCTGGTGTTTTTCTACATTTTTATCGGTTCATACTACCTGGGCTATACCCGCTCCACCGTTTGGAAGGACCTCATCCTGAAGTACGAACTGGAAGACAAATAAGTCTCAGGACTGGTTTCTGTTTATTTTCCGACCCAGAGCGATGCGTTTATTGATCCGGGATCCGGAGAGAGCCGTCAGCAGTATAAATCCCGCGAAAAGTATCAGCTCGCTCCAGTAGGGAAATTTCACCCAGCGATAACCCTGGGCTTCCAGGTCTTTCAGCCCCAGGGTGTATTTTGATTCGGGAGCGTCGTAGCGTATCCAGCCCAGCCCAATATAGGGACTATCCTCCACCACGTAAGTGTGCAGCAGTTTAAACCTGGGGTTGGTATACACCTCTTCTACAGTAGCTTGAGCTGTAGCGGCTGCTAGCAGCAGAATTATAACCAGGCTTTTTTTCATCACTCTGTTCCTTTGTCGGGTGAGGGTTTTAGTTTTTCCTGGAGAGACTTTTGTTCTTCTTTTTCGAGGTATTTGCCGGCATTATGGAATACTTCCAGGGTCAGGTGATCCTTATTATCTTCCAGTATTTGCAGGACAGTATCCATATCTCTGCGGGAATACTCTCTCAGCACCCAGCCTACCGCGCTGCGGGCAAAGCGCTCCGGCCGGCACAGCAGAGTCGCGGCATAGCTCTGCACTCTGTCTTTATAGGGAGTGAGGTCATCCAGCTGGCACAATGCGACTACAGCAGAGCGTGCCTTCCATAATTGTTCACTTTTCACCCAACGGTCCAGCCTGGTCAGAATTTCTTCCCCCGCCCTCTGCACCAGGGGAGTCAGGACTCTCACGCACAGCCAGTCATTGGTATTCCAGTCAAAGATCAAGCCTTCATCAAAGATCTGTTCCAGAGAATTGAGTATGACTACCGGTTCCATGACTGCCAGCCAGAATTCCTGGTACAGCAGAATGGCGGCCAGTTTGTATTCCGCTTCCTTTCTCTGAAATAACAGGTGTGACAGGTTCAGTTTATCCTGTTCCGACCAGCGCTCCAGTTTTTCTTCCGCATACAGTGCCCTCACTCCATCCCGGAGTTCCGGTATACCGATACCGAAAAAAGGTATGACCCCTTTGAGGTATTTTTCCCACCATTCTTTGGTCCGGGGATTGCTACGAGAATTTAAAAACAGTTCCAGCTTCCGTAAAAAATTATTCACATGTCCCCTCTGCATTGATGCTGTATAATTTTAACCTGCGCCCCCTGAATAGTCTAAAAATTGAGAATTCCCGGTTAGTGTGCTATTTTTAGTTATCAACTTAATCTATTGGGGGTTTTTATGTCATCCCTACCCTTCCGTATCACCATTATAGCGGCATTCCTGGCCGCGCTAGTGCTGATTATCCTAAATATCCGTCTGAAAAAGGTCCCGGCGCGAGGCCTGTTCAGCCTGTCGCTGGGCCTGCTCCTGGGTCTGGCCCCTCAAGCCGGCAATTCCGCCTCGGCAAAAGCCTCCGGACCGGTATGGAAGCAGGTCTTCCGTACCCAGAAGCGCTGGCTGGCCATTCGGAATCTGTGGAAGAAACTGGATGCCCTCACCCCCAGAGGAGAAATGGGCTATATGAATACCCTGGAATGGGAACAACAGCAGGCTTTGATCAAAGAGGCTGAGCAAATTTTCGGCTATCCCTGGGAAAAGATCAACGATCCCGCTCAAGCTGGAAAAATCAATCCTCTGGAAAAAGCCATCTATTCTCTCCTCCGTGAACGCATAGATGAGTATGGTACCCCCTACGACATGATGACCCGTATGATGCCCCCTCCCTCCTCCACCTACCGCCATACCCTGGTCAGTGATTTGGAGCGTCAGACCGACCTCCTGCTCGATCTGAAAAAATCCGGAAAGCTTAAAAGCCCCGAATTCCAGTCCGCCTTGTCCCGGCTCCAGCAGGATGTGACCGTGTTTGCCGTACTGGACATCCTTCAGCAGCACAACCGGGGACGCTACCATTTTGAGCCCAGGGACAAACAACTGATGTTCCTGGAGACCGGACTTTCAACCGACCAGATCATCCGGTCCTGGATAGCGGGGTATGAAGATTCCTTCCAGAAGAGTCTGGCATACTATAAAGAGGAACTGGCCAAACCGGCCAATCAATCCCCGGAAGAACAGGAAAGGCTCCTGGACTATCAGAAAGAGCTTCAGACCTATCATGATCAAGTACTTCAGGAATTAAAAGAACTGGATACCCTGACCGCGGATCTGGATGCCTTTCTGAACGAAGTGCGCAAATAATGCCCCTGGGACTGGTGCTGGAAATATCCTCCGCCTGCAATCTGAACTGCGCCTTCTGCTACCAGGACCCCACCAGCAGGGAGATGCCGATCTTAACCACAGACCAGTGGAGAGATCTGCTGAGGGGAGCCATCCCTGACGCTGCTCCACGCTGGTTGACTTTTACCGGAGGAGAACCTCTCCTCTATCCCGGATTGCTGGAGTTAATAGAGGCTCTGCATGCTGATTTTCCCCGTCTGCCTCTGGGCCTGGCCAGCAATGGTTCTCTGCTTGATGAGCGGAACATTCTGTCTTTAATTCAAGCAGGCATCCGTTATTTTGATATACCCCTCCATGCCTCTGATTCCATCCTTTATCACGCCCTCACCGGACAGGATGCTGCAGACCGGGTCAGGCTGGCTATGGCTTTCATCAGGCAGAACCATGCCCGCCTCAATGTTACTTTTATGCTGTCCGCGGAAAATACCGGCCAGCTGGTCCCTGTCATAGAGATCGCATCCGCTCTGGGCGCGGACAGTTTCAGCATCAATCGCTTTATACCCACCGGGCGGGGTAGGACCAATTCCACCCGGTTCCACTTATCTCCGTATGCGCTGGATCAGGCGCTCAGGCAGGCAGACCGGGCCGCGCGGATGCTCAAATTGCCCGTTATCACTACTATTCCGGTACGCGACTGCCGTACGCCCCACTCACGCTACCCCTCCCTGCACTTTTCTCCCTGCCAGTGCGGGCGTGACAAGTGGCTCATCGACAGCCAGGGGCGTCTGCGTGTCTGTGAACAGAGCCCCACCGTGCTGGGGGACCTGTCCCGGCAGCCTTTCTCTGAGCTGATTTCTTCTCCAGCTGTCCGGGATTTTCTGGCTCAGACCCCCTTTCCCGACTGCGCGGAGCGGGACTGCTTCTCCTCCTGCGGGGGAGGCTGCCGCTGGGAAGCCTGACTTACGCACAGAATTACGCACAAAATAAAAAATTTGCTCTAACCCCTCAGAATGTATTATAATTAGTGCTCGACTCTGGAAGAGGGGAAACCATTGGCCATCTACCTGAAATCTATGACCTTAAACGGATTCAAATCCTTTGCGTCCAAGACTTATATCGAATTCACCGACGGTATCACCGGTATCGTGGGACCCAACGGCTGCGGTAAATCCAATGTAGTGGAAGCCATCAAATGGGTGCTGGGTGAACAAAGCGCTAAGAATATGCGCGGCAACAAGATGGAAGACGTCATCTTCAACGGTACCCGGGACCGTACCGCTCAGGGTATGGCCGAAGTCAACCTTACCTTTAATAATGAAAACCACTGGCTGCCCATAGATTTTTCCGAAGTACAGATCTCCAGACGTATCTTCCGCAGCGGTGAAAGCCAGTACTATCTCAATAAATCCCGTGTACGCCTCAAAGAACTGGTGGAAATGTTCCTGGACACCGGGGTAGGCCGGGATTCCTATGCCATCTTTGAGCAGGGCAAGATCGACCGCCTGCTCAGCGAATCCCCCCTGGAACGCCGTATCCTGTTCGAAGACTTTGCCGGTATTTCCAAGTTTAAATTCCGTAAGGACGAAGCTGAAAGGAAACTGGAACGCAGTCAGGAAAACCTGGAACGCGTGAATGACCTCATCATCGAGCTGGAAAAAGAAGTCACCAACCTGCAGAAGCAGGCTGAAGACGCCAGTAAGTACAATGAACTGCGCGAAAACCTTAAAGACCTGGAAGTCCGTTTTGAAGCCCTGCGCATACGCAATATTCAGAATGAGATCGAATCCCGCCGCAACAAGATCGCTGACCATAAAGCCCAGCAGGTCCCCCTGCACGAAGAACTGCGTAAAAGAGAAGAAGCCATCAAAAAAACCGAGGCTGACATCTTTGAGAGAGAGGGCCGTCTCAATACCCTGACTCAGCAGAATGAGTCCCGGGAGCAGCAGCTTTCTGAAATCAACAGCCGCCTGGCTGCCAAACGCACCCGCCAGCAGAGCATCAAGGAACGCCTGGACAGTATGGAAGCCCGTCTCAAAGATGAAGCGGAACGCAACCACAGACTGAAGGAAGAGCTGGCTCAGAAAAAAGCCGACAAGGAAAAAGCCGGTCAGGAAAAGTCTAAAATGGAAGAGGGCCTGGCAGCTATCCAGTCTGAGATCGATGCCGTATTTGCCCGTATAAAATCCCTGGACGATAGTATCCTCAACAGCTCCCGGGAGCTGGGCTTCCAGCGCATCGTGAGCAAGGATGATATCGACCGTCTCCGTGAAGAAGTCATTACCAACCACACCAAGCTGGAAAGCTTCCGGGCTAATCTGGAAGAAAAATGGGAAGACCAGCGCCGCCATGAAACGGAGAAGAAAGAAAAGACCCAGCACCACGAGGCTCTGGTCAATGAACTGGATGCCCTCAAACACCAGCTGGAAGAAATCCTGTCCCGCATCGAAGAAGGCCTCCTCACCGAAAAAAAGCTCAAAGAAGAAAACCAGGCGCACAGCCAGGAGATCCGCAATATCCAGACCGAGCTCAAGAGCATGGACAAGGTCATCATGGAGTCCCTGGAAAAACAGTCCAGCGAGCTTAAACGTTTCAGCGACAAGAAACCTCTTCTGGATGCCCGTCTGGATGATACCCTGAGCCGCCTGCAGAGCGCGGTTGAAAAGGGCGGAGAGTCAGTCAAAGACATCATTAAAGAATTCCGGACCCAGTTCAAGGAATACCAGGGCTACTACGAAAATATCCTGGGCATCCTGTACAGCGATGAGGGCAGCTATACCCATAAGGAAAAACTCCAGGCCCGCATCGAAGAACTCACCGAGACCATCACCCGCAATGACCTCACTCTGGAAAAACAGCGGGCTAAGATCCGTGAACTGCAGGCTGAGCGCAGCGACATCCTGTCCAGTTACAACAAAATCGAATATGAGATGAACGCTGTTCGTAAAGACCTGCACCGCCTGGAAGAATTGATCACCCGCACCGAAGAGACCCGTAAAAGTCTGGAAAACCAGATCAACGCTACCTCAGAAGCCATCAATAAAAAGCAGAACCAGGTGGACAAGATCCAGGAGATCGTCACCGGGTATGAAAAAGATATTCAAACCCTGCGTGAAGAAAAAGCCCGTCATAACGAAAAGCTCAACATCCGCAAGGTCGACTTTGCCCGGGTGGAAGAGCAGTATAAAAGTATTTCCAATGAGATCCGCCGCCTGGAGCAGCAGATACAGGATATCGAGAAAAACCAGTCCAGCTATGTCACCGAAAAGAGCCAGGCTTTGGACGAACTGGATCAGCTGGCTATCGATATTGATGAGGGAGCCACACTGGCCGCCCGTCTGGATGAAGAAATCCAGGGATCACGTGACCAGATCCATAAAGACCGTGAAGAGCTGACTCAGCTGCGCGCGGCCTCCAAAGCTATCGAAGTACAACTTAATGACCTGGGCCTGCGCATCCAGAAGATAGAGATGTCCATCACTTCCCTGGAAGAAAGCATCCAGGAACGCCAGCAGTCCCTGGATATCATCGTGGAAAATACCCGCAATACCTACTCCATTGATGCCCGCGAAATTGTCATCCAGGAAACCGACAACCTGGATGAAATCGCCGCTCAGACCCGCCGGGTCAGGACCAGCCTGTCCCGCCTGGGAGATGTGAACCTCCTGGCTATCGAGCAGTACCAGGATGCCAAAGAACGCCTGGACTTCCTGCTGCAGCAGCGCAGGGATATAGAAGCCGCCATGAGCGACATCATTGACCTGATCAGCGAGACTAATGTCAAGAGCGAAGAACAATTCATGACCGCTTTTCAGGATATCCGCAAAGCTTTTAAAAAGATTTTTGCCCGCCTGTTTGACGGGGGAAAGGCCGACCTGCTCCTCACCGATAAGGACAACGTCCTGACCAGCGGTATCGAGATCATGGCTGAGCCTCCCGGCAAGAAATTCCAGAGTATCTCCCTGTTCTCCGGGGGAGAAAGAGCCCTGGTAGCTATCGCGGTGATATTCTCCATCCTGTATCTCAAGCCTACACCTTTTGTGGTACTGGACGAGTTGGACGCACCCCTGGACGATGACAATATCGACCGCTTCAAAAAGATCGTGCATGACTTCAAGGAGACCAGCCAGTTTATCCTGGTGTCTCACTCCAAGTCTACTCTGGAGATCTGTGACACTCTGTATGGTGTGACCATGGAAGAGCTGGGTGTGTCCAAAGTCATCAATGTGGCCTTTGACGAAAACAATGTTCTGTTCAAAGACAGCGGAGAAAAAACTCCCAGCGAAGATTAGCCTGTATTATTTCCAGTAATTCATGGATATGTTCAGGATATCGTGACGGCCCACCACGCCCACCAGCTCGCCCTTATCCACTACCGGCAGGGTGTGAATATGGCGTGTGCTCATCAGGCGTATAGCATCCAGGATAGAGTCTTCCGGGCTCAGGGTGATAACCTCGCGGTTGCCTAATTCACTTACCTTTATAGCTGACATTTCCTTTAGTGTCTTTTCGATATCCTTTTCATTTTCCGCGGCTTTTCCCAGGATATTCAATAGATCCGTGGTAGTGAAGATACCCTTTATCTTCTTTTCATCATCTTTGTCCACCACCAGGATGCCGTTGATCTTATGGCGGTACAGCATATGAGAGACAAAGCCGATATTGATATCCTCTTTTATGGTCACCACATTTTTAGACATGATATCCCTGATTTTACCTTCCAGCATATTTCCTCCCCGCTTTTTCCTGAATGATTTTCCATATTAAAGGGCCCAGTTAAAAAGTTCAATAATTCTCCATAGAGTTAAAATAATTCCAAATTCCCATTGTATTATTATGCAAACTATTTATAATGTAATTAACCAATAAGCATGGGACTCCAATGAAAAAATATCTGCTCCGCGGTATCATCCTTCTGCTTTTGATAACACTCTATATACCTGTCAACCGTTTTTTTGACATGAGGGAAGCTGAATTTTCCCGTCCTCATACTTTTACCTTTTCCACTCCCTTACCCCAAAAATTCTATGAATATAACAAACTGGATAAAGACACTTTTCAAATTGCCTATGTAGTGATAGCAGGAGGGTTTTCCGGCTGGTCGGCTGATGATCCTACCTTTCTCATGGAAAAGGTGTCCAATCATATCTGGCAGAAAACCCTGACTCTGGACAAAGCAAAAAACCCCTATAAATATGTGGTTTTTCCGGTCAAACCCGGTAAAAAATCCTTTTCGGATTACCATTATACCGAAGGTTTTTGGGTCGAAGATGTGAATGCTTCCCATTTCGAAGACGATTCTTTTGGGGGATTGAATTCTGTCTATATAGTCCGCACCACCAAGATGTGGAAGAAACTTTTTAGTTTTTTCACTTTTGCTCTGATTGTAGTATTATTGGCGCTGACTCTGCTGGAGTTTGCTGTACGTATTCTGATGCATGCTTCTCTTTCACTAAAGTCAAAATTGATCCTGATTTTCAGCCTGCTGCTGATTTCTTCCAATGTGTTTTTTATTTACTATTCCTACCGCCAGACGCGCTCCCTGCTTATCCGTACTCAGATTGATAAGTTCAATATGATTCACAATTTCTTACTGGGAGAGGGGGTGGATTTCTTTACACTTAACCGCCAGGAGACCAAAAAGGCCATTACGGAAACATTGAATAAATTTTTTCTACATTCTTCCTTAAGAGAAGACTTTGATCTGTTTTCCAATACCAAACAGCCTATAGGCCGAATCAGTATCCTGGACCCTGAGGGAAAACTGCTGCTTTACTCTCTGGAACCTTCCCAAGAAGGTTTTTTAAGGTATTGGTTGAACACGGATCAGAGCCGTATTGATTCTTATATGAAGCTAATGTCCTATTATATTTTCAAGGCATATAAAAACAAAGCTGAAGTAGCCCGCAATATTTTTTCACTGCACTCATTCTATATTTTTTATCCCGATAAATACCCTGAAATCCCCGACGCTCTGAAAGGTAAATTAAAATTCTGGAACACCCTGTTTCTGCCCGAAGATCAGTATCTCTATCCTATCTACTACAAATACCAGCTGGTAGGCTACTATGTAGCTCAGATATATCCGGAAAGCTACTCGCGAATCCTCCAGAACATCATCACTTTTAATCTTATTCTTATTCTGATTCTTTCCGGTATGTTTTTCCTGTTAATCAGTCAGTTGGGAAAGATCATCCTGGAACCCCTGCATCATGTTATTCAGGGCATCAACCGCATTCAGGAAGGTGACTATGAATATGAAATACATGTGGATACCCGGGATGAGATCAAGACTTTAAGTGATTCTTACAATTTCCTGCGTGAGTACCTGACCTACACCCGGCGTAAAGTAGAACACTACAACCAGCATCTCGAAGATATCGTAGAAGAACGTACTCACGAACTGCAGGTACTGAATACCAAGCTTCAGGACATGGACGAGCTCAAGTCCCGCTTCTTCGCCAATATTTCCCATGATCTGCGCACCCCCTTGACTCTTATTTTGGCTCCTATTGAATATATTTTGGATGAGGATATTGAAGATCCTCAGCAGATCCGTCATAATCTGGTCACCATACGCAAAAACTCTCTGCGCCTGTTAAAACTGATCAATAACCTTCTCGATTTTTCCAAGCTGGATGCCGGAAAACTCAATCCCCGTTTCCGTCCTACCAATATCCGAAAAATTCTGGAATTTCTGGTGTCCACCCTGGATTCCGCCGCGCATAGCCGTGATTTGAAACTGACTTTGGATTTTAGTGGTGCGGATACCATGCTCTATATCGACCCGGAAATGTTTGAAAAGATTATTATGAACCTGCTTTCCAATGCCTTTAAATTCACTCCTCCTCAGGGTAGTATCAGCCTCCTGGTGCAAGACCAGGATGACGCCATCCAGATCAGTATCCAGGACACCGGAGTGGGAATCCCTCAGGACAAACTGGGCCATATTTTTGAAAGATTTGCTCAGGTAGACAGCAGTGAAAAACGGGAATTTGAGGGTACGGGTATCGGCTTGTCCCTGGTTAAAGAACTAATGGATCTCCATCATGGAGAAATCTCCGTGCAGTCTGCTCCCGGAAAGGGCTCCGTATTCAGCCTAAGATTTTTAAAAGGCTCTGACCACCTGGAAGACAAATTCCTGTCTGCTGAACCGGTCCGGGAAATTCCGGCCATCCGGGAATATCTCTTATCCGATTTCCAGAAAGATGTAGGAGAACCATTGTCGCCTCAGGAAAAAGCACCTGTACTGCCCTCACCAGTGCTCAATTCAGATTTTATCCCTCAGGTGACTGGATCCCGCATACTGGTAGTAGAGGACCAGGCTGATATGCGGCAGTTTATCCAGTCCCTGCTCAGCGGCAGCTATGAGGTTAGTGCGGCTAAAGACGGTAAGGAAGCCTGGGATATGATTCAGATTACTGCCCCTGACCTCATCATTTCTGACGTGATGATGCCCCGTATGACAGGTTACGAACTCTGCGAAATGGTAAAAAACCATAAAGATTACCGCCATATTCCACTGGTACTTCTCACTGCCAAGGTCGATGAGAGCGGGAAACTGACCGGCCTGGAGCATCATGCTGATGATTATCTATCCAAACCCTTTAATACCCGCGAATTACTGGCCCGCATCCAGAACCTCCTGATCAGCCGCAAGCTGGAAAATCAGCTCTTAGCCCGTCAGAAAGAGATTGACCAGGATCTGGCCCAGGCCGCCCTGGTACAGCACTCCATTCTTTCAGGAAAAAAAGACTACGAAAGGATAAAAGGGCTGGAGATAGATGTCCGCTTCCTCCCCATGTCTGGTACTGTCAGTGGAGATTATTATAATATCTCGCCTTTACGTTCGGGCAGAGCTTCCCTTACCATCGCGGATTGTGCCGGCCATGGCCTCCAGGCGGCCCTGTCTACCATGCAGCTGGACGTACTCTCCCGGGAGAGCAGAGTCCTGCTCAACCAGCCCGGAGAGAGGATGACCTATATCAACGGCCTGTTTGTCAAAGAACTGCAGACCCGGACCTTCCTGACTGTATTTAATGTAGATATCTTTGAAGACAGAATCAGTTATTGTTCCGCCGGCCATCCTGACCAGCTGCTCCTGAAAGTGTCAGAACACCGCATAGTCCCTCTCAACGCCCAAGGTCAGGCTATCGGTTATATTGAGAATAGTGAATTTGTCCAGGGTCACCAGATGATCAGTGCGGGAGATATCCTCCTGCTGTTTACAGACGGTATTATAGAAGAATTCTCTCCCCAGGGTGAAGAATACGGCCAGGACAGGCTCCTGCAGAGGCTTCAGGAGTGGCTGGATGATGCATCCCTGGTAGACCTCTCCATGAAAGACCTGAACCGGCGCATATTGGAAAACCTGGAAGTCTACCTGCAAAAACAAAACATCAATGACGATATTACCCTGATAGCGGTCAGGATAAAATAAAAAAAGCCTGCTGAGAGCAGGCTTTTTTAAAAACTGATTAAATTTTACTTATTGGGCAGATTTAAAGCTCAGCATGACCTTTTCCGCTTCTTCCCGGTGCAGTATAGAAGTCTGTCCCATGGTCAGGAACTGGCTGCGAATACCGCTGATGTTACTGATACGTACCAGTTCTGATTTGAGTTCCTGGAAATGAAAATCCAGAGCTTCTCTATCTTCACTGCTGAATACACCATTGCAGGACCGTACGGATAGTTCATACATCTGAGTTTCAATCTTTTTTACATACCCTTTAAATTCCCCTTTTTCATCATTTTTATCCTGGAGCAGAGATTTCTGCAGGTCAATGATATTCTGTACTCTGACAAAATACGCCCTGACCTGACTGCGCACTTCAAACAAGCGGCTGATAGCCCTGTCTAATGTCATCAAACCGTCTGCTATACCCTGGGGAGTGGCTTTGATCTGGTAGAGATCCTCCAGCAAGAGCTTCTGATCCTGGAATAACGGATTGGAAAAGATGAAGGATTCCGAGGAAGTATGCTCATCCAGTACTACAAAAATTTCCCTTTCATAACTGTCTTCCGACTGGAAGAACAAAGCCTGGTGATTAAAAGAAGCGCGGTTGATGATCTGTCTGGCTTCTTCCGCGTGAAGAACCAGCTGATCCAGCAATTCCTTTTTAGCCTGTGAAGTCAACACCGTATTCTTATTATTATAGAGAAGTTCTTTGGCATTTTGCAGGACATTCTGATAATCCCGTAAATAGGCGTCACTGACTTCCAGCAGAGAAGAAAAATCATATAGATTTTCCAGTACTACTTCTTTGACATCACGTACCGGTATGCTTTCCATGGAAGCAAACAGGGGAGAGAAAGCCAGCATCAGGCTGAAAATAATACTTTTTTTCATTAAAAAACCTCCGATTATCATTCTATATGATTATCGGAGGTCCTGAAAAAATCTCAAGAGTTGTTTAAGAGGAACGGGCTATTAAAGCCACACAGCCTTCGGACAGTGAATTGGCCAGGAGCATTCTCTCGGAATAGGTCTTGCCATGATAATGGAATTCCCGCAGAATCCTGATCCCCCGCTGCTTACAGAATTCATGAAAGTCCTTTATGGTCAGCACATGAATATTGGGGGTATTATACCACTCATAAGGCAGGCTCCTGGTCCGGGGAGCCTTTCTGCGGAACAGCAGATCAAACAACAGGTGGAAATGTCCAAAATTGGGGAAACTGACTATTCCAAAACGTCCCACCCTAAGCATCTCATTGAGCAAAGTCTCTGGATGATGTACTACCTGCAAAGTCTGGGACAATACCACATAGTCAAAGCTCAGGTCATTAAAATTTGCCAGCCCGGTATTGAGGTCCTGCTGGACTACGGGGATACCTTTGGCTATACAGCTGATCAGTTTTTCCTGATCAATATCGATACCGGTGCCTTTCACGCCTTTTTCCCGGATCAGAGGTTCCAGCAGTTTTCCGCTGCCGCAGCCCAGGTCCAGTACTTTGCTACCGGTTTCTATCATATCACCAATAATCGCCAGGTCCAGGCGATTATTAAAAAGTTCCAGTGATTTGCTCATTTTTTGCCTCCCCTCAGGCTGGCCTGAGTGGCTGAAAGGAAATTTCTCACGATGCGCGACATAGTATCAAACTCCAGTAGAAAACTGTCGTGTCCATAAGGTGACTCAATATTCAGATAAGTCACATCTCTCTGGCTGCGCACCAGGGCCTGTACCAGCTCTTCTGACTGATAGGGGGGAAACAGCCAATCTGAACTGAAGGACAGAACCAGCAGGTCAGCTTTAATATGTTCCACCGCTTTAGCCAGGTCTCCTTTTCCGTAGTATTCTGCCACATCAAAGTAATCCATAGCTTTGGTCACATAAAGATAGGTATTGGCGTCAAAACGCTCCACAAATTTGGACCCCTGGTGGTTAAGGTAGCTTTCTACCTGAAATTCAGAAGAAAAATCAAAATTAAAGCTGTCATTCTTTTGCAGACGCCTCCCGAATTTACGGTGCATGGAAATATCGGAAAGATAGGTGATATGCCCTATCATCCGGGCAATAGACAGACCCTGTACCGGAGGGGTCTTGTCATAATAATCCCCCTCATGAAAATGGGTATCGGACAGGATAGCATTCCGCCCCACAGCATCAAAAGCGATACTCTGAGCGGATAAGCGGGAAGTGGCTGCAATCACCATACATCCGTGCAACGCCTCAGGATAACGCAGGGCCCATTCCAGGCTCTGCATGCCGCCCATACTGCCCCCGGCTACACAGAGGAGTTTTTCTATACCCAGGTGTTCGACCAGACGTTTCTGGACTTTGACCATATCACCAATGGTCACTACCGGGAATTTCAGGCCATAGGGCCGTCCGGTCTCCGGGTTGATACTGGAGGGACCGGTTGTACCCACACAGCCTCCCAGGACATTGGAGCAGATCATAAAGTATTTGTCGGTATCATAGGGTTTACCCGGCCCGATCATATCATCCCACCAGCCCGGCTTTGAATCCCGGCTGGAGTGATACCCGGCGGCGTGCGCGTCGCCAGACAGGGCATGCGTGATCAGGACCGCGTTGTCGCGGGCGGGGTTGAGAGTACCGTAGGTCTCATAGGCCACTGTGATAGGGCCAAAATCAGTTCCGGAATCCAGCTGCAGACGGTCTGCCGATGATTCCGCGAAAGTGTAATATTGGGTCTTGACAAGCCCCACTGAATCAGTTAAATTTTTGAAAATCGTATCCTTCCTGTTATAACTTTATAGTATACCAGTAGCTGGTATTATCCCATTTGGGGGGGAGCTGGCCTATAGCCCATCCGGGATAGGTCGTTTCCACAAAATAATACTTTTTACCATCCCAGGATTTATAATCCCCGCTGCCGCCATCATAGATACCCAGCATGGCGTGTTTGTAATGCTGGCTCCACATCATCACACAATCATAGCCGAATTTTTCCAGTAGCACATAGAGCAGCAGGCTCTTGGTATCACAGTCTCCAAAGCGGCGTGATAAGGTGACCAGAGGAGGAAAAACATCCAGCTCTCCTCCCGGCCTTTCGTACCGGATATTCTGCACGAAAGTGACCAAAAAGTCCAGCTTTTCACGGGTGGTGAAACCCTCTTTTTCAAAGACCTCTTTAAAACCGGCAATAAGCGGGTTGAATGTCTGTTTACTCTTGAGATACATCTCCCGGTAGGCTGCCTTCCACATGGACAACTGATATTTTATCTCAGAAACATATCGCAGGTCCGGGTCTACTCCCAGATCCTGCAGACTGGCATGGTCCAGATAGTCCAGGACTGCTTCTTCTTCTTTTACCGTCTTATTCAGAAGCTCCAGGGTCAGGCTATAATCACGCTTTTTCATCATGTTATTAACATAACGCCAGTCATAGGAGGCTTCCTGTTTGGAGCCCTCCCCCGGCATGGTGATGCGGTAGAATTTGGATGCAGAGCTGTTTTTACTGCTTCCTCCTTTACTTCTTCCCCTGGCATCTGTATCAGAAGACTCCTTTTTATCGGATTCATTGTCTTTTTTGTTATCAGTTTCCTGTTTTCTTTTCAGTTCTTCCCGGTCAGCGTAGGCAAACTCCTGATCGGAGAGATCCTGCTGTTCCTCCTGGTAAGAAGTGTCTTCACGCTTGTCGGTCTTTTGGTTATTTTCCAGGCTGGTCCCCAGGCTGCTTACCAGGCGGATGATCAGTATCAGGATTATACCGATCAGAAAACCTCTGCCCTTGAAGCGTTTGGGCTTTTCTTCACTCATGGGAGTTCCCTATCCGATGTCGGAGATGCCGGTAGGAGGCAGGGGAATCAGGCTCTGCAGAATGGTCTTAACGCCCGGCTCAATAAACAGAGCAATACTGATAATTATGGCTGCCAGTAAGACCCCTACCGCAACATTGTTCTTCCTGATCTCTGCCAGTTCATCCAGATTTTTAGTCAGAGCCATAAACAGCTTCAGTGCCAGGAAGACACTGAAAAAGGAGAGTATCCCCGCAATCAGTATATGCCCCAGCATGATACCGCTGACCTTGAGGTACTGCACAAAATCCGCACCCGCGTTTCGCATGGTCTGAGACAAAGCATCTATAGCGGGTTCAATCGAGCTTTTCACAATATAGGCTATGGAAAAAATGATTGAACCGGATAATAACCCCACACTGACATTATTATTGGCAATCTCCTTCATTTCATCGATATTGCGGGTCAAACTCTTAAAAAAGCTGAAGGCGGCATAGACAAAAAGCACGGCCACAAGCAGTGACAGCACCACCTGGATAACCCCGGCAACTAATAATAACAGATCCATACTTTCCTCCCCTGTGTCTTTAATAATACATATTAAATCGAATTCTGTTTTCTGTAAATTTATATCATTGTACCCATCGGCATAAATTGGAACAAAAGTTTTATGGAAATATTCCGAAAATATAGTATAGTTAGATGTCGTCAGGGAGGGGGAAATGGAAGAAATCACCATTGAGATCATGCTGAATGCGGAACCGTCACAACTCTATCAAATCTGGATGGACCAGGTCCTGCATAGCGAGTTGACTCATAGTCAGGCTGTGATTGATCCGGTAAAAGGCGGGAAATTCAGCGTCTGGGATGGTTACATCACCGGCAAGAACAAAGAGCTGGAGCCGGGCCGGACTATTGTCCAGAAATGGCGTACCACAGAATTTCCGGAAGGCGCCCCGGATTCCACTCTGGAAATCCACTTTGAAAAAACAGAACATGGGACACTCATGACACTGCACCACCACCACATCCCGGACGGCCAGTCAGAAGATTATAAGAACGGCTGGGAGGAATATTATCTCCTGCCTCTCAAACAAAAATTTTCCTGATTCACCTTCGTTTACGGAAATAAACACTTCATAAATTGCTTTGTAAAAGGGTTTTATTTGCTATCTAATTTGTAGGAATAAAGCCCTTTTTTCCTGTACAAGGAGGGAAACATGCAGTATATTTCCGGACAAAAACTTACTATACCCCTTCTTTTTTTCATACTCTATGTCGTTCTGCTGTCTGCGCAAAACGGGGTCGATCCCCTGCGCCAAAAATAGGTGAGCTCTTCTGAGACTATGGGCCGGCCCCTGGATGAAAATGCTTCCTTTTATATCATAGATAGCGACGAGTAATTGTCCGGGATGTACCTGTAAATATGCTCTTTTTGTTTGTAAAAAAACCGCTTTCCCCTTAAAATCGTAAGAAATGGGGTACATATGAAAAAATATTATATAATACTTCTGGTTACCTGCAGTGTTACACTGACAGCCTGTTGCGGCAATTGCCGGGCTGAAATGAAGGAGAAGAGGATGCACAATCTGCCTGCCGGGATAGTACCGGGTCAAATGGTGGTGCTGAGCGGCCGTATAGACCATCCCGCACAGCTGTCCAAAGCCGATGAAGACAGGGTCTACCTCCTGGCTGAAAAACTGGATGGCAAACCCTTACCCTCTCCTACCCGGATCGAACTGCGCTTTTTTGCCTGGAACCCCGCCTTGGACACTTCTCAGTCTGACCAGGTGTTAAACCTTACCGGATATTTCAGCGGCGGCTGGGAAGGCATCCCCGACCAGGCCTTTACCAGCATGCCCCGTGTAGCCACTGAGGGGTTTCATTATCAGACCTGGTTCCAGGTCTGTAAATTCTAGTAGGACTGCCTTCCCCCCTTGAAATGTTTGCATTAACTAACATATCCCGCTAAAATATTAAAAATATTTATGGAGTACAGGATGATAGATCACCCCGTAGTCAATAACCAGCTTCTCATCGGAGGGGTCAAAGCAACAGACCTGATAGAACAATTCGGCAGCCCTCTCTATGTCTATGACGCAGCCATCATCAGAGAACGCTACGAAAGTCTGATGAAGGTCATAGACTACCCCCAGGTACGCATCCATTACGCCATGAAAGCCAATTCCAATCAGCGTATTCTGGAGGTCCTGGAGAAAGAAGGTGCCTACCTGGATACAGTATCCGCTTTTGAAGTAGAGATTGCCCTGCGTGCCGGATTTGAGGCTGACCGTATCCTGTTTACAGCCATCAACCTCACCGATGAAGATATGCGTTATGCCAAAGAGCAGGGTATAGTCCTCAATGTAGGCAGCCTGGATACCCTGGCCCGTTATGGTGAGCTCTATCCCGGCAGTGAGATTTCTATACGCATCAATCCTGACTATGGCGCCGGCCACCACGACCATACCAATACAGGAGGGCCAGCCAGCAAGTTCGGTATCTTCCAGAGTAACCTGGCTCAGGCCCGTGACATTATAAAAAAGCATGGCCTTAAACTGATGGGCCTCCACTCTCATATCGGCTCAGGTATACTCGACCAGAGTCAGTATGTAGCTATGATGGACTTTATCCTGCAGATTGCACGTGATTTTCCCGGCCTGGAATTCATCAATTTCGGAGGCGGTATCGGTGTGCCCTATCGCCCGGATCAGCCTCTGTTTGACCTGGATGCCTTTGGTCAGAGAGTCAGCCGCCTCATGAAAGATTTTTCCAAAGCCTACGGTAAGGAGATCACCCTGGCCCTGGAGCCGGGACGCTACCTGATTGCAGATGCCGGGGTCCTGCTCTGCCGGGTCACCGACCTGAAAAGCACACCCCAGTACCGCTTTGTGGGCGTAGACACCGGCTTTAATCACCTCATCCGGCCTATGGCTTATGGTTCCTATCATCATATAGTGAATGCCAGCCATGTCCAGGGTGAAGAGGAAGACATCCTCCTGGCCGGTTATCTGTGTGAATCAGGTGATATCTTTACACGCAATGAACAGGGACTGGAGACCCGCCGGCTGTCCCGCCCCCGCCTGGGAGACGTGATTGCCCTGTATACCGCGGGAGCTTACGGCTATGTCATGGCCTCCCGCTACAATTCCCGTCCTCTGCCTGCCGAAGTGTTGATTGATAATGAGCAGCCCCGTCTCATCCGCCGCCGGGAAAAGCTGGAAGACATTCTGGCCAGTCAGTTATAAAGGAGTAATCCATGCCATTAAAAAAGATTTCTACCGACCAGGCCCCTCAGGCTATAGGCCCCTACAGCCAGGCAGTTCAGGCCGGGGAGCTGGTATTTGTATCCGGTCAGATTCCCCTGGACCCCCTCACCGGTCAGATAGTGGCTGGTGGTATCACCGAGCAGACTACCCGGGTGCTGCAGAACATCCAAGCTATTTTATCCGCAGCCGGATTGAGCCTGGAACAGGTGGTAAAAAGTGAGGTGTTTCTGAAAGATATGGGCCAATTCAGCGAAATGAACCAGGTCTATGCCTCTTTTTTCAAGGGAGCCGTACTCCCCGCCCGCTACGCGGTAGAGGTCTCCCGTCTGCCTAAAGACGCACTGGTAGAAATAGCTGTTACTGCCTTTAGAAATTAAAAAAAACCGGTAATACCGCTTCAGTTGAAGACTATATTACCGGTTAATCCATTTGATATCCCTGTTATTTTCCTACAGCCTGAACCCGGTTAAACACATCTTTCTTTAAAGTACCATCTGTATATTCAAATATCACTTGCTGAGAACCCTGCAGTTTATACTTCATTTGTACGCTTTGGCCTCCCAGATTGACATCAAAAGCTCCATTTTTAATATCCCAGGTGCCTTCGGCGTGAGCCACCAACTCTCCATTCTGGTAGACGTGGACTTTGACAGCGTTTTTATCTTTGATTTCCAGATATTTATTCTGACCACCTTCTACAATCTTCCAGATCCCTATCAGGGCTTTTTTGTCTGCACTTAACCCGGCGTCAGTCGGGACATCCTGATTAGGTTTTTGAGTATTGGTTACCACTCCGTTGTCTTCATCTGATGGAGTATCAGATATCGTGATATATCCTCCCAGGTCTTTTACTACCGACAATGCCAGTGCTTTTACTTTTTCCTTTTCTTCCGGAGATAATTTTTTATAGGCTTTGGTATCAAAGTACTGTTCTATCTGTCGAATGGCCATGGCAGACTGGTTTTTCTCAGCAGCCAGCCTGGGTATAGTGGGGATTTTACTCTTGGCCAGATCCTGCTGGAATTTGGCTTCCATCCGCCGCATCCAGAAGGCATCAATACGAGTCAGAAACTTAGGGCCTAAAATCTCCTGATTATAACCCATCTGCCGGGCCATTTTCTGCAGCATAGAGTCCCTGACTGTATAATAACCGCTGAAAGGCCCCATGGTAGCCATGTCAAAGGCCAAAGAAACAGCTTCATGATCCGACACATGGGCTTCCTTTATCCTGAAGCCATAATAGGCCTGGTAGATCCTGTCCTCCATCATGGGTATATAGACATAGTCCCGGATTATTTCCAGGCTATCTTTATAGAGACCTACCGCGTTATAGAAAGGCATCACACCCGGAAGGTTTTTTTCAATCAATTTCTGGCCAATTTTTTCCACATCCCACATGATTATCTCCACCAGAGCTTCGGTATCATCGGCTGTGAAGAACATATCTATGATTTTAGCCAGCCTCAGCCCATCTGAAACAGTATCGAATGAATCGGGGACATTCCTGAAAAACTTCTTGGCCAGTTCGGTGCTGACCCCATAAAATTTGGATACTTCCTGCAGTTTTTCCATACGGGTCTTATATTTTAAGCCTTCATGTAATTCTTCCTGGGAGGCGGCATGAAGTGAGATCGTGGTAAAAAACACTGCAATGATAGTGATAAAAAACTTCATCTCTTTCCTCCTAGTTATTGGCCTGAATGACACCATCACGATTGACAGTACTCATACTGTCCGCAAAGCCGTCACCATCACTATCAGTTCCCACCCTGGCCAGGCCGTTTTCAAAAGGAAAGACGGTAGTATAGGTGGGCTCGACTATCAGTCGTCCCTGTTTATCAATAAAACCCCAGATCCATTTTCCGTCATTATCTTTTAGCGCAATCGCGGCGCGTTCTTCACTGAATTCCATAGCCATTTCAAAATCCACCCCGATAGTCAGGTTTCCTGAGGCATCAATATATCCCCATTTATCCCCTATCCTGACTGCGCCCAGCCCCTCGGTGAACTTGCGTGCGTCATCAAAACGGGGAGTAATAATGACCTGCTGTTTTCGGGGATCATAATAGCCCCATTTTTTCCCTTTTTCTTTATCCTGATAGGGCATTAGCTCTATCTGTAAAGGGTCATAAAACTGCTGGTCACCGGAATACAGTTTTTCAAATACTCTGATGATTCTTTCATCCTGTGACACTACATTTGTCGCTTGCAGTAATTGCAGGGTAATTTTATACATTCCCGGCAAAGGAAAAGCAGCTACCAGGGTCTGGTCCTGACTATCCATGCCCAATGGTATGCTGTTTTTAGGGGTGATTTTTTCAACTTTCCATTTCAAAGAAAATCCGGATTGGAGCCCCTCCGCCACCGCACTGAAATAATAAGGCTGGGCTATTCTATATGTCGTCTTAGGATCAGGTACTATTATGACTTTGACAGGAATATTTTCTTTTTCATCAAAATAGTCATTTTGCTTACCTCCGGGACAGGAATATAATAAAAATATCCCTAACAGAAGTCCTGGAATACCCCACTTTTGTACTAATAACCGCTTAATAACAAAATACATCCCTACCCCCACACCATTTTCTCAAAATTTTTGTAAAAAAATCTAAAACATATAATAGTTAATAAATATTTTTTGTAAACATTAAATGTCTATTATGTATTAAAAAAGGTATAAATTGATTATTTATTAGAAATCCTGCAGACTATTGATATTATATTTTCAGAGGCAGATATGACAGAAAGAGAAAAAATGCTCACCGGTGAATATTACAACTCCTGGGATGAAGGGTTGGTAGCCGATAGGGTGCGGGCTAAGCAGATCCTGCGTAAGTTCAATCAGAGCGACCCGGCTGATACTGCCATGCGCAGAGAGCTACTTCAGGAATTGTTTCAATCCACCCATGACGCCTGGATAGAAGCCCCTTTTTACTGTGATTATGGCTATAATATCCACACCGGTAAAAATTTTTATGCCAATTTTAATTGTATTATTCTGGATGTCAACCGGGTTATAATCGGAGATAATGTGAAATTCGGCCCCTATGTTCAGGTATATTCCGCTACACATCCCACCGATGTAGCCGACCGGATCAGCGGAAAGGAAATGGGTTATGAGATAAAAATCGGTGACAATGTCTGGATAGGGGGAGGTTCGGTTATTTGTCCCGGTGTCACTATCGGTAGAGACACCACCATAGGGGCCGGTTCGGTAGTATTCCGGGATATTCCGTCAGGGGTGGTAGCTGCCGGTAATCCCTGCAAAGTGCTGAAAAAATTGTAATTAGAACAGTTTTATTGTATTATTTCACTGAGAGATTAATTACGGGAGTAGATCCATGTCTGTTATAGACCGCCTGGCCAGTACCCGGGGAAGAAATGACGAAGTCCCCAACCAGGAATTAGCCCAGGATATCATAGAGACAGAAGACCAGGGCTCTATTGAAGAGCTGATCGGACTGTTATCAGTAAACTCTGATCCCATCCGAAACGACAGCATCAAGACCCTGTATGAGATCGGCTATATCAAGCCCCAGCTTATCTCCCGTTTTGTAAAAGAATTCCTGTACCAGCTAAAAAGCCCCGTCAACCGTATGGTATGGGGGGCTATGACTGCCCTGTCCACCATTGCCGGACTGGAAGCGGATACCATTTTTCCCTATCTGGATGATATCCTCATGACTATAGAAGAAGGTTCCGTGATTACCGTAGACAGTGGTATCAAAGTCCTGGCTGGAGTCGCAGCCGGTAACGCCGAATATCAGGAAAGGATCGTCCCCTACCTCATCAAACACCTGCTCACCTGCCGTGCCAAGGAAGTCCCCCAGCATGCTGAACAAAGCCTAAAGGCCATTTCCGGCGAATACCGGGAATCCTTTCAGGAAGCTCTGGAAGCACGCAAGCCGGAGCTGACCGAACCCCAGCTGAAAAGACTGGACAGAGTCCTCAGGATACTGGCCTCCCGTTAATTATCGATAGCCAGACGGTAGGATAGTCCCAGACCTAGATATCCTCCCCGGGAATAAATCACGTCATGATCATAGTTAATATATACCAGCCCCAGATGAAAATTGATGCCCAGATTAGGATTAAAGTAATACGTCCCGCTTATCACTAAGGGATCCAGAGACAGATAACCAAATCGGTTGCCTTCCAGTACAAAATAGGGATTCAAGTAAAAGTCCCATTTCCAATTAGGGCTGGGCAGATATGTCATTCCCGGAATAAACACAAAACCTGGACCACTATTTTCTCCTGCTAAGGCAAAAATTCCAACATGTAAAGATAAAAACCATTTCGGTAATAACCTATATCCAACACCCAATAGCGCACGAATATTGATACCAGAGGGCCCGGTATTATTACCAGTATCGCGCCCGTCCAGCGGAAAAGATGCTGATAATACATTCATGTCCAGACCATACATCCATTTCCCTGTGATGATGTGAAACTGATAATAAAATTCCAGTTCTTCCTGAATACCATTGGCATTATTAGGAGACCTGAAATCATAGATATGAAACTCAGCTCCAATATTGTTATACATGGTGCGGGGAAATTTGTCCGCTTCACTAACCAGCTTCAGGGTTTTGCGATAGGTCACTATTGTTGCCTGATCCGGGGTGGGTAGAGCCATCTGTAATACAGAAGCAAAATCTCCGGCAATCTTGTCTATCAAATCAAAAATGTCTACTCCAATTTCACCTACATAGGTCTTGGATGTCTTGATGATTTGATGGGCAGAATCAATAGCAAACAGAATAACATAAATCTTTTCCCCCTCCAGAAAGTATTCTCCGCTGATCAGAAAATCATCTCCGGTTTTTTTGGAAAGATTAAAATAAACCGTTCGGTCTCCATTGTCTGTCAACTTATATCTGGACAATGTCTGTCCAGTATCAGCATATACCGCGCATTGGTATTTCCCGGTCTGATCCAGTGAGTTTTTAAGAGATTCCAGGATCACGCTGTTATAATCTGAGGTTTTATCTTTATTTCTGAGTCCTACCAGGCTAATATTCCATTTACTGTCTACACCAAAAACAAACACGGGGAGAAAGAATAAAAATAGAATCATTTTTCTCATTTCTGGCCTCCCAGGTGGAACTGATATCTAACTCCCAGGTTAACAAAGCTTTCATTTCCGGAAAGTTCCGGGCCCTGAGAATTGTTGGGATCTGTTGGGGCCATGCGGACCATATAAATGCCGGTCAAGCCGAATTCGAAAGTCATAACCCAGTGTGGAGATAAACCTATCAGAGATTCCAGGTGCAGGTTATAATTAAAGACGGGTACAGCCCCGGGAAAGGTAGATAAAATCTGGAAACCGCCAAAAGGATTGAAAAACAAACTGAAATTTTCAGAAAACCGAAATCCCAGCCTGGGGTAGACGCTTAAAGTCCAGGCACCATTGGGAAATTCCACCGGAAAATTATTAAAGAACAGGTCAAAGGAACTTAAATCCAGACCTACATAGAAAAAACCTTTGGACAGCCACAACCCGGGAATCAAATGTAATCCCCAGGATCCAGCCAGATTCATGGTATTATCGTTATAGTATAGAAACTGATTGTATCTTAAGGAAATGGAAAACTTTTTATAGTGCATATCCACTACAAAATCAGGCCGATAGAGATTAAGTTTAAAACTGGAATCATCGCCATTGGTATTTCCGGATCGGAAAGAAATGCTACCCATGCACAAATTAAAACCCACCAGAAAGGTAGGCCGGTAATATTCCAAAGGAGAGACCGTCTTTATAACCAGATTCTCTTTCACCACAACTTCCTGCAATTTAGGAGGAAAAAATTCACCAGCTTTGTCTTTTACCCTTTTCTGTATTTCTGTAAGGTTGGCGATAGATAATTTTTCCGGAAAGGACAAACGGGTATTATCGCCTCCTCTTGAATAAAAGGATATTTCAATAGAGTTATTCTTTTTTTCAATCCAGATCAAGCCCTGAACCGGAGTTCTGGCCCAGAATTCTTCCAGATCCTGAGCCCCACCTTTAATAGTTTCTGAGTATACCAAATTGAGAGAATCCATACCGCTTACAGCAGCTTCAACACTATGCTGGATTGTCTGCAATGTGTTGTCCGGACTGAACACTGTAACATTTTGCCGTATCATTTTCTGTGCCTGCGCGGCTAAAGGCAGGAGCAGGAATGCCAGCATCATAAGTTTCCGCATAGGATTCCCCCTTCAGGTTTCTTCCTAAAAGTATAGGCCTATGCTGAAAAAAAGACAAAATACTCTACTTTTCAATAATAACAGTGAAATCGTTCTGAGCGTAGTCTTCCAGGATGTCTATGCGCTTTACATTTAATCCCATGTCATCTATACATTCGACGACCTGTCCGGGGCGGTAATAATAGTAGAGAGACTCTTTATCCGGGGAACGATCATGCAGTAATGAAAAGGCCACGATACTCCGGGATAATTCATAAAACCGGTTCAGAGCCAGAGTAAAAAATTCTGAATTATTGCCCAGGTCCAGATTGAAAATACCCGAAGCATACACAATATCAAACTGTCCAGCCGGAAAGATATCCTCTTTAAAAATATCGGCACAGACAAAGCGTGCATCCGGATTATCCTGTCCGGCCCGGTCCGTCATAAACTGTAGGATATCTACCCCCATGTAGTCAATATCCAGTTTTTTCTCCCTGATATGCTGATAGAGGTCACCCAGTCCGCAGCCTACATCCAATAAAGACTTATTTCTCACATCCACCGCTCTCAATAATGCTTCAAACCGGGCATGCTGTTGGGCATAACCTTCCCATCCCAATATCTGGTAATGTTCAGAACCGCTTTCCAGACGGCGCAGGTAATATTCCATGATCTGTTGTTTATGCACGAATGCTGCTCCCTAAAAAACCGGATTGATCAAAATGTGTTCCAGGAGGCTATGTCCCCCAGCGATTTTCTTTTTCTGACCGGTGGAGTGGCATCGGCCGGGTAGCCCAGGGTGATAACCATAGCTATACGCAAGCCCCGCGGTATGTTGAGGATTTTTTTAATGGCCTTTTCGTTGAATATACCCAGCATACAGGTGCCTAGTCCCTCTTCCGCGGCCTGCAGGCAGAAATGCTCCGCGGCGATGCCGTTATCGATAAGTTCATACTGCCGGTCGTAAAAACGGCTGCCCACCCGGGTCAGGATATCAGAATGCATGGTCACCAGCACCGCCAGTACCGGCGCGGAAAAAGTAAAATGATTGGCTTGTACTACTTTTCCGGCTGACTCCCTGGCCACTTTTTGCCTTATTTCCGGGTCATCCACGATGATGAATTTCCAGGGTTGGGCATTCCGGGCGGAGGGAGCCTGACGCACCGCTTCCAGGCAACGCTCTATTTTCTGTTTTTCTACCGCTTTGTCCTGATATTTACGGACGCTGTAGCGCCTGTTTACCACATCCATGAAACTCATATCCCACTCCTCAGACAGGAGTTTAAGCAGAAAACAGGCTAAAGTCAAATCCATGTTTTTAAGTAGTATTATTTATACACAAGACCCTTTTATTTGACACCTTTATCAGCCTACGCTACAATATAATCCTATTAAGGATTTTGAATGAAAGACTTTTTTAAGAATCTTCTTCCCGCTGTTGTACTGGTAGTTGTCGTCGTAATTGTGGTCGTAGTAGTAGTACCTTCCGGCGGGATATTCTTGTAAAAGCAGAATAAGATGAAAATCACCCGCCGTTTAAATAAACGGCGGGTTTTTTTATGAAAAGGAGGATAGAATGAGGTCTCTTTCAAGAGCGGCCCTCGGCAGCATGGTAAAAGGTTGAAGCGCATAAAAATAGCTCCTGGCTGTCAGAATAATTGACAATCAGGTCAATGTGTTAGAAAATATAAGGCATTTCTTTTTGTAAAAAGGAGCTTAACAGTGGAAATGACAGGAGCACAGATACTTATCGAGAGCCTCAAACGGGAAAAAGTCACTGACATTTTCGGCTATCCCGGGGGGTCAGTTATCCCCATTTTTGATGTATTATATGACGAAAAAGATATCAATCTTTACCTGGTTCGTCATGAACTGGGCAGTGTACACAATGCCGAAGGCTTTGCCCGTTCCACCGGAAAGGTGGGGGTCTGTCTGGCCACCAGCGGACCCGGCGGCACCAATCTGGTTACCGGACTGGCTACAGCCAACATGGATTCTATCCCCATTGTGGCTATTACCGGACAGGTGCCTTCCTATGCCATAGGTAGTGACGCTTTTCAGGAAGCAGATATCACCGGTATTACCCGGCCTATTACCAAGCATAACTACCTGGTGAAAAACGCGGCGGACATCCCCCGAATAGTCCGGGAGGCCTTTTATATCGCCTCTACCGGACGCCCCGGCCCTGTCCTGATCGATGTACCCAAGGATGTCCAGAATGCCAAAGCGGAATTTATCTGGCCTGACAAGGTCGATATCCGCAGCTATAAACCCGTCACCAAACCCCACCTGGGCCAGGTCAAAAAAGCCGCCGAACTGATGAAGGACGCTAAAAAACCTATCATCTATTACGGAGGCGGTGTAGTCCTGTCCGGCGCACAGGAAGAATTGAGAGAATTTGTTAAAAAGACCCGCATCCCGGTTACTTCCACCCTGATGGGATTGGGAGCCTACCCCGCAGATTATTCTGACCCCCTATATTTGGGTATGCTGGGTATGCACGGTACGGTCTACGCCAATTATGCTATCTCTCATTCCGACCTGATCATTGCCATCGGCAGCCGTTTTGACGACCGCGTGACCGGTAAAATCGAGGATTTTGCTCCCTATGCTGACATCATACATATCGATATAGATCCCGCATCCATCTCCAAGACAGTTAAAGTAGATGTCCCCATCGTGGGAGATGTCAAAGAGGTCCTCAAGGAGCTGAATAAGCAGATCAAAGAGGCCAAGATCGAGGAATGGCGCGCCCAGATTGCGGAATGGAAAGAAAAACACCCCATGGGCTATAAAAACAGTACTGAAATCGTTAAGCCCCAGTCCGTTATCGAGACTCTGGACCGCCTCACCAAACACAATGCCACCGTGGTTTCTGATGTGGGTCAGCACCAGATGTGGACCGCACAGTACTATCTCTTCCAGGATGATCACAAATGGATAAACTCCGGTGGACTGGGTACTATGGGATTTTCCCTGCCCGCAGCCATCGGTGCCAAAATCGCCAGTCCCAAAGAGACAGTTATCTGTATTGCAGGAGACGGCTCTATACAGATGAATATACAGGAGCTGGCCACTGTAAGCACCTATGATGTCGATATAAAGATCATCATCATGAACAACAAATATCTGGGAATGGTACGTCAGTGGCAGGAGTTGTTCTATGAAAACCGTTACTCCGGAGTGCTCCTGGGTAAAGGAAAAGATACCGCGCCTACCGGTGAGTATTATCCCGATTTTGTAAAACTGTCCCTGGCTTATGGCATCCCCTCTCACCGGGTCGATAAACCCCAGGATCTGGAAGCTGGTCTCAAGACCATGCTGGCATCCAAGGGCGCTTATCTGCTGGAAGTAGTGGTGGATACCAATGAGAATGTGTTCCCCATGGTCCCTGCCGGGGCCGGTCTGACCCAGGTTATCGGAGGAATGGCATGAGTAAAGAATATAATAAACACACCCTATCCGTTCTGGTCGAAAACCAGTTCGGTGTCCTGTCCCGTATCTCCGGATTGTTTTCGGCTCGGGGCTATAATATTTCGTCGCTGACTGTGGCTGAGACCGAAGATCCTACCGCCAGTATCATGACGATCGTGGTGGAAGGGGATGACCGTATCATCGACCAGGTGAAAAAACAGCTCAACAAGCTGATCGATGTGATCAAAGTCCGTGACCTGACTGATACCGATTATGTCTCACGGGAGCTGGCTCTGATCAAAGTCAGTATCGATTCTACCAAACGCCGGGAAATCATTGAAATCGCGGATATTTTCAAAGGCCACGTGGTGGACATTTCCCACGATATCGTAGCTATTGAAGTCACCGGGAATTCCAATAAAATCGATGCCGTAGTCGAGCTGTTAAAAGGCTACGAAATCAAGGAAATGGCCCGAACCGGTAAAGTAGCATTGATGCGGGGATAAAGCCATTGTATAGTTTAATACAGACCTGCCCGTCTCCCTGGAGGCGGGCTTTTTTTGTGTTTTAAAGATCAGAAAGGTACAATATAGTAATAAATCAGGAGAATTATATTATGTACAAATATATTGTTACCCTGAGTCTGCTGTTTTCATCCCTTCAGGTGTTTGGACAAAAAGGGCAAACAGTTGTTTTAGACGGAATCATCATGGATATCAGTCAATCCATAGATACTAACTATAGCCCCATACATAGAGAATACACCGTATTTATGGAAAAAAACAGCTTTACTTCAAATACTATTCTTCACTTTAGCTTTGGCCAGGAAAAAGATGCCTCCAGGCAAAACCTGAATGTCCTGGATCACATTAAAATCACTACCGCTCTCGTCCCTGTAAAAGAACAATTGACTAATCTAGTATGTTTCAGTCTGAAAAAGCAGAAGAATTTCCAGAGAATCCTGGTTTTTAACAAAAATGTCTCCCCAGACCTAGCCCTGAAACAGCTTTCCGGTAAGGATATTTACTTCCTGGAAGGAATGGACTCATCCAGGGGAAAGAACTATTTTTATTCCACTGGCCCCAAGTTCATCCTGAATTTCTTTTCCCAGGCATCTATGTTGAGTTTTGAAAAAGTGATAAAGAAGGATCCTCTTGTCTATGAGATCTATCCGCCACACTGGGAAATCCAAAAAGACTGAAAAAAAACTGATCTTTCCTGGGACTCTAATCCAGTTGATATCGTTGTCTTAAAAGCCCGCTGAACTCTTCAAAAAATAGATCCAGATAATCATCGGCTATTGCCGAGGCATGGGGCATCAACAGAATTTCAGGACAGCTGCGCAGGGGGGAGTCTTCCGCCAAAGGTTCCTGCTTAAAAACATCCAGACAGGCTCCGGCAAGTTTCTTTTCCCTGATGGCGGACACCAGAGCGTTTTCATCCACTGCATTGCCTCTGCCTACATTATAGAGGTAGGCATGTGGAGGCAGCAGTCCCAGCCGTCCGGCATCCAGGATGTCATCCGTCTGAGGGGAGCGGGGCAGTACCACTACCATGTGGTCAGTCCCGGGAAGTACCCCCTCCAAAGCATCCAGGGGCAGGATAAAATCCTCGGAGTCAAAATATTCCGGCGGAGGAGACACTGTTCGTTTTATGCCGGTAAGATGTACCCCGAAGGGCTTGAGCAGGCCCCCTATATATCTGCCGATCTGGCCGAATCCCAGTATTGTCACCCGGGCGCCATGCAGAGACCGCATGAGCCTGGATAATTCCCGACGCGGCCAGCTATGAGTGGGCTGCAATCGCGCTGCTGCCAGTATCCCCCGGCATTGAGCCAGGATCATCCCGGCTACCGTCTCTGCCATTATTTTCCCATGAAAAGTACCATTGGACATGAACAGGCCGGTAGGGGGCGTAACCGTGAAGAAATCCTTTCCGGCGGCGGGAGTGGCCAGCCAGGCCAGGCGGGGAGCCAGCACAAACCATTCCTGTCTGAACACCCACACGATGGCTATAGTGGTACGGGGAAGTTGCTCCACAAATTCTTTTTCAGTAGCACAGGGTATAATGACAGTGCCGGGGAGCAGAGATTTCAGCAGAGTCAGGTTTCTTTCCTGAAAGGTAAACTGGGGGACTTCAGGGCTGTTCAGCCAGATTGTTATTTGCATGGGGAAATATAGCTTGTTTTCCTTTTTTTATCAAATTGTGCAAAAAAAGACTTTTTTGGCATTGTAATTGGAAATTTAGTTAAAAACCATCTAATTCCTGTTGTTCTGGACAATTATTTAGCGTTATGTTATAATCTCAGCTACAATAATTCATTTATAAACAAACAGGAGGCTATACATGAAGATCTATCATGATGCTGACGCGGATCTCAAAG
>CAYRWR010000035.1:0-42011 GCA_964428015.1 uncultured Brevinematales bacterium | reverse complement strand
AATAATACTACAACTGCATCTCATGGAGGCGGTATTGTTATTCAGTACGGATCTGCTGACACGATTTTTGAAAATAATCAGTTTATAAATAATTCCGCCAATCAATATGGTGGTGGATTATTCCTCTATGTAGGATGTAATGCCTTAATCAGAAACAACACTATAAAAGGAAATATCTGCGGTCAATATGGTGGTGGTATTGAAATTGGTTATACTATTACAGGGATTTCACCAACAGTCACAAATAATATCATTTGTTCGAATACTGCTTCAGTGGACGTGGGTGGTATACATGTGACAGCTGGGAATACTCCCAATACAAATTCCAATACTTTGTTCTATAATGCTCCTTTTCCACCTTTTGTCCCGGATACGATTTTTGTCTCTTCTTTTGGAAGTGATTTAAATTCCGGTACTAATGAAACTTCACCTTTATTGTCCGTAGCAAATGCTTTGTCGTTAGCGAATTTTTATGGTGCAAACACCATTAAACTCGGTGCTGGAACATATACACCTGGAAATGGACTGGCTTCATCAAGTCAGGGAGTATTGATTAATATAAATAACGTGCAAATAGTTGGTGGCTGGAATTCAGATTATAGCGCCCAAACTGGATATACCATTTTAGACATGCAGTATTTATCAGGTGTCAGAGGTATTTATTTAAATGGCAGATCCAATGTGCATATTAAAGATTTGGTTATTATAAAAGCAAAAGCTACTGGTCTTAAAGGTGGCGGTATTGATATTGAAAATTCTACCGGTATAATAGTAGAAAACTGTATCCTTTCAAATAACTATGGACGTTGGGTTGGAGGTCTCTGTGTATTGAATTCCAGTGACGTGACAATGCAAAGTAATATTATTAGTAGTAACAGTTCACACACAAATCCTCTGAATGGTTCCATAGGAGGAATTGATTATGAGAACTCCCAGGGCAATATTCTTTATAATAAAATTGTTAATAATGTTGCAGGTGGATTAGGAGGAGGTGGAAATTTACAGCTCACAGGCAACAGTTTGGTAGTTGGGAACGTATGGAGTAATAATACTACTACAGCATCCCATGGTGGCGGGATCGTAGTTCAATATGGATCTGCCAATACCATATTCCAGAACAATTTATTTATCAACAACAGTGCCAATCAATATGGAGGAGGCTTATACCTCTATTCTGGATGTAATGCTCTGATTAGGAATAATGTTATAAAAGGCAATTCTTGCGGGCAATTTGGTGGAGGAATTGAAATAGGATATTGGACTACTGGAATCAGCCCGATTGTTACTAATAATATAATATGCTCCAATACAGCAGCTTCAAACAATGGTGGAATCAATATCAGTCTGGATAATTATCCTAACACTAACTATAATTCAATATTCGATAATTTACCATAGTAAGAAAAAATATAAAAAAAAAGCTGACCAAATTTTGGTCAGCTTTTTTTTTTGCGGTAAATATTTAAACGTGTTGTAAGACCATGAGAATACAATAAAAAGCAAGAGTTTGAATAACTCCTTTTTAAAAATATCTGTTCTTCTATTGTCCCGACTTTTTCATTTCCTTGATCTCGTCCCGGACGCGGGCGGCATCTTCGAACTGCAGATCTTCGGCATACTGGAACATCAGGGCTTCCAGTTCCCGCAGCAGGAGGTCCTTTTCCACAAATTTCTTTTTGTAGTCTTCAATCAGTTTTTTAGCGTCTTTTTTCTTCTGTTCTTCCTCTTTTTCCTGTTTGCGTTCCAGGATATCGTGTACTTCCTTGATGATGGTCTGGGGAGTGATGCCGTGGTCCTGATTATATTTGATCTGAATGGCGCGGCGGCGGTCGGTCTCATCCATGGCTTTGCGCATGGCTTCACTCACGGTATCGGCGTAGAGGATGACCTTGCCGTTGACATTGCGGGCGGAGCGTCCGATGGTCTGGATGAGAGAACGTTCCCCGCGCAGAAAGCCCATCTTGTCGGCGTCCAGGATGCAGACCAGGGATACTTCAGGGAGGTCGATGCCCTCACGCAGGAGGTTGATGCCTACTACTATATCGTGTTTTCCCAGGCGGAGGTCGCGCAGGATCTCCACCCGCTCGATGGTTTCGATTTCACTATGCAGGTATTTGACGGAGAAGCCGTTTTCGGTGAGGTATTCACTGAGGTCTTCTGCCATCTTCTTGGTAAGGGTAGTGATCAGGATACGTTCTCCCGCGGCTATGCGCTGACGGCTCTCCAGCATGATATCCTCAATCTGGCCCTGGGTGGGGCGTACTTCGACCTCGGGGTCAACCAGGCCGGTAGGACGTATGATCTGTTCTACTACAGCCTGGGCGTGCTCCATCTCAAAGGGACCGGGGGTAGCGGACACGAACAGGGTACGCTTGAAAAAGGCGGCAGTCTCTTCGAATTTGAGGGGGCGGTTGTCCATGGCGCTGGGCAGACGGAAGCCGAAGTCCACCAGGGTCTGTTTGCGGGCCCGGTCGCCGTTGTACATGCCGCCCAGCTGGGGGATGGAAGCGTGCGACTCGTCGATGATAAATAGAAAATCTTCCGGAAAATAATCCAGCAGGATAAAGGGGCGATCCCCGGCGGCACGGAAGGACAGGTGCCGGGAATAATTTTCAATGCCGTTGCAATATCCCATTTCCTGGAGCATTTCCAGGTCGTAATGGGTACGGCTTTCCAGGCGGTGCGCTTCCAGCAGTTTACCCTGGGCTTTGAGCTCCTCCAGACGGGAAGCCAGTTCTTCTTCGATATTGTATACCGCCTTTTTGATCTTATCATCGGTAGTCAGGAAAAGTTTGGCCGGGTAGATCAGTATACGGTCCATTGTCTCCAGTACCTGACCAGTGAGAAAATGTATACGTTTGATGGACTCTATTTCATCTCCAAACATCTCCACCCGGATCACTTCACGGGAATAGGCTACATGAATGTCGATGCTGTCCCCTTTGACCCTGAAGGCGGCCCTCTGGATGTCAAAGTCGGAGCGTTCGTACTGGATGCGTACCAGATGACGCAGGATATCCTCCTGGTTGATCTCCATACCCACTTTAAGAAAGAGAACCAGCTCTTTGTAGTCTGTAGGGGCCCCCAGGCCGTAAATACAGGAGACTGAGGCAACCACCAGTACATCCTGGCGGTCCAGCAGGGAGGCTACACTGGACACCCGCATCCGCTCTATTTCATCATTTATCTGAGATTCTTTTTCTATATAGAGATCCCTCTGCGGGACATAGGCTTCCGGCTGGTAATAGTCATAATAGGACACAAAGTATTCCACCGCGTTCTCGGGAAAATAGTCCTTGAATTCCCGGTAGAGCTGGGCCGCCAGGGTCTTGTTGTGTGACAGGACCAGACTGGGGGTCTGCAGGGCCTGGATGATACTGGCCATGGTAAAAGTCTTACCGGATCCGGTCACTCCCAGCAGGACCTGAGGGTGTAGCCCCTGACGGAAGTTTTCTACTATAGCTGCAATGGCCGCGGGCTGGTCACCTGAGGCCTGATAGGGACTGTGCAGACGGAATTCCGGCATAATAAGCTCTCCTGTAACATTTTCGCGAAGTCAGACTCTATATTATAGTCAATTCCAGGCTGTGCGACAATAAAACACTAAGATAATAAAAGGTCAGCATCTCCTGCTTGATAAGAGTGGATTTCATGCTATAATAAAGGATAATAAAGACTAAGAGGTCCAGATTTGATATTCCGTAGATTCCTGGTTTTTCTTTTTGTTTCGATATTTTACGTTCAGGTGTACCCTCAGAAGAATGACCAGTTCTTCGGTCCTGTCATCACGTATGCCAATAAAAAGATGAAGGCTATCACATTACTGTTCCATAGTACCGGCAAGGAAACTTTCAGCCTACTGATTTCCAATCAATACACTAACTATATGATGAGCGCAAAAAACGGTGAGTGGAAGCGCTTCAGGATTGCTGCAGATTCCTACCCCGGATTTTATTATCAGGTAGTTTCAGCAGACCGCAATCTCTCTGAAATACGAGGCTGGGTGCAGATACCCTCTAAAGTAGGCTATAGTTTCGCGGTGGTAGGGAATTCTGTGGACATTCGGGATGAATACTGGAATATGGCTCATATATTCGGCAGAATAGGGCAGCATCAGCCCGCTTTCTTAATCCATACCGGAAATGTAATTCTGGATTCTCTTAACCTGGACCGTTGGCAGGTCTTTTTTGAAAAAGGCAGAAACCTTTTCTCCAGCCTGGCATTTCTACCGGCTATAGGCAGTTTGGATTTTTACTCTGTTTTATGGCGTCGCTTGTTTGACGTTTCCAATGACCGACAGCCCTTTTATTCCTACAGCCTGCCACTGGCACATATAATAGTGGTCAATTCTTCGATGTATTTTTCTAAAGACTCCAGTCAATACCGCTGGCTGGAAGAAGAACTCAAAGAAGTAAACTCTGGTCAGTGGAAAATATTGGTGATTCACCATAATCCCTGGGTGATAGTTAGTCAGAGGGGAAATAATCAAAAAACAGCGGTTATTCTGGAGGCACTTAAACCACTGCTGCAGAAATACCCAGTGAATCTGGTGTTTACCGGGGAACATGCCTACTATGAAAGATCTGATATAGACGGCATACCTGTAATCAACAGCGGGGGCCTGGGAGAAAACAATTATTCGGGAGAAATTCCAAATATCTATCGGAAAGTGCTAATCACACAGAAGCCGCACTTTGTCATCGTCAATGTTACGCCCCAAAAACTGACTATGACTGCCTATGATGCGGGTGATAGGAAGCTGGATTCACTCATTCTCAAAGCCAAATAAAAAAAGCCCCGGTTTATTTCCGGGGCTTTTTTTTATAATCTTACCAGCGTCCGCCGCTCTTTCTTTTTCTTTCCTGGATATGCGCACTGGTCTGGAGTGCCAGTATAGCCAGCAGAAGTGCGATGAAAAAGCCCAAAATCCCCAGAATACGGGATAAGGACAATCCTTTGCTGCCTAATATTCCCTGGAAAAAATAGCCCAACAGGCCGGGTTCAGCACGGAAGAAAAACATCCCGATGATAAAGAATACTATTCCTGTAACTCCAAAGGCGGACAAAGTCACAAAATCTTTCTGTTTCTGGTTCATAGCCATTTTTTTCTCCTTGGGAAACCTATTTTAATTTATTATGCTTGCGGGCATAGACTTCAGCGGGCAGTCCGAACAATTTGATAAAGCCTTTAGCATCTTTCTGGTCATAATCCGCCCCTTCTTCAAAGGTGGACAGGTTAGGATCATAAAGAGAGTAGGGAGAGGTACGGGATGCTACTATACAGTTACCTTTGTAAAGTTTCATTTTTATCTCACCAGTCACAAATTTCTGGCTTTCATTAATGAAGGCAAACAAAGCTTCTTTAAGGGGATGGAACCACTGGCCGTTGTAAATCATCTCAGCAATCTTGAGCTCCAGTCCCTGCTTGTAGCGCATAGTGTCACGTTCCAGGGTCAGGGTTTCCAGAGCTTTGTGACCTTCCATAAGCAGGGTGCCGCCGGGAGTCTCATAAACGCCGCGGCTCTTCATACCGACCAGCCGGTTTTCCACGATATCCACTACACCTATACCATTACGTCCTGCTATACGATTGGCTTCTTCGATCAGTTCCACTGGTTTTAATTTTTTACCATTGATAGCAGTAGGTATACCTTTCTCATAATTGAGAGTAACATACTCTACTTTGTCGGGAGCTGCGGTAGGATCAACCGTCATCTGAAACATAGACTTGTCATATTCATTGGCCGGATCTTCCAGGATACCGCCCTCATAGCTGATATGCATCAGATTTGGATCCATAGAGTAGGGTTTGGATTTGGATACCGGTACAGGGATTCCTTTTGATTCAGCGAAGTCAATCAGTTCCTGCCGGGCGTGGAAAAAGTCATCTCTTTTCCAGGGAGCGATGATTTCCAGATGGGGTGCAAAAGCCCGGAATGTCATCTCAAAACGGACCTGGTCGTTGCCTTTTCCGGTACAGCCATGAGATACTGCCTGGGCGCCTTCTTTGAGGGCGATCTCTACCTGACGCCGCGCTATAATAGGCCGGGCCAGGGATGTACCCAGCATATATTTGTATTCATAGATGGCATTGGATTGAATAGCCGGAAAAATAGCTTCTGTCACAAATTCTTCCCGCAGATCTTCGATATATACTTTTGATGCACCGGTAGCCAGGGCTTTTTTGCGAACTGCTTCCCAGTCTTCTTCCTGACCCACATTGGCTGCGTAAGCTATTATTTCAGCGTCATATTTTTCTTTGAGCCAGGCCAGAATTACAGAAGTATCCAGACCGCCGGAATATGCCAAAACTATCTTCATTTCAACTCCTTAAAAATCTATACTAATATTTTAAAGCGGATGTGTAAATATGGCAAAATAGCGGATTGGTATTCATCTAAACTTGAATCCACATTTGATAGTTTTGCACTTTAGACCGGAATCCTCATTATTCTGAGAAATACCTCAATAGATTGAATTGCAAAACTTTGACGATTTTGGCATCTTATACTATACTGTTACACTCAAATCAGCAGGTGCACTTTTCACCTGTTAAAACCAGAGAAATTTATGGAGGCACTCATGCTTTTACAGATCGGTCAATTATTTGCTCAGGCTACAACAAGTCCTGTAGCACCCACAGCTCCTGCAACCGGCCCTGCTGCCGGCGGCAACAATATGATGTCCCTGCTTATGTTTGCAGGTATTTTCGTTGTATTTTATCTGTTGATGGTTTTGCCTGAACAGAGAAGAAGAAAAAAGCTGAAAGAAGAAATTTCCCAGCTGAAAAAAGGCGACAAAGTGCTTACTTCCGGCGGGATTGTGGGTATCATCGATTTCATTGATGATAAAGTAGCCTATATCAAGACTCAGGAGTCAAAAGTCGAGATCCTGAAAGATTACATCGTCACCGTCATCAAGAATTAAATACAGCCGGGATTTGGAGGATTGACTCATGAATAAAGGCGCTCGTTTTGCATTATTGCTGATCCTGATAGGGATAGCAGGTTGGTGGTTATATCCCACCTATAAATGGTATGTCCGGCTCACCCCCCAGGAACGGGAGCTGATCAACACCAGTGAAGATGCATTGGACCTCAAGTCCGGTGAAGAAAAAAGACTGATCACTGATCTGAAAAAAGTGAGAAAAAGAGCTTTGTCACTGGGTTTGGATCTGCAGGGTGGGGTGTATATAGTAGCCCAGGTTGATGCGGCCGACCTTACCAATCAGTTAATGGATCAGAACGAGTATGATGAGAAAAAAGTCCGCCAGATTTATCCGGATGAGTACAAAAAAGCCACCGAGCGTATCCTGGAAGTCCTTAAAAACCGTATGGATAGTTTTGGTGTTGCTGAACCTTCCATCCGAAAAACTTTTGATGATAGAATATCCATTGAGCTGCCCGGTATGGATAATCCCCAGCTGATCCGCCAGGGACTTTCCAAGGTAGGTAAGCTGGAATTCCATATTATGGATGAAGAATCCATGGAAAAACTGGGTCAGATCAGTACGGTGATTTTTGGCTCCAACGGCCAGATCATTTCACGTCAGAATGTACCTGAAGAATTTAAGATTCCTGACGATTCAGATTGGTATGCACTGTGGGAGAACGATGAATTCGGCACCCCCCGTCTTCAGGGTTGGTATATCCTAAAGAAAAAAGTGGAGATGGATGGTACAGCTATAGGCCAGGCCAGGGCTGATGTGGATGATTACGGTTCCTACAAGATCCCATTTTCACTCACTGCTGAAGGTACCGATATCTTCGCAGATATTACCAGAAATAATATCAAAAAAAGACTAGCCATAGTACTGGACGGCAAAGTCAAGAGTGCTCCCCGTATTAATTCTGAGATCATTGGAAATGGGGAAATCAGCGGAAGCTTTTCCGCGGATGAAGCCAGTTTCCTGGCAAATGTTTTAAAAGCCGGTTCTCTGCCGGTGAAACTGGAAATTGTGGAAGAACGGGTTATCGGTCCCTCTCTGGGAGCAGACTCCATCGTATCCGGTTCCAAAGCCTTTATTTGGGGTGCCCTGGTGGTCATAGGATTTATGATGCTCTATTACCGGGGATCAGGGGTTATTGCTGTTGTGGGATTAGTGTTCAATATCTTTTTCCTGATAGCTTTTCTGGGCTTTATGAATGCTACATTGACTCTGGCTGGTATCGCCGGTATAGCTCTGACTGTAGGTATGGCTGTGGACGCCAACGTAATTATTTACGAACGTATTCGTGAAGAAATGCGCCGTTCCAGGACCTTTAAACACGCTTTGGAAAATGGTTATGCCAATGCTTCTTCTACCATTTGGGATTCCAACCTCACAACTTTGTTCGCGGCATTTGCTTTGTCTATGTTTGGACAGGGTAATATCAAGGGCTTTGGTACTACGTTGATGTTTGGTATTATAGCCAATATCTTTTCAGCGCTGTTTATCACACGGTTGTTGTTCGACTTCTTTGTTGATACCTTCAGACTGAAGAAATTCAGTATATAATCCAGGAGAAAAGTATGAGTAATACAGAAAATACCGTACAGGATACCCGGATCAGAGGTATCAAAATAAACAAGACCATGCGTATTATGCGTCTGGGCTGGATGTCCATTTCATTTTCATTACTGTTAATCATTGCGGGTGCAGTGAAGTATTTCATGCAGGGCGGATTCAAGCTGGGTATTGACTTTATTGGTGGTACCCGTGTGGAAGCCCATATCAATAAAGACATCAAAATTGATGATCTCCGTCAGTTGTTTTCAGCTTCTCATATGGACGCTGAAGTGACCACTGTAGGTACCGGGACTAATATGAACTTCCTGATTACCCTCTCTGGTCACCAGACCAGTGATAAAGACACTGTACTTGTGATCACTGAAACACTGGAAAAAGAATTTGGACAGGAAAATGTAGTGATACGTGGAAGTGAACTTATTGGTTCCCGTATGGGAAATACTTTCGCGGCCCGCAGTATGCAGCTGATGTTGATTGTGACGGCTATGATCCTGGTATACGTGGCAGTCAGATTTGACTTTTTCTATGGGGCAGGAGCTATTATGGCTCTGTTCCATGATATTCTGATTATGCTGGTAGCTGTGGTGTTCTTTGATATTCGTCTGGATGTGACCATTCTGGCCGCAATTCTTACCATCCTGGGTTATTCTATCAATGATACGATTGTGGTATTTGACCGGGTACGTGAAAATCATAAGATCAATCCTGATGAAGATTTCCGATATACCATGAATAAAAGTATTACACAGACTTTCTCCCGTACCTTGATCACCTCTTTCACCACTTTGATTGTTGCGGTAGCCATCTGGCTCTTGGGTGGAAGAGTGTTAAAAGACTTTGGACTTTCATTAGTCGTGGGTATTATCTCAGGTACCTATTCTTCTATATTTATTGCTTCTCCTATTACCTTTTATCTCAAGACTCATTTTGGTAAAGTAGACGCCAATAAAAAGAAGAAAGCTAAAGCACAGACAGAAAGTCAAAATAGTTAATTAATTATTGACAGGACTAGTATTTTTTGTTATAATACTAGTCCTGAATATATGAGGGCCGGGTCGCTAGCTCAGTCGGTAGAGCATCGCCCTTTTAAGGCGAGGGTCCTGGGTTCGAGCCCCAGGCGACTCACATTAAAAGGGTTAAACCAAGACTTAATCCTTAAACAGAAATTCCCCTGTAGCTCAGTCGGCAGAGCAAGTGACTGTTAATCACTGGGTCGTTGGTTCGAATCCAACCGGGGGAGAGAAAAGCTCCAGATTACTGGAGCTTTTCTCTTTTTAGATTGGATCTTATTTGTAATAAAAAAATGAATATTGTATTTTTCAGAAATTTATTATTAGCTTTTCAGCATTTCCCGATCGCTTAAAAACCAGAACATGCAGATTGATAGTAACATGAATATCAGTAACAGCCAGCTTTTTCTGGACTGAAAGTGGTGTTGATAGGTGGTAACAATCTTGTTTTCACCACGGGTTTCCCTGACTATTTTCTGCCAGTTCATACCAGGATGAAAATACCAGACATTTGTACGGAAAAGTTTGGCAGCATCCAGATCGAAAGACAAATTTCCCATTTCCCTGAAATCAGGGTGAACAATAAAAGGCACTTTTTGATCATTTGTGGAGAATAAATAGTGGCCTGGTGGTAAAATACCCAGAGGAGTTACATCATTTTGTGAGTAATTCAAAGGAAGATCCAGTAAATTTGCGGGATCTTTGCGGAGTAGTTTAGTCAGGATAGGTTTCCAGAATCTGGGATAATTTTCATTTTGCAGGTTCAGACCGGAATCAATCAGATTCCATTTCCAGGTATCCCACCCTAAAAAGATGATGGTATCATCTTTTTGCGAAACATAATTTGTATCTGAATATTTTGTCTTAATAAAAACATTGTCTTGTACAAAGGAAAAAGGTATTTCACGGATTTTATTTTCAGGTGAAGGTATTTCCCATTTTTGGTTCAGAATTTTAGTTTCCAGGTTATCCCGCAAACCAGGAATGTACAATATCTTACCACTAAAATTTTTCAAGCTATCAATATTTAAAATAGTGCTATCATCTATATCTATCAGTACTAACGCGTTATACTTTCCAAGTAATAATGGATCCAGTTTGAATTTTTCCTGAGTTTGGATTAAAAAATGAGTATCTACGCGGATCCAGGGAAGGTTTCTTAGAAATCGATTTAAAAATGCCGCTTCTGAACTAGGTCTGCCGGCTATGAATAAGACTTTATAATTATCAGGTAATGATTGTGTCATAATATCAACGGCATTGTTATTGGTATATTGATCATCAGGGCCACTAATTTTTAAGGTAAGGATATTGTATCCTTCAGGTAATGTTAGTTTAAATTCATGTGTCTGTAGACCTGAGGGGTTCATCCAGGTGTGCTCCTGGATCAATCGGGCTTTATTTAACAAAGTAACCTTAATTGGTCCGGAAAATTCCTGATAGGTGCTGAATCTGAATTTAGTTTTTTCGCTACTTTGAATCTTTTCCGGAAAATCCCACTGTAGAATACCCAGTGTATCATGTAACTTATTGGTGATAATAACCGGGTATACTGCCAAGCTAGTTTGTTGGGTTAATATACTGGCTGTATCTCTGAAGTCACTAATTACTAAAAATCTTTGGTTATTCTTTTGAAGTACTGAAAGGGTATCCCAAAGTGCAGTACCTGATACCGGAACCTGTACAGGATCTTCTGAAAAAATCTCTGAAAAATATTCTATACGTACATTTTTCAAAGAAGATTTAAGCTCATTCATAATAATTTCTTGAATATCAGTAGGTATCGATCTGCTTTTATCCACCAGAATCGTGACCTGAGGTGTACTCAGATTTTTACTTTCCCAGCTGATATCCAAGTCAGCCACATAGAGAATAAATAGAGTAAAAAAAATCGCCAGGTTTAATTTTAAAAACCATTTCATAGGCTTGAGTAGGGGTAAGAGAAGATACAGCAGGATACCCCCACCGACACTGATAAGGATTTTAAACACTTATTTCAACCTTCCATACATTTCACGTAGAAATGTCTTTGACGTGGCCCATCAAATTCACAAAAATATATGCCCTGCCATGTACCTAATATAGGTTGACCTTTTTCTATTATCAGGGTGAGAGAAGGCCCCACCAGACTGGTTTTAATATGAGAATCTGAATTCCCCTCTGAATGCCTAAATTCTCTGGCAGGAGGGATTAGTTTTTCCAGAAATGCTTCCATGTCTGTACAAACATCAGGGTCCGCGTTTTCATTAATGGTCAGAGCGGCTGTAGTGTGCGGATTATGAATCACACAGATTCCTTCCAGAATACCCGAGTCATGGATGGCTTGATTTATCAGCGCAGAAATATTTAGGAGCTGGTTTCTTCTTTTTGTGGTTAATTCAAATCGTTTTACAGGAATCTTCATGGTAAACTCACTTATATATAAAGCTATTTATTTCTGAACTGATTATAGGTTAAAAAAGTGAGTTTGTAAAATGACCAGAACCTTGTATTTTTTATTTTGAAATAAAGAAGTTAATTTGCATTTTCATTCAACCAGATTTTTAATGAAGAAAGAAATTGTTCCTGTTCACTGATGGACACATTACGGATTAGTTTATCTTCTGGTTTGTTATCTACAATCCGCACTTCCTCTTTTCTGATACTATCATGGGGGTCTAGTAATAGTCCCTTAATATTTAGAAAAAAGCCGCCTATTAATAAAACTCGTAATTGAAGCTCAGGATTATCCGAAATAATTAAATCTCCCACCTGTAGATTGTGGATTATGTACTCACAAATATTTGATGTTATCACTCTTTGTATATGCGGATGAAGAGGAATGGGAATAGAAATTTCAGTCATCACCAGGACTTTTTGTCTGGAAATAGCTACTGAATAAATTTTATCAATGAGTATTCTGGGAATGGTACAGCTGTCAATCCAGATAGCCATGTATTTTCCTATTGGAACTAATTTTAGATTCTGATATATTTAAACATGAAAAAATAAAGCTCTTCTTTAAAAAGAAGAGCTTCTTAATCCGGGGTTGACGAAAACATTTATACTGCCATATACTTTAATTTACTATATTATCATAAAATACAGTTTTGGAATATGCAATAAAATAAGATAATTGGTGTAAATATCGGATAGTAATGTCACCTATATGTCACCTTATATCTTAAGGGTAATCTGTTATTTTCCTTTTCGAATTTTATATCTTCTCGGCTTTTTTTCTTTATCATAGGGATAAATACCATGATAGGGGTCATACCACAATGCCATAAAATTACTTCCAATGGTAAAACCATAGAATCTATAATCTCCCTGAAGTCTAAATCTAAAAATTTGTTCAAAATCATCCAGTTTTAATTCAACTAATCTTAAATATGCATCATGACAAATTTCAGTTATATAGTAAGGAATATGCTTCTGACACCCATCTACCTTTTCATGGTAAACTTCACTCCACTTTTTACATTTGTGATAATTAGAGAAAAAAGAACCAATTATCTGAGAATGAGTCTCATCTATTGTCCAGTCTCTTTTCAGTCCCCATTTCCACTCACCTTTTTTATCCGCCATTGAATAATCAATAGAAACAAGCTCTTGAAATGGGGGAGTTGAATGAATATGTTTTGCCTCTAATTGCTTCTTTATTGGTTTTGTTAAGTCGAGAGAACAGGTAATGGGCACATTTTTTCCTATAGGATATGCGGTAAAATATATGACTTTTTTTGGATCAGAAATAGTTGATAAATACTCTGATGGTATTGTTTTAGATTGAGGGGTCATCGGGTTCGGAATATTTTGAAAACAAGGCAGAATAATACTCAAGCATTGATTCTAAACTGATTACATTATTTCCCCGCTCTCCGAGGGGAAGGTCTCCACGGGCAATCTGCCAGGGAGATTCATTGTGAGTAGCATTAGACAATTGCTGACCATTATAGTTACCATATGATTCCAAGACAGCGTCAATAGTATCCATATTATCCTGGGTTAATCTACCTGGATCTCCTTTGATTAAATGCTCAGCGTTAATTGAATATAGTCCTTTGTGTGTATCATATAATTCTGAACACACCGGACCATTTGCCCACGCCTGGATTTCTTCATTGAAAAGTGGTTCATCATCCCAAACTAATGACCATGCCTGGCAGTAATAGACTAATTTTTGAAGTTTCCAAGTAGTCATAGGACTTGATTTTAAGAGAATATATTTAGCTACATCGAATACGGATGCCATAGTTTCCCTCCACTTTACCCCTATGTAAATGATCGGCATTATATTTAAAAAATTAACCCAGGTAGAAACGGTGCTACATGGGCGTTTTAAATATAAATAGGGCAAAACCGCCCATCTATGCTGATATATGTATATTATAACACAACAGTAGGATTAAGCAAGCAAGCTAGCATTTTTTATTGCATAAATATTTATAAACAAAAAAGGAACTTATTTCCAATTCTCTGCCAACCATCTCATTATGAGTGTCTTTTCTCTGATGTCACCTGGTAGTTTATCATGGATCAATTTCTCAATTTTCTGAAAGTTTGCTTTGTCCCTTAATTTATTTTCTCTCATGTAAGCGTTAATGAAATCAAGGACTTCATATCCTTCTTTCCGGTTAAGAAAAGTAGTATCCTTTTTACCTATTATTTCTGGGTCATCATTTGGTCTAGCAGTCCAGGAGTAATCATTGTAGACCAGATCTGATTTGGTAAAATTTGACATATTACCCACCTATTTTTGTTATAGAAGTAATTGGGAATGACTCCTGATTGAATTTGTTTTCTTGATCAGAATACCATTCACAAAGCACAGAAAGTACAGTAGGGAAATTAACATTTTTATATACTTTAGAAACTATCATATCAGGTCCACCCGTTTTATGCCTGATTTTATCACCTGGTTTTAGATCTACTTCACTCATATTTTACCTCCAAAATATTTTTTATATATTATTTCTCGGTCTTATAAAGATGCCCTACACAGTCGCCACAAACATTATTACCTTCATTTGCGATTTCAGCAGCTCTAATTCTCGCGGAATGAATTGGGAGACATTTTTCTATTACAGGGTCTGAACTTTCACGTTCAACTAATTTGCAACAAGAAGATTTATTAACCTTACAAGATCCATTATCATTTAATTTTGAAATGAAAATATGGATTTCATTTGTGCCCGGATGTTTAATAAAGGTATACTGATCATCTGCTAATTCTTCAACAAATTTTCGAATCATCTTTTTCATCCTCCCATCTCCCTCAACTCCATCCTAAACATCAACTCAATATCCTTTTCCTCATAGATCCTATACACCCCTGGCTTGGTCACCTCCAGCGCTCGGATCACGCTGTTGGTCCTGGGGTCTTCCAGTTTGAAGGTGAAATCCACGTTCGTCCCCAGGTCCTGGATAATCTTCAGGGTGTGCCGGCCGACCTGTCGAGTGTAGATTTCCTGTTCAAGTGTCTTCTTCAATTTAGTTCCTTTTCTTTTTTTTCACCCAGACACCATACCCGCTGATCACTTTTGTCACCCAGGGGGAGAATAGGGCAGCCGGATCACGAAACCATCCAAGTATGTTTACCACGGGGATTCGGAAGTACTGATCCCCGGCTTTGTCTCCACTAATTAGCATTTAATGCATAGCTTCGCCCTTTCTTCTCCCGAGAAATTACCCCCAAAAGATCCATTACATAAAGTATATTTCTCATGCTATCTTTTGTCGTATTGAAATGAGGGTAAATTTCACTCTGAATAAATCCAGGATTAGTTTTTAGAAATTCGATTATTTTTGGTTTCAAGAAAGTGTAAGGTAGGTATCCAGTCGCGATATAATCAGCCCAGAATAAAAAGATCGTCCTGTACTCAGCTTTTTTTACCGGATCTTTGGTCAGGACATATATTTGTCTTTTTGATTCTAGCAATGAATTAAGTGCCCCAAGAGCTTCATCATCACGTTTATTTGCTTTTGCTCTGTAGAAAAGACCAAAAATTTCAGATTCAATCATAATGCGGCTTTTAAGTAGTTCATCTTCGGTTCCTGATTCCTCGACGCCTTCAACCCATCTCTTAGATTTGTCGATTTCATCGTCCACTATTTTATCTATTTTTTTCAATGATTCTGGGGAAAACTTTGGTTCCAGTTCACTTGGTGTGATATTCACAGTTTCTATTACTTCGGGTTCAATTACCTTATACGTAGGCTGTTGATTTTCAGTAAGTGAATTTTTGATAAAGTATTTAGCAAAATAATAAACGCCAACTATTGCTGCAAATACCAAAATCCATCCCATGGCAAATCTCCTATCTCTTAAAATATTGTCTTTATCACTCTATCTGTCCCGTCGATCAATTCATCGACATGTTCTTTTGTTGGTTCCGTAGTATTTTTATGGTCACAGTCATTCCGGATATCCCCCAGGCGCTGGATGAATCTCCAGTCTTTCTGGTCGATTACACTTTCATTTTTCAACAAGTCATTTAAAGGTGTTAGAGTAGGGTTTTTTGGTAATTTAAGATTATGAATGAGGCTGACGTTTTTAAGATGACCTTCCAAAACTACACCAGCCATTGCACCGGCAGCCCTATGGAAGCCATTTTTATTTAATACCCCCGCTGCATCCAGTTCAGAGTCATATAAATCAGCCTGGAGTATTCCTCCTATATTAAGAAGGATACTTTCTAAGCTGGATAGAACGGATTTTAATATCCCTATTTGATTATGGATTAAATTCATTGCTGCAATTAAAGTACGTCTATGTAAATACGGATTCTCTTTGCTTTTTTCAATTAAAGCATCTCTGATGCAGGTAGCTCCTGGCTGTTTTTCATTATAATAGCATTTCACAAAATCATTGAATCTAAGAGGAAGTAATTCTTTGATTGTAGATAAAGATTCTGAATACCATATTTCATAGTTGTTTCTAAAAAAAAGATATTCATTGGTGTTTTTCTTCGATTCAGGGTCTAGTTGGATGTAGTTTAATAGATTACTATTAATTTCTGCTCCGAACCGAACTAATTCTGAAATTCGGTTTTTAATTTCCTCACTTCTGGCTTTATTCATTTAAACCTACATATTTATATTATTTTCTCGTTTTATACGGATTCCTATTTTTTCACATCAAATTCCACTTTCACACCAAAATACTTTGTGTCCTGGGTCCACTGATACAACGATGCATATAGTTTTTCAGTCACATAGGATTCGAATTCCTCAAAAGTAATTGAACCGGTTGCCGATTGATTTCCATCTTTGAAATACTGATACTGAAAATCTTCTTGTATATCGAATTTTCCAATTTTCGATGTTTGTATACGATCTTTGGATAAAGTGTGATGTTCTACCTTGGAATCTTCTTTAAGAAGTATACCCCATTCGATGAAACCCTGTAGAATATTTTGTTCCAGCCATGATTTTAAATCAATTAAACCTTTCACATACATTTCGTATTCTTGGTATTTGAATGTGATAATTCCTTCTTGGATCGATATTTCTTTGGGAAATAAAATTGGGATCGCTCCACTATATGGGCTTGGCTCGATAAGGACATTGTAAATCTTTGCAAGGATCCTTTGAATTAAAGTTGTGAGGTTTTTAAACGCATTTTGAGTATCATTTAGTTTGTTTACATTGAACTCGATGTCTGACATAAAAACCTCCACGTCCTGATGTGATTAAATCCTAAAGCTCTTGACAACTGATTGCAAATTTTTAACGGGAGATTTTTTGATTTTTACCTGTTTTCGTCGCGCCTAGTTAGACGTTGTTCGAGATCTTCTATCTGGTTTTGTGTACGGATGTATCGTTCAAGTTCAACATCATTGAGATAGTAAGTATCTACTGAATATTCTTTTGCAATGGTAAGTGAATCATATGATTTTTCAAAATCAAGATAAAGAAAATGTTCGGCCTGGGCGACAGCATATCTCAAGTTTGTTAATAATTGGCGATTTTTCTGTTGATTTACATAGAGATTAATCACCCGAGGTCTGAGGCTGAATAGACCAAAGAAATATAAAATGACATGGCCTAATAATACGATTGGAGTCAGATCCTTCCCAATCATTCCAGAATGAAAAACTATTCGTGAATGAAGATCCACAATGAAAAGAGTAATGGTAAACAAAAGAAAAAAAATGTACACGGACATGGTTTGGAATCTATACTGTTTCAATGATTTTTCTTCCAGGCCAACACTATCCGCATTTCGAAATTTTATCCTTAAATAATCAATAACCAAAATTCCATACAAGAACACCCCGAAAAATAAAAACCCGAAAATATTCATCCCAATCTCTTTCATTTCCCCTCCCTATTCATAAAAACTTGTACTTCCGACTACTCTCCCTATTATAGCGAATTTGGATTTATTGTCAATTTTCGATGGAACTTCAAATGATTCGTATTTTGGGTTCTCACTTATAACTTTGAATTTTCCTTCTTTCTTGTGGAGACGTTTCAGAATTAATACTCCTTCCCAGGAGATTATGTAGTAACCGTCCGATGTCCAATGATCCTGAACGTAAAAAAAGGCGACATCTCCATCTTTAAAACCTATTCCGTTAACTTCCATACTGTCGCCATAGACTGTAAAAGCATAGATTTCTTCCGGGGGATATTTGTTGAAGGATTTGGGTGAAATTCTAATTTGTTCTTTCGTATCCCTGAAATCCTTTATACCGTTTCGGTCCATAAGGACGTAATCAACCAGGGGAAAAGTGGTACCGGGACCTTTATTCTCCATTTCCCCTTCACCCGTGATCAGCCAGTGGATGTCAATGTTGTATAGGTCGGTAAGCTTCTCCAGGATATTGAGAGGGGGCATAGATCCCCTGTTTTCATAACTGGAATAGACACTCTGAGATATTTCGAGCTGATCTGCCATTTGTTTTTGAGTCAGATTTTTTTTAAGCCGGATTTTCTTAATACGTTCTGAAACCAATATTTTTCCCTTTTGTTAATTATTTTTACTTGACAATGTATACATAAAGTGCTAATATAACACAATAAGTGTTTGCAGAAAATGGAGGTTCTTTTGAGTGTAAATGAATGGGATCGCCGGAAAATGCTGGAACAGGCTTTTTCAAACATGCTCGACCAGGCTCAGGACGTAGATCCTGATCTTAGTCATGTAGAAATTGCCCTCCAATACCGGCAGTCGGCCATTCTGGAAGCCAAGGTTTTCTTGGGTATTACACCTCCTCTTAATTTGGATAAAATTCCGGGGGTTTACAATGCAAAGACCGATAACGGGATTGAATTGGTTTTGAACCCCGAAATGGTAAATATAAAGTAATAGAAAACGGCAGTCCACCGCATAGCCTCCACAAGGGGCATAGCGGATAAGGCCCTGGTAACTCCCCCGAGGCAGGGCCCTGCCGGAATTTATAAAAACGTGACAGCATGGCTTCTCCGCCAAGATCACCCATGCTGTCCCTATACCAAGGGCATATAGCCCGGGGTTTCTATTTTCCTGGGATACCTCCATAAGGAGGTTATGAGAAATGCACTTATCTACATTTCCCAGGATGTAGTTTCCCCGGCTGTTGCGGAGCGGCCGGGGACTTTTTTTGCTTTACTGTTATTACTAATAGTAAAGCCCTTAACAATTTAATTCAAGTTTTGTGAAATAAATCGTTGCCTTGTCCCCGGTCTGCCGTCTTTCCTGGCAGTTTGCGCGGTTGGTCGGGACGGGCAGGGAGGTATCATGCAAAGTGCTGTAGAGGAAATCAGGGTACACCGCAGGCGAAAAGCCCGCCGGGATCGTGCGGAAGCCTGGAAAACCAGGGAAGAAGTAATGGCGGGTTTCCCGCATTATTTCACTGTGGATGAATGCGCACAATACCTAAAAAAGTCCCGGAAATTCGTGGAAGGGCTGATCCATGAGGGGAAGCTCGACGCGGTAAATGTAGGGCAGGGCAGTTTCAAAAGCTACCTGATACCCTTTGAGTCCCTGGTGAAGTTCACCGGTCACCTCCCCCTGAGCATGGAGGAAATCGGTGAATTAATCCTTGGCAGCCCGGAGATCAGGGAGCTGGTCATCCAGGCCGTTGCTTCCCGGGTATCCGGGAATGTGTTGTCGGTTTTGTCCGCCACCATCAATTCGTTGGGTGGGCAGCCTGAGGGCCGGGAAAACCGGCTGGGGGTAGTTAAATGAAAACCCGCAAAGTCTACGGTGACCAACGTGCCGCCGCGAAACGTATCTTTGAGACCCTTTATGAAATCATGGTGGAAGCCAGTCTCTACGCCCTGGACAGTGAACAGGTGGCACTGGACTATATGGACGTACAGGCCATCCGGCGCCTGCTGGAAAAAGTACATGACCACCTGACCGGGGGGATGAAGTCCCGTTGCCGGGGGGTCTATGACATCCTGTTATCCGCCATCCAGCGGGACTTCGAATCCGGACAGAAGGGTGATATCATCCTGGTGCGCCCTGTGCTTGCGGATATCATGGAGGTTCTTGACCTCTTTTATTCACTTCACCCGTCAACCCCTCTGGATACCCAGCTGGCCCAGACCACGGAAATTGAATACTGGGTCGACCCCGACACCGGAAAAGAGAAGGTGGAAATCCGCCTCCCGGATGGTGAAGGGGATGTCGTAGACTATGACGATATAATCCATCACCCCCTCTGGCTGATTGTCTACCAGGACATCAAACAACACGAACGGATGGGGATATTCTCCGAAGTCCGGGAGCGCTTCTCCCTTCAGGAATGGTTCCGCCACGTCATTCAAAACCACTACTTTATCAGGGACAATGTTCCTGATTCTATCCACCAGGGCGCCCGCGTCCTTCACCACCCGGAGGCCTGACATGAATGCCACACAGATACACGCCAAACTGATTGAAAAAAAGGTGCAAGGCTGGTCTTTCGGGGTGGATTTTGGCCGGGTTATAGTTGATCTGGAGGACGGCTCCGTAGTTTTGGCCACCCGGTCGGAAATCAGCCGTTCGGGGTTGGCCGTCCTCAATTCCGTGATGCAGATGGGGCCCGTGCTGGGCCTTGTCATGGCTACCCGGCTGGTCAGGGTGATCCCGGATGCCGTCCTGCGTGTCGACCCGATGCCGGGTGAAAACATTGATATCATTATCTGAAGGGATAGGGAGGGGAACCTTGGAAAAATTACAGCCATGCCGGTATTGCGGGACTGTCCCGAACGAGGACGCCGTGAAGCATGAAGAAATCGGGCAGTACCGCTTCTGGGTCAGCTGCCCAAACCCCAACTGCTGGGCTGACGGCCCCATGGGCCGGACGGAACGGGAAGCGGTTAAAAAGTGGAATGAAGGGGTAGGGAGGTAACATGGTTAGGATCTATAAAAGCCGCCGTCGCAAAATGGATGCCGGTGAAGCGGCTGTCCTGTCGGTGATCATAATAGTCTTTATACTTTTCGCCTGTGCCGTGACGCTGGCCTTGACAAATGCCCTGGGAAGCAGAGCGGCAAATCAGGAGGTAATGCAATGATATCATATCACGGACAATTTAATACTGAGAGAAGTGAATTAAAAGAATACAGATTTGGTAATTGCACTGTAAGGACTTGGAAAAGAACTGATAATAATTGGCCAATTTTTCCTTGGCTTTTTTCTGTTCAAAAAGATGGTGAAGATGAAAAAAGTTTTACAGGTGTTCCTAATTATTGTGAATCAAGGAGAGTTGCTATGATGAGGGGATATCACCGTGCTAAATGGTTAAATAACAACGAATGGGATAAGCATTATAAAACTTCTCAATTTCCTATTCCACTTCCTGGAACATATCAAATTGGAGGGAAATCATGAAAATATACACCAACGGAAGCCGCTGGTGGTACACCAATCACCACGGGAAGGAATGCAACATCCCTGCCCGCCGGGTCATAAAAAAGGACCTGGTCCGGGAGCTGGGCAACGGCGTCCAGGTCTGGGACGGTATCATCGACGGTGACATGGTACCAGGCAAAGCCTTCGGCCCCGCGGCGGTATAACAGATGAAAGTCAGGATAGGGAACCTTATGTTCAAGGTGTTTTTTTTGGATGAAAAGACAATGGATACCTGGAATGAAGGGGACGGTTTAACATCTGGTTTTGAGAGATTTGTGAAACAGGAATTGTTCATTCGAAAAAGGCTTTCTGGTATCCAGAAAAGGATCACATTACTTCATGAAATCAATCATGCAATTTTTGACTACTATGGGATTGAACATGATGAACAACTTATACAGACTTTGGCAGTAGCCTATTTTGATTTATTGATAAGTAACGATGAATTAGTATCGTATTTGAAAAGTGGTAATCCCCGGAAGGGTGTTGTTAGATGTTAGTTAGGTGTAGATCTTCTGTAACCGGGTACCTTAGTGCCATTTTGCTTCACATAGGACTTAACTGGGACGATCTTTTTGCCTTTGTTGTCTTTGCCGCCAGATTGAGTTTTTGCCATGGTATCCTCCTTATTCTTTATTTGATGTCATATAGACATCAGTGCCATTTTTCCCCTCACACTTCTAAAATTGACTCTCCCTGTGTGGATTACCAAAAAAAATATAATAATAAAGCTGACAGATGTCAAATCAATTTTAATTTACAGAGGATAACTTTTTTAAATAATGTATAAACATAATAGGGAGGGGAATCCCATGACTGAAAAAGTACCTAATGGTCGAAAACATCTTACCAGGCTCATACGTTCAAAAGCACGGGGCATAGGTGGATATCCACTAGCATGGGTCCAGCTTTACGCTAAAATCAAGATCGAAACGGGGCGGGATGTCCTGCAGGAAAGTGAAACACGCAACCTGTCCCGCATTGCCGTGGTGGAGGACATCGGCTTGACCCTGGCCATCCGTCTAGCTGAAACAATGTAGGAGGTTATTCATGTTTGAATTGCGTGCTTGGTTAGTGGGATCTATGAGGATAAAAAGACAACGCCCAGCCTACAAAAGTGTTTGTTTTGCACATCGTCGCTATCAAAAGGATACTGTGAAAAGGATAATGACTCATAGAGCATGGCTTTCAAAACGCATGATTAAAAAAGCTTCGAATGATAATCGGAGTATTGAAGAAGTCATTAAATTAGCCTATGAGACTGGTAAACTAAAGAACAAATAGGGGGCCGTTTTGTCATACAGATACTGGGAACACTTGAAAGAGTTGTTTTCCGGCTACCAGGGAAAAGGTGAGCTGGATATTGCTGTATGGTCGAAGGGTGGAGCATGGAAGGACAACTTCCGTGCCCCCGGAAGGGTGTTTGAAAGTATCCGCAAGACATATAAGCCCCGGGCGCGCGCCGAAGAAATGATGCTGTCCTGCTCCACTTCCTTTTTTACCCCGGCATCCGGTGGCAAAAATTCAGCTTCCCAAGCCAACGTTTCTGACATCTATGAGATCCTGTTCGATATCGACAATGACGAATTTAAACAGGGTAAAGACCAATACACTGACCCCTGGGCGCTGGAGGGGTTCCTCAAGGAAACCAAAAAGAAGCTCTGGGATAAAGTCCGGGAAACCCTGGACACATCCGGGCTTTTACCTTACGCCACCTGTATTGATACTGGGTCTGGTGTCCACGTCCACTTCTTTTTAAAGGATATTGTGGATTATAACCAGCCGTTGAAGGGTAGTACCGGGGTCGAACTCCCGGTAAAAGACCTCCGGGATGCCATTGTTTCCATGCTGGTGACCCTGCTGGGGGCTGACCCCCTCCCTTCTGAACTCCAGGCTAAAGGGAAATGGGTCACTGAAGTGCCTTATACCAAAGTCAAGCTGGATGTCCCGGTCCTGGTAGATGTCCTGCATGACGCCCGGGAATTCCTTGGGATATTGGATCTGTATGATAAGGTACTCATGATTCGGGAGCGTATCAATGTAGATGGCCCTTCCCAGTATGTAGGGATCCTGAATGAATATATCGGTCAACGGGAGTGGAAAAATGGCGATACTTCGACTATCCACATCAACCGTGATTTCCGTATGTGGCTGGAAGAAGATACCGGTAAAAAGGACAAGGACGGCAATCCTATCACCAACTTCCGTCCTATACATTCTTCCTATGCCGTCATCCCAAAATACGTGATATTCCCCCCTTCAGAGTCGGAGGGTGATGAACAGGAGAACGGTCTGTTCATCGCGGAAGCGGTAAACTCCAAGGACTGCCGTACCATCAAGCTCCCTCAATCAGCTTTTGAAGCCCCGGATAAGCTCCAGAAATATTTTGTGAAGTCCTTCCTGGATCTGGCGGTGGAGCGCAACCGGCGGCAGCTGTTCAGCTACTTCCTCACCCACAGCAAGCGAATTGCTTCCGTGGAAGTAGGCCGGCATGAGGATATGCTGGTCATGTATGACTACATCTACAAATACGGGCAGAAGTGGCCTGCCCGGAAGAACATAGTGGAGATCCGTACTCCAGACGGTGTCGAACTCTATTACATCCAGGGGTCGGACCAGAAACGGGAGCTTGAAAAGTCTCCCGGGTACAGCCGGGAGCACCCTGTTACGGAGGGGATTATCGACGGGGTTCTGGAACGGATGGACAGGATAATCAGGGATGGGAATAAAAGCCGCCTTTTTATGTCCTATCTGGCTACCACACTGATCCGGGACAAGGTGATCTCCCATTATAAGGAAATGCCCAACCTGAACCTGTTCGGGGAACCGGGAACTGGTAAAACGACCTTCCTGGATGCCGCCTGCAGGATCTTCAATATACGGGAACAGACTGCACATCCAACCAAACACCACCTGTACCGCAAACAGCGGGACATGAAAAACATGATCATAGCCCTGGATGATATCTCCGACCTGGGGTATTACCAGGATTTCCTTAAGGATAGTGTCCGGCCTACCATGCGTTCCCGCCGGATGGAGAACGGGGAGGTGGACTCCCCTGAGATCCGAAACAGCCTTATCATTACTACTAACTACGCCATCACCGACCAGGCCGTGAACAACCGTATGCTGAAGCTGTTCTTTTCAAAGGACGGCATCATTGAGGACGTCCGGGCTTATTCCGAGTTCGACACTTTTGTGGATGAATACCAGCTTTCCATCCTCACCGCCTTGTATGAAAAGGTCTCCCAGCTGGATTTCAAGGACATAAAACAGGCGGTGGACACCCTGACCAACCTGGCCGGGGAAAAGCTGAGGGACATCCGTCTGGCCAAGATGTACTCCATTGTACTGGCGGTTGGTACAATGTGCGGGATTATCGAAGACCCCGCGGCATATATGTTATCTATCGCGGAGGTGGAATCGTACTCACTTAATGAAAAAGAGGAACTTCTTGAAGTCATGGTGGATTACGCCATCAAGGAAGCCACGGAAAACGGTATATCCCCGAGTACCTTATCCACTAAAACTGCCATCAAGGTATCCAAGTTGACCAAGTTCCTGGAAGACATCAAGTATGACAAATTTGTCACCCAGAAGACAGTGGCCCAGGAGTTGGCCCCCTATAGGAGCTTTATCATCCGCAAACGGACTACGGTCCAGGGGCAGGGCAACGGCGTGTTCTATATGGTAGACTTCAGCCATCCGGTTTTCCGGCCTTATTTTGATGAAGTAAGTGATACCTTAGTGAGATTGAAAGACACCAGGAGGGAGGATGCAGACTACAGCCCCGGTTAAGCGGAAAAGACGCTCCCCGGAACGGTCCCTGCCGCTGTCTTACACGCAGGCTGACCGTAAACAGGCTGTACTCTACCAGATCCTGCTCCACCTGATCGACCGCTGCATATCCCCGGAGGACTATGAAATCCTCCGTAAACACATCTTCTACCGGTTGCGGAACTATTCCGAGTTCGACCGGGAGGACATCTTTTCCGATTTCGTGCTCTCCATTGTCCAGACCACGGCCACTTTTGAGGTCTGGCATGTGAACCGTTTCATCCTTCAACGCCTTATCAACTCCATCAACCGCCTGAAAAAGGCCACATCCAAGTACATCCTGATTGAGGACGACCAGGTGATCGACACCCTGGCAGACCAGGAAGACTGACCGGACGTTCCCTTTATCCCAGCCAGGGGCGCCCAGGCCGTCCGGATCCCGCGCCCGCACCCCCTTCATTGTAAAAGGAAATTCCGGGCAGGTCAGCATGCCTGGAGGAATGTCTTTCCTTGCCGCAGAAATGCCGAAAAAATGCGCTTAAAATGGTAATTTTGTCCGGTTTCCACTCCCGGCGGCGGGAATTTGTCCGCCTTTGCGGGGGCGGGGGAGGGAAAACAGACTATATTCTTCATTGTTCACAGCTTACTAAATCATTATTCACTAAGTTAATTAATTATTATATATAGAATTAATTATAGTTTATGAATAATGTGAATAATGTGAAGGATATTTATAGCGGATAGGAAAAACGGGAAAGCAGTCCCTGAAGTGTAAAAAGCGGGTGGCTGAAAAAGATGTACATATTATTCATTAATACGGTAACTGTCTGATTGATATAGAGTTAATTGTACACTAAAAATGACTGTAGTGAACCTGTTACCTGTATTTCCGGGTAAATCCGGGACAAAACACGGAAAAAATCTGTCTTATGGGTGCCATTTTCGGCAACCTATCTCTGTAATTACCATCAACCCGGACATTATACACCAATTCAGGGACATTCCCGCAATTAATGTGCACATCAAATTTGTATATATAAATAGGTGCGAGAAAAAGCGCAAAACGAAGGGAGTCAAACAGGATGGCTTTTCAGGACTGGTTAAAGATTGAAGCGGTCAGGGTGTACAACAATGCCAAATCAGCCCAGGAAGTGGCTGAATACATCAAGGTCAAGTTCGGGGTCATTGTCTCAAAACGTTCGATACAGACCTGGGCCAAGGACAGCCAGATCGCCAAAGCGGCGGGCGGAGAGGCCTCTTTGTTCATTGAACAGAGTATCAACATCCACACCCTGGCCCCAGCGACCGGCCAGAAGTTCGACATCCAGGAATTCGTGGAGAAGAACAAGATGTTCTTCGAGGAATCCAACCAGCGACTGGATGCCATAATCAAGAAGCTCTATGAAAGTATCACTTCGGAAGAAATCGTAAGGATGCCCATCAAGGACCGCCTGATAGCACTCTCCCGGCTGGAAAAACTCAAGATAGGGAAGTACAACTTCCTGCTGTCTGTGATCGCCCGAAGTGCTGATGACGAAGACGACCTGAAGACTCTGGTGTCGGCATTGACAACAAGTCTGAACGGCGGGCCGATGGAAAGTCCGGAACCCGAGGAAGAACCACACACTATTGAAGCAGAGGTGGTATGAACAGTATCCTGCCGCTGGAAGCTGACCGGGTGATCCGGTTCATCAATGAAAAATGTTCCATACTCACAGAAGACAAGCACCGGTTCGAGAAGCGGAAGTTCAGGCTCCGTAATTACCAAGTACGCGCCATCCGGGAGATATTCAAACCCGGAAACCTTGATAAAAACGTCCTCATAGAAAAGACACGGCAGATAGGTATATCATGGCTGATGGCTGCCATCTATGCCTATATCATCCTTTTCATTGCCAATGAACAGCTTCTGGTTATCGGTAAAAAAGAGGAGTTCATTGATTCCTCAGAACTGGACCCCAATACTCTGATGGGCAAGATCAAATACATCCTCTATAGCTTTGAGGATAAAGCCCTCAAGGTATGGGTGCGCCGGGCAATCAGTGTCAAATACCTGAAGATCACCAACAAGGCCCTGGAGACTATCTGTTCCGGGGAGTCATCCGCAAGCAGTTCTGGCCGCGGTACCACGCTGGGGTGGGTCTGGTGGGACGAAGCAGCCTTCACGGAACACGACCGGGAACTGTACGCCTCTCTATCCCCCAACTCCCGGCGCCTAATCCTGCTATCCACTGCCAACGGCAAGAACACTCTGTTCTATGCATTAAAGGTTAAGATAGAGGAAGGGGAGCTGAAGCACACCTGGATATTAATCCATATACACTGGTCGGAATACTTCTCCCAGGAATGGTATGAGCGGCAGAAGGAAGAATTGGGAAATGACCCGGTACTGATCGCCCAGGAACTGGACATCGACTATGACCAGTCCAGCCGGGAGCGTATCTTCTACAACTTCACCCGGGATAATTTCCGGGATGACGTGGTGTTCAGCGATAACCTGAGGATGACCACCCTGGCATCTTTTGACTACGGGATCCGGGACTGGCTGACCTGCGTTATCATGCAATACCACCCTCACACCAGGGAGATCTACATCACCGACGCGGTAGAGCTCAACAACGTACCTTTCGACCTATTCATGAAGATGATCACCGACCCGCTAGGGAACCATATCCAGGAGATCATGCAGAAGGCTCCCCAAAAGTTCCACGAAGCATTGACCCGATGGGCCATCAACAACCAGAAATACCAGTACCGCCACGTCCAGATGACGGGAGACCCTGCAGGGAGACAGCGGGGCCTGGCTACCGGCGTGAGTGTGGAGGACATCTTCTTTGAATCCGGTATGGACTATCTCACTTATAGTGAACATACTGAAACCATCCTGAGGCAGATCCGGGGCAGGCAGCCGAAGATCTTCATATATTCAGGTCTGGATAATGTCCGGGAAGTGATCACGAAGTGGCCTTATGAGTTGGATGGACAAGGTAACCCTACCAAACCCCTGCATAATGACCAGTCCCACTTGGGAAAAGCTATGATTTACGGTTTCAATTACCTGTTCAAGACCTTTGAAACCGTCCTGGTCACTGGTGAACAACAAAAACCCAAGAATCCCTGGGGTTACTGATTGTATATATATTCATGAAAGAAGAACTGAGAAACAAATTCCTAAAGGAAAACCGTAGATATTTTGAGCTGGCATTTGAAACTTATGTGGGCGGGTGGAGCTACATTGCCAAGTATCTGGTAAAGTGGACCGGGGAGGAAGACTCCCACTACCTGAAACGGCTCGACATTGCCCATAATATCAATATCATTGATAAGATCATCAACATCCTGACCAGTTTCATTCTGGGCGGGGTAGAACGTAAGATCGACCTTGACCCGGAAGTCCGTGACATCTACCTGAAATCCATTGACCTGGAACAATCCCTGGACGAATTCCTGGAAAGGAAAATTGCGGAATACCTTCTCATGGACAACGCATTCACCTACGTGGATGCCTTTGAAAATGACCGGGCTTACTGCCATGATATCAACTACCTGGACCTGTTTGACTTCAAAAAGGAACTGGGCAGGCTTTCATTTGTGGATATCCAGCTTGGGGATATGGTATACCGGATCACAGCGGAAGACTACAAACACACTACCAGGGACAAGTATTTCACAACCAAGGACAAACAACCTTCTTGGAGTAACCCGGTAGCCAACAAGATCAAAGTGATCCCCCTGGTACGGGTCAACGCCAAACTGGACGTGAACACCCCGTACTTCAGGGACGCGGTCTATGACCAGAAGGCGATATTCAACCACTACAACAGCATTGACCAGCAGCTCCTGGACACCGGGAATACCATACTGGGTATACCGGGTAACCAGTCGACTTTCAATCCACAGACCAGCAGGGTTTTGAAATTTCAACCTTCATCCCCGGTGTTGCCCCAGTTTATCGGACCGCCTACTGAGCATCTGGATTTCTATCTGAAATACATCCAGCATATCCGGGATGAACTCCTGAACAGCCTGAACATCTACCGGGAATCCAACACCGACAACCAGGCATCGGGTCTTTCCAAGTCCTACGACTATTCCATCATGGCTAACTTCCTGGTGAAGCTTTCCGGGAAAATAGAACGGTTTGAAAAGGATATCTGGCAGATGATCGCCAAATATGACTCCAGGGTGAACCCGGAAAAGATAGAAGTCCTGTATTCCCGGGACTTTGACCTCCGGTCCCTGGCCGACCAGCTGGACAACGTACTCCGGGTGTCCTCATTGCAAATATCGGAAACCCTATCCAAGGAAATGGAGAAAAAGCTGGCCTCCCGGTTTGTGGAAAACCCGGACACACTGAAAAAGATATGGGAAGAAATAGACGGGAAGGATTTCAGCATCCCCGTCAATACTGAGTTTACAGGCTTAAAACCAAGCAATAATGGAGGTGCATAATGTTGAAGTGGTTGATACGTTATCTGGACGCCCATCCGGGGAGTGATCCCGGATCCGGCGGCGGTGGCGGTGGGACTCCTGCCCCGGCTCCCGGAGGTGAACCCGGGAAGGGTGGACAGCCCGCCCCGGCTAACAATCCGCAACCGGCCCCGGTTGACCCCAATGCAATCAGCGCCGCGGCCCGTCTGGAACAGGCAAAGGCTTTGGGTTTTTCTTCTGTGGAGGAAATGCGGGAATTTATCAGTAAAAGCCGCCATAAGCCCGGGGGGAGCGGTGAACCTGACCTCAAGGAACTCCAGCAGAAACTGGAAATCTCCCAGAAGAACGGACAGGAAGCCACCACCAGGTTGAATAATACCCTGAAGGAAAACGCTTTCCTTACAGCCCTGAAAAAGCTTGATGTCAATCTGCACGACATCGACGATTTCAAATCTGTAGCAATGGGCCGGATGGAAGTGGTGGAAAATGACCAGATCGTTATAAAGAATGAGACCGGTGATATCATCCTGAACCAGAAGGGTGAACGACTGGGGGTTGCTGACTACCTGAAAAGCATCATAGATGCCAAACCCTGGCTGGTCAAGAACACGGTGTCCCCTGGTGTGGGGGCGGTACCCGGCCAGCATTCGCGGGATACCGGCCAGCCCAAAACACTGGCGAATATCAAGGATCCTCAGACAGGAATTATAAACCTGGCTGATTTTGAAGAAGCTACGAAAAAATAATATAGGAGGATTAAAGTGGCAGCTTTACCTATTACTGAAACTAATATGGCTGACTTTGTCCCTGTCATCATTGCAGGGAAGGCCCTGATGAAGATGAAACGGGACATGGTCTTTTCCCGCCTGGCTTACGTCGACTTTTCAGCCGATCTGAAGCAGCGCGGTGATACCGTTCAGATACCCAAACTTTCCACGTTTGAAGCAAAAACCCTCACCCCGGGGGCTGATGCTGATCTCCAGGATATGAACTCCAGTAAGGCCAGTATCGTACTGGACAACCTGGACTACGTCCATTTCCTGATGACCGATGTGGCCCGCGCAAAGGTCAACCAGAACCTGATCGACCGCCTGAGTGAAGCGGCGGCCCGCGCGTTGCTGGAAAAGCAGGAGAGCAAATTTGCTGACCTGTTCGACAGCCCATACATTACCGGGGAAGGTACCATTTCCGTGACAACCGGATCAGCAACGGTGACCGGCGACGGTACCAGCTTCATGACAGACCTGAAGGTCGGGTATAAGATCAAGACCGCCGGTGGCGTGGTGCGGGAAGTAACCGCCATCGCATCCGACACTGAACTGACTGTGGATTCCAATTATGCAGCGGATGAAGCTGATGTCGCATTCTACTACATCCAGCAGGCCGGTTACGCCAACGGCGGGAGTATGGATGATTCCACCATCCTGTTGGCACGTTCCATCCTGCGCGGTCAGGGCACCCCTATCAACAGCATGTCCTTGGTAGCCAACCTCACCGACTACAGTGTGATTTCCAGTATCGATGAATACATCGGTGCGGATTCCATTAACGCCAAGATACTGGTGGATGGTATGGCTGGCCGTATCCGCGGCTTCAACGTCTTTGAAAGCAATTTCATGGACAAGGAATATTCCCCCGCATTTAACCCTATGGCTATCGGTGTGGCGTTCCGTATCCTGGACGCTCCCCAGGCTGGTGTGGTGGAAAGCGGTGTGGTGTTTGACCCTGAAACCGGCATGTCAATCCGTTACGTGGTCACCTATGACAGTGTCAAGGTGGGTTATCGTGTGGCACTGGATATGCTGTCAGGTATGTCAATTATCGACCCTGAACAGGTCGTCCGTGTCGCTGAAAAAGTAGCGTAGGGGAGGTAGCATGATTATCAAACTGAAGAACAACGCCGTCCCTGCTGAACAGATCATCGGTGTGGGAAATGTGGAAGTACAGACCAGAGGAAACCGGTTCAACTTCCATGTGGATGTTCCTGGTGGACGGTATCCCCAGGTTTATGGCTCCCATGAGGAAGCGGTGGCAGCCCGTAACGCCATCCTGGAAGCTTTAAGTGCTGACGGTAAGGTGGTTGACTCCACCGAGTCGGCGGATGCTGCCCGGAAGGGTCTGGAAGCCAGGAGAAAAGCCGAAGACGCAAAGCGCCAGGCTGATCTCAAGAAAAAGGCTGAAAAGGACAAGAAAGCGGCAGCCGACCAGAATTGACTGCCTCAATGGGATGATAATGCGGAGCGGTTCGCCGTCGGGGAGGATTTCTTCCACGTCTGCGGGCCGCACTGCAATCATAAGGAGGAATGATGGCTATTGAAGTCAAGGTCGATGACCTGAATATCCCCGCTGATATTAAAGAGGACACCGACAACGCAGCGGAACTTACCCAGCTGATCACCGATGTGAAAAACGTTGTTCTGAGGGTCACCGGTCTGGATGAAGAATACCTGACTGACCAGCAGGAGCTGGATTTTGAATATGCCATCGCCCTGGAAGTCGCCGCCCGGTTCTATGACAAGGAAACACCCCAGTCCCAGGCCGCTGGAGGTTTCGGGCCGGATAAGCTCTTTACTTCCCGGGATGCCGGATCCGTCGTGGGGTTGCATTACAGCACTTTCTGTAAATTGACCTGAAGGCCTACTCATGGCAGATAAGTTCGAGAATATCCAAGCCGTCGATTTTGATTTCGACGGCATTCTTAATAAGGTCATGTCTGAGGGTATCTCAAGGCAGAAACTCCTGGAAATACTCACTGACACCCAGAGCCTTCTGGTCAAACTGGGATCTTTGGAAACCATGTCCAAGACTAGCCGGGAAGATATCATGATACAGGCCAGGCAGTCAATCAACAGCCTATTCAAGGAATATAAGAAAATCTCTTATGATGAATCCCTGAAGGTATACAAGGGGAATGTTAAACTCCTGGGGGATGCCATCGGGAAGGCATTCGGAAAGAAATTCGACATCCCCAACTGGGATAAGATCAATGATACTCTGATGTCGGAGAAATTCGATGCACTGCATTACTACCTGAACCGGTCTGTGTTCATGCTTGACCAAAGGGTCACTTTGTTTGAACTGGAAGGGAAAAAACAGCTCCAGGAACAGGTGGTTCAGCGGATTCTGCAGGAGCGGGGCGGTAGGACTTACAACGATCTCCTGGATGACCTTTTGGGAATGTTGAACCAGCATTACCCTTCCGGCTACATTCCGCTGCCTGTAATCCGGAACGGAAAACGGGAATTCCGTAAGATTTCACTGGACTACTACGTGGAAACCTGGATTAATGATGTGGAAGGCAGTGTCCATCATTGGGCTGAAAGGTCGACCTATCTGAAGGCAGGGATTGACTTGGTTGAGATCCACACCCAGGAGGGTGCTGCCTGCCCGATCTGCAGCCCAGAAGTAGGCAAGATCTACAGCCTGTCGGGGGCTGACCCTGATTTTAAGCGGATGGATTTCGCTTTACCGCGGCACCCGAATTGTGACTGCTACATGGTACCGGCAATTGCTGATACCCAGACATTGAAACCCGGGGATTTACCGGAAAGTTACCCCGGACTCAAGGAAATGGACGACGACGTCCAGAAATTTAGCCAGGAAATGGGGGTACCCTTTTCCGGGTTTGATGTAGTCCAATCTGGAGAAAACCCGTTTATGGCCACCACTTCGAAAGGGAATATTACCCTGAATGATACATCTATGGGTCATCTGGGAGGATTTAACGCCTATACAGACCTTAAGAACGCCCTGGATAAAATAAAGACTGATAAACGTTTGAGTTTCAATGAATTTGAATCCCTGGAGTCACTGCGGCATGAATTCTACCATGCAAAGAATAAGGCGCATTTCCAGGTGAATCCGGCTACTACCAACGGCAGGATCATGGAACTATTGACAGACTTTTCCAGCCGGTATCAATTCCCGGAATTCTTCCGTGATATCACCTACCACTTCAACAGTAAAACCAAATTATCTGATGAAATGATTTCCCGGATCCGGAAGGAAAGTTATGGCTACCAGGCTTACGTCCAGCGCTTCCACCAGGTGCTGGATAAGCTATCTATCAATCCTGTTGATATTGCCGGGGAAATTGAAGATATTGTCAATTCGTTTAAGCCGGATAAGATCCAGGATCTGGCTGACCTGCTGGCGGATAATTCTAAAGTTGGGAAAAAAAATATACTGGTTGTATTAGGATTTATGTGTGATACAGGGCCTGATGGTTGGGTCGCGGTATTGAAATTCTTATCTGACCAGATCGGTATAAAATAGGCTTTTCCGTAATTCAGGGTCTTTGATTTTTTTGGCGTAAGCTTTGGCTTCAGTATCAAGCCCCCGGACCTGCAGGAGTCGGACTATACCGGTAACATGATCCTGTTCAGTCGGGAAGAACCGGGAGTAATTCTCCCTGGTAACAACACCGCCGAAAACTTCCATGAGTTCTTCATCGGTAGGCTCAAAATCCCACATCGTCAATACTGTTTCAGCCATTTTCTTCCCCTCATTTATAGCTTAATTAAATATACAAAAAGTGTCAACTACAAATTGTATATATAAATAGGAGAAATTTACATGACGGTGTTTTTTGAAATCGGCGGACATACCCGGCGGGCTGAGTTTCACCGGTTCACCAGCAGAGCCTTCAATTCCAAGACCCAGAATGAAGTGGAAGCAGAAGCAAGTCTTATCCTTTTGAACAGGTTCGGGACATTGGAACCTGAGGACAAAATCGAAATAGAAGGTGAAGGTTTCCGGGTGATAAACCGCAGTGAGTTGAAAACAGCGCCGCAGTATAGTGTATATAAACTGGTCCGGATAGGGCGGGGAGATAGGATCTATTGAAAAATATCAAGATCGATGGTTTAAGCCAGTTGAAACGTACCTTGAATGGGATCACCCTGGAATACGCTGACAAAAGCGCCGGGGTATTATCTGTGATGATTGCCGGTATCTCTAAGGATTTTATTCCTGTGGATAGCAGGACGATGCTGAAGAACACTTATGCCGCCAAGAAGGGTGGAAAGTATTACCTGATCTCAAATACCGGGTATGCCGCTGACCAGTACAACAAGGAACTGTTCCACCTTCATAGAGGTGGCCGGTATATGTCAATTACCAAATCCACCCAAGTACCGCCTACAACCAAAGAAGAATTGAAAGGGAAATTTGGCGCGAATAAAAGGTCGTACCTGTACCGCCGGAACTATGAATACCTGAAGTCCCATGGCCTGCTTTCCAAACGGAAAGCCCAATGGTTCCACATGGCCGCGCGGATCGCCCTGGAGCCGTCAGTCAATGGCCTTAGAAAATCATTTACTGAGGTTGCCAGGAAGCGTGCGAAAGCCGGAAAATTTTATAAGAGGTAGGCATGAATTATCTACTATATGACATTATCGACTATGCCAAAGCTCTGCCCACCCCTGTATTGATTGATGATACCGAGTTCAAGGATAAGGACTCCGAAGTCCTCATACAGTATGTTTCATTTGACTCCTGGAAGTCTGCCCCCTGGCATGAAATCTGGGATTTCAATATTGTTGTACGCAACCGTGATTTCACTGCTTTTACTGCCTCGAAGGAAACGGTAAAAACCCTCCTGGATGGGCTGGTCGGAAAGGAAACGGAAAAGTACCAGTATATCAGTGTCAGGTACATGGATTACCCGGAGGGGCCAGGGGATGAATATTTCAGTAAGATCCTGGGGGTAGAGTTTGAAGTCAATAATCTGGAAAAACGATAGGAGGTAATATGCCTGAAAAGGAATACACCCGAAAGCCTATTAAGGCAAGGTTCAACGGTACCGTCTATGAATGTTCCGATGGGACAGGAAAAAAGTGGACGATGCCAAAAAGAGATTTTGAAGCCCTGTATGACCCGGTAAAGTCTACCCAGGAAAAACTTGAGGAAAAGACGGATCAGGACCAGACGGGGCCTTCTGTAGATAACGAGGATAGAAAAGGAGGAAAATTCAATGGGCGTAGATGAAAAGATACTGGTTGGGCGCTGGTTTGTTGGTGCCATTGCCATGCCGGAAGAAGTCCGGGATAGTATCGTTGAGAACAAACAGATCCCCGATGGTTTGACTGATGGGGAGCTTCTGGCCAATGACCTGAAGACTCAGTACGAAGCCCACCGGGTTGATGTCAGTTCCCATAATTCCGCGGATAGTACCAATACAGTGTCAGCTGCTGATGCCACCACCGAGGCAAGCCTCATAACCCTGGCTAATGAATTGAAGGCAGATTTTAATGCCCATATTGCGGATGCCACTGTCCATAATTCGGCGGACGCGGTTGATGTAATCACCCTTGCTGATGCAACTGATTTGGTATCCGCTGACAAACTGTTGAACGCCCTGAAGACGGCATACACCGCACACATTGCCAACGGCGCCGTACATGACGCGCCGGATACCACCAACCTGGTGACGGCTCTCTTTGCCCAACCCTGGTATCAGGTCTGGATGGGAGAGCCTGGCGGGAAGTATGAGATCACCCGGGAGTTCGTAGATTCCAAACGCCAGCTGTTTGGTACTGTGCGAACCCAGTATAAGAACATGACCCTGAAAGTGACTATGCCTATAGCCACTTCCAAGTTCTCCTATCTAAGGGATTATGCAAAGTTAGACCCGGAAGCAGGCGACACTGACGACGTCATGGTGTTGAAGGATAACTTCGGTATGACTCTGGCGGGTATGCCTGTACTGGCTTACCCCTATGACGGGGATCCCAGCAATGACAGCAACATCCCTGATCCTACGACCTCAGACGAAGTGTTTGTCATGTGGGAAGGTGTGAATAAGGGGAACATAATCAAGGACTTCAACGGGGAACAGGGACTTCTGGGGATGGAGTTGGAAGGGATGTCAGACACCTTGGGTACCGCCGGGAAAGCCTTGAAAACCAAGGGCCTGATAGGTTCCTTTGAAAAGGTGTCTTAAGGACAGAAAAGCACCTTCATATAGATAGCCGGGCTGGTTGTTCGATTGGCCGGTCCGGCCGTTTTTATTATCGGAGTTATTCTATGATACCAGGATATGAATTTTTCAACCATTCAAAGCGGATCGGCAACCAGGTTATATACAGGGTGTCGGTCAGGCAGTATCTGGTACTAATGGACATCCTGGGTCGTATAGGGCGGGCCATTGACAAGAAGGTAATCTCTGCACTGAAACTGGAAGTCATCAAGATGGCGTCATCTGTACGCCGTCCCTGGAAAAGGGACATGTGGCTGTTTGACGAAATCACACGTTTCAATATACCTCCCACTAAAAAAAACAACACTGCCGGAAAATCTTCAAATAGCAAGCCTGCAGATATCTATAAAAACGTACTGATCCTGATCGATGTAATTGTGAACGCTTATCCTTCGGTATCAATCCCTGACATCCTGGACCATTGGAATATCATCCAGGTCACGGTCATGCACGGAATAGTGAAACGTAGGGAGGCAATGAACTACCAGGAATTCACCTCCATATATGGCCTGGCTAAAATTAAACCCCAGACCCTGATGGATCGGTATATGGGTATTATCAACCCTGAAAGGCCGGTTTCAACCCAGATATCGGTGGGAGAGGCATTCAGGTTATCTGCTAAAGCCAACAGGAAGGGGGCGGTTCATGCAGAATTTCATTGAAGTGGGTGGCGTCCAGTTCGAGGTCCGTGCCGACGGTACTCTAGCCTTGGCTGAAATCGATAAAATCGAGAACCGCCTGGGTAAGACGGAAAAGGAAATGGGGCTATTCTCAAACAAAATGAAAACTGTTTTCCTTGCAATTGGCGGGGCTATAGCCGGAGCTTTCGGGGTATTTCTAGCTTGGATGAAAAAAGCTGTGCCCATGGCTTCCGACTTCACAGAACGGCAATCCAAGATGGTGACTGTCTTCAGTGATGTAAAAAAAGAAGCCTTGGCAGCTGCCAGGGCACTTACAGCATACGGTTTCAGCCTTTCTGATGCAACCGCTGCTATAGCGGACACCGGAGATGTATTGACAGGTCTGGGACTGGGGCAAAAAGAAGCGCTGAAACTGTCCGATACCGTGGCCCGCTTGGCACAAGACCTAGTTAGTTTTACCAATTATTCAGGCGGTGTTAAGGGCGCTATTGACGTGCTTACAAAAGGACTTCTGGGAGAGCGTGACGGTCTAGTGGGACTGGGAATAAAGCTTAACGAAACTGAACTTAAGCGCATGGGTTATGTGGATAGCATGAGCTTACAGGAAAAGGCAGAAATTACCCTGCAGGCTATCATGGCACAAAGTAAAAATGCCATGGGTGACTATGGCCGGACACAGGATGGGTTTGCCAACCAGCAGAGGAAGTTGGCTGCTAATTTCCAGAATTTATCAGTCACTGTGGCTCAGAAACTTCTCCCTTCTCTTACTGGGGTTTTACAGTGGTTTAATAAGCAATTCGAGAAAAGCCAGGATCTGGAACAAACCACCGCCCGGCTTACTGACCTTTTAAGATTGAGGAAGGAAGTCACGGATAAGCTGTCCGGAAGCGTCAAAGATCTGACAGAACAGGAAAGGCGGAATCTGGAAGTCCAGGAGCTGCAGATCAAAAAAGAACTCAATGACACAATTAAACGTCTGGTGAAAAATTATAATGAGTACTTCCAGGTGAAGAGATCCACCGAGAGCATACAGGGAGGATCCATATTCGGGGAAGGAAATTCCAAACTGGAAGCCTTGTCAAACTTGATTGAGAAGATCAAAAAGCAGATCGACGAAACCAATGAAAAAATAAAGTCCGGGTTTTACGATGAATCCTACATAAGAGAACTTGCCACAACCCAGGGAAAGTTGAACGATGAATTGATCCGAGTAAGCGGGCAATATACCCAGGCCAAAGAACAACAGATATTTGCGGTTGAAGAATTGGCTAAGGCACTGCATGAAAATCTTCTCACAGAGCAGGAATTGGCCTATCTACCAAAAGCATTAAAAGACCAGATCATAGCCCTTTCCAGGGATCCAGGATTTTTAACTTCTTTAGACAAGGCAAGTGAAGAAACCGGAAAGAAGGGAGGTACCAAAGCCGGTACCGCCTGGGCGATGTCTTTCTTAGATAAAATAAACCTTAAAGAATCGATTGGAGCTGAAGAAAAAGATTTGATCAGTGAACTACAGACCTATATTGATAAATATCGCGAACAATACGAGTTATCCAAAAAAGAATTTTTATCAACCGGGCAGATATGGGAAAAAAGGAGCGATTTCCTCAAAAATTATACAGCTGTCCAGGAAAAACTGGTAGCATTACTGGAAAAAGAAAAGAAGATTAGATCTGAGGGTTCCAGAGAGACCGGGTCCAGCCCTGTCAGAATGGGATCTTCTCCAATGGAAGGGGAAAGTACCAGATCCAGGGGCAATTTAAATATTGATATGGACAAAGTACTTTCACAACTGGATACCGCTATAAGCCTGGCTAAAACTTTCGCCAAAACACTGGGAATTGAAGCCAGTGAATCAGCCGGTAAATTAGCCTCCCTTCTTTCTGAAATTGGATCCAATATTCCAGGTCTACCCGGTGCCATCCTGCAGGCTGCCGGGGTTGTATTTGAACTCACAAGCGGAATCATTAATGCTATTGAAGGTGAAGTGGACATGACCACGGAATGGAAACAACAGCAGAAGGAGCTTGATGCCCTGAATGACCAGCTGGATGCCGCTAATACCCGCCTCAATGTCATGAAGGGTATTTTAAATACCATTGAACTGGCCAAAAAGTTAGGTTTGGATGATCTCTCCCAGGTACGTCCGGAACTGGAAAAAATAAATAAACAATTAATGGATGAGAACAAACTCATAGCTGAAAAGTTCCACCTGAGTATAAATAAGGACGGGATTATCACAGACTTGGACGCCATAGATGAGAAAGTAACGTCTTTGACTGGATCACAAACAAAGGTCAATAGTCTATTGAGACAACTAAGGGGTGTGCAAGGGCGGATTAAAAATAATATCTTCCAAGGCGATTTTCTCAGTGAAGATGACCAAAAACTGATTAAATCCATTACAAACCAACTGGTTGCAGCTGGAGCTATTACCAGAGATTTAGCGGATAAAATTGTAGCTGAAAGTGCCGGTTCTGTTTTGGGGGTGTCATCTGATATCGCAGAATATATCAGCAAAGCAGTGACTGACACGGAAGGAAAACTGGGAGAATTGAAAACTCAGATTGAACTTCTGGCATCTGTGGCAGGTAATGACCAGGAATTACTCCAGAATCTGGAACAACTTCGGTTATTAGCAGTATCAGACATGCAGGAAGAGATAGGCCTCCTGGAGAAACAGTACAACCTACTTAATGCAACCGGACAAAGCACAGAGGAAAATATCCAGAACCAGCTCGATTTAGTGGGTGGGATGCTGGAACAATACCAGGCCCTAAATGATGCCGGACAGTACCAAGCTGAAATATACGACCTTTTGACCCAGCAGGCCCAACTTAGGAAAAAACTGGAGGAAGGCACTGCCACCGCAATGCAGAAAGAACTGGATATATTGAATAAGATCAAAGGTACCGGTCTTTTTGATGAACAAAACCTTTATCAGGTGGGGTTATTAAACCAGTTCGCTGACCGGGTCGGGATGTCTGCCGCTCAAAAGCTGGATTTGTTCCAGAATTATAATATTGATAATGTGGCCGGATCCCGCACCATGCAGGTGGATAATATTAACCTATCATTGTATGAAGCCAGCCAGAATACTCTGGTCAAAGGTGTGGAACAGTTATTCAGCGGACTGTGGGGGGGCTTATCATGATAAAGGAGGTTGTCTATGTTATCAGTATTTGTGTGGTGTTGTCTGTTATTCTCATGTGCTATATCAGAACCAGCGACCGCACCGGAATCAGGAAAAGGGGAAACTAATATGCTGACAAACACGTTTTCAGTAGAAGCTAAAAATTTATATATCCCAGATGTCTGGACTATCCAGAAGCAGATCCGTAGGATTGATATCATAAGGGTAATAGCTGAATATCTCCAACAGGGTTATGAAATTGTGGACGCACCATCGACTGCGGCAACTATAGATTTGACCAGTTACACCATTTCCAGTAAAAAAGCCCTTGTGGTTTGGAGGGACGCACCTTCCGGATATATAACAGTTGATGTAACACATACTATGAATGATTCTACTGGTCCATTAGACCAAGTAGTCATACTTGGGGTTCAACTTGATGCGTACAACCAACCGGAAAATCCAAGCTTTTATAGTACACCGATATCAATCTATTTAACTGGTGATGCTGTAGGGTTAAACTACGGGGGGAAACTAACATTTAAATATATGAACATGTATCTTGCTTCCTCAGTAACATATTACAAATTCAGAGGAGTTAATTTTAATGATAACCTTATATTGATTCATGCTGCGTACCTTACTTTTTATTCATGCAATTTCTATGGCAATAAAATAACACTTTATAATACAACGGGGGAAGTACTTATTTATTCCTGGTATAGTGATATTGAAATATTAGATAACCATTTCACACATATAAATGCCTATCAGCAAAGCCTTGGTATTAAGTCCGCAAATGGTTATAAAGTAACATTAAAAAATGATTATTTCTATGGTATTGGTCTTGGATCTGGTAGGGTTGGTTTGGAAAGTTTTTCCACTAGCTCGGATATTGTGAACATGACTAATGTTCTTTTGGAAGATTGCCGCGGAGGATATGGAAACTGTTATAGTGATGCAATAAATTACATTTTTGTAAAAAACTCTTCCCTTACTTCCGGGGTAACTCATAAAAATGTTCTGGTACAATGGACCGGAGATATAAGCCAGGGGCAAATATTCACGGGAAAAAATGTCCTGGACACGGATATCATTACAGATGACACTGATAACCTGCCAATGGACGCCAGGATTACCCCGGATATAGATAATATAGACGGGACTACCTCTTATGTTAAAAGGATGTATTACAGCCTACAGTTTCAGCCGGAATATGAAATGGATAGGGAGCTAAAATACTTTGATAAACTATCATTATTTAGAATTAAACGCACGGAATTAATGGATATTTTTGTAAATGACACTAACGGGGCTCGTAAAATAAAAAACCTCCAGTTTTTGGAATATGACGGGGCTACCTTGTATACCTTCCGGGACGATGAAAATTTTATGCTGCATGCTACCGCTTCCGGTGTTGAAGCTTGGTTTGCTTGGTATAAAGGACAGCTCCGCACCACTTCTTTAGGTGATGTATGGCCAGATACTGTGTACACTATTGACTATGTGTTCCAGTTATGGAAACCGCCAGCCCGCTTCTCATGGCAGAATGCCATGCCGTATTCTAATTCTGGAATTAATGCTAATGGGCAATTCCAGGAAATGACCAGTATTTTTGTAATACCATAGAGGAGAAAAAGTGAAATTTGTTTGCCCGGAAGTAGACGGAAGCCAGACACCAATGGAAGCCAGCCAGGATGTACTACGCTGGGTTACTGAACAGCGCA
>CAYRWR010000034.1:16395-43256 GCA_964428015.1 uncultured Brevinematales bacterium | reverse complement strand
ATCAGCTGTGTAACGGCGAATGGGGGCCCTATAACCTCAGAGATTCTGACGGTAAGTATAATGACGCCACTTATCTTCCCTGGTACGCTGACTCACATGACTACGGCCCCAATAAGAGTGAGTACCGTTATACCGGTAACTTTATGCAGGTCTGGTCCCTGATGTTCACCTGGAGAGGAATCCCCATTGTCTATTACGGCTCTGAGATACGTTTTGGACAGGGGCTCAAGATGGACTGGCCCGGATCTACTGATGCTTCTCTGGAAAAGACGGCCCGGGGTTATTTCGGAAGCCATCTGCAGGGTACTGTAAATGTGAGCGGATTCGGCAGCTCCAGTCCTACCGGAGAGGTAGCCAACACCCTGAACCATGCCTACGCTCAGCACCTGATGCGTCTGAATAAGATCCGCCAGGCAGTACCTGCCCTTCAGATGGGTCAGTACTCTACTGATGGATGCGGCGGCGATGGAATCAACTTTAAGAGACGTTATACCGGTACCCTGGGTGAAGACCATGATGGGCCTAGTGTAGACAGCTACTGTGTAGTAGGCATCGGCGGCGGTTCACACAGCTTCAGTGGAATCCTGAATGGGACCTATGTAGATGTCGTCACAGGAAATACCAAAGTCGTCTCAGGCGGCAGTATGAGCTTCAGCGTCCCCGGTGGAGCAGAAAACCTGAGAGTATATGTCCTGCAGGGATTGCCCAGTGATATACCCGCCCCCTCCGGCGCGGTGATCACTCCCAGCGCTAATATATACTAAATTCCGAATTTATTACCCACCCCGGATTAAACCGGGGTGGGATTTAAAAAAAGAGGTTTGTTGAAAATGAAAAATGCCCAAATGTTAAAAAAGATGTTTATGTTAAGTTTTTTGGTTGTATTGGCCTTCCAGGCCTGTGAACTGGGTCAGAATCTGAACGGCAATACCAATCAGACTGCCCTGGGTATCTCCAATCCCACTAACAACCAGGTAGTCTATAATCCGGTTCAGGTAGTAGGTAGCTACTATGATGTCCGCAGTCTGAACAGTCTGAAAATTTATTCCAGCCCCAACTATGGCGGCAGTACCAATATGGTGGCTGTCATACCCCAGGGTGGAGATCTTAAGACTTTTCTGCAAAGCATCACCCTATCCAATCAGGGCTGGTATTATATCTGGGCAGTAGCCGTAAATCAGGATCAGCAGCTTACAGTAAGTCCCCGCATCCTGGTTCAGTCAATGGGTGCAGCCCCCAATACCAACAACTACGATTTCGTACCGCCTCAGATCAGTTTTTCTGCCCCCAGCAATAACCAGATCGTCAGCTCATCCTTTAATGTCAGCGGCGAAGCCAGCGATAATAAATCCGGAGTTAAAAATGTCTATATCCAGCTGGATTCTTCAGCTTTTTCTCCTGTTCCCGGAAACAAAGAAAACTGGAATACCAATCTGAGTGTGGTATCAGCCGGTCTGCATACCATCCGAGTCTATGCCTCAGATCTATCCAACAATATCAGTATCACCAACACCCTACAGGTTAACCATGTAGCCGGATTGCCTGTGGTGCTGATTGGTGCACCAGCTAATAATACCCTCACCAACAGCTCCACCATCAATCTGTCCGGTACTTCTTCTGTCTCATCAGGCTCTATAAATCAGGTATTGTACAGGATCAATTCCGGTAGTTTTAATGCAGCCGGTGGTACTACCTCCTGGACTGTGAATAACCTCAGTCTCAATATAGAAGGGACTAATACCATCACTGTTATGGCTATTGCTTCCACCGGACTGTCTAATTCTGTCAGCCTGAAAGTGGTCAAGGATACTCTTTCTCCCAGCGTTTCCATCAGTACCCCCACTAACAATCGTCTCTTCAGCAGCGATGCTGTGGTATCCAGCGGCACAGCATCCGACAGTGGTTCAGGTATCAAGAATGTTAAGATAGGAATTAACGGTAATTATGTAAACGGCAGCTATGCCAATGGCAGCTGGACATCCACTTTTAACTATGCTGACGGCAGTTACACCCTGAGCGTCTATGCTGTTGACAAAGCCGGCAACCAGAGTACATCCGCTACCCGCCAGATAATGATAGATAAAACTGCTCCGGAACTGAGCATCAATACCATTCCTTCTACTACTACTAACAGTAGCCTGAATCTAAGCGGTACGGCTTCTGACGCCACATCCGGGTTAAAAGGTGTGTATGTCTCGCTGAATGGCGCTGCCTTTACCCAGACTACCGTTCCCACCAGTTGGACTAAAGCACTCACCCTGGCGAATGGGCTCAATACTATCAAAGTCTATTCCCTGGATAATGCTGGACATGCTACTACCAACACCGTAACCATTACTTTAAGCTCAGGCAACGGCTTTAAAGTCTACTTTAAGAAACCCGCGGCCTGGCCCGGTGCCTATATCCACTACTGGCCGGCTGGTACCACCTGGGCCAATAAACCCGCCATGACCAGCGAAGGCAGCGGCTGGTACAGCTGGACTTTTAGTGACTTCTCCCATACCAATTTCCTGTTTGCCAATGCTTCAGGCACCAATGTTACCTCACAGTCTCCTGATTTCCACCGGAATATCAGCGGTTATTACTGGACCAACAACCAATGGTACCCCAGTAATCCTGAAGATGCCACCTATCCCATATTAGTTGTTAACGCTCCCTATGATTACCGGGAAGTTACCAGTACTACTCTTTATGTACTGGGTACTGCAGCAGGTGGCGGCGGTATTTCCGGTGTCTATGTATCAGTGAATAATGGAAGTTTTAACAGTGCCAATGGTGCAGGAAGCTGGACCTATAACACCAGCCTGATTTTAGGTACTAATACCGTTAAAATATACGCTCTGGGTAATTCCGGATATTCCAGCTCCACTAATATTGTGCACATAATCCGCAAAAACGGCGGTGGAAATACCCATCCCGGTACCTACTCCGGTAAACTGGGTGCTCATGTTTATTCTGACGGTGTGGAATTCTCTGTCTGGTGGAGACCCAGTCTGGTCGACCAGGTCTACGTCAAGGGAGACTTCAACGGCTGGAGTGATACAGCTACACCCATGACACGTATCACCAGCGGCACCGACCAGGATATCTGGTGGGTATTCGTACCTGGTGCCAATGCCGGAGATGAATACCGTCTGGTAGGTAAAAAAGGATCCACATATACCACCGTGATTGACCCTGCGTCCCGCTACAACCGCTATGACGGGGGCAATTCCGTGGTTGTTAATCAGGATGCCTTTACCTGGACAGACAGTGGATGGTCTCGTCCTGCCTGGAAGGATTATATCATATATGAACTTCACGTAAAAGATTTTAGTGAAGCTAATGCCGGACACAATCCGCCTTTCAGCACTACACATTCCGGAAAATATCTGGGTGTTAAAGACGGACTAACCTACCTGACTAATCTGGGCATTACAGCCATTGAGCTCATGCCTCCCAGTGAATTCGGGGATGCCGGCTATAGCTGGGGGTACAATACTGCTCTGTTCTTCGCTGTTGAAAGCGGATATGCCACAGTACCTAATAGCGGCCAATTGGGTGTAGATGAAATGAAAGACCTCATCAACACCTGCCATCAATATGGAGTCGCTGTAATTTTCGATATGGTATTTAATCATACCGGAGGTTCCAATCCCTTCTGGGCTATCGATAAAGTGGCTTATTTTGACTGGGATGGCGACGGTGTTGTCGAAGCCAACGGACCGCCTACCGACTCCGGTGATGATAAAACTCCCTGGGGTAATCACTTTAACACCAAACATCCTGCTGTGGTTCGCTACGGAAAAGAAGTGCTGGAATATTTCATGAATGACTTCCATGTTGACGGCTTTAGATTTGATGCCAGCCATACTGACTTTATCGCTCATTCCTTCCTGCAATCCATGAAATCCCACTGTATGAGCATTGACCCCAATGTGTTCTTTGTCTATGAAAACCTGCCCAATCAAAACGACCTCAAAACCTGGGGCGGACAGTGGAATGATGGTTATCATGATACCGCTGTCAGTGTCTACCGTGGTGCAGGAAACGCTACCTGGATGAAATGGCATATTGACGGTATACCCGACTGGGCCGGTTCCTACGTGGAAAAAGTAAATTATGTAGAAAGTCATGATGAAGACACTTTGGGATATCATGCATTTAGACAGCCACCAAATGGTGTGAATTTTAGTGTTGGTACTGCCAAAGCACGTTCCCGCCTCATGGCAGTGATGCTGTACACTTCCCTGGGCATACCCATGCAGTTCATGGGTCAGGAATCTCTTACTGATAAAGAAGGCCAAAACACTCTGGATTCAGCCTTTATGTGGGGTTCTTATACCGACCTGACACCTTATTATGCCGGTGTCATTAATTTGAGAAAAAACCACCCTGCTCTTAAGAGTGGGAATATCTCCACTATGTATGATCCCAATGGTGGAGATCCTGACGTCTTTGCCTATCAGCGCTGGGCATCCGGGGATAATACTTTTGTGATTGTGTTGAACTTTAATCAGTATAGTTCTAAAACTGTTACAATAGCCTTCCCTTCAGATGGGACATGGACTAAAGTCATCACTGAAGGCAGTGTGAACCAGACCGGAACAATTAATGTCAGCGGTGGAAGCGCCAGTATTACCATAGGTGCTAATTCCGGGATAATATTTATGAAATAAATGTTGTGTCTGAGAACAGGGTATATCCCTGTTCTCAGACTTTATTTATTGTTAATTCTATGATATATTATGAGTTGAAGAATATATCATAAGGTGCGTAAAATGAAAAACGGGCAAAAAAGGTTTCAGATTTTTCTCTTCATTGGAGCATTATTTCTGATTTTTAGCAGCTGTGAACTGAACCGTCAGATAAATGACGCTCAGGGTTACCCTATACTGGGCCCGTTGAATATTACGAATGGTTCTGCGGTAGGTAATTATTTTACCATAAACGGAACAGCCTATCACGCATCTGGAATTAACAGTATTGAACTATTTATCACAGATCTCAGTAACAATCAGCTACTCACACGGAATCTGACTTTTACACCCGGAAAACTGGTTAGTTTTCAGGCAACCATCACACTGACAAATTACAGTACATATAGTTTGACCATTTCAGCCCGTAATAATCTGGGAGTAACAACCAATTCCGAACCTATAATGGTATCTTATTTCTATCAGGGGAGTTCTGATCTCACTCCGCCAGTACTGACATTGATGTCCCCGAGCAACCATCAGACCGTAGGAGCCAGCTATCAGCTGCAGGGGTATTCTTCAGATAACCAGAGCGGCGTGAGTGGCGTATTCTTTAAATTTGATAACAGTCCTTTTTACAAACTGGCTTTGCAGTCCAGTAATTTCACCACCAATATCAAACCCGTCACACCAGGCTGGCATACAAACTACCTCTATGCCGTGGACGGAGTAGGAAATACTACCACTACCAATAAAACCGCCGTGTATTATCAAAGCGGAACTCCCTGGATATCTATAGATTCCCCTGCTAACGGCACATATTTTAACTATTCCACTATACTGCTCAGAGGACAAGCCGGTGTTGACAATTCCGGACTGGCCAATCTCAGCCTCAAACTCAATAACAATAGTTACAATACCATTTCCCTCCAAACCAATTGGAGCAATACTGTGAATTTAACATCGGGGACCAATAGAATCACTGTCCGGGTAATAGCCAGCAATACCCTCACTAATACTACTCCGGAATGGAGGCTATATTTTGATACTGCCAGGCCTCTGGTCTCTATTACCAGTCATACCAACCACAGTGTCATCACCACTACCAGTTTTATACTTTATGGTACCGCCAGTGACCTTTTTTCCGGCCTGGATGGCATATACCTGGCTGTGGATGATTATAACTTTAATTTTATTTCCTCACTTTCTTCCTGGTCTAAAAATATCACTTTACCTTTTGGAACGCATGATCTCCATATCCTGGCTAAAGACAAAGCTGGAAACATTTCCCTGACCAATGATCTGAATATTCTGGTCACCAATTTGACTCTGATTGATACGACTATGACAATTTATTACTACAATTACAATAACTGGACCACTCCCAAGATATATGCCTGGTCGGGCAGCTGGCAGCCGGCTGGAACCTGGAGCGGCACGGCTATGAGCAATACCGGAAATAAATGGTACAGCCATACCTTCAATACTAATATGCTTCTTAACATCATTTTTTCAGACAACGGTGCTAACCAGTCCGATAATCTTTCTCATCATGGAACCGGCTGGTATAAACTGGGAAAATGGTATGACGTTAACCCTGACTGGATGCCTTCCACCTGGGCGGCACCTGCGGGAGGATATTTTACCAATTCCTCTATCACAGTCAGATTGGGGACTGCCGGTACCAATATCTTATTTGCCAAATACACCCTGGACGGCAGTTTGCCGGGTCCAGCCCATGGTACCAGCTACAGCTCCAATAGCACTTTTTCATTGGGATCCGGCATGACATTGGGTCAGCATAAAACCTTGAAGCTGTGGGTCTCCAATACCTATGGTGAACAAAGGCAGGCCTATGAATTCATCAAGACCAATGCACTGCCCCATACCTCTTTCCGTTGGGAAAATGCCACTATTTATTTTGTATTCATCGACAGATTTTATGATGGAAATAACGGGAATAATACCTCTTATGGACGGGAATGGGATTCAGCTCATTCCACGGCCGGTGAATTTATGGGCGGAGACCTGGCTGGTCTCACCCAGAAATTAAACGAAGGTTATTTCACCAATCTGGGTATCAACGCCATCTGGATCACCTGCCCCTTTGAACAGATGCACGGCTGGGTAGAGGGCGGCAGCGGAGCTTTTAAGCATTATGGATATCATGGATATTACATCCAGGACTGGACCCGTCTGGATGCCAATTTTGGTACTACCAACGAGCTCAGGACATTTATTGATACTGCCCACAGCCAGGGAATAAGGGTCATGTTTGACACCGTCATCAACCATGGCGCATATGCGCCCATTTACGACCTGAATGAATACTCCATAAATGTGCTACTTCCCGGATGGGAATACGCAGTCCCTGGTCAATTCCATCAATATATCGATTATACATCACCTAACTGGGTAAATTGGTGGGGAACCCAATGGATAAGAGCAGCCCTGCCCGGTTATGATCAGCCCGGCTACGGCGACCCCCTTAAAGACAGTCTGCTGGGCCTGCCTGATTTTAAGACGGAAAGTACCAGCCCTCCTACCAGCTTACCTTTGTTCTATGCTCACAAAACTGACACAGGAGCCGTATTCCATAGCGGATGGACAGTCAGAAAATATCTGATAAACTGGATCTGTGACTGGGTACGGGAATACGGAATTGACGGCTTCCGTTGTGACACTGCCAAACATGTAGAGATAGAAGGCTGGGTGGATCTGAAAACCAATGCCGTGGCTGCGCTGCGTCAATGGAAGGCTAATAATCCATCTAAAAAACTGGACGATCTGGATCTGTGGATGACAGGTGAACACTGGAACTGGGGAAAGAACGGCATCACTAAGACCTGGGATGATCCTGAATATCCCGGAGTTTACAATAAATATATACCATCCGGCGCTTTTGACTCTATGATCAATTTTGATATACAGTCTTTGCTGGGTGATAAGATAAATCAGTCCTACAATTCTATTGACGGCATATATTCCAGCTACGCCACATCTATCAATGGAGATCCTACATTCAATGTATTAAGCTATTTATCTTCCCACGATACTGTCTTGTTTTATCAGGGTGGAAATAACAATACCGTCAATACCAGCGGCTCACAGTCCGATCCTAATAAACACAAAAAGACAGCGAATTATTTCTTCTGTCTACCCGGAGCAATTCAGGTATTTTATGGAGATGAAGTGGGACGGACCTACTCTACTGCACCTGTAGGTTCAGACTGGAATCAAAAGACCCGGTCCTTTATGCCCTGGAGCCTGTCTGCTGATCAGACATCTATACTGAATCATTGGCGAATCCTGGGACAATTCCGGAACAGGCATCTGTCTATAGGCGCGGGGCAGCACAGCAAAATTTCCGACTCACCTTATATATTTAAGCGGAGCTATGCTGTGGGGACTTCTGATGAAGACATCGTGGTGATTGCAATGGGAGTAAGCGGATTTACTACTATCAATGTCAGCAGTATTTTTCCCGACGGTACTAAATTGAGAGACTACTATACCAAGACCACTAATACTGTCAGCAGCGGACAGATCAGTTTTACCCCTGGTTCAGATATTCTGCTGATAGAAAAGATTCAGTGATAAACAAATAATTTTAAGGATAGGGATGCAGAAATGAAAAAATGGTTTTCTTCAGGAATAGTCCTACTTATGATCTTGAGTCCTCTGGTTTCTCACGCTAAATTTGGAATTTTTGTACAGCCGGGTATCAGTATTTTCAGTGATACAGTGGGATATGACATTCAGGCGGGCGCAAATGTTTTATATTTTACCCAGGCTCTATTCCTGGGAGGCAGCATCCATGTCAGCGGCGCGAATTCCAGTGGAACAGGTATTTTTAATATATCCCTGGCGGCTGATATCAGTTATGATATCTACCTTTATTTTTTACCTAAAATTCCCCTGGTAGCAACCCCTACTTTATCAGTTGGCTGGGCATACGGAAACCTCAATAATATCAGCTACGGCTACTCTCAGAAAATGGGATTGCTTCTTGCTCCCAAAGTAGAATTATCTTATGTCATCAATGAGACTATGAGAGCCGGACTTTTTGTAGGGTATAGTCTGTATGAGTATGATATTCCTATTTCTTACCTCCAGGTAGGCCTCAGTTACAGCTATTACCTGGGTGTTCATAAACTTAACAAAGAAGCCCTGAAAGGAGATAAAGATGAAAAAGTTCTTTAATCTAACCATCCTGCTGCTGGCATCACTCGTCATACTGTATACTTGTTCTAATCTGAATCAGTTAGGCCAGACTGAATTCGCGGACGCGATTACCAATGCAATCAATGCAACTAACGGAAATATACAGACCGATATTGTACTGGACAGCCCTACCAATGGTCAAACCATTACAAACTACACTTTTACTGCCAGCGGTTTTGCTATTTCAGCGGGAAATATAAACCAGGTTTTTGTCTTTATCCGAAAAGGAACAGACCCATACTCAACCTATGCTGCAGCATTGCAGGATACAGGCACTACTTTGAGACCTTTTAGCGCCTCTGTAACTGTGACCACCAATTCTGTTTATGACATGTTTGCTCAGGTCCATGATTCAGCCGGAAATGTAGTCAATACTCCTGTCATCCAGGTCACAGTCAATGGAAATGGCTCCTTACCCACTTATCCTGAGATCGCTGTATACAAAAACTCCACTCTTATCCCCAGTAACGGCAGTTATACTAATGATTTCGGGACTCTGACAAAAAATTCTGTCAGTACCTATGTGACTATAACCATCAGCAATGTGGGCAATGGCACCCTCCGGGTGACCAATGTCGTGGATAACTCCTCCCAGTTTACCAACACTGCAGGAGTGAATTTTAATATCGGTGCGCATGGCGCCGGGACCTTCCAGATCGCCTATACACCTAATACCGCAGCTACCCATATCGCCAACCTCATCATCTATAACAATGACAGCGACGAAGGTTCTTACCGGTTTGTGTTAAAGGGGACTGCGACTAATTCTACTACTCCTACTCCCAATCTGAAAGTCTACTGGGGCAGCACCAATATTAATGCCGGTCTAACATACACCAACAATTTTGGTGGTACAATGACTAACCATACCAGTGCGGCACATACTTTTATCTTATCCAATGCCGGCACTGCTCCTCTTACCATCAGCAATATTACTGATAACTCCGGTCTGTTCACTTCCCAGAATATGGCTGCCACATTGAATGCCGGTTCCTGGACTAATTTTACTATTTCCTTCACTCCCACTAATACCGGCTGGAAATATGCTACCATCAGCATTGCCAATACGGTAAATAATCCTTTTAATTTTGTGGTAAAAGGACTGGGTACCAATGCAGCGGCTACACCCCAACCGGAAATTGCCGTCTATTATAATGGCACTTCCATTACTTCCGGCATTTATACTAACAATTTCGGTAGTTTCCTGACCAACCAGTCCAGTGCCCAGAAAACTTTTGTTATCTCAAACCTGGGATCGGCTGACCTGAATATTTATTCTACTGTCGATAATTCCAGCCAATTCACTACTGCCAATCTCATCACTACTATAGGTGTAGGTTCAGCCGCTTCCTTTAATATTTCCTTCCTGTCAGCTGTAGCTGGTACCTACCACAGCACGATTACCATCAATAATGATGACGCGAATGAATCTTTATTCCAATTTACTGCGAAAGCAACCGCTACCAATGCTTCTTCTTCGGGAAAGTTGACTATGACTATAGACGGCACCAAAGAGGCTAATTGGGATAACGCTTTCAAAATATCCGGATCAAGTACCTCTGCTCCCTTGAATATTACCAATTTGTATGTAGCCAATGATTCTACCAATTTATACCTGGCTTTTGAAGCGGATAATCCTGTGAGTGACTGGAACAGAAACGTCATGATCTGGTATCAGATTGATGATACTTTGTCTGCTGGTACCCCTGCCATTACAGAAACACATTTCGCTTCCGGGGATACCTGGAGTTCCAGCTGGAAGCCAACCGGGTCTATTTTCTTTAAAATTGGCAAGGATGAAAGCTGGAAGGGTACTTTTGCTCATAAAGTGAATGCAGGAGGCACCGGCTGGGATAATGTTATTGCAGGAAATACCGGTAATCACGGGATAAGTACCAGTTTTAAATTTGTTGAAGGTAAATTCTCTTTAAGCGGATTAAACCTGACAACAGGTAAAACTATCAAATTCTATGTAGTACTGACACATCAGTGGAATGAAGTATCAGAGATGACACTTCCTCAGACCTATGTTCCCGATACCGATGTCAACAACGTACAGAACCATACACCAGTAACCTGGACCGCCAATTATACTGTGAAATAATAACTCAGTATTAATTACAGGAGGGGGAAAACATGTTTTCCCCCTCTTTTTATTTTGATTTAATGTGTTATATTAATTATGATTATTTCAAGGAGTTCAGGATGCGAAATATTCTGTTTGTCTTTTTAATCGTGTTTATTTCTACAAGTCTATACGCACAGAATAAGGGTGAAGATAAGATAAAAGAAATGAAAGACCGTGTACAAAATACCACGACAACCACCAATGATCATGTTGTACAAGACGAAGATAAAAAACCAAAAAATGAACACAATTCCCAAAAAAAAGATCCTGACAATAAAAAAATAAAGGATAAAGACCATTCCCAGGAACATCAGTCCGACCACTCTGACGATGATGACCATAAGGATTCATTAGGGGCCATGCTGTTCAGAGCTATATTTAGGATTATGTTTGAAGCTATGGCTCATGTACGCTATATGGATTACCCTTATGCCTGGGAGGATGAATCACACTATTCTGCATTTATCGATTATGATGACCCAGAATACAAGAAAGATTTCCGCAGGGTAATTTTGTTTAATCTCAATCTGGATAGCGGATATTTTGGGGATGGGATTCTGGGACTGCAAAACCGCCTGATGTTCAATGTCAGCGGACTACATTTTAATATCAATCAGCAGACTTTCTGGAGTGGACAGGAATCTTTCAGTAGTCTTTCCTACAACATCGGCCTCAACCTCAGCATATATAATTTTCAATTATCAGGCTTTATCGGGGGATTCAATATATTCTGGCCGGGGTATAGCAGATCAATGCTCGATATTGGCTTTTCCACCATGATCTTTCTGCCTGCCCGATTCTGGTTGGATTATTACCTACACTACGCCTCACAGGACGGCCTCAGTTTCCGTTTGATGAATCTGACTCTTAATTATTCTTTATCCCGTTTCACTCTGGGTGTAGGTTATTCTTTTTATGATTATGCTGGTATAGATTTCCAGGGGCCTATAATCAGGCTTAGTCTCTGGTTCTGATTGACAGGAATAGCAATTCCCTTTATCATATTTATCCAATACAAATTGAGGTAAGTTATGAGCGTCAGCATAGATGAAATAGCCCGGCATCTGCAATGTGAAATTTTATTTAAGAGCAGTAAAGACCAGATAAAATGGGTATTTGCCAGCGGCCTGATGAGTGATGTCCTGACCACTGACCAGGAAGACTTTATTCTGGTCACAGGTCTCACTACTCCCCAGGTCATACGGACCTCAGACATGGTACAGGCCAGGGCTGTACTTATCATATCCGGCAAAAATATTCCCCAGGATACCATTGATTTAGCCCGGGAAGCCAATATCTCCCTACTCAGAAGTGAAATGCCAAAATATGAAGCCTGCATCTACCTCAATGATTTATTTCCAGTAAAAAGAAGGCCCTAATTGCCCCAACCCATTATTCTGGATCAATTCCCCAATATTGTAACTGAAATTCTCCTTAGACTAAAAATCAAAGATGCCATGAGCACAGATCTTTGTACCGTCACTCCTGACGCCAGTCTTCGGCTCATTCAGCTGCACATGAAAAAAAGAAAGATTTCCGGTGTCCCCATTTTGGAAAATAAAAGAATGGTTGGTATTATCAGTGTTGATGATATTATAAAAGCTCTGGATGAAGGGTACATAGAAGAACCTGCTAAGAATTTTATGACAAAAAAGATTGTGGCATTAGAAGATGACATGCCTCTTTCTTTTGCCATTTCCTATTTCAATAAATATCCCTTTGGCCGTTTCCCTGTAATAGATAAAAACCAGGAACTGGTGGGAATACTGACATCCCGTGATATTCTGACTACCCTGGTCCAGGCTCTGAATGAAGAAATCTCAGTGCTGGAAGAGAAGATTCAACCTGTTCCGGAAACACATACCGCCACGGACATAGAAATTTTCCCTATTAAACATCTTGATTTTGAAAATGCCGGTAAGGCTTCCCATGAAATCAAAAAAATCCTGAAAGAAAATGATATTTCTCAAAAATTAATTCGCCGTGCCTCCATTGCATCCTACGAACTGGAGATTAACATTGCCATCCACTCTATCGGCGGTCAATTGGAATTTGAATTAAAAGAAAATGAGCTGGTAATAACCGCTCGTGATAAAGGGCCAGGAATTAAAGATACCTCCTTAGTAGTTCAGGAAGGTTTTTCCACCGCTAATGATTGGATTCGCTCCCTGGGTTTTGGTGCCGGCATGGGCCTGCCTAATGTAAAAAAGGTTTCGGATAGATTTTCCATCCAGAGTCAAATTGGTCTGGGTACTATTGTGACATCCGTCATCAATATATCACCGGAAACAGGAGAAAGCACACATGAAAATCAATGATTTGGCTAAAATGTTATCCTGGCAGGAATACTTTATTGCTGAACAAGCGGAGATAACAGAAGCCTATACTTCAGATCTGCTTAGCGATGTCATGGCTCACGCCGCGGCAGACAGTATTCTGATTACCATCCAGGCTCACAAAAACACAATAGCTGTGTCTTCCCTTTTAGGAATAAAAGCGGTACTATTCTGTAACGGACGTACTGCAGATCAGGAAACTCTGGATTCCGCCCGCCAGGAGGGAATCTCAGTATTAGGGACTCAGGACGACCAGTATACCTCCTCCTGGAAAATCCACCAGGCCCTTTCTCAATAGATGCGGGCTGATCTGCATATTCATTCCTGTCTCTCTCCCTGCGCCAGCCTGGATATGTCCCCTGGTAGAATAGTGGACCAGGCTTTAAATGTAGGACTGGATATCATTGCAATCACTGATCACAATTCAGCGGGTAATCTTCCGGCACTGGAGTCAGTAGCCAGGAACACCCCTTTAAAATATATCTTTGGTATAGAGATATGTACTATGGAAGAGATTCACATCCTGTCCTATTTTGAAGATTTGGAATCAGTCATGACAATGGATCAATGGTTGATGGAGTTTCTTCCTAAAATTAAAAATGAACCACTCAAAACCGGCGATCAACCCATTGTGGACGGTAATGAAAATATTATTGAATTATTTCCCTGGTATCTAAATAATGCTATAACACAACCCCTGGAAACTATTCTAAATAAAATTCATGCTTTTAAAGGAATAGCCGTTCCCGCTCATATTGATAGACCCAGTTTCAGTGTTCTCTCACAATTAGGCTTCCTACCCTCTTTGCCTTTTGATGCACTGGAAATCAGCCACTTATACCATACTCAAAACCCTGAATTATCACTTTTTCAACACTTTCCGCTGCTATTTAATTCAGACAGTCATTCTTTGGATGAAATTGGCCGAACTTTTACTGAATTACCGGACGCCCCAACAGCCTATCAATCTCTTAAAAAACACTTATCTTCTTTTACCGTATAAATTTACTTTATCCTGACTTGAAATATGCTGTTTTATAAAATATAATATAGAGTAAGAAAATTACTACTACTAAATGGGGTATCTATGAACAGATTTTTCTGGCTGATTTTCATGGTTTCACTGCTAACCGGCTGTGGAATAAAATTCAAAGATACTTCACATAAAAGAAACGAACTGGCTGATGCGATTCTCAGTGATTTTCAATATACTTCCGCCAATATTAAAGGTCAGAGAGAATGGACCATCAAAGCCAGTGAAGCCAAAATGTTTAATGATAAAAATGAAATTAAACTCTACAATATGGCTATGACTTTTTTTGGAGCTGACAATCAGGCCTCATCCTTTCTATCTGCCAATTTTGGTTTTGTGAATAAGTTATCTCTTCAAGTATATGCAGAAGGGAATGTAAAAATCTTATCTCAGCAGCAGGCTATTTTGACTGCGAATAAAGTTTACTGGGATAACGACAAAAAAATCTTTTACACTGAAGAAAATGAATTGGTTACTATCCAAAGAGGTAACACTATCATTCATGGCTATAATATGAAGACTGATTCAGAACTTAAACAAGTCACGATCGAACGGGTGGTAGCTGACATTGAAAAATAAATTCAGTCTCTGTCTCATTGTATTCTTTATTGCTTCATTATCTCTACCTGCTTTTTCTCAGTTTAGTTTCAATAAAAATGAAAAAGCCAATATGACAGCTGGTAAAAGTACATATAAATGGGAAATAGACCGCCTAATTTTGGAATTATTAAATAAAGATAGGCCTACTATCACACAAGGCGGGAATGTACTCAAAGCAGACACCATTATTTATGATGAAAAAAAGAAAACCGGCTATGCTTTTGGAAAGATATATTTCCGTAATGTCCAGGATGGTGTGACTTTAACCGCGGGAGAAGGTGTATACAGAACTGAAGAGGAAAAAGTCATAGTCACTAAATCCCCATATATCCGATTAGACAAATCCAAAGTGAAAGCTTCCGCATGGACAATGACCATTTTCCCCAATAGAAATACCATCATAATGAATGGAAACGTAAAGATTACCGGTGAGGATTTTGTTATTACCGGTGATAAAGCTGTATTAAATCAGGATACCGGAAATTTTATTGTCACAGGTGAAGCATCCACCAAGCAAAAGGATACCGTGATGGTAGCAGACAAAATCACCATAGATTCTCAGAATAACAAGATTGAAAACTATACAGCCACAGGCAATGTCAGAGTCTCCAATCCTGATCAGGGTTTTACCATACATGCCGGAAAACTGGAATATTGGGAACACCTGGGCTATTCGCGTTTAACGCAGGATCCTTATATTGATTTTGAAGAAAAAAACATCAAGGCTTATTCAACTGTGATGGAACAGTATGAAGAAGAAGATAAAGCCAACCTTTTAGGTAATGTTATCATCGTACAGGGGAAGAGGGTTGCATTTTCCAAATGGGGAGAATACTATTCCAAAGAGAAAAAAATCTATCTCACCGGACGTCCTATATTAAAGGAAGGTGATTCCCGGTTTTTTGCCAACAAAATTACTGTTGATATCGAAAGTGAATTGATGAAAATGGAAGGTGTCGGCGGAGGATTCTATAATCTTAAAACCAGCAGTGATGGAGGTAATTAGACTTTGTCGCTTATCGAACATCCTGAAATCATCGAAAGTTTTGAAAAACTGGGGCTGAGTCCAAATGAAGCCCGAGTCTACCTCGCGCTCATCGAAAATTATCCCATCACCGGCTACCAGTTATCCAAAATCAGCGGGATATTAAGACCTGTAGTCTATGAAATGCTGGGGCGGCTGGTAGAAAAAGGCGGAGCTAAAATTGTTAAATCCAATCCTGACTCTTATGCTCCAGTGGAAATTTCTGCTTTTTTAAAAAACATTGAAAGTGATTTTACTGATGCCAAAAAAAATATATCCCAGTCACTCCAGGATAATCTGGTACATGACCAGACTGATTTTTTCTGGAACCTTATCGGTAAAAAAAATATTCTCAATGCTGTTGAATCTATGATTAATGAGACTATGTCTGAACTATACATACGGATTAATTCCCAAGAGTTACTCAATGAGATTTTACCCTCCTTACTAAAGAAAAGTGAAGAGAATGTACATATCGATATTTTTTCACATTACAGTCTGGACACCCAGGGTATCACTCTCTACAGCTACGGCCTGGATCCCCGTACTCCCCTGGATTATCTGTCACCATCTTTTCTCAGTCTGGTCAGTGATGACAATCATGCTCTTATGTCGAATATAGATGATAATAAATCAGCAAAATCCGTACAAAGTAAAAATAATATTCTCATCAACACCATTAAGCAGGGTATTCTGAAGGAAATCTATATTATCAGACTATGGAAACTATTAGGTACTGATAAGATAAAAATTATGATGACCAATGAAGACAGAAAAATGCTGGAAACTGTGGAAAGACTTACCAGAGCAACGTACTAGATATTCTTTTCTACTACCAGAAAAAGTTCATCCAGATATTCTAAAAAGTATAATTTGTAAATATAGAAAATATTATCCGGACTATCCTTATATTTCATTATAATAGTAAATTGCGGCTCTGTTTCGATTTTGATTAATTCTCCGTTAATAATATAACCTTGAATTGAATCACGATGTGGTTTTTCCAGGTCCAGATAAATTCCCAGCTGCTCTATCCCTTCCACATTTACAATCGGAATAAATTCAATTTTATTTTTTTTCACAACAGGAGAAATAAAAGTATTGAGAATATCCAGTGCGTCATTAAGTAAAATTTTCTGCAGACGTAGATTACCGTACTCAATCTTCACACCAAACAGATCCTTAAAAAGCGGATAATGGTGATTTAATTTGACCTGGAATTTTTCTTCTTTATTCTCTGCATCTACTATTTTCAGCATCAGGGCTTGTTTATCCGCAAATTTGATGGATTGATAAAAAAGTTCTTCATTCCATACTGCTATTTTTCTGTCCATGTTTCCACCCCATCCCAATTAGTTGGCGGCTCCTGAATCAGATGAATGCACCGTTCTATGTAAACCGAGCATAGATGATCCTCTGGATCTTTTTTATATAATTGTTCAAACTGAATACGGGCTGATTTAAAATCACCTTTATAATAATTTTGTAAAGCTATATGAAATTCTTCAAAATACGCCTTGTTTTCAATAGCTTTTTCTTTGAAGAAAGGCTGGAGAATTTTTACCGGTTTCTGTTTTCCTTTTACTCTTACATTATCCACTTCACGGTAATAATACTCATCTGTTTTAATTTCATCTTTAGTAAATTCAGAAATAATGATAGGCACTTTATATTTTTTAGTGAGCCCTTCCAGACGAGATGCCAGGTTAACCGTATCTCCGATCACAGTATAATCTATTTTTTGTTCACTACCAATGTTACCCACAATAGCCTGCCCGGTATTAATCCCTACCCCAATTTTAAAAGTAGTCAAGCCTTTTTCGAGTTGGGCTTTATTAAACACATCCAGAGCTTCAATCATTAATAGACTGGTTTTAATAGCGTTGGCTTCATCGCTTTCTCTCACCAAGGGAGCCCCAAATATAGCCATAATCGCATCGCCGATGAATTTATCAATCATGCCATGATTGTCCATGATCAGACTGACCATACTGTCAAAGTAGGCGTTAAGAGACAATACCAGATCCTCTGGTCGCATATTTTCTGATATTGTGGTAAAACTCCGGATATCAGAAAATAAAACAGTTACTTTCTGACGTGCACCAATCAGCATAGTATCTGAGCTAAGATTGAGAACTTGATTTATTACTTCCTGAGGTACATATTTCTGGAAAATAAACCGGACACGTTCCTCCTTTTTTTTCGCCAAAACAGTCTGGTATGCATAATTTTTGATTTGATTATAAGCACCTTCAAGTTCAGATAACATATTGTTGAAATAGTGCCCTAAAACACCGATTTCATCCTGGAACTGAATCTTGACTCTTTTTGTCAAGTCCATTTTATCAGTGATATCCTGTATAGTGCGGACAAAGTCATTTATAGGCCGGGTCATACGACTAATGAAGAACATGAGGATCAAAGAACTGATGATAATACTGGCTCCCAGGATGATTAGAAGATACTGTACAATCTCATTTACATTCTGATAAAAGACATCTCTGCCTTCCCATAAAATAAATATCATATCCCATTCAGAAAATTCAATAAAAACACCCACTACAGGAGTATCTTTGAAGCGTGAATCTATCCATCCGCTGGTTTTATTAGTGATATCTTTTAGTAAAAATGGTTCTATAGTGCTTATGGATAAATTGGTTGATGTATTTAATACAATACGCCCGTTTTTTTCTAAACCTATAAATCCACCGGAAGCAGATTTTAAAACAGTTTTAGAATACTCTGCTGTGGCATTTCTAGCATTTTCCATAAGGACTGTATCATTACTCAACATCATTGCATTAATAGTTTCATTCTGTCTGGCAGCAAATTTATAAATTTCATTCAACTGGTATCCCAGAAATTCCTTGGCAATCCGGGTTATACCATTTTTTGATGATAAATACGCGGTCATGCCAATAAATGCTGAAGTCATGATCAAAATAGGGATGACTACTGCTATAATCTTGGTTCGGATTTTGCCTTTTATTTTCAAACTAATTCCTTGAAAATTATTTCATAAAAATCAGGTCACCCAGATTTATTTTATTTACTTCTTTGGTAACCAATGCTTTGGACATAACCGGGGATACTTTATTTATGCGTGCTTCACCTACATAGAATAATATCTTTTCATTCTGCTTGCGCATGATATAGACTTCATCGTTAACATCCAGGCTTATACCACTGAAAATATCCAATATAATTTCATTGTCAATAATGTCAATAACCCGACCGACATTTTTAGTAAGGAATAGAGCAGTTTGTGTGGTAGAGGGATTTTCCTGAATCTTTTTTTCAGCAGATTTACTGACACAAACCTGAATCCCTTTGACACTTTCCAGAATGTAACTGGAAAAGGGATAATTATTGATGATATCAGAATAGAGTTTACCTGCATCCTCAAAACTTTCTGATTGCTGCAGTTGCTGTGCCCTTGCAAATATTTTGCCGGCGGATATATCCTGCTGCTTTTTTAATTCTGCTAATATGTCGGTACTTCCATTGCTTTTCATTGAAGAGATCCTTAGTATCAAATCCAGTGCCTGGCGATTATAATCTGATCCCTTTAAATCAACTAAAATCATCGTCAAATTACTCACAGATTCTATTAATTTGCCCTGTTTAAATAGACTATCTGCTGTTTGATAAAGAGTGTTTGCCTGCTTATTTATTTGCTGCAAATCCGGTTGACTTGTGCTATACAGTTTACTGTATACTTGCTGTAATCCCTGTAATGTTTCCTCTACCTGTTGTGATAATGGATAGCGAAGCAGGATTTCTGAATAAGTCTTAGCGGAATTTGAATAATCTTTGTTGTCAGCCAGATTCTGTGCTTTTTTTAGTAAGGACTGAGCCTGCTCGTTTTGTATCTGCTGAATTTGCTGCAAGTTTGTATTGTTCTGACCCAGCATTCTGTTGTATACATCATCCATATAACCCAGCACGGTATTGATATTGGTTGAAAATGGCTGATTCAGAACTATATCCTGCAGTATTTTTAAAGAGCTGGTAAAATTATCTTTTTCCATTTCTCTTTGCGCATTATTTAATAAAGTATTTACCAATTTTTCATCTACTTTATTCTGATTTGTGGCTGTTTCATTTTGAGTTATATTTAAATCAACTAATCTACTTACTGCATCAGAAACTTTTGTTGAAAAGGGATATTTCACAATAAATTCCTGGAGAGCCTGGTTTTGCTTTGCCTTATTCTGTATTTTTAACAGGGCATCGTATTCTTGTCTGGATTTTAATTCCTGTTCTCTTTTTGCCTTGTCCAGGTCGGTGTTTGCAGCATTTAATTGCGCGACTCTTATTTGAGATAGTCTGTTCAGGGCCTCTTTAGTGTAGGACGAGGTGGGATACTCTAGTATGACAGTTTCAAACCGGGTGGTAGCATCATTCCAGTTTTTCGCATCCAGAGAGCGTAATCCCTGGTTGTATACTATCTCTGCCTTTTTATTGATAGATTCCGTGTTTTCTTGAATCAAAGTCTCGGGGTTTATAGTACTCCCCCCGGCTAACAAAGAAGTTGATAATCGTGATAACACTTCTGGTCGTGATGAAATCCGCGGTTGATTTTGCAGAACATTAAGATAATGACTTGCCGCTTTTTCATAATCTTTTTTAGCATAGGCATTATCTGCAGTAGTTAGTTCTTTTTGTGCATTAATATCATCTAACAATACCTGAAAACCGGAAAAGCTGGAATAAAAATCAAAGACTTGTGGCAATTGCTGCTTTAGGTCATCTATCTTTTTGTTTGCCAGATCAGTTCTGGAATTGTAAATACCCTTCTTTAATTCTGCGGAAAAATCCTGCAGATTTTGTATTGAAATCAAATATTCCTGATAACTCTTGTCATCCCCTTTCGTGTTTTCTTTTATTGAAAGATAATCGTTTATAGAATCAACGAAAAACAAATCCACTTCTTTTTTAACTGGACTAATAATAACGTCGTCTGGTTTATTCTGATACAACCTCTGTACACCATTAAGGACTTTTCGGGCTTCGTCATATTGGCGCTTCTGATAATAGGAGATTGCATTCTGAAAAAGCGAATTAATCTGAAAATAGAAGTCGTCCGCTTTTTGTTTTTCATCCAGTTTTAAACTTACCTCTCTTAATGCAGATTGACTCTTAGATTTTTCCTCTTCCAGTTTTTTCCTAAATTCTTCCTGTGTGGAAGCTAATTCACTTTTTGCTTTTTGAAGTGCCTGTTGATTTTGTTGTTGATTTGCTATCAGGCTGTTTTTTTGCTCTTCCATGAGTTTTTTATATTCTTCTTCCTTTTGGAGAGACATTTCCTGCAATTGACGTGTAGCTTTATTCATTTCTAGTTTATATTTTTCTTCTATTTCCTGTTTTTCTTTACCGGTTTTATTTTTTAGTTCCTGTTCCATTTTGCTTTTTAATTCATTTTCCCGGTTTTGAATTTCTTCTTTTAGTTTTTTTTCCTGTTGAGTCCGGAAACTTTCCATCTGATTATTGAGGTCTGTAAGTTTTTTCTTAATATCATCCAATTCTTTCTGCTTATTAATTAGATCAGCATTGGCTTTTTTTTGTAGCTCCGCCAGCAATACATCTTCCAGGCCTTTTATACTCTTTTCAGATCCGACTAATTGATATGCCTGATCTTTAAAAATCTTGTTAACAATAAGATATCCTGATGATGCTATTGCAATTGCCAGCAGATTGACCAAAAGTACCATTCTGAAAGATGGTTTGGTTTTTTGATGTAATTTATTTTCAGAATCCGTTCTACTCTTCTTAAGTTCAAGATCAATATAACGAAAAACGTCTTCCTGTTTAAGTTCTGTTTTATTCTGATCCGGCATCAAATGTATCCATCTTTTTTTTTGTTGAAAATATTCTGTGTATATAATGATATATCGGATTTACTGTAGTGTAAATAAAATAAGCGGGTTTAATGTTAAACCCGCTTATCATTGTGATAATTGTAGCTATTTCAGCAGATTCTTTAATTCATTAATCTCGAATTCTTCAGATGATTTATTAGACTCATCTATGGGGATATCCAGCCCTTTTTGAGCAATCTCTTTGGCTTTTTCTTTTTGGTTCATTTTTACCAATAATTCAGCATAGAAACGGTACCCTTTTCTGTTATTTGGAGCCAGGTTGATGGCTTTTTTAAAGTCACTTTCGGCTTTAGAAAAATCTCCCCCTTTACCCTTGGGAGCTTTCATGTATACATTTCCTCTTAAAAGATAGGGAGCAGCATCAGCAAAGGAGGGATTAATGGCTATTGCTTTATTTGCTTCTTCAAATATGACAGGAATAGTCCTCAGACTGGCAAAAATTCCATTGGCTTTGGCCCATGATCCCAGACATGTCCCCAGATATAAATGGCCTTCCACCCCTTGGGGTTTGAGACTGACAGCTTTTTCACCAGCTTCTTTACCTTCTGTAAAAATGATCTTTTTGGTATTACCATCTTTTACGAATAAATCCGCATAATTATAGGCTGCCCGGCTGAATTTCCAGGAAATTTCATAATCAGGATTAACGGAATACTGCGCTTTATAGTACTCATATACTTTTTTTGCACCACTGACAGAATTTCTTTCCTGCCAAAGTGCATCTCCCGCTTCAGCATAAATAACACTGATTAGTAATAAAAACATAGATACAAAAAGCATTCGTTTCATATTAAACCTCCAATTGGTTATCTAGGAGAAGTGTAATATTTGGTATCAATTAAGTCAATTTGGTAATATGTTTTTCATGTGATATTTAAGTTCACTAAGTCTTAGTTCGGATATATAATGTGACAGCAATTAATGACAGGACAAACGTCCCAGTAAAACCTCCGATAAAGGCCGGTACAGTTCCCTTTGATGCCAGAGAAATTCCAATAGAAAAAAACAGATAATAAATGATAAACACAATAAGACTGATAAAAAAGTTTTTTACAATCGACACTTTTCGGGAGGAAATGTTAATTATTCCGATGCCTGCCAGTACTACCATAATGATTCCGAAAGGATAACTAAATTTAGAGATATACCGGGATTGAGCATCCTTGAAATCCAGTCTGGCTTTTTTTAATCTTTTTATATGTTTTCTGGCTTCCCAGGTGGTCATCGCATCCACATTATACCAGACATTTTCAAAATATTCAGGACTATCTTTTATAAAATCAAATCTCTGATTTACAAATTTTTGTATTTTGAAAAATCTTCCTTCGTTTTCAATATATCTGACAGTTCCATTTATAATCATCCAGGTTTTATTCTTCTTATCCCAGATTGCTTTTTCTGCGTCAATCCTCAGATTGACATCAATTTTATATTCCTGGCTTAATTCTCTGGTTTTTTCCATAACTTCTACATTTGTAGACATCCACATTGTATTATTTGTCAATACTGCTATACCTTTTTGATCAATTACCTGTTGCTCTTTAAAAGTATTATATTTAATGACAGTAAGTTTGGTGATTTCCTGAGAGATGGCATTGTAATAACTACCTATATAAATAATTCCTTCAGACCCAAACAGGAAAAAATCTTTATTGTCCTTTAATCTATCCAATTGTTCTTTGTTCATTTTATTGAATACAATTTTTTTTACAATTTCTGATTTCTGATATGCTGGATAAATTAAAACATCCGCAAAAAATGTTATTGTCAGGATATAATAAACAATAGAAAATAAAACCATAAAAATGGTGATTCTCTGTAGAGAAGTCCCCGTACTCACCATCGCAGTCAACTCTTTATGTTTGGCTAATCCACTTAGTACAAAAATAGTAGCAAATAAAAAGGAGAACGGCTGTAATATTAATATCCAGTAAAATGACTCTAATACATACCTTTTGATTAACAGACCGGCGTTTACATCTTTGGGTATACTTCTTATATCTTGAAATACCTGTACCAGTTCATAAATTGTGATAAAAAGGAGCAAAGACCCAATAAAGGAAATGATAAAATTTTTCATGATATATGCATCGAGTCTGGTCCACTTGATACTTTTGAAAAAAAACTTACTGCTTTTTTTAAAGTTTTTAAATCTTAATTTCATTGAATCTAGATTTAAAAAACCCTTGAACCAGTTTATTAACTTCTGCAAAACATCATTAAAAATTTTTTTAAAATCAACATTTTTCATTCTTTTGCCTTCTTAATGAACAGAACAACAGATGTGATCAATATTATTAAATTGGGGAGCCATTCTGCAAAAACCGGTAATGTACGTTTGAAGATAAGATTATCAATACCTACCTTCGAGCCATAAAATATTATCATTATTAAAAAGCTAATTCCCAGACCTTCCCCTCTTCCGCTTCGGGCACTGAACATTCCTAAAGAGAGGCTTATCAATGCAAAGAGTAAAGCCGATACTGGCATTGAATATTTTTCATGATATTTTAAAATGTGTTTTATAGGTAGTGCTTGTTCTTTGTTGGCTATCTGGGTCTTGATGGCTTTAATCTGAGTAGACTGTTTTTTTAAAAAAGTTAATAATTCTTTTCTCTTTTTTAATTTTAATTCTTTGCTTAGTTTTGATATTTCTGTGTTGAATTTTTTCTTATAGTTAATAGTATTTTTATTTATCTGTTTTATATTTTCTTTATAGGATTTTATATCTTTTGCTGCTGTGAAAGTAAGTTTTTGAATTTCACCCTTTAATTCTTTCATATTCATTGTTTCGGGAGTCTTATTATAAAATTCTTCCGGTAGATTTATATAGGTATTCAATGCCAAATATTTAAATGATGCAATAAAAAAATGTTCTGCCTTTATACCCTGGTCATCACTGAATTCGAGAACTTCTGTTATGGTTCCATTTTGAAATTTTAATATATAATGTTCAGGATTACTTGGGTTTGAAAACACACGCCCCGTTTTTGCTTTGATGGTTTTTCTGCCTGAAATATCCACTACATAAATATTATACAGAATATCATAATCTTTTCTGCTTTCAATTTTTTCAAAAGAAATTTTATAGTTACCGATTTTTAAATTTGATTGTTCTTTGAGTTCAACGGCTGGTTTCTGTGCCATAAGTTTCGCTTTTAATCGTAAATAATTAAAAGTAGATTGCACTTCCACTTTATCCTTAAAATAAAAAGCAAAAAAACTGATGAATATTGCAAATATCAAACCCGGTAAAATAACTCTCTGAATGGGAATTCCACATGACTTCATGGCTACTATTTCACTATCCTGAGAAAGTCTACCCACTGTCAACAAATAAGCTGGTAAAACCGCAAACGGAATTGAGAATGACAGAAGAAAAGGGATCAGGTTTATAAGAAGTAGTAACACTTGACTGAAAGGCAAACTATATTCAAAATAGTATTTTGCCATATAAAAGAGTTCATTCAACATGATCAAAAATGTGAAAAACATCAAGCCAAAAGCATAATTAGGTAATAGCTCACTATAGAAGTAGCGGTCGAGACGTGTGAAAAAAATCTGTTTAAAGTTTTGACGGAATTTTAACCATGCTTCAGCCAAAGAATCTCCTTATTATCCCAAAAAAGTAAAAATCCTGATTAATAAAATCAAGCTCATTACAAAGATACCAGTCTCAGGTAAAATCATTAATCCAAAAGCTGCTCCTTTTGAGATACCTGTAACAATATTGAGCACTTTTATCCTGAGATAAAAAATAAACACTACTAAAACAAAATATAAAAAATAAAACAGTTCGACGGGTAAAAATTTGAGATGATAAAACAATAATGCAAAAGGCAAAGAAAGAATCAATAATGAATCCATACCTAAAAATAAACCACTGAACTCCTGAATTTCTGTAGTAATTTTAGAAAGGTTAACTACCAGATTGATTATAGCAACATGTACAAACTGCAGCAATAATATCAGAAGCAGCGTAGTAATTATAAGACTTACCAGTGCCCCGGCATTGATGTTGGTTTGACCAGATTTTAATAAAACATTAGCCAGAATAGAGGCTACATTTCCGGTGATAAAACTGATCAGGCCAAATTGAAATATCTCCTTTTTATAACGTAAAAAAAGGTTTTTTATGGCGGTGTCCGGCTTAAAGATCAACTCACTGGAATGCACCAGATATTCACTGTATCTCATTTAATACCTACTTAATAAGTACTCAGATAAAAGACCGGTACATACGAATTCTGCATCCATTTCAAATTCTGATCTCCTAAGATATTAACTTCAGGACTTTTTGTGTTAAGAATTTTATCTGAAAATATTCCCAGATATCGATTCAATACACTCTTGTAATCCGGTACGATATCTTCCACTATATAATTATTGCCTAATCCCGCTTTTTCTGCGGCAATTTCGATGGCTTTCTGATAATCTCCCAATTCATCCACCAGTTTCACTTTTAAAGCCTGCTGAGCAGTTAAAATCCGGCCATCAGCTATCTTTCGTAAATCCTGTTCTTCTATACCTCTACCTTCTTTTACTGCACCAAAAAATTGCCAATAGGCATCCATGACCACAGCCTGAATGAGGTCTTTTTCTTCCTGAGTCATTTTTCTGTAATTGGCCATACTATCTTTATATTTTCCACTTTTAAATACATTATAACTTATTCCAAATCGCTGAAAAAGATCACTGAGATCAATCCCAGCCATGATCACTCCTATACTACCGGTAAGAGTTCCGGGATTAGCGACAATATAATCTGCCGCACTGGCAATATAATATCCACCGGAAGCAGTAACATCACCCATGGAAACAATGACAAATTTGCCTTGCTTTTTTATCTTTAAAATTTCATTATAGATTTCCTGAGTAGCTGCTATGGTTCCCCCGGGCGTATTCATTCTCAGTAATAATACTTTCACCTGGTCATCATTCTCAACTTTTTTTAAAAG
>CAYRWR010000034.1:0-16385 GCA_964428015.1 uncultured Brevinematales bacterium | reverse complement strand
CAGCCAATATAGGGCACCGTCTTTCCGGGTATTTAACACACCGCCACCGTCTCCTGTAAAACTTATGGGAGAAAAGATATTAATGACACCTATAACTTTGCTGCCAGGCATGCGGACATTTTTCACCAAACCTGTATTTTTCAGAGTTGTTTCCTTTGTGCTGTCACTTTTCTTACTTAGTATGGAGTATAAAGATGAAATCACACTTAGTGAAAATAGCACTATAAGTACTATTATATATGTCTTATTATCTTTCATTTTTTAATCCTTAAAAAGGGTGGATTTGGTAGTTGTGTTATATAGTTTTAATAATGCGTCCAGTTTAACTTTAAATGACTGGTTATCATCCAAAAAAGTAAATTTCTGTGTTTCTATACTTTTTCTGAAACCGTCTTCAACCTCATGAATTTGTTCTCCGGTATTTTTTTCCCATTCCTCTACACCATACTTCTGCTTCATTAAATTTTTGATGCGGTTTCTACTATACTTTTTATTAATATAGGAGTAGAAAAACCGTAATTCAGGTAGAATGACTATCTGTGAAAAATAAGAGCGGAAGAACTCCGGATGAAAATAGCGGTAAGGCCTTTCCATGACTTCCTGCAGACTGACAAAATATACCTGATCTAACAGATACAGATTAAGATATTTATAAATTTCTTCTACGTCCTTTCTAGTGACTTTCTCAGAAGATAACAGGTCCTTAAAATCTTTTATCATGATAATATTATACCACTCCTGATCCAGGTAAGATGCAATTTCGTCAGGAAAATTATTGTGTTCCATAAGTATGGTGGCCCATCTATCCTGCAGCATCCCTACGACCAAGGCCTGGTTCTGATAATCTGAAAAGTACTTCCCACCCAGTATAAACAGCAAGTCATATAAAGATGTATTTGTGAGATTCAATTCCAATATAAGTGCCGCATTATCTGGTTTAGAAAACCGAGAGAAATTTTTTAAACAATCCTGTATAAAAGGAAAATAAAAGGTATCAAAATTAGTAACCGATCCGCTTTTTATCAGCACTTGTGTATTGCCGTCTATGATGTACATCTGATTAGTGTTATCATAATAATACTTGGACTCATTTCCCTGACAAGCAAATAAAGCAGGAATAAAAAGGATGCTTAAAAACAGTTTTTTCATTATTACCTCATAACTTAGATATAATTATAATCTATTTTTCCGCTATAATCAAAGAATAAAAAAAACGGTGCACAAAGCACCGTTTTTATATTATGCACAGTCATGATCAGGTCTTATATCCCTCTTTGCGGGGAAGATCAGTGCTCCCCATCAGGAAAGCATCAATTTCTGAAGCAGCGTTTCTACCTTCAGCAATAGCCCAGACGATCAGTGATTGCCCCCGACGCATATCTCCAGCAGCATATACTTTTTTAATGTTTGTATCGTATTTTCCACTGGTTTTTACATTACCACGCGGATCATATTCCACACCCAGCTCAGTCAGCAATCCTTCTTTCTCAGGATGTACAAAACCCATGGCTAATAATACCAAATCTGCTTCTAAAACAAATTCACTACCGGGAATTTCTTTCATATCCATACGTCCGGCTTCTTTGTTAAAATACCACTCTACACTTACACAATGCAGCTTTTTAACCTGACCATTTTCACCTTCAAATTTTTTAGTCAGAACTGACCAATGCCTTTCCGCACCTTCCTCGTGACTGGAAGTGATTTTCAGGACCATGGGGAAGGTAGGCCAGGGATTATCCGCTGCACGGTTCTCACCAGGTTTGGGCATAATTTCTATCTGAGTTATTGATTTGGCTTTCTGACGGTTGGAAGTACCCACACAGTCTGAACCTGTGTCACCGCCACCTATCACCACAACATTTTTTCCGGTAGCCAGAATTTCTTCTTCCTTTATTGCATCACCTACTGCTCTTTTATTACTCTGGGTAAGGAAATCCATAGCAAAATGGATACCATTAAGAGCTCTACCTTCAATAGGAAGATCACGAGGTACGCGTGATCCGCCAGCCAGACAAACAGCGTCAAAATCTTTAAGTAGTTGTTGGCCACTGATATCTTTTCCAATGGTAGTGTTTGTAACAAACTTAATGCCTTCCTGTTCCAGAATCTTGAGTCTGCGATCCACTACCCTCTTTTCCATTTTGAACTCAGGAATCCCGTAGCGCAGCAGTCCGCCGATCTTTTCATCTTTTTCATAGACAGTGACGGTATGGCCGACTTTATTCAGCTGTGCTGCGGCTGCCAGGCCGGCAGGGCCGGAACCGACCACAGCTACTTTTTTACCGGTACGTTTAACAGGCAGGATGGGTTTGACATAACCTTTTTCATAGGCGTGTTCAATTATTGCCAGCTCATTAGCTTCTATAGTAACAGGGTCTTGATTGATTCCCAGAGTACAGGAACCTTCACAGGGAGCAGGACAGAGTCGGCCGGTAAACTCAGGAAAATTGTTAGTGGAGTGCAGCCGGTCAATGGCTTCTTTCCAGTTTCCCTGTCTCATGAGGTCATTCCATTCCGGTATCAGGTTGGATACAGGGCATCCCCAATGACAAAAAGGTATACCGCAGTCCATACAGCGAGTCCCTTGTTCTTTGGATTCTTCCATACTACGTAAAGTAATGACCTCTTTATAATCCAAAACCCTTTCCTGAACGTCCCTATAGGGATGTTTATAGGAAGGATATTTCATAAAACCTTTAGGATCAGCCATCTGATACCTCCGATACTCCTAATCGTTCTTCCAGCTTTTTAGCTTCCAGGATCTTCTTATACTCAACAGGCATTACTTTCACAAATTTTTCCAGTTCCTGTTTGAAGTTGTCTATGATCTTTTTAGCTACTGTACTATTAGTTTCTTTAAAATGATTGTTAATCATGCTCCCCAGAGTGGAAATATCATCTTCCTGGAGTTTCTCCAGTTCTACCATATCCATATTACAACGAGCCGGGAATTTCTTATCTGGGTCATAAATATAAGCTACTCCGCCTGACATACCTGCTGCAAAATTGCGTCCGGTATCACCCAGAACCACCACAGTACCACCGGTCATATATTCACAACCATGGTCGCCTACACTCTCTACCACAGCACTGAGACCGGAATTTCGGATACAGAAACGCTCTCCGGCTTTACCCCGTATATAGGCTTCTCCCTGAATAGCTCCATAAAAAGTGGTGTTTCCAATCAAAATATTTTCTTCCGGCTTATAATCCACACCTTTATATGGGTATACTACTACTTTTCCGCCATACATACCCTTTCCGATATAGTCATTGGCAAAACCTTCCAATTCAAAAGTGATACCTTTGACCAGGAAAGCTCCAAAGCTTTGTCCGGCTTCACCTTTGAATTTGATATGAATAGTTCCTTCCGGCAACCTGGTTTCCCCATGCTTTTTACAGACTTCTCCTGAGAGCATGGCACCGGTAGTACGGTTTACGTTGCAGATTTTCTGTTCAAAACTGATCTTTTCACCGGTATCAATGGCCTTACGGCATTTAGTGATCAGTTCCCGATCCAGAACTTTATCTACAGCATGATCCTGCTCTTTCTGTTTATACGTACCGATTTCAGGGCTTACCTGAGGGCGATATAAAATCTTACTAAGATCCAGATCTTTGGTCTTCCAGTTCAGGAGTTCTTTGTTGACATCCAGGAGGTCAGTTCTTCCTACCAGTTCATTAATAGTACGTACTCCTACAGATGCCATGATCTCACGTAGTTCTTCTGTGACAAAGCGGAAATAATTGACTACATAATCAGGACTGCCTGCGAATTTATGCTGCAGGACATCATCTTGGGTAGCCACACCCACGGAACAGGTGTTGAGATGACAATGTCTCAGCATAATACAGCCGTTGACCACAAGCGCGGCAGTGGAGATACCCCACTCTTCCGCACCCAGCATGGTGGCTATAGCTACATCTCTACCGGTACGGATCTGGCCGTCGGTCTGCAGACGGACTCGGCTGCGCAGGTCATTCAGTACCAGGGTCTGATGTGTTTCGGAGATACCCAGTTCCCAGGGTAATCCGGCATGTTTGAGCGAGCTTTCAGGGCTGGCCCCGGTTCCGCCGTCTCCGCCGGAAATCAGGATCATATCAGCATGACCTTTAGCCACACCGGCAGCCACAGTACCTACCCCTACTTCAGAAACCAGCTTGACGCTGACTCTGGCCTGGGGATTGGAATTCTTAAGATCATAGATCAGCTGGGCCAGGTCTTCGATTGAATAAATATCATGGTGCGGAGGTGGAGAAATCAGGGTCACTCCGGGCGTGGTATGACGGGTGCGGGCGATTGTGACACTCACTTTGTGTCCGGGGAGCTGCCCCCCTTCCCCGGGCTTGGCGCCCTGAGCGATTTTAATCTGAAGTTCATCCGCATTGACCAGATAATTGGTAGTCACTCCAAATCGTCCGGAAGCGACCTGCTTGATCTTGGAACGGCGGCTGTCTCCATTGGGCAGAGGAGTGAAACGGGCCGGGTCTTCACCACCTTCTCCGGTGTTGGACATAGCTCCTATCCGGTTCATGGCAATAGCTAAGGTCTCGTGCGCCGCACCGGAAATGGAACCATAACTCATAGCCCCGGTAGCAAACCTTTTCATGATAGATTCAGCTGGCTCAACTTCAGATAATGGAATTGACTTGCCAGTCTTAAAAGTAAAGAGGCTTCTGATGGTGACAGGCTGGTCACTCTGATCGTTTATTTGAGCCGCGAATTTCTTGTAAATATTATAGTCATTTTTACGGGTAGAGTCCTGCAGATAGGCTATAGCCAGAGGACTCCACAAATGTTTTTCACCATCCCGGCGCCATTTGTAAATACCGCCGCTGGGCAGCTGCTGGACTTCAGCCGGAGGATTTTTAGGGAAGGCTCTCTGGTGGCGTAATACTGCTTCTTTTTCCAGAATATCAAAACCCACCCCGGAAATCCGTGATGTGGTGTTGGTAAAACAGCGATCCACCACTTCCATTTTGAGTCCCAGAATCTCAAAGATCTGGGCACCACGATAACTCTGCAGAGTAGAAATTCCCATTTTGGACAGGATCTTCAGCATAGAATCATGCAAAGCTTTGGTATAATGTTTGACTGCTTCTTCATAAGAAATATGAAGCTGATCTTTTTCTATCATGTATTCCAGAGTCTTATAAACCAGATAGGGGTTTACCGCGTCAGCTCCAAAGCCGAATAAGGTATTAAAGTGGTGTACTTCCCTGGGTTCACCGCTCTCCAGAATCAAACCAATACGTGCCCGGAGAGACTTTTTGACCAGATGCTGATGTACAGCTCCCACAGCCAGCAAGGCAGGAATCGCGGCTTTTTTCTCATCTACTCCCACATCTGATAAAATCACAATATTATAGCCCTGACTGATAGCCTTCTCTGATTCATTACTGATTCTATCCAGATTTTTCAGTAGGGAGCCTTCCGTCTTGACATCAAAAAGAGTGGAAATGGTAATACTCTTAAACCCTTTTTTATTGATGTGGCGGATCTTTTCCAGATCCTTATCTTTTAAAATGGGGTCTTTCAGCCATAACTTATTACAATGTTCCGGTGTCTCATCCAGATAGTTCTTTTCCGGGCCCATGAAGACATCCAGACTCATGACTACTTTTTCACGGATAGGATCAATAGCAGGGTTGGTCACCTGGGCAAAAAGCTGTTTGAAGTAATCGAAAACCAGGCGGGGATGATTGGATAAGACCGCATGAGGTATATCCACACCCATAGAACCGGTAGGTTCCTTACCTTCTACAGCCATAGGCTCGATTAGCTCTTCCAGATCTTCCCTTGAATAACCGAAAGAGAGCATCTTATTCATAGTATCATCAATTTTGCTGGCGGGTTTATGCTCTTCCAGATGATCCATTTCCAGCATATGCTCTTCCAGCCATTTGGAATAAGGTTTCTGAGAAGAAATGGCATCCTTGATCTCTTCGTCCTGTACAATACGACCTTCTTTGGTATCAATAAAGAATATCTTACCAGGTTCCAGACGGCCGGATGAAACTATGTTCTTTTCATCAATTGGCAGTACCCCTACTTCAGAAGCCATGATTACCATATCATCTTTGGTGACAATATATCTGGCGGGACGCAGTCCGTTTCGATCCAGTACTGCTCCAATACGTTCACCATCGGTAAAAGTCATGGAAGCAGGGCCATCCCAGGGTTCTGACAGACACATGTGATAGCGGTAAAAATCCCGGTATTCCTGTTTCATCAACTGATTCTTTTCCCAGGCTCCGGGAATAAGCATCAGCATAGCATGAGGCAAGCTCCTGCCGCTTAGTAAAAGTAATTCGAAAACATTATCAATAGTGGCAGAATCAGAGCCGTTGGGTACGATGATAGGGAAGACCTTATCCAGATCTTTTCCCCACACATCCGCAGCCATGAGACTCTCACGGGCACGCGTCCAGTTGATATTGCCTCTCAGAGTGTTGATTTCTCCATTATGGGCCAGAAAACGGAATGGCTGAGCCAGGTCCCAGGTAGGGAATGTATTGGTGGAATAACGGGAGTGAACCAAAGCCAATGCGCTTTCCATATCCGGGTCGGACAGGTCGGTGAAAAAAGCTCCCACCTGTTCAGGCATGAGCAGACCTTTGTATGAAAAGGTCCGGTAGGAAATATTAGGTATATAGAAAAATGTTTTCTGAGTCAGATCGGACGCTCTGACCCAGTTTTCAATCTGCTTTCTGATGATATACAGCTTTCTTTCAAAAGCCATACTATCTTTTAATGAAGCTGCTTTTTTAATTACCACTTGCTCAATCACCGGTTCCGACTTTTGGGCTGATTTTCCTATCTTGGTGTTGTCCACCGGGACTTTGCGCCAGGCCAGAAGAGTCTGACCTTCTGTCTTTATGATGGATTCAAACTGCTTTTTTACCTTATCATATTCATCTTTTTTTGTAGGCAAAAAAACCAGACCTGTACCATATTCTCCCGGAGCAGGAAGTTCAAACTTTTCCTGACGGGCTATTTTCTCCATAAATTTATGAGGCATCTGTATCAGAATACCTGCTCCGTCACCTGTTAAAGGATCCGCGCCTGTCGCACCACGGTGAGAAAGAGCTATTAATGAACTCAAACCCTGCTGTATAATCTTATGGCTTTTTTTCCCTTTGACGTTACACACAAACCCGACCCCGCATGAATCATGTTCCAATGCTGGATCGTAGAGGCCTTGTGCTGCAGGAAAATGTTGAAATTGCATGATTCCTCCACCATTTAAGTAATGTTTTTCGCTATTCATTTCTGAAGTATTTAAAAATTGCGCAACTAGATTAACTTATTGTGAGAACAAAAAATAGCTGTATATTATAACAAATAAATGGTGAGAACTCAAGAGATGATTCGATTTATTTTTTTAGGTGAACACCTAATTTTCGATAACTTTTCAATGCGATTGATATTGATTGCATATTAATCAATCTTATGTTATTATAATGCTTAAATATCTATCACAATAGAGAAATGAATGGAGTCATCTATGAGCCCTGACTCAAATTATATCCAGAATCTGGAAGAACAGGTTAAGCGTCTTAAGTTGGTTCAATATGTGTCCACAGCTATGAATTCAGCGCAGGACGACAAAGAATTGTTAACTTTGATGCTGGATCAGAGCATAAAATTGACCGGTGCTACCAGTGGTTCTATAATGAAAAAAACGGATGATTCTCCTTTTCTGCAATGGGAAATAGCCAGAGGAATTGATGATTCCATCATGCAAAAGACGCCTATTCGTATAGGAGAAGGCGTCACTGGAGTGGTAGTCCAGGAAGGTGTGGCTAAACTGGTCAATGATGTCAGTCTGGAGCCCAAGTACATCTCCGTTAAAGATGACGTTCGATCTGAATTGGCTGTCCCTCTAATTTCTGATGGCAGAGTCATTGGAGTTATAAGTGTTGATAGCCAGGATAAAAACTCTTTTTCTGAATATGACCTGGAACTGCTTCAGACTATCGCCCATCAGGCAGCCCAAATTCTGACCCGTAACACCCTCTACGATAATCTCAACCGCAAAATCAAACTCAAAGATATACTCATCCATATAAGTAATGAAATTGAAAACCTGTTTGAACTAAATGATATTTTTGATATCACCATGAAACAGCTTGCCGATGGATTTAGTATCAGCCGGGGTATGCTGGTACTTTTTGAGAATGATACTTTGGATAGTCTGAGCGTTTTTTCAGCCTACAATCTCACCGAAGAAGAAATTTCCCGGGGAAATTATAAGGTTGGAGAAGGAATAATTGGAAAAGTAGTAGAAAGCGGTAAACCGATTTCCATCCCCAATATCAATAGTGACCCTCAGTTTCTGAACCGCATGCAGGTCAAACGTAATAAAGATATTCCTGTATCCTTTACTGCCATACCTATCAAAATAGATGGTCTGGTTTCCGGAGTACTGGCAATAGAGAAAAACTTTAAAAACAAAGATATGCTGCATGATGAACAGGATATGCTATACCTTATAGGAAATCTTCTGTCCAATAAAGTTAAAAATTACCAGCGGGTTCATCAGGAAAGAGTGGCACTATTGGAAGAAAACATCAAATTGAAACAGGAACTCTATGATAAATATACCATTGATAATTTCATTGGTAAAAACGCCAAAATGCTGGAAGTATTTGAGCTGATTAAACTGGTAGCTGATAGTAATTCTTCCATCATGATTCTGGGGGAAAGCGGTACCGGTAAAGAACTGGTGGCTAAATCCCTGCATATGCAGAGCAGCCGGAGAGAAAACCCTTTCATCAGTATCAACTGCGCTGCCATTCCCGAAAATCTTCTGGAATCAGAACTATTCGGACATACCAAAGGTGCTTTTACCGGTGCCAATACCGATAAAAAAGGGAAATTCCAGCAGGCTAACGGAGGGACTCTGTTTCTGGATGAAATCGGTGATATGCCTCTTTACCTCCAGGCAAAACTACTTCGGGCTATTCAGGATAAAGAAATCGAACCTCTGGGCAGTGAATCCAAGATAAAACTGGATATCAGACTGATCTCCGCAACCAATAAAAACCTTTCCAAGTACATTAAGGAAAACCTCTTCAGAGAGGATCTATATTACCGCCTGAATGTGGTTGAAATCAAGATACCTCCCCTGAGAGAAAGAAAAGATGACATTCCTTTACTGGCAGAATTTTTTATCCGAAAATATGCTAAATTCAATAACCGAAAAACTGAAAAACTCTCCTTCGAAGCACTACGGCTATTACAAGCTTATGACTGGAAAGGAAATGTGAGAGAACTGGAAAATGTCATCGAACGGGCTGTCCTACTGTCCCAGGGAAAAACTCTGGAAGTCAACGCTTTGCCTGATTTCATTCAGGATTCCGGGGGTGGATATGTCAGCGATATTTCCATTGGAAAGTGGCTGGACTCCTTTATCAAAAACCCCTCATTTACCGGCAAAGTCTATGAGACTATTGTCAGCTACATAGAAAAAGAGCTGATTACCAAGGCCCTGATTTTCAATAAAAGGAATAAAGTAAAGACTTCGGATTTTTTGGGGATTAACCGCAATACCTTGCGTTTTAAAATGAATGACTACGACATTAACATTTGAAATCAGAGGTTAATTTCCAGACTTCTCTTTTTTGGATTTCTTCTGCTCGTACATTTTAATATCAGCTAATTTGAGGAGCTCAGCCAGCTTCTGCTCGTTGCCGGGTTCGGACAGGATATGTCCCATACTTATTTCGACTTTGTATTCCTTATCGGAATTATTATTATGATTTTCCAGGTACTGCATCAGCCTGTTTTCCATTAGATTCACCTGTTGTTGATTCTGCAGAGTAGCCAGTATCGCAAACTCATCTCCGCCGATGCGGGCAATAATATCATCCTCTCTGAAGCAGTGTGACAGTAATGACGCAACCGCCTTCAAAGCAGCATCTCCTTCCTGATGTCCATAGGTGTCATTGATTTTTTTCATCCCATCCAGGTCTATGAATAAAATGGCCATGGTTTGTTCGTTAGCCCTGGATTTACGGAGTTTAAAATCTCCCAGCAGCAGAAATCCGCGCCGGTTATAGAGATTGGAGAGGTCATCTTTGAGGGCGATTTCTGCCAGACTTTCATCCTGACTGGTCCATTCAGTTATATCCCTGACGATACTGCCCAAAAAATACCCCTGACTGGACCGAATGGGAAACACTAGTTCCTGTAGAATCTTTTTTTCCCCATCAGGACGTAGTATTTTGTATTCCAGAATACTCTGACGCGTGATCAATTCTCCCTGATGAAGGACTTCAATCAGTGACTGACGGTCGTCGTCATTATTTTCTTCGGGGAAATACATTAGTTTCTGAATATCCCATATTGTATGGCCTATCACTTCACGGGGAGAGTACCCAGTGATTAAAGTCATAGCCGGATTCCATTCCTGGATTTTTCCTTCAGCATCCAGGATAAACATTCCGTCTGTAGAAAAATCAAACAGCATAGCCATAGCATTTTTTTTCTGCTGACTACCCTTTTTAAAAAAACTTCGGTTTTGTATTAAAAGAATAACACTTAGAACCAATAATAAAGCGGAGATTACAGCCAAAGCCAATAATAAGATGTGTTGGTTCAATTATTTATACTCCACTTTCTGGCCTTTTGTATTGACATCAATATTTGTGGATTCAAGATAGACATTAAAGTACTTGATCCGGTTAACACTAAAATTGAATTCCAGATCCTGCAGCACTCTTTGCTGAATACGTTCAGAAAAGCGTAGGAAGTCATTCTTCTCATCGGTGTCAATCCAGAGATGCAGACCAACCCGATTTTCTTTAAAAATCCTGATATCTACAGAAACATCTTCTACTCCTTGTATCTGGATGACAGTATCTTTTACAAAAGATGCTATCGCCTGATCACTGAGTAAAACATTTCCCTTATCGGTTTTAATCAAAATATAGGAAGCGGATAGGCGTGAATAAATTTCAAAAGTGATCATGATCACAGGAAGTCCGATCAGAAATCCAGCACTTATACCCAGAAAACGAAAAGCGGGTAAACCCAGCCTGCTCAGAAAAAGCTGATTGATATCAGCACCAGGTACGTATCCCATGAAAACCCGGTATAACATAATCCCGATGAGAATGGTGACCACCGAAAAGATGATTTCTATGACGAGTTTAACTGTTTTTATGGTCTGCAACTTCATTGAACACATCCTTTACGTTTAATCTGATCCTGTGCACCTTGATTTTTGCCTGACCTTCCAGATTTTTTCTGATTGTCTCTGCCATTTTATCAATCACTTTTACCATGTCCTGTCCAAACCTGGTCTCTACCTGAGCTGATACACTCACTTTACCCTTGGAAATAAAAGCGATTTTCAAGGGGGTATTGTGGATCCACTTCAGCCAGGTCCTGTTATGCAGCCGCACATCATGGTCAGCATCAATAGTCAGCCTGACCAGACTGATCAGGCTGTCTTTGCTTATCTCAAATTGATTCACTCATCACCTACTTCTTAGATTTTGAAGCTTTCCATAAACTTTGTAGTAAATTTTCCGCTGCGGTAGGATTTATCATCCATAACTTTCAAATGGAAAGGTATAGTTGTCTTTACTCCGTCTGCTCTGAATTCATTAAGGGCTCTTTTCATACGTTCAATAGCTTCTTCACGAGTACGGCCGCTGGTCATGAGCTTGGCTAACAGGGAGTCATAGTATTTAGGTATTTCATACCCGGCATAGGCATGGGTATCAATTCTGACTCCAAATCCACCCGGCAGATGGAGATGAGTGATAACCCCGGGAGAAGGCATGAAATTATGGAAGGGGTCTTCTACATTGATACGGCATTCTATGGCATGCTGGAATTTTACATCTTCCTGTTTAAAGGAGAGTTTTTCGCCCTGGGCTATTTTTATCATTTCTCTGATAAGGTCAAAGCCAGTAGCCAGCTCTGTGACACTATGTTCCACCTGTATACGGGTATTGACTTCCATAAAGTAGAAGCGTCCCTTTTCATACAGAAATTCCATGGTCCCGGCACCGGCGTAACCTGCGTGTTTTACACCACGCTTTGCAGCTTCTCCGATCTCATGACGCTGTTCCGGAGAAATTGCCGGACTAGGCACCTCTTCGATCAGTTTCTGGTGACGTCGCTGAATGGAGCAGTCTCGTTCTCCCAGATGGACCACGTTACCATGTTCGTCCGCGATAAACTGAATTTCAATGTGATGGGGGTTTTCCAGATATTTTTCTACATAGACATCAGGATTACCGAAATTGGTCTTGGCTTCTCCCTGTGCAATAGGGATGATCTTGCGGAGTTCATCATCACTCCAGGCTACACGCATTCCCTTACCGCCACCACCGGAGGTAGCTTTTACGATTACGGGATATGTTACTTCCTGGGCAAATTTTACAGCTACTTCAGGGTCCTTGATAATATCAGTACCCGGAGTAACCGGTACACCTACTTCTGTCATGGTCTTTTTAGCGGTTACTTTATCGCCCAGAAGCTCAATGACTTCAGCGCTGGGTCCAATGAATTTAATACCATGTTCCCGGCAGATGCGTGCAAACTTGGCATTTTCAGATAAAAATCCATAACCGGGATGCACAGCATCGGCTCCGCTGATTTCTGCAGCGCTGATCAGCGCAGCAATATTAAGATAGGATTCACTGGATGGTGCCGGACCGATACAGATATCCTGATCTGCCAGTTTGGTATGCAGTGATGTCTCATCCGCTTCGGAGTGTACAGCTACTGTAGGGATACCTAATTCGCGGGCGGCTCTTATGACTCTAACCGCTATCTCGCCTCTGTTTGCTATCAATATCTTTCTAAACATTTTTGACTCCCTTTTTCCTTACCTGATTACACTTCAAAACGCATGACAGGCTGCCCATATTCTATAGGCTGCCCTTCTTCTACCAGGATCTCTTTTACTTTGCCGTCTTTTTCCGCTTTAATATCCTGCAGTACACCCAGGACTCTGACATGAGCCAGGACCTGCCCGGCTTTTACAGTGTCTCTTAATTTGATATAATATTCCCCGCTTTTAGGATTGAGACGGGTAAAAAATCCCACTGACTTTGAAGTTAATTCAGCAACATTGGAGGGAAGAGCATTGGAATTTGAACCACTGGCTGCAGACGCCGCATTTGGGGCGGGTTGACTGATGACCGGAGCTACAGGTGCCGGCACAGCAAGGCTGCCGCCTATGGTAAATCGGAATTTTTTATCTTCACTCTGAATTTCTACTTCACCGATTTCACTGTCTTCAAAAATTTTGTAAAGTGCACGGATGTCTTTAACGCTGAACATATCCCCTCCTATTTTACACGTTCGATATATCTATCGTCGCGTGTATCTACTTTAATTTTTTCACCCTGATTGACAAATAAAGGCACCTGTACCACTGCCCCTGTTTCCAGGGTAGCTGGCTTGGAACCGCCGCTCACAGTGTCTCCTTTCAGGCCGGGATCCGTCTCGGTGACTTCCAGTTCTACAAACATGGGAGGTTCCACCACAATCACTTCACCCTGATAAATGGAGATATTACATACCATTTCAGGTTTTATGTATTTTACAAAATCACCAACAATATCTTCATCTACATGATACTGTTCAAAATTTTCCTGATCCATGAAAACATACTCGGAACCGTCCACATAGAGCAGCTGCATGTCCCGGTTGGTAACTGTAGCCTGTTCCAGGCTGTCTCCACCGCGGAAGACTCTTTCCATAACAGTACCTTTGGTAACATTTTTCAGTTTGGTGCGCATTACCGCCCCACCTTTTCCGGGTTTATGGTTTTGACACCAGGTCACCACATATAATTCATTTTCATATTTTATGACCATACCTTTCTTGATTTCAGAATAATCCATTTATTTTCTCCTATAAAAATTATAAAGAATAATCGCTGGTGGTCAGAACCTGGTGCCCCTTTTTGTTAACCAGCACCATATCTTCCAGCCTGATACCGCCCAATTCCGGCAGGTATATCCCCGGTTCAATGGTAAATACCATTCCTTCTTCCAGGACAGTATCTACACCATCAGCGATCCTGGGATATTCGTGTATCTCCAGGCCTACCCCATGTCCGGTGGAATGTGTAAAATAATTACTATAGCCTTTTTTATCAATTGTCGTCCAGGCGGCTTTATGCACTTCTGCTGCAGTTACCCCTGGCCTGATTTTATCTTCAGCCGCTTGTACAGCTTCAAAGACTATTTTATGTATTTCATTTATTTTTGGGTCCATTATTTTACCAAAAGAAAAGCATCTTGTAAAGTCAGAAGCATATCCGTCTGCAAAAACACCGAAATCAAACAAAATCAGGTCGTTTTCACGGATGATTTTGTCTGAAGCGGTCCCATGGGGCATGGCCGAACGGGGGCCGGAAGCAATTATGGTATCAAAAGCTGGTTTTTCCGCTCCTTGTTTTTTCAGATTGAATTCCAGGAGAGCGGCCACTTCTTTCTCACTCATGCCTTCTTTTATGGCCGGTAAAATAGTCTGATACCCCCACTCTGTGATCTGCAGGTTCTGAAGAATGATTTCTATTTCCAAGGAATCCTTTTTCATGCGGAGACATCTGGTAATATCATCCTGACTGAAGATAGTTTCATCATTGCCCACAGACTTTTGCAGGATTTCAAAAAAGGATAAGCTTATCCTGGATTTGTCCAGCAGAATCTCAGTTTTTTTATTCTTTTCAAAAAATTCCTTAAGGATATCTGCGGTTTTTCTTTGTGAATTGATCACTTCAACAGTCAGGGGAATCTGTTTTTCCAGTCGGATCTGTTCCGTATATCTGCCATCAGTAATGAAGACTGCTTCTTTCTGATCCAGAAGTAACCATGAAGAATCACCGGTAAATCCGGTATAATAAGTGACATCCGCTTCACTGCTGAGAAACAGCACCTGTTCCTCAATCAATTTTTCCCGCGCCAGCTTCACACGTTTCAGAAAAAAGTTCTCCATGTTTATTCCTTGTAAAGCTCTAGCTGATTGGAAAGAGTCATTTCCTGCTCTTTGAGGATATCTTTATATCGAGCCAGGTCCGAGTCTACACTTTGCATAGACATATTTGTCTGGAAAGAGTTCCGGTAAATCTCCAGTAGTACCTGATATTTCCGGTTGATATCATCCACCAGAATATCCAAATCCTGAATTTCTTTGAGGATATCCTGCTCTTCCTTGCTCATGACGTAGACTTTATTGGTTTCGGGCACATACTGAGTGACTGTATTGGTAACCACATTGACTACTTTATTGGTCGCAGGGACATCCTGTTTGACTATGACATTAGTAGTCTGATTGGTCACTACTGGTTTTTGGACCACAGTGACATTCGTGTTGGTGGGTTTGACCTCCACCTGGGTCTCTATATTTTTAATTACACTATCATCTTTAACAATCAGATCCTGTGAATAATTCATACTGAACACTTTGGATGCCAGAACTGATTGTTCATTATTTTCCAGCCAGCCTGTCGCCTTAACCTGTACATTTATATCACCGGATACTTTGGGACTGCTCAGATTCCACTGTGCCTGGCGGGTACTTTCACCTTCTACTTTTACAAATTCATAACTGTTCTGCTCATTAGGGGCGATACTGAACCCTTCCGGTGTTATCAGTTCAATTTTCAGTTTATCCAGGACAGTTTTGCTTTTGTTTTTTACTTCCACATTTATCGGCACAGGCATATTCTTAGGTTCTGCGGGGACACTGAGTGTCAGAGATAGATCCTGTGAACTAAAGAAACTCACACCATATAAGCCATAATAGGCAGTTATCAGCATCATTTCATTGTATTGGAGATTGAGGGGTTCATAATATTGGGCCACCGCTCCGTCAAAATGTCCTGTTCCGACCTTTCTCATGTCTTTGTTTGAATCCACACCGATATCCCAGAGATTATCAAACAGTCTAGACCAGGAGGCAAAAACCAGTTTGTCCGGGGTTGTTATCCCGCTACCAGTCAAAATAGCCTGAGTTCTGGTTTGAGGATTTTCATTGTCATCAAATGCATACCAGAAGCCTGGCATGTCTTTTCTGTAAAACTGTGTTTCTTTGTCTATAAATCCGGAACCCGGTACCTGAAAAGCTGCTGACTTTTTATCCCCTAAAAATGTATCATATAGTATTCTGACTCCTACCGGGGTTTTTCTTCTGTTCTCATTTTTTATTTTGTATAATACCCTCATCACATCATCCCGACCAGTACTGGGATTCTTGGTGAGTGTGACTTCCTGAACTACTACTATACCTTTTACACTCCATTCGGTTACCAGTTTGTTGCCTTGTAGTTCCGGACGGGTAATATAATACCCTTGGGCAGAACCGAAGATAAAGGGTTCATCATTGATGTATATGGTAGTAAGACTGG
>CAYRWR010000033.1:0-44740 GCA_964428015.1 uncultured Brevinematales bacterium | reverse complement strand
GGGCGGTTAACTGCAGAGCTGTAGAAAACTCTTCTTTGGGAATATCCAGAGAAAATTTAGAGTAGTTGAAGTCTATACTGGCTGAGAATCGCCCCCCCTTACGGGTCAGCTCGTTTTTCAACAGTATCTGGGGCCCACCCTCAAACACAAAGCTATGGGTCAGAGCTGCCTGGAAGGGTTTCTTCTGGTATATCTGCCCGCTATGTACACCTACCAGGATGGATACTTTATCATTCAGGCTAAAGGGGCGGTATATGAGGGTCAGGCCGTTGGACAGGGTCACGCTTTTTACTTCGTCCAGGTATTTATCCAGGATATCCAGAGTCTTAGTGACATTGGCCTGGAATTTATCCTGTTCCAGCCGGAGCTGTTCCGGTGTAAAATCTTCCAGTTCAGAGTAATCAATATTTCCGCCGTGGCTCTCCTGATTGACCTGGGAGCTGCCGGGACGGGCGTTTTTATCCCGGGTTACAGCTTTAAAGAAGCCTTTGACCGAGTTTTCCCGGGTGAGATATTTCTGTATGACCCGAATGACATCATCCGGTTGGAGAGCGGCAAAAGCCTTGACCAGAGTAGTATAGTCTTTGTAACTGCCTATACTGTCCAGCCAGGCCAGGGTAGACATGATGGAGCTGATGCTGTCATAATCCATGCGTTCCTGATTGAGCAGTCTTTCCTGGAAAAAGGTGAAATTGTCCCGGATATACTGGGGATCGATGGTCTCAGCCGGGTAATCAGGCTGTGCATTGTAATCCGCAAAACCGATACCGCCGTCCTGAGTGGGCCAATAGTAAAAATTACCCAGAATACCGGCCCAGTTGATAAAAGATAAGGCTATAAAGTCGGGATCCTTCAGATCCTGAGCCGGCAGTTTATACATGATGGTACCGAAGTCTTCACTGGCTACGCCTTCCATTTTTACATCAGCCTTCATGTTCCATTTCAGAGGTATGGCACCCTGCGGCTTAAAGGTGGGGTCACTTTTGATACCCCCAAAATACTGGTTTACCCAGGCTTTGACCTTTTTCTTATCCATATTTCCAATGATAAGCAGAGTGGCATTATTGGGAGTATAGTATTTCCGGTAGACTTTATTATATACAAAGTCACGGTTGGCATTGCTCATATCGGAGAGGAGGCCGTAACGGTAGGTGAAGGGGTGAGTACCAAATGTCTGCTCATAGAGTGCCCGGCTCAGCTTGACTTCCGGATTACCTTCATGGGCGGTGAGTTCGCTTAACACCACATTTTTTTCTTTTTCAAAGGCAGCCGGTTCCAGCAGGCTGTTGACCATACGCTCCGCTTCGATAGACAGGGCCTGTTCCAGATTAGCCGCGGGCAGGATCTCATGATATACCGTCCTGCCGTAGGTAGTGTAGGCATTGTTCTGGGCTCCCAGCTCATCCATGGCCTTGGACAAAGCGCCGTCAATATAGTTGGAGGTAGCCCGGAACATCATGTGCTCTAGCAGGTGGGTCAGACCGGTGTGGTTGGTGATATCATTCCTGAAGCCCACATTGTAGCTGACTGCCACTCCGGTGAGGGGCACCGAGTCTTCTTCTTTCAGTATAACCCGCAGGCCGTTGGGCAGGCGGTATTCCTCCACTCCGGTGGTGAGGTTGAGGTCGGCAATATTATAAGCCGCCAGGGGTGTGAGAGGCAGCAGCAATAGTACCAAAGAGAGCAGTTTATTTTTCATTGGTTACCTCCGCAGCAGGTATAGTGACTATACTATTGACTCCGCCGCTGCCGTCAGAGACAGTATCGGGGTTGTCAGGGTCAGCCAGCCAGAATCCATCCACCACATATTTATAGTAATATTTATTCCCCGGCTTGAGTTGTAACTTGAGAGTCCATATTCCCTGATCATCACGGGTCAGGGGGCTGATTTCGGGATTCCAGCCGTTGAAATTTCCGGCTATAGTGACCAGGGTAGCCTGAGGCACCAGTATACTAAATGTGACCTGACTGCCCTGGACCTGGGGTACATGTGGGCCGGGCTTACCGGTCAGACGCTGGAGCTGTATAGCTGGCTGACAGGCGCCCAGCAGCACTCCCGTAAATAGGAGGGGGATTATTTTTTTCATAATGACTCCTGTAAAAATTCTAGGGTTTATTATACTATCTAAGCCCCGGTATTTCCAGATACCGCTCAGGAAAAATGGAGGTGATCCCAGATTTCACTGATCAGGGGGTCTGCCACTTCCAGGCCCCGGCTGGTCAGGCGGAGCCGGTCCGGTCCGTACTCTACATCAGACAGTCCGGACAGGTCTTCCGGATAGAGAAAATCTTCCAATGGATGGGAAAATTTTTCCCGGAAATGGAGCGGATCGATTCCTTCCACCCTGCGCAGGCCCAGCATCAGGTACTCCCTGATCCGGGTAGGCACATCCAGGATCTCCTCACTGAGCCGGGGCAGTTCCCCCTGTTCCAAAGAGGCATAATAGGCCGGGAGAGTGACGTGATTCTGTACCCTGCGAAAGGGTGCGTCCAGGCAGCCAAAAGCTCCCAGCCCCAGAGCGTACCAGGTACCGTAGTCCCAGTAGTTGGTATTGTGACGGCTGCGCAGGCGGGGCTCGCGGGCAAAGTTGGAGATTTCGTAACGTGCCAGTCCGGAAGCTTCAATACTATCCAGAGCCTGACGGTACTGTTCCAGGCTGTCGTCTTCGCTCAGGGGATGAAAACGTCCGGCATCCACTTCTTTTATGAGCAGGCTGCCTTCTTCTATACTCAGACTGTAGGCCGAGAGATGTGACAGACCCAGAGTCAGCATGGGATCCAGACTACGGCTCAGGTCCATCCCCGGTACGGACAGGATGATATCAGCACTGATATTGGTAATACCGGATTCCCGGGCGTACTCCAGGGCGTGGAGATTACTGCGCGCGGAATTCCTTCGTCCCAGCGTCCTGAGTACACTATCCTCCATACTCTGAAATCCCAGACTGAGACGGTTGATGCCCAGGGCGGCCCAGTCACCTGCCAGTTCCCGGCTGACATCCTCAGGATTGGCTTCCAGTGTGATTTCCGTCTGGGGTGTGAACTGAAAGTACCGGCTCAGAGAGTCCATGAGTCGGTTCAGCAGGTCAGGGCTCAGCAGGCTGGGTGTGCCTCCCCCCAGATACAGGGTCTTGAGGGGGAGTAGTGCGGGTATCTCTGCAGTGAGCAGGGAGGCCTCCCGGTCCAGGGCCTGGATATAGCGCATTATTTCCTCATGATGAGGGGGTATACCGCTGATAAAACTGCAGTAAACACATTTATGGGTACAGAACGGAATGTGGATATACAGAAAAGCCGGACTTTGCATAGGATATTATAGGTCAGGTATCCGGAATGTGCCACATTAGGCAGGGGAAGAAAACATATTTCTGTGGCAGAGATTTTAAATATATGCTAAACTATATAATCCTAGCAGGGAGTAGTGAATGAAGAAGATTCTGACTGGACTGATACTTTTATTTATTGCCCATGGTTTTTCCTGGTCTGACCCCCTGACTATACTGACCAATCAGCTCCTGCCGGTAGAGGCCAGCCTGATCCTATGGGATAGCGGGGATCTCAATCAGGATGGCCGGGATGACCTGGCCTGGATCATGCAGACCGGCTGGGGACAGTCCCTCAAGAGAGTACTCATCATCAGTCTACAGGAAGCAAACGGCCTCTACCGGGAAGCTCTGCGGAATGAACAAGCTGTGCTGCTAGCCGGACAGGGTGGAGTGAGCGGCGATCCTCTGGCTTCACTCACGGTACAGAATAACAGTATCAACCTGTCTTTCTATGACTGTGACCGCTTTCTCTGGACCCAAAAATATCAGTTTTATTACATGGACAACGACTGGATGCTCATCGGCCATGATAATACCCGTATCGAACCAACTACCCAGGATGCTACTGTAGAGAGTTATGACCTCCTGAGCGGTACTCTGCTTATCACTCAGGTGGCCAGTGAGACCCAGGTCCAGCTCTATACTATTAACCGGGGCAAGAAAAAACTCATCTCACTCCGTCAATTCAATATCAGTCTGGGAAACACGCAGTTTTAGTTCAGATATCAATCCTTTACCTCCGATGATTACAGCAGGAGAGGGTATATGAAAATTCTTATCTATTCTGTTTTCACCATTTTGTGCCTTAGTACTGCGGCCCTGGCCGATACTTATACCATGCTGACCAACGATTTGATGCTGAATAACGGCAGAATACTGGCACAGGCCCGCGGTGATTTAAACAAGGACGGCCTGGAAGACCTGGCTGTGGCAGTGCAGTATAATGAGGGAGTGGAAGAGTCCCGCTGCCTGGTGTTAGCCCTGGGACAGGGAAAAGGCCAGTATACCCAGGTCCTGAAATCCTGGAAGGCCCTGATGCTGTCCGGCGAGGGCGGGATGTTTGAACCTCTGGAAAGCCTTCAAATACGCCGAAACAGTCTCTTTCTGAATTTTTTCGGAGGCAGCCGGACACGCTGGTATGATTATTACCAGTTCCAGTATCGTTCAGACGGCTGGTATCTCATCGGCCTGGAAACCGGAAATTTCGATGTCATCACCGGTGAAAGCAGCCATAACAGTCTCAATTTTCTTACCTCTAAAAAACAGATACTGAAATCTCCGGATGGCATGCATACCAATGAGACCTGGAGTTCCTTTGAAAAACAGGAACTGGTTAATCTCAAAGATTTTGATATAAACAAAATCACTATTAAAATCTGATGGAATACCCAAGTAAAACCTTCCAGTCTCTGCTGGACAGACTATACAGGGAAGCCAGGCAGGACTGGTACCGCTATCCCCTGGTAGGCATAAAGATGCTGTGGACAAAGATCACCGGACGAGAGACGGCCCTGTCCCGTTACCGCCTGTTTCGCGACTGTTATATCCCGGTGAGCCGGTCCCAGGGAGAGTATCTATATCAGACGGTGCGCTCCACCAATGCCCGCCGCATTGTAGAGTTCGGCACCTCCTTTGGTTTATCTACCCTGTTTCTGGCCGCGGCCTGCCGGGATAATGGCGGCGGCAGGGTGATTACCACCGAATTACTGGAAAATAAAGTGGACAGAGCCCGGGGATATATCAGGGCAGCCGGATTGTCCGATTTTGTTGAGTTCCGTACCGGGGATGCCCTGGAGACACTGCGCGATGTAGAGGGTCCCCTGGATCTGGTTTTTCTGGACGGCTGGGAGCCCCAGTATCTGCCTCTGCTCCGCATGCTCAGCGACCGGATTCGTCCCGGCGGTATAGTGCTGGCGGATGATGTCAGGCTGTACTGGCGTCTGCTGCGTCCCTACCAGGACTGGGTGAGAGACCCGGAGCATGGCTTTACCAGTCTGACCCTGGGACCGCCCTTTCGCGATGGATTAGAAGTCTCGGTCAAGCTGTGAAAAAGGGGCCGGGCCCTTCTGAGAAATATACCGTGTTCAGGGCCACCCTGAACTTTACCATACTATTCAGACCGAAAGCCTCGTTTTGGGGGTCTTTTTCAGATATTCCCGACCCGGACCAGGCAGTACAGTCCGTGCCCCCGGCTTGTGGGTAGGGGCCTGGGCCCTGCAGCGGGCGGGAGGATGCCAGGGGTGATACAGGACGACTTCATCCCGGGGATACTGACCATCCCTGAAAGTGAACGCCTCCGGCAGTATAGCGAGAGGACCAGTCTGTATTCAGCAGAGTGTCATTGGTCTTTACGGAATTTTTTAGCCAGACCGGCCAGGAAATAACGCAGCATCTGGTCCTGGCATTGCTTGTAGTGCTTGTGCCCCTCTTTCCGGAACAGGGCGGAGAGCTGGGGACGGGTGACGGGAAATTCAGCCAGCTCAAAAATCTCCAGCATATCATCCTCTTTGAGTTCCAGGGCAATGCGGAGTTTCTTTAAAATCAGATTGTTTATCATAGTTACTCCTTCCTGCCGCGTTTGGCAATGATCAGTCCATCCAGAAATTTCAGCATCATCTCATCGGTGAGCTTCTGGTATTCCGGATCTTCTTCTGCTTTAAAAAACTGGGACAGCCAGGAGCGGGACATGTCGACCTCTGCTTCCCGGAAAACACTAACCATCTCCGGGTCTTTGAGATCCAGGGCGTACCTGATTTTTTTCAGGATATCATTATTATCCATGTCACTCTCCCTTTTTCCGGACATTTTTTCTCCAGGGATAGTATAGTACAGTAATGCAATAATAAAAACATTTTGACAGGTTGGCCAGGGTGACGATTTGACGTAAGTTTTAAAAAACGTTATTATGCCGGGAGAATAATCCAGAAAAGGAGTCCCGTTATGATACTGCTGTCTTCAGACCGCTACTCTGCCGTTGACCCGTTTCTCCGCCAGGTAGGGATCAACCAGCTGTTTGCCCGGGCGGTAGTGGAGGGGCATATTGCCGGAAAGGTGTGGGCAGACCGGGTGGATCAACCCCGCTCTTTTTTAGTCTCACACCCTTACGGCATGTCTCTGCTGTTTGGTGACCCGGGACAGGAGTCTTTGGTCCAGGCAGTGAGAGATTATATGCTCAACACTTCCGGGCAGCGTCAACAGGTGGAATGGCTCCAGGCCTGGCCTGCCCCCTGGGACCAGGTGCTGGCACATAGCCTGGGTCATCTTCTCCACAAACCTTCAGAGCCCCCTGTTTCAGCACAACACAAAACAGTAGAGTTACATACCCGGGTTAATTTTCACTTTAACCAGCAGCTATTTCAGGAGAGGAGGGACCTTTTAGCAAAAAGGGATGCGATCCTGGTCAGGACAGACGCGTCCCTGTTTGATGCCATGGAGGGCAGTGTCATCCCCCGCTTTTTCTGGAAAAACGCCTCTGAGTTTGAACTGAAGGGAGTGGGATACAGTGTGGTGGTGGACGGCCTGCCGGTGTCTACCGCCTATTCCGCTTTTATGGTGGACGAAAAGCTGGAAATCGGCATAGAGACCAGGGAAGCTTATCGGGGCCGGGGTTTTGCTCAGGCATGTGCCTCAGCCCTCATAGAGTACTGCCTGGAACATGGTTTGGAGCCGGTTTGGGCCTGTCGCGGGGAGAATACCGCTTCCTTTCAACTGGCTCAGAAACTGGGCTTTGAACCCACCTATCGAATCCCCTATTATCGCCTGCCGGTGTAAACAAAGCACTTTATTAAATGAAAAAGCCCGTCCTGATCAGACGGGCTTTTACTGATAGGAGGTCTTATCGGGCAGCGAGATAGTTGGCTTCCACCTGCTTCCAATTAATCACATTGAAAAAAGCCTCAATATAATCGGGACGCCGGTTCTGGTAGTGGAGATAGTAGGCATGTTCCCACACATCCAGTCCCAGCAGGGGTGTGTCTCCTTTCATGAGAGGGCTGTCCTGATTAGCGGTACTATAGACTTCGACTTTCCCCGCCTGGTTGAGGACCAGCCAGGCCCAGCCCGAGCCGAAGCGGTTGGCCGCGGCCTGGGAAAATGTGTTTTTAAACTCTTCAAAACCACCCAGATTGGCATCGATGGCTTTGGCAATCTCTCCCGAGGGCTTTCCGCCCCCCTGGGGAGACATCACTGTCCAGAACAGGCTATGATTAGCATGCCCCCCGCCGTTATTCTGTACCGCGGTGCGGATATTTTCCGGCAGGCTCTTGATGTCACGCAGTATTTTTTCCAGGGGCCAGGCGGCGTAAGGTGTGTTTTCCAGCGCGGCATTGAGTTTAGCCACATAGGCGGCATGGTGTTTGCCATGATGTATCTCCATAGTCCTGCTGTCTATATGAGGTTCCAGTGCTGCTGTGGGGTAAGGGAGGTTTGGTACTGTGAATGCCATAATGTTCTCCTTGGTTTTTTCACTAAATTATAGTGTCGTATCAAAGTTAGTTAATCCTACTGTAATGGTCAAATTAAACAACGTTCTTTTTTGCTGCAATTCAAAATCCTGGTATTTCCTTTTTCTACAAAATAGGGTTGATTTGAGTTTATGTGGGTCTTCTTATAAAATATGCACAGAAATCAAATGGAGAGTTAATAATATGAAGAATTCGTTCTTTTTGATGCCTGCCATACTTCTTATATTTTCCTGTCAAAGTATCAATGATCCCAAGGACAAGCTGACGGAGGGGAATACCAATGCCTCCGGAATCCCCGGGGTAGCTGTTTCTACAATTTGTTACAGCACAAACCAGATACTGATCAATTGGGGAAATCCTGCGGGTTTGACCAATTTTGATTTTGTGGTCCTGAAGCAGGACTCTCCGGTATTCACGCAGGACCCTACCAATGGACAGGAGATCACCAACCTTATGCAATTAGGTAATGCCATGGTGGTATACCAGGGTACAAATAACAGCTGGCTGGATACCAGCCTGTTGGAGGGTACCCGCTACTATTACCGGGTGTATGTCCGGGATGGTGATGGCAAGTATTCACCCGGCAGCGAAACGCAGCAAACCACTCTGGCCTGGTTTACTCTGAGACAAAATCTGCCTACTAGCGGGGCCAGGCATCTCAAGGCATTTCATGTGGGGGAAAATGACTATCTGGCAGTGGCTCAGTACTTTAATATGTCTACCCGGATTATGGATTCCCCTGTATACATCTGGAATACCAATACCGCTCTGTATGAATTACTGCAGAATATTCCTACCATAGGGGCTTATGATATTGATGGCGGACAGCTGGGCAGTATTGATTATATGGCCATAGCCAATTCCTCAGATGGTTCTACCTTGAACCTGAACTCCGAGGTCCTGTACTGGAACAATTCCAGCAACCGGTATGTCCATCTCACCAACCTGGCCACCCGTGGCGGCTTTGATATGGAAGCTTTTACAATGAACAATTCTTCCTATCTGGGAGTCGTTTTCTACAGCGGGACTCCCACCGGTACCCTGCAGGATTCTCCCATTCTGAAGTGGGATATTCAGGACCAGGTATTCCGGACCTGGCAGACCATCCCTACCTGGACCGGATGCCGCTTTGCCTATTTCACAAACCAATCTGATAGTTTTCTGGTCAGTGTAAATCAGGAGACTAATTCAAACACAACTGTTATCTATGAAACCTATGCCATAGTCAGAAAATATAATCCTGGTACAGACCGCTTTGAGACCATCCAGGCACTGGATACTTCCGGGGCCATGGATGTGGAAGGATTTATGATCAATGGTGAATTATATATGGCGATAGCATACTGCAATAATAATTCCGGATATAACCTGAATTCCCGCTTGTATAAATATAACGGTAGTTCTTTTGATTTTATTCAGAATCTACCCGGCCAGGGTACAGTTGATTTTGAGTTTTTCACTTTGGGGGATCAGTCTTATCTCTTTCAGGCAAATTCCTACACCGGAGCCAGTTTCTCCACTACCTCTGTACTTTATGCCTGGAATGTCACTAATGAACAATTCCAGGTGTGGCAGAATTTCAGTACCAAGAGTGCCACCAAAGCCTGTGCCTATGAAATCAACGGGAAAAAACTCCTGGCAGTCGCCTGCTTCCGAGATAGCGGGACAGCCAGTGTAAACTCCCTGATACTGGAACAATAAACACAGCAAAATGTGAATATAAAAAAGGAGGAGTCAATGAAAGTCATTCTACCTATTCTTACAGGATGCTTGTTGCTTATACTGCATTCCGGGTGTACTAAACCGGGATCTCAAACCGGGAAAAATACTCTACAAAAAGAATCTGTTCAGGTAAGTAATACCTCCATTTCTGTAAATCAGGATCTGACCGGGAAAAAACTGGTGAAATATTCTTCCGGACCGGATGACACCGCAGACTTTAAAATCATCCTGGATGTGGATAGCAAGGTCAAGCCGGAAGGCGAAGGGACCATGTCCGGGGCTACCGGTAATTTAGAGCTCAAAGGCGGCCACTGGAGTCAGACTGGTAATGACCTGGTGATAGAACTGCAGTTCAGCGGTCTTATGTCTGAACCGACTGAGGATGGCTACCAACAGGTAGAAAAAACCCAGGAGCTGAAATTTACACTTCCCGTGGATAGGATAGCCACCAATCAAGCGGAATATTTTGAGATAACGGAAATGTTTTAATCAGGCTGTACCGGAAATATCTGCGAGTTAACTCTAATCCAGAAAACAAGATATAAATCAAAAAGCCGGGGAATGTTGGTCCCCGGCTTTTCTATAGGAGGTAAATTTTTCATTGCGAAATTAATCAGTCCAACAGATCACTGTAATCATCATCCTGAACGGGCATGACTTCTTTAGCCAGTTTTTCATCCCGCAGTTTCTGAATGCGGACCTTCATGGGCAGCCATACAGTATTATAAGCCCTGGCCAGTTCGAACACTTCTTCATCTTTGTAGTGCTCTTTGATACGTGCTGTAAAATTGTATTTTTGTTCCAGCATTCCCCTCTTGATGACATAAATAGGGTCGGATACATTCTGGGCAAAATGCCGGGAGTAGAAAAATGCTACAAACAAAATGTTAGCTATAAGCAGGATGGTGAACACAAAGGAGATGCGCGCTTCGATCACCGGACTGGGCATATCCAGGAATCCCAGAAAACTAAACAGCATAAATACAGCAACAGAGACCGTGACTACCAGGGAAGATATGGTGGCTACATGGTGCTGGCTCATTTTGGAGGACACATTTTCTATCTTACCAAAAATCTTGAGTGTGCGCAGAAGACGCAGAATACGGGTAACCCGTACCGCTTTGACCGCTTTGAGGGCGTTGAGGATACCACGGCCGGCGGAAGACACCCGGTTGGCCAGTACCAGTGCCAGGAACTGAGGCAGACTATTGGTCAGCAGCAGAGGTAATGAGGCCAAAAAATCGATCCATCCCCGGTTATAAAAGAAGTATTCCTTGAATCGGTGGTGCTTGATGGCATGCAAGGAACGCACTATAAATTCAATAGAAAATATTACGTCAAAGGAAAAGCCTGCTATGATCATCCAGCGATCAAAAGTGTCACGTTCCAGGTCGGCGCTGAACCAGCCGTAAATGACAGACAGGTCTCCTACAAAGATCTGGGCGATGGACAGGAGGATGATGATGGTGAGCATGTTGTCCAGGAAAGCCGCAAATTTCTTCATCACAGGTCCTCCTCTATAGTGATCTTGTAGAATTCGTCCAGGGTGCCCAGGTCATAGGCATAAAATTTATGATTGATACGGGCCACGTTAAACCAGCTGGCGTCAAAACTTTCCGCGCCGCGTTCCCGCCGGGTCTTTTTCCAGTCCTTGGCGAAATTGTACATGATTTTCAACACCTTGGAGGAATAGGGTACATTCTCCTGGTCTTCATTGAGGTACTGGGACTTGGTGATGATTTCCACAAAATAGGGGCTGACTCCGGGAAATTCTTTGTTCATAATCTCTTTGATCTTGATGATAAAACTTTGACGCAGGACACTATTATCCTCAGTATCCCGGAAGGACAATGATTTGGTCATAGGCCCGGTATACTGGGGCATCACCACCTTCATAGGCAGGGTGATATCAAACAGGGGCATAAACAGCATGGCACAGAACAGGAAGCTCATGGCTTCGTCGGGAGTCTTATAATTTATCTGATCAAAACGGGACAAGCCGGTATAAATATAACGGGTGGTCTGATAGGCGGTCATGATATAGGGATGAATTACAGAGTTATTGATAAAATCCACGATTTTGGCGTAATTCCGGCGGCTGGCAGGGCGTGAAGCCAGTTTGGTAGACAGACCGATCAGATTATCACGAAACTTTTCATCAGAAACCATGAAGTCCTGGTACTTGGCTTTCCAGTCCAGGTTGAGGTTTTTAATTAATGCTTCCAGGCGTGGGCTGATCTCAGCGGAGATAAAATCCCCCAGAGTCTTAAACAGTTCGGACTTTACATTGCTCCAATCCAGATTGGGAAAGTATTCTTCAGTAGCAAAGCGTGCTTTGAGAGTAGCTTCATTCATAGCCACAAATGCTACCACTGCGTCTTCTTTTTCCAGAGGGGGAAGGTCTTTGATAGTCTTGGAGTTCAGCAGTTGGGCTACGAAGTCCTGTAACTGGGGTAAAGGCATGTCTTATCCCTATTGGTTTTTTAAATTATCGGCTATTCCAGGGCGAAAACTTAGCTTTGAACGGTTTAAATCACTTAATCCAGTGAAATGATGCTAAAAAACCGGAATTGTACTAAATCATTGAATGAGAGTGGGAGTCTAATTTTGCATTAAATGGTTGCAGGCTTTATAATAAATGCAAAATTATTTGATTTGGAGGGACCTAGATGGCCAAGTTCGTATATTTCTTCGGTAAAGGAAAGGCCGAAGGAAAAAAGGAGATGAAGGAACTGTTAGGGGGAAAAGGCGCTAACCTGGCTGAAATGACCAGTATCGGTGTACCCGTACCTGCCGGTTTCACCATCACCACAGAAGTCTGTGACCTGTACTACAAAAACGGTAAGAAAAACCCTGACGGCCTGGAAAAGCAGGTTGAAGAAAACATCGCCAAGCTGGAAGATGCCATGGGTATGAAGTTCGGCGATCCTGAAAACCCCCTGCTGGTATCAGTACGCTCCGGCGCTGCTGCTTCCATGCCTGGAATGATGGACACCATCCTCAACCTCGGACTTAACCCCAAGGTAGTAGAAGGCTTTGTCAAAAAGACCAACAACCCACGTTTTGTATGGGATGCGTATCGCCGCTTCATCCAGATGTTCGGCGATGTAGCCATGGAAGTCCCCCATCACAATTTTGAAGAAATTCTGGAAGCTCAGAAAAAAGTTGCTGCCAAGAGACTGGGCCAGAAGATCGAAGACACCAAAGACACCGACCTCAATGTCGATGATCTTAAGATAGTGGTAGAAAACTACAAAAAAATGTATAAAGAAGTCAAAGGGACAGCTTTCCCTGATGATCCCCGCAAACAGCTGTGGGGCGCGGTAAATGCCGTGTTCGGATCCTGGAATAACCCCCGTGCTATCAAGTACCGCCAGCTCAATGACATCCGCGGCCTGTTAGGAACCGCTGTCAATATTCAGGCCATGGTATTCGGTAACATGGGCGACACTTCCGCTACCGGGGTGGCTTTCAGCCGCAACCCTGCGACCGGTGAAAACAAATTTTACGGTGAGTATCTCATCAACGCTCAGGGCGAAGATGTGGTAGCCGGTATCCGTACCCCCCAGGAAATCACCCTGGAAGGTTCCAAAGAATGGGCTAAAAATAACGGAGTATCTGAAGCTGACCGCAAGAAAAAGTTCCCTTCTCTGGAAGAAACCATGCCCACCCTGTACAAGGAAATGATTGCTATCAAGAATAAGCTGGAAAAACATTATAAAGACATGCAGGACATGGAATTCACCATCCAGGAAGGCAAACTGTACTTCCTGCAGACCCGTAACGGTAAGCGTACTGCTGCCGCTGCTCTGCGTATCGCCATCGACCTGGAAAAAGAAAAGATGATCGATAAAAAGACCGCCCTGTTGCGTGTCGAACCGGGCCAGCTGGACCAGCTCCTGCACCCTACTTTCAAGCCTAAAGCTGTAAAAAAAGTAGTAGCCAAGGGTCTGAATGCATCTCCCGGAGCCGCTGTAGGTAAGGCTGTCTTCACCGCTGAAGAAGCTGAAGAAATGGCCGCTAAAGGCGAAAAAGTGGTATTGATCCGTATCGAAACATCTCCCGAAGATATCGGTGGAATGAACGCCGCTCAGGGTATCCTGACCGCACGCGGCGGATCCACCTCCCACGCTGCTGTGGTTGCCCGCCAGATGGGTAAACCCTGTGTGGCTGGTTGTTCTTCTCTGCAGATAGATTACAAGAAAAAAGCCCTGACTGTGGGCGGCATCACTATCAAACAGGGTGAATATATCTCTATCGACGGAAGCACTGGTGAAGTCATCGCCGGAGCTGTCGAAACAGAAGAACCTTCACTGACCGGAGACTTTGGCACACTCATGAAGTGGGCTGACGAAGTATCCACCATGAAGGTCCGTGCTAACGCTGATACCCCTCATGATGCGGAAACCGCCATTAAGTTTGGTGCTACCGGTATCGGACTGACCCGTACCGAACACATGTTCTTCGAAGGCAACCGTATCGATTCCGTACGTAAAATGATCCTGGCTGACACTGAAGCTGACCGCCGCAAGGCTCTGGATGAACTCAAGCCTATGCAGCAGGGCGACTTTGAAGGTATCTTCAAAGCCATGAAGGGACTGCCTGTGATTATCCGCCTCCTGGACCCGCCTCTGCACGAGTTCCTGCCTCATGAAGAAAAAGACCAGAAAGACCTGGCTAAACAAATGGGTGTGCCTTTTGAAAAGGTGAAGAAACGTGTGGACGAACTGCATGAATTCAACCCCATGCTGGGATTCCGCGGATGCCGTCTGGGCATTATCTACAATGAAATCGCTGAAATGCAGGTTTCTGCTATCGTAGATGCAGCCGTCAAAGTCGCAGCCAAGGGCATCAAAGTCATCCCTGAAATCATGTTCCCTCTGGTGGGTAATGTCAACGAGCTTAAGCTCCTCCTCGACAAAGCCAAACCCATTGTGGATGCCAAGACCAAGGGTAAAAACATCCATATCATGCTGGGTACCATGATCGAAGTTCCCCGTGCGGCTATCACCAGCGATGAGATCGCTGAAATCGCTGACTTCTTCTCCTTTGGTACCAATGACCTTACTCAGATGACCTGCGGATTCTCCCGTGACGACTCCGGCTCCTTCCTGGGTGCTTATGTCGAAAAAGGTATCTATGAGTACGACCCGTTCCAGGTCCTGGACCAGAAGGGTGTGGGCCGTCTCATGAAGCTGGCTATCGACCAAGGTAAAGCTGTAAAGAAAAACCTGGAAATCGGTATATGCGGCGAGCATGGTGGCGAACCCAAGACTGTGGAATTCTGTTATAAACTGGGCATGAATTATGTTTCCTGTTCTCCCTATCGTGTACCCATTGCCCGTCTGGCTTCAGCTCACGCTGCCCTCAAGAGCGGAAAGAAAAAATAAACTGAAAGCACTGTATGTAAGTCAGGCCCGTCTCCTTTGGAGACGGGCTTTTTTTTGGAAAAATTTTATGGTTGCTAAAAAAGTTTCAGTTGATTATAATTATACAAATGCTTTTTTAAGAAGTGACATGGGAGGAAAAATGCCGGATTCATTGGAACACTATCTTGATATTGTCAAACAGCATAAAGTCCTTCTTGAGGAAAAGTTTGGGGTTTTAAAGATTGGTATTTTTGGATCATATGCACGGCATCAACAGGAAATAGATAGTGATCTCGATATATTGGTCGAATTGGACAAACATTTTTTAACTTTTGATAATTACATGGATCTCCGGTTTTTTCTGGAGGAAAGTCTGAATAAAAAGGTGGATCTGGGTATAATTGGATCGATTCGGAAAGAGATCATGGATCACATTTCCCGGGAAACGGTATATGCCTGAAAGAGAATGGAGACTGTTTCTGGATGACATATTGAACAGTACTCAGAAAATCATCCGATTTACATCCACCATAAGTTTTGAAGAATTTTTACAGGATGAAAAGACCTTTGATGCAGTAATGAGAAATCTGGAGATCATTGGCGAAGCTGTAAAACAACTCCCTTTGTCATTTCGTGAACAAAATCCTCAGATAGAGTGGAAAAAGATAGCAGGACTGAGAGATATAGTTATTCACGAGTATTTTGGAATCAATGAAGGTATAATCTGGGATCTTATAATAAATAAAATACCTGAATTAAATCAGAAGATGAAAGAGATAATAGGATAAAAAACCGTTCCAGGTCCTGGATCAGAAGGGTGTGGGCCGTCTCATGAAGCCGGCTTTTTTTGTCGGGATTGTATTATTTTCTGATCATATACTGCAGCAGCAGAGAGAGCCGCTGCAGACCTTTGATGAGTGAAAGTGAGGACAGGGTAGCACCGCTGATAGAATCAATTTGCTTTTCATTGGTTGATTCCACCAGCATCCTTTTACCCTGGAACTGATGCAGCCAGTTTTTGTCATTTATCGCTTGATTATACTTGTCAGGATTGCGCAGGATGTACACTGAATGAATGACACTGTTTTTGTCGTAAAGCACCAGTATGTCAAAGGTATTCATTCTGGCCCGCAGAGTGTCTACAAAATAGTAGCCGGCTACTTTCTCATTCCGCCGGATGACGCCATAGTAAAGGCTTTCAGAAGCAAACCTTTGTCCTACAGCAGACTCTATGGTATTCTGGACCTGGGGCAGCATGATCAGTTCCCGGAGGTTATAGCGGCAACCAGTGCCGAAGTCCTGTTCTATACAGGACTGAAGACTATCCACAAAGTACTTTTGACTATGAAGGGTAGAAGTCAAGAGTGTCAGAAACACTATGCTTATTAACATTTAACGATCCTGAAATGGTATATCACTTTTTCGGTATATTTCGCTGCTAACTTTCGCGAATAACCCTATAATAAGTATGTCTGATCGGGTAATCCGGAAGGTTGCAATGACCAGGCAGTACATTATTAAAAAATAAAGCTGGACAGTAAATATATCCTTGAATTTATCCGGTATTACTGGTAACATGTTATGTAACTGGAAGACAAGGGGTTGTATTGATGAGATTATTAAAAAGTGTAGGGAAAAGGTGAATTTTAAAAAAAGATATTTTTATCTCTTTATTTTATACATTCTTCCGCTTTTCTTTTATGCAAACTGCGGCAGCAAAATAGAACCGGATATACCTGTGGTGCAGAATATAGTTGTAATTACTAATGTAGTTACTAATATCGATACCAATACATTAACTAATTATTTCACTACTACCAATTTTTATTCTAATTATTATTCTAATGTCACCACAAATATGATTACCAATTATTTCACAAATAACCCCAGCCACCTGGTTTATGGTTCATCCGATCCCGGCACTATCCGGGTTATTTTTAAACTTTCCCCCACTTATACTTACCAATATTATGGTATCTCAGGAAGCCTCAAACCTGATACCAACGGAAGTGGCAATCTAATTTATGACAGTCTCTGGAATGGAGGGGCGGCGTTTTTGATCAATACTCCCGATAATCAGGACTGGGAAAACTTTCTGACCTTTGAGCTGTATATCCTTACCAATGGTTTGTCTCCTGGCCAGAATATTTCTCTACAGGCCAGGGGTAGAAATATCCCTGATTTGAGTTCTGCTGACTGGTATGGAACTACCCAGGTGTTTCAGAACTACGGTACCAATGTATTTATCTCCTATATTATGCCATAAAATTCTTCATCGCTTTTCACTTTTCTCAGGATAAATCAGAAGTGACTATGAAGCAGTCAGTCTGCAAAATGGCACAATGAAAAATTAATATAGGGCTTTATATATTAAGTAAGATCAAGGGTAACCCCATGGATAGAAGTGAAGCTTTGAAAAATGCCTATGATAAAACTGCTCCGTTTTATGATATGCAATACAAGGATTTTCAACTCCCTAAGTACCAGGAAGCTTTGGCTCTTATTCCTGCTGTCATTAAGAACATGGATAAAGTTCTGGATCACGGCTGCGGTACCGGGATGTTTTTTGAATATCTGAAAAAAAAGGACAATCTTCCACATGAGCTGGTAGGTCTGGATTATTCCCCCGGGATGCTGTCCATTGCTGCGTCTAAAGGGGTGACGGCTGTGGAAGGCAGAATTGAGGAATTGCCTTTTGACAATGAGATGTTTGATGCAGTTTTCTCTTTTACCGTGTTGAGGATAATCCCTCAGGATGAAGCTCTGGTCCTGAAAGAAATGCACCGGGTGCTAAAGCCGGGAGGATACTGTGTCCTGTCCCTGATGATCGACGCGGATGAAGAATCACTGGAAGTGCTTTTACAGCAACTGGGCTTTAAAACTTTATCCTTTGAATATGTTGGTCAGGATATGATGTTTGTTGCCCGAAAAAATTAAGCAATCTCTTTTATAAATTAAACTGATAGCAAGTAAAGAAGGTGCCGTTTTCATGAAAAAGAATCTGACCGGAATCATCCTGTCCTACCTGGTAGTCTATATCGTTTGGGGATCAACCTACCTGTTTATAAAAATCGCCGTAGCCTCTATTCCCCCTTTTTATGTTTTAGCTTTGCGTTTCCTGGCCGGGGGGATAGTATTTCTTCTGATTGCCTGGGCAGGCGGCAAATTAAAGCCCCTGCCCAATACTAAACAGGTATTATCCTCAATGCTTCTGGGAGTGCTTTTGCTTCTAATTGGTAACGGACTGGTCTCAATAGCTCTGGGGCAGACCGACAGTTATATCGCCGCCCTGTTAATAGCCTGTACTCCCTTTTATGTGGCGGGGTTGAATCGTCTCATTTACAGGGAAAAGATATCCATGGTACGTCTGGTTGGTATTATCGCTGGTGTCCTGGGTGTTGCTCTGATCCTATATGTACCGGGGCATGCCTTTCTAAAAATCAGTCCATCGATCCTGTTGATTTTTGCCGGACTGATCAGCTGGGGTACGGCCACCTCAATCGGCCATAATCTGCCGGTATATCCCAACAATCTGGTAAATAGCGGTATTCAGATGCTGACTGCCGGCATTCTTTCACTGGTGGTTAGTCTGCTCTTTTATCCGGCTCCGGCGACGATTCTGAAGTCAGTCACTTTGTCATCAGGGCTGGCGGCACTATACCTGACGATACTGGGAGCAGGGGCCTTTTATGCTTTCAACTATCTTCTGCAGCATGAACCCTCTGTCAGGATCACCAGTTATTCTATTGTAAATCCCCTGATTGCAGTCATTTTAGGAATAATATTTGGAAAGGAAAGGCCGGTGCATTTTCTACTGGCAGGATTGCCGATTATTATTACAGGCCTGGTGTTGATGCTGTATGGGGACAGGATGTTTTTTAGAAAAAAAAATATTATACAAACTGCAAAGTCTGAGGAATAAATACAAATTTAATTCCATGTGCAAATCAGGAAAAAAGCAAGGTCTGTATTTTCATGAACAGATTTATTTTTTAGCAGAGCTATCAGGCAGGTTAGGGTAGTATTTTGCGGCACATTCCGGGCACATGCTGTGAGTAAAGTCTACTTCTGCGTGGCGGGAAATGTAGGTCTCTACACTATTCCAGTAGCCCTGGTCATCTCTGATCTTCTTACAACTGGAACAGATCGGTAAAAGGCCATTGAGCTGTTTAACTTTTGCCAGCGATTCTTTTAATTCATGTGTGACCAGGAAATTTGTACGGGATACCTTTTCTACCAGGTAGGCGGCATATCCAAATATCAGTGTCATAGAAATCAGGAAAAAGTCATACACAATAAAAAGGTTGGGAGGCATGGGAAAAATAAAGCCAAATATGATATTAAAGACCACAACATTTAATAGCATGCCCAGAGCGCTGGGACGGAAACCCATCCCTGATGTAGTAAAAACTCCCGCAAATCCCAGGAAGATACCCAGGAAATATAAGCTGAATTGGGAAGTGGTGTCCTTTTTGAGTAGAAAAATACTGAAAATGCCAATAAGTGTGATGAATAAACCAGAGCTGAATACCATTAAGCGCCGTATTTTCCTGATAAAAGTCAGGCCAAAAACAATCAGGCTTATTACAATCAAAGTGATCCGTACCGACAGGACCAATGGTGCGGCTTGTGAGAAGACCTGACGATCTAAAAATGCAAACCCTATTCCCAGAATAGGGATGGTTAGCCAGGCTATACGGCAAAAAGAGAGTGTACTTTCCGCTATCTTCTCACGATAAACGGTTTCCACCTTTCGGTCTGAAAATTGTAGAAAAAGACTTTTTATAACGGACATTTTTTAACCTCAAACCACATTTTAAAGCGAATATTTTTCCGGTCAATGGAAAAATGTAAGATTAATTAAAAATGAATTTTTATCAACAGGCTGTATCTCACGATAAATGGATGATGTAAGGCAGGATCATGAATCAATATTATAAAAAAACCGTCTCCATTGGGAGACGGTTTTTATTCTGCGTTTTAATCTCTGCCATGCCACCACTGATTATAGAGAAAGAAATTATAATTTCTGTTTTCGTTGTTATCCCAGTAAGATTGGCCATTTACATCATATGATACTGCAAAATTGATATTTCGGGGGGTAGTGGCAATAGTCTGACTGACAATAAAGTCGGCTGCCCAGATCTCATCACCGCCTGCAGTGGTAGACTTGTAGGAAAAATTTTTCACCAGGATATTTGTCCACCCGTCTGTAGTATAGACCAGGCTGACATTTTTATTATATGCCAGGTTTTTGAGGACAGCTTCTGCCTGGAAAATAGTGTTACCCTGACTGTTGGTGAGATACCCGGCATTAAGTAGTTTGATGTTGCTGCTTTTACCCAGTACAAAAGTAGGGTAGGAACCTCCGGTCAGCATACGCCGTGTTGTCACAAAATAATCACGTCCCTGGTTGTTGTCCCAGTAGGTGATCCCGTTGACGGTATATTTAAGAGCAAACCGTATATCCATTATAGGATAGTCACCGGAATATGCGTAAAGGGATAATTGAGTAAACCACTTTTCCCGGTTGTTAGCCAGACTGGACTGATATTCGCAGTTGGCCATTTTCCATTCCCCGCCATTGATGCTGTAGTGTAGTTCTACACTCTTGTGATAACCCAGGTTTTCTACTTCCACATACACAGGCATTCTGCCGAAACGCCCGTAGCTTAAATTGTAGGTGGTACGGGTTTCAGCATAATACAATTCCACAGCGGGTACTCCACTATTCAGGGACTCTACATTCATGGAAGCGAGGTCGGTTTCCTGTGATTTCTGAAGAGAGCAGGCTGCCGTAAAAGCCAGAAGCATCATTAAAATTGAAATTCTTTTGGTCATTGTTATTCCTTGAGATATATTTTTGACTGGCAGTAGGTTATCATAGAATGGCATAATAGTCAAAGCTGGCTTACTAATGATTGCCGTTTCACTATTTAAATGGGATTGTTGCTATTCTGAAGGGGTATAAATATACTCAGTGATAATCTTGTTACTTTTTTATAAGAGGAAATTTTTGATGAACATGGATATCTATACCGCGGATACCTGTCCGGTCTGTTCCCATCTGGGTGAGCATCTTAAAACCGATAACATGGAGGGAGAGCAATTTCCCCCCGAATTTCATAAACTGGAAACCGTACCGGATACAGATGGAGATATCTTTCGCTGTCCCCAATGCGGACAGGCTTATCTCTATATCAATAAATATGATAACGATGTTTACAATCTTTATGATATAAGTGAGTTGATAAGGATCGATGAGCAAAGTGTACAAGCCGCAGTAGACAGGGTGCTGCTGGAAAAAGAAAAAGCCAGATCTATGAAGGAAAAGTATCGGCGGGCTGCGGATAGATATTTTAAAAATGTACTTGAAGATTTACCGGCGGATGAAAGACAGATTCTGGAATTGTTAGTAGATGCGAGTGATGAGGGAATCCCCTTAAGGTCTATTTCTCAAACACTGTCTATAAGTCCGGAAAGGTGTCAGGAGGTCATTGACCATTTCGAAAAGACAGGTATGTTAAGACGTACAGTGAACTACCCCATGAGTCCAGGAGAACATAATTTCCAGGAAACGGATTATTCTGTAGACCCATTTTTCTATACCACTGTCTATATTAACCTCAAAATAAACTGATTCAACAATCCATACTCCAGACAATAGTGAACTAAAAATAGTCTCAATGCACTATATCAGTGCAATATGTGGACATAAAATGCCGGATAGGTTATAATAACTCCAAAATCAATATAGGAGTTTATAACATGAAGAAACATTTATTAGCGTCAGGTTTAATTCTGACCCTGGCCTTGATGGCATCCTGTTCTTTCGGCCCTGAATCGGAGAATAATCTCAATGCGACTGCTACACCCGCCTTTTCTATCAATGGATATCAGGCTAATTATCAGCAGGTATACATCCGGGGTACTTTTAACAGCTGGGGCAAACAAGCCATGACTCTGGTCAGTGATAACAGCTGGACCGCTGACGTCACATTTGGAAGCAGCTCCGGACAGAGTTTTAAGTTTGATATCAACGGAGACTGGAGTCTGAATTTCGGGGACAATAATGGTGACCAGATCTGCGAACTGAATGGCCAGAATATCCCCGTTACATCCGGGAAAACCTACACTATTTATTTCAACGACAACAACAATTCTTTCTTTTTATATGAAAAGACTTATAGTGCGCATATAATCATCCCGGTTCCCTCTGGTTTGTCTGCTTCTGACTTTCAGGGTTTTAAGACCGCCAATTATAACGGCACAGTCAAAACTGGTTGGAACTACATTTATACAGTGTACGAAGATCCTGCAATCGTTATATCTCCAGTCAGCGGACTGTTAAAAGGTACCTACACCATAAAATTCGATGATATTGTAGGCGGAAAGAGATTCACAGGAAGCCTGTCCTATTCTATAGATGGGTCAGCAGATACTGTTACCAATACTTTGATTCTGACACAAGCCCCTATGACCAACTTTGGCTCGGTACGGGTCACTGTCCTGGCTGATATTTATCAGAACGGCAGTTTGGTGGGTCAGCCGGTCTATGATGCCGGGATTTACCTGGATGATTGGCATGCCGGATATCTGCTGGGTAATACCGGGGTGAATGGTAAAGTGGTGGTCAATCTGCAGCAGGGCAGTCAGGTGCTGAGTATGTTCAAGATGACCAGCAGCCACTCCACCATGTCCAGCTATGGCCATAGTGTGACTGTGACCGCCAATCAGACCAACAATCTGGAAATCAGAACAGCACCCTACCTGGTAAATGTTTCCGCATATGCCAGTGTCGGATTCGGCAATGCTCTCTACATCACCGGTGCTACCGGATATCTGGGTAATTGGGGTACTGCTTATAAAATGAGCTATGATAACAGCCGGGGATGCTGGACGTATTCTAAAAACCTCCCGATAGGCCTGCCTTTTAAGATTGTAAAAGCTGCGTGGGTGAGTGGGGACAGTATTTCCACCTCAGCAGTTACCTGGGAAAAGGGTGGAGACAGGATTGTTCCATCTCCTTCTTATTATGACATCAGTGTAACTGCCAATCCCAATTTCTAACTAGATATATAAAATAGTTACGCCCCTTCAGGCCGGATTCTTCCGGTGACGAAGGGGCGTTTTTTAATGAAATTTGGAACTGAAATCTGATGTGTCTCAGCGATATTAGTCTGACATTTTTACCATCATTTGGACCAGTTTACGCACAGTATTTACATTGCGGATGGTCAAATTCCGGTATAAAGGGGTACCGATGAGGCTGACCATACGGCTCTTACTTTGTAGAGTACGCGGGACATTCCATAAAACAGCACCTGGGGTATAGATTACTGACTCGATATCCGGATTCCAGGGGATGGCCTTCAGAATAGCCGGGGAATCATCTGACTGCCACAGAAACATTACATCACTTTTCTGCTCCCCGTCATTGGACCATTCAGGTGGAATACTATCTGCGATACGGTTAAAATTGGATTGGTCCAGTACTAATACTTTTATTTCCAGATTGAATTCTAATAGAATAGCCTTTTCCAACTTTTCCCTGATTTCAGAGATGGCACATTCTTCCGTCCTGAAAACAACATTACCAGAGGCAATATATGTCTGGACATCACACATCCCGGCCTTTTCCAGACAGGATTTTAAATCCTTCATGGGGAGAATGTTCTTTCCCCCTACATTTATACCGCGCAGGAGTGCCGCATACACCATAGTATCAAACTTCCTTTTAGATCATGTCACATTAAATTCAATATTAACTACCACGCCATTATGGATACTGATCAATACTTTGGTGCCGTAGGCATCTGATGGGTTATTATTATAATACCCATATGCCCAGAAACTGAGAGAATAATATTCCACAAACACGTAATAATCTCCATCGGGGAGATCACCCAGGTCTATGCTGTAGTTTAAAGTGGTTCCTGTCCCCCATGTGAGATTGAAGGTGCGGATAGGGGTGTCATTCCTGGACTCGGTATCATCGTCAATTGCCAGGATCACTGTTTTCCCGGAGAAATTAGTCACATCTGTAGCTGATCCGATATAAGTAATGGTCCCGGTCATGGTATTCACTGGGTCTGCCGCTACAGCAGGACAAGCACTTAAGGATGCGCTGAAAAGTGAAATTGCCAGTAATAAAAACAGATTTTTCATCAACCTTCTCCTCTCATTTTTTTAATATTACCTTTGATCTATGATTCAGTCAACTTTAGGTTTTTTTCTTTGTGTGATACAATAATCAAACTGAGTAGGGGAGGTGATTTTGAAAAGAATAATCTTGACGATGCTGGTCTTTATCAGTGGGACATTTCTGTTTTCCTGTCAGGAAAATCTGAAAACAGATCAGGTCAATTTTCCTGTCAAAGAGCATGAACTTCCCCCTGCACAGTGGAAAGCCTGGAATGAACTTAAAGAAAAGTGGATGGGAAGTGAATACAGGGATTGCCTCAAGAAGTCTGATCTTAAAATGAGCTGCTCCGGCTGTGAATATATTTATATGGATGTGATTCTGGAAATTGATAAGCAGGGACATCTTCAGAGTTATACTATTTTAAAGGAAAACGTGTGTGGTGAAAAAGCCCGGAAAGAGCTTCAGGAATGTTTCCTGAAATACTTTCAAGAGATTACCTTTCCTCCGGAACTGAAAGGATGGAAGATTGAAGCTAAACTGGGCACAGGATTAAAATGCTGAAATCAAAGAGTACCTGAATTGGAAGTCAGGCAAGTAATGTTTTGAACTTGTCTATTTCTTTGACAATACGTTGTTTTTATTTAATACTTAATAAATAAAAAACAGGAGGCCAAAATGGCTGGAAGCGCACCGAAAAAAGTGACTTTGATAATATCATTGGTGTTAGTGGCTTTGTCTGTGGCATTAGTACTCATCAAGGGTTTAAAGGTACCTTTCCTTACTGAAAACGCATACTGGGTGGCCATAGCAGGATATGTGGTATTATTCCTGGGAAATCTTTTAAAAGGTTTTTAAAATTTTTGGAAAGGCTGCTTGCACAAAGCAGCCTTTCCTCTTTTTTAGACAAATCAGAAAATATCAGCTAAATTAAAGTCTTCATTACATAATAAACTCAGTTAGCAGGATGAGTTGGAGTGAGATATGAAAAAACACCCACTTTGGTTGATGATTGCATTATGGGTTAATGGTTGTGTCTTTTCACTACTTTTTTCATGCACTTCTATTGGTAGTCTGATGCCCTCACAAGAATATTGTACAGAATTCGGTCATACTTCCGGAAATCCGGATTTTTGTAACCAGGTCTACCTTCCTGCTGATTTTGGAAATGGTATCCTGTTTTCAGTTTGGACCCATATCCCCGATGATCTTTCGACACCGGTCCTGAACACCCTCAACCGTGGAAATATGATTGTCTATAGTCTGGAAGCTACAAACTGGAATCTCCTGGCCCTGGTGGGTAACATCTATGTTTGGGGAGATGGAGGAGCAGGTTACAATGCCAATATTATGCTGGGCCTGGGTGGAGTGTGGGCAGGAGATTACAGCTGCTACCAGACTCTGGAAATGAACCGCATGTCCATAGCAGCTGTCAGCGACTGGATCTGGGTAGCCTGGCAGGTAGTCATCAATCCCGATAAATCTTTCACCTTTAGACAATGGTTGAAATTCGGTGCCCAGGGAACGGTACAGGGAATGGGAGATTATCTGGTCAGTCCTGACGGCGAAGAAAACGTAAGCCTGTCATACCTGAGGGCCTTTGTGACCGATACTCCGCATCCTGACGATAGCATCCACAATCTGAATGCGGGTACTGTCCATAATGGGGGGAATACCATGTCCTCCAATGAAGCTGCGGTCTGGGAGCCAGGTCCACTGTATCGTTTTCAGATCGGCTGGGACAATAGTTATTCCGGAGTGGGTGAACACGGCAACAGTTATCTTTATCATGCCAGAATGGAAGCCCTCAGTACCAAACCCACACTCAGCCGGCTGGAAGAGATAGCTAATTTAACCTCACCAGACACCAGTGCCTGGGGTGACTGGTCACTGGAGTGGAGCAGTGACATGTCTGGCCTACAGGACCGCAGCGGCCAGGGGCATCATCTCACTATTTCAAACGGTGGGAGTCTAAATCAGGGGATACCGGCACCGGTATTATAAATATAATTTTTTAATCTTGGAGTAGTTAGTTTTTATCTGTCTTTAATGAATGATTAATTTTCAAACTGTGATAAGTATTCCCACCGCTCATATTTTTGTTCCAGCAGGGTTTTTACCTCTTCCAGCCGGGTATTCATGACTTTGATTCTGTCTTTATCAAAGGGCATGGAACCGAAGCCTTCTTCTATTTCACGGCGCTCCTTTTCCAGTGCTTCTATTTCCGGTTCGATAGCGGCCAGCTCTTTTTTTTCGTTAAAGGTCAGTTTGGTTTTTTCCTTCTCTTCTTTTTTCCGGGTATCTTTTATCCGAAATGTCTGACTGGTTTTTTCTGCGGCATCATTTTCTCTGCGATACTCCAGATATTCACTGAAATTCCCATTAAAACTGTCGATGTTTCCATCTCCATTGAAAATAAATAACTGGTCAGTGATCCTGTCCAGAAAATATCGATCATGGGAGACGATGATCACACAGCCCTGGAAAGACAACAGAAACTCTTCCAGTACTCCCAGGCTGATAATATCAAAATCATTGGTAGGTTCGTCCAGTATCAGAAAATTTGGATTCTTCATTAATATACTGAGTAAGTGAAGTCTGCGTTTTTCACCTCCGGAGAGGTGACCTATGGGAGTGTAATGCTTGCTGGCTGGAAACAAAAAGCGTTCCAGCATGCGGGCAGCTGTCAATTTTTGACCTCCCGGGATTTCTATTACTTCCGCGGATTGTTTAATATAGTCTATCAGGAGCAAATCGGGCTGCATCTCCATACTGTGCTGATCAAAGTAACCGATTCGGGTATGGACGCCCAGCTGAGTCTGACCCTGGTCAGGTTGAAGTCTCCCTGTTATGAGATTTAATAAGGTTGATTTCCCCGCTCCGTTTTTACCTACGAAACCTATCCTGTCTCTCTCTTTAAAAAAGTAGGTGAAAGGATTGATAACTACTTTATTATTAAAACTTTTAGCTATTTCCTGAATTTCCAGGATCTTATTACCCAGCTTTTTGCCTATGACTTCAAAATCAACTTTCTGCTCTTCGCGCGGACGATCCCGGTTAATTAAATTATTAATTCTTTGAATCCGTGATTTTGATTTGGTTCCCCGGGCTTTGGGTCCCCTTTTCAGCCATTCCAGTTCCGTCCGGAGTATCCCTTCTATATTCCTGTCCGTCCTTTTTTCAAGTTCCAGGACTTCGGCTTTTTTTCTCAGGTAGTAGCTGTAATTACCTTTGTAGCTATACAGGGTTTTGTCATCCAGCTCCAGTATGGTATTGCACACCTGGTCCAGAAAATACCGGTCATGAGTAACCATAAGCAGGCTTTGCTTATTCCGCTTCAGGTAATTTTCCAGCCAGATGATGGTATCGGTATCCAGGTGGTTAGTAGGCTCATCCAGCAGAAGGAGATCCGCGTCATCGATAAGTGCCTGGGCCAGGGCTACCCTCTTAAGCATACCTCCGGAGAGATTGAGCATCTTATGGTCCAGGTCCGAAATCCCCAGTTGATTTAAAACAGCTTTTATCTCACTTTCATAGTTCCAGACCTGGGCTTTATCCATTTCAGTGGTCAGGGCTGCCAGCTCATCCTGCAGGCGGGTTTCCCCCCGGCTGACTTGTTCACACAGTAGTTCATAGCGCTTGATCAACGCGGCCCGGGGATTGGACTCGTGAAAGATGTGGTCCAGAATAGTATGAGCGGGATTAAATTGGGGGGTCTGACCCAGGTAGCTAATTTTAACAGCATTATTTTTAGAAATGCTTCCCTGATCTATAGTTTCAACTCCTGCTATCATCTTGAGAAGGGTGCTTTTACCGCAGCCGTTTACACCTATTAGAGCAGCCTTCTGTCCCTCTTCTATCCCGAAAGAAATATCTTTAAACAGGGATTTTTCTCCCATGGTTTTGGAGATCCTGTCCAGAGATAGTATATTCATATTTTAATCCATTGGTTGTGTATTCTTGCTATTATTGGAGCTAAAAAGTTTAGCCGGGATAAATAATTAAATCAAATATGGAGACTATTTATAAAGGAAATACCTGGTACATAAAAGAGGTGGGGTAAAAGCAACGTTGTTTACTTATATCAGGTACAGTCCTTCGTAATACTTCTTCACCAAAGGAATCACAACTATGATCTTAGGGATATATTTCTTCACAAGGAAAGAAGTAGTAAAAAAACTATATAAAACATATTAGTGTTATCTTGTTGAAACATAAATTAAGCGGAAGATAGTCCTACCATTATTTTAGACTTTTCTAATATCATTCCAAATAAAATTTACTTAATTCTTTTCAGGATTTATAATGGCAATATATGAGTCCTTTTTACAATGGGTCTTTTGTATGAAGGAAAAGGAATGAAGATCAAGACAAAACTGTTCCTTTCGGTACTGGGTTTGTCTGTGATGCTTTTAATCAGCAATATCCTGTCTTATCGAAACGCCCGTAGGGTTCTCACTGAGGAAATCATCAGTCATCTGGACTCTGTAGCCACCCTTCAAAAACACCATTTAACCAGTGTGATCAAGCATAGTTTTGAAAGGCTGCGGATAGTAGCCAGCCGTACCCAGATGCGAATCAGCCTCCGTCAATTTCTGAAAGACGGACAGAAGAGACATCAGGAAAAAATCAGAACAATTTTACTGGATGCTTTAAAATCATCACAGGATTTTATCCGTATGGATATTCTCTCATCAGATGGTATTACAATTGCTTCCACATCCAATGCGATGTCAGGGATTCCTTCTGTTTTTAAGGATGAGGCCAGTTTTATCATCGGCCGGACTAATGAGCATCTGTCCGGTTTCCAGTACAATCAGACAAATTCCCAGGGATATTATTTTATCTCTGGTCCATTGTATTATGAAAATGAGTTTCTGGGTGTTCTGATCATACAAACCAGTATGGAAGATATCATCTCAACCGTTCAGGATTATGCCGGCTTAGGTCAGTCCGGTGAAACTGTTCTGGCTGGGCGTAATCTGGAAGGGGATTTAATGTTTTTAACATCCAAACGGTTTGAATCCCAATCTATATATGGCAAGACCTTATCTTGGGAAAACACCAACCTTTCTATTGTTCTTGCTTTTCAGGGAGAAAAACAATTCCTTATCAATGCCAAAGACTACAGAGGGACTCCTGTAATAGCAGTGACTCATTTTATTCCTAATCCTGGCTGGGGAGTAGTAGTCAAAATAGATAAAAGTGAAGCATTTGCCCCTTTGCAGACACTCAGGTTTACACTTTTTATTATTGTGCTAGTTTGTGTTTCCATAGTCCTGATTGGGGCGTTGTTTCTCATCCGCTCCATCACGGATCCTATCAACCACCTGACAGTGGTAGCCCGTGAAATAACTCAAGGTGAAAAATTGGTGTTTACGGATATACCTACCCGGGATGAGTTTGGAATCCTGGCGAGAGCATTTAATACCATGACGGATAGGCTGACTACTTCAAATGACGGATTACTTAAAGCCAAACAGGAATGGGAAAAGACTTTTGAAGCTATCGGCGAAATTGCCTTGATCATGGACAAAGATTTGAAAATAATCCGCTCAAATCCCGAGGCAGGCAGGATTTTAACAATGAATAATAAAACTTTGCAGGGAAAATACTGCTATGAAGCTTTTAGTCATGGTACTAAACCTTGTGAAAATTGCCCTGTTGTTGCAAGTATGAAAGATCACAAGGTCCACACTGCAGAGATGGAACAGAAAAAGCTGGGTAAGATATTTGAAGGAACCTCTTCTCCTGTCTTATCCGAAAAAGGTCAACTGGAAGGCTTTGTTTACTTCGCGCGTGATATCACCCGTCAAAAAGCGCTGGAGGAACAGCTGCGCCAATCCCAGAAAATTGAAGCGGTGGGAACACTGGCTGGCGGTATCGCTCATGATATAAATAATATCCTAGCTCCTATTCTGGGATATGCTGAAATTATTCGGGATACAGTACCAGCTGATAGTCAAACCTATCAGGATATACAGCAGATTATAAACGCCAGTTCCCGTGCTAAAGATCTGGTTCAGCAGATACTATCCTTCAGCAGGCACTCAAAAAAAACCGGCCAGATTATTCAATTACAGGAAGTGATCAAAGAGGCTCTTAATCTATTGCGCTCAACTATTCCAGCCAATATTACTATAAACCAGAAGATCACACAACACTGTGGACCTGTTTGGGCAGATCCTTCACAGATACATCAGATCATCATCAATCTTGGAACAAATGCTCATCATGCCATGCGATCCCAGGGGGGAGTGCTGAGTGTCAATTTGTCAGAAATACGGCATGTCCCTAGTGTAGACTTGATAAATCTGGAACCGGGAAGGTACGCCCTGCTCACCATCAGCGACACAGGCAAAGGTATGGAAAAAGAAGTATTGGAAAGGGTTTTTGACCCCTTTTTTACCACTAAAGAAAAAGGGCAGGGGACAGGCCTGGGATTATATGTTGTACATAGTATCGTCACATCGCTCAAAGGCCGCATCACTATTGAAAGTGAACCGGGAAAAGGAACTACAATTTATATCTATCTTCCGATTACGAATACTGAGAAGGTAAAAAGTACAGAGATAGCTGGTACTTCAGATCCTAAAGGCACAGAACATATAATGATAGTAGATGATTTCCTGGATCTGGTGAAAGTCCATAAACGTATTCTGGAAAAACTGGGATATCAAGTTACAGGATATACTGATAGCTTAGAGGCCTTGAGAGCTTTCCAGTCAGAACCTGACAATTATGATCTGGTGATAAGTGATGTGACTATGCCGGGAATGACCGGAGACCTTTTGGCTCAGGCTATACTGGAAATACGCCCAGGTATACCTATAATACTCTGTACCGGGTTTAGTGATGTTTTAGATGAAGCCAGAGCTAAGGAAATAGGTGTCAGCGACTTTATCCAAAAACCGGTATCTCAGCATAAACTCTCGATGGTAGTACGAAAACTACTAGACTCGAATTTAAATAATAGATGAAACTGCTTACTCCAGTGATATAATATTTGAAATTTAATCTTCAAGGGTCCTGGAATAAAGAATTTTTTGAATTATTTCAAATAAGTTTTCCAACTGGAAAGGTTTTTGGATAAAATGTTCAAAGCCTTTTTGTAAAAAGGTGTTTATATCACCAATTTCAGCATAACCGCTCATCAAAATCACAGGAATATCCAGATTTAATTGATGGAGCTTTTCCATGAATTCCATTCCTCCCATTTTACCCGGTATGGTCAGATCGGTAATAATCAGGTCTATTTTTTGTTGATTTTTCAGACACTCATACACCCTTGTCAGACCTTCACTGCCATCACATGCAGTGATTATCCTGAATTTTTTTTCTGAAAGAAAATTCTCCAGTATTTTCAGGATAGCCAAATCATCATCAATCACCAGGAAGGTAGTGTCAGTACTTGGCTTAAAATCATTTCGACGGGTTACACTTGAATTTTCTAATTTCTTTTCCGGGACCGATGGAAGAATGATAGTGAAAGTACAACCTTTATCCTGATTATTAACACAGCTGATCCTGCCATTGTACCTTGAGATTATAGAAAAACTTGTTGCTAACCCTAAACCTGAACCGGTACTTTTAGTAGTAAAATAAGGGTCAAAAATTTTCTCCATAATATCTTCGGGGATGCCGCTACCCTGGTCTTTAATTGTGATTTTGATATATTTCTCTTCCTGATCACTCGAGACAGGAGGTGCAGTTTCATTGAAAGCAGAAATGAAAATTGTTCCACCTTCTGGCATGGCCTGTTTGGCATTGATTACCAGATTGTTGATAACCTGGCTGATCTGTCCTTTATTGGCTTCAATGGGCCATAAATCCGGTACAATATCCATGACGGGAGAAATATTTGAGCCTGTGAGAACAAACTGCACACTTTCTTCAATCAATTCACGTATACTGATGATTTCGGTCTGAGTGAGGTCTCCCTTGGCAAAAGTCATTAATTGCTGCGTAAGGGCAGTGGCCCGAAAAAGAGCTTTTTTAGAATTTTCCAGATATGCATAGGTCTCAGAATCGGCTGCTGATTTCATAGATGCCAATTCGATATTACCGGAAATGCCGGTCAGAATATTATTGAAATCATGGGCAATTCCCCCAGCTAGAACCCCCAGAGATTCCAATCTCCGGATATTGAAGAGCTCATCTTCTATCTTCTTTTTTTCTGTGAGGTCATTCAGGATAAAAAGAATATTTTCTCCTACCCGTGTATAATGAAACTCAATAGTATGCTTGACTCCCTGAAAATCACTTACCTGAAAAACTTTTGGTGCCGGATCCAGGTCATTATTTAAATTTTCAACAGCCTTTTGGAATTCCTGTATGACATAATTTCGATATTTTATGTCAGGATAAGCATTACTAAACCATAATTCTGGCGTGTTTATATCATCCAATTTGTAATTGAGCAAAGTCGTCAGCTTTTTATTGATAGATAAAATATTACCGGAGCGATCAGAAAGAATAATGGGCAAAGGCGATTGATCAAAAAGACTACTTAACATTTGTTCCTGTTCTGTAAGTTCCCTATGTTCTTTCTCAAAAAATAAAAGTACTATACCGAAAGCTACTACCAATGTAAACATTGAATTCATCAAAAACCCAAAAGGGGCAAATACCAGATCATTTCTAAGAAAAGGATAATCATATTTGTGCAAGCCATGGAGTATTAATGTAATCCCCACCAGATAATTCATTTTTGCCTTTTTCTTATAAATATAAATGAAGAGTATCCCGCTGATAATAAACGCTGTGCCGGAAAAAAGATAGGAAGGTAAAGTAATCAGTAAAAAAGGCTGCCTGATTAAAACACCTAGGATTATCCAGGCAGAGACAACGGCACTGGTCCCTATCCAGTACGTAAACTGTTTAGTATTAAATACTGCGGCGATTCCCAGGGCTAAAAACAGAGCGTTGTACACCGGAAATAGTTCGCTGAGTATGGTGATGAGAGGAGTCGCAGAATTTTGAATGATAATCAATGTTACCACAAATCGGGCAATACCAAATATCCAACTCAAAGTCCAGAAAAGGAAATTGATCTGCCGGTATTGAATATAAATATAAAGATATATGAGTGTGATAATTGCTGAGGTGACAATAGAAGCAATCACAGCAGGCTGCAACCAGGTCATGGTACTGCTCCCTGTTTTCTCAATATTAGCATTATTTCAATTTGAACGCAATGTTTTTAAATGAGTAAAAGTGTTAAAGTGCAATGGATCGATAAGAATTTTTTATCAGTCTGACACTTCAACCGGCAGTCCTTCCAATGCCATAATTCTGAGGGCATTGGTGGTAGGGCAGGGGCCGGGACGCAGAAGATAATCGAAAGTCATTTTTCCTGCTGAAATGTGTTCGCGGAAATGGAAATTGTGTAAAAGTTTCAGGTCATGGGCCAGGTCTACCAATTCCAGGTCATGAGTAGTGATAATACCCAGACCGGACGAAGAGGACAACTTTTTTATCAATGAGCGGCTCCCGATCAGGCGTTCACGATTATTGGTACCCTTAAATATCTCATCTATCAGGAACAGAACTGGAGTTTCCCCTTCTTTTTCCAGAAGATCCAGTATAAATTTCAGGCGCCTGACTTCTGCATAAAAAAAGGAATACCCGTCGGTAATGGAATCACTGATATTGATACAGCTGGCCAGTCTGAATACAGAACAGGAAAACTCCTGAGCGGTGACCGGTCCGCCGGCCTGAGCCAGGGCCAGGTTGATACCCACCGTTTTCAGGAATGAGGATTTACCAGACATATTGGAACCCGTGATAAGCATGATTTCCCCTTTTTCTTTAAAAGTGATATCATTGCTGACTCTTTCGGGTTCCGGGATTAAGGGATGTCCCAGTGCTTTGGCTGTTAACAAGGGAAGCCGGTCATTTTCCTGAAATTCAGGAAAAATAGTTTTCCGGAATAGCCAGGCATAATAAGCCAGGCTACTGAGCGCATCCAGTTGGGCAAGACTCTCTATCCATAGGGGAAGATTTTGCTGAAATAGCGATCTGCATTTCACAGCCAGTCCGGCACAGTAGTGATCCCAGGGTAAAAAGGCATTCAACATGAGTCCCAGCAACAGGTTGTTTCTCCAGCCTATCATATTCAGAGTGCGATTTAAAAGTTTCCAATCCCGGCTAGGGCTATGAACACCCTGAAAATTCTGAAATATTCCAGATAACGGAGAAGAGCTTCTTAAGGGATACATCTCCAGGTACAGTAAAACCCGACCTAATCCGCGGACCAATCCTTCCAGCTCAGAGCTCTCCTGGAATACGGGCTGTATACTGTTGATACGAAGTACCATTAATATGGCATATATAATAAAACCTGCTATCCAAACCGGCGGAAGAATCCCGGCCAGATGGAGGATCAATAGGCTAAGATTACACAGCCCCAGCAGGGTTAAAAAAAGTACCGGCAGGATTTTAAAAATAGGAAAAGCTTTTTCTGAAAGCCAGGCATGAAGACGGGCAGATTCCAAACGGGAATTTTTCTGGTTGTGTAGAAAAAATCCCAGATGATTTCGCAATGAAGTCAGTGGCATCAAAGATTTGACTTGAGTCTGACGGTAGAGAGTGGCAGATAAATCCGGTTGCGTATCAGTGAGCCACTTTCTAAGCAAATCGCTACCCTCCAGACTGACACATCGGTCGATCAATCCCTGCAGAGAGCGGGTTCCGGTGATATCCAGATCGTGTTCAAAAGGATGATCACAAGCAACACCCACAGGAGCAGCCGGAATGTGTTCCCAATCCAACTCCAGTCGAGCCAAGTCTGTTCGGCTCATACTGAGATGAGACTTTACTTTATCCAGAATACTTCCGAGTCTTTTGTGCCGCAAGGAGATGATGATATATATAACGAAAAGTATTGTGAAAAAGAGGAATTGAAAAGGAAACGGGATATATAGCCAGGAAAGGGCAATTGCGGAAATGACTACAATTGTCATGAGCAGTAATCTGCTTTTTTTGTAACTTGTATCTATTTTTAAGCAGCGAGAAGCCAAACTTTCCAGTCGTTTAATTCGTTTGGTGATAAATTCGAACATGAAATCCTTCGATAATGTCTGGATTTTAAAATTGTATGAAAAACGTAGATTGCATTTTAGAATTAATGTGTCAGTTCCTGGACTAATTCCCGGATTTCCCGGGGAGAAGCATAGGCGTGGAGGTAATGATAATCTATAAAGTCGAATTGCTCCGCGGGCTCGTTGAGGCAGAAAAATTCTTCAATATCCATAGATACGGCAGACATGAGATTCCCCTTCTTGTTCTGAGTTCATTTATCCTAAAAGGGGATGGCCTAACCGTCAAAATATATTTTTTAAACCGTGCTCAACTCTGTGCGGAAAAGCGCACTGTGACATTTTTTATATCTCTGATCACCAACATCAACCTAATAAAAGAAAGATATAAATTGAAATGAGTTATTTACCAGCCTTTTATTTTCCTTTTAACTGTATTTCAAGCTAAAAAAATGGAATTTCCTAAATATTTAGTATATACTTTGGAAATTTCTGGAGGTAGATTATGAAAAAAACGGTTTTATTTATATATATTTTTCTTTTAATTCATTCCCTTGGATTCTCTGCGATTATAAATTTGTGGCATGGATATAGAGGACAGGAAAAAACCGCGATTGAAAGTGTTGCCAATGCTTTTAATCTTTCTCATGATGACATTCAGGTCAAGTTGTTAGCAGTACCTTTTGATGCCTTGAATGATAAACTTTCTTCCACTATACCACTGGGCACAGGTCCTGATGTTTTTATTTTTGCACAGGATTATGTGGGGACCTGGGCAGAACAGGGACTGATAGTACCCCTGGAATCATATCTGACACCTGGTATTACACAAGAATATTTCAATAAAACTATTTTAGCATTTAACTATATGTATGATGAGGCGATTTGGGGTTTACCCGGATCGTTTAAAAATATTGCTCTTTATTACAATAAGGATAAAATAAAAAACCCCCCTCAGAAGATGAGTGAAATAATAAATGTGTCTAAAAGTTATACTTTTCCCAATAAAGGACAGTTCGGTCAATGGGGTTTTGTGTATGAATTAGAAAATTTTTATTATCATACTATGTGGATTCAGGGATTCGGCGGTAAAATTTTCCGTTCTCTGGGAATGTATAAAGGTTCACCTTTAATGCTCCCCCTTATCTATTCCAAACCAATGAGCTTAGCCGGTCAATTTGTTTTAAATAATATCATCAGGAAAAATATTTGCCCTGACAGCCCTTCCGGGACCCTGGTGACTCAGCTCTTTAACACTGGAAATGCCATGTTTGTGATTAGTGGTCAATGGTTTCGAGGTGAAATTAATAAAAGCATTAATTATGGCTTATCTAATCTTCCTATAATAGATTCCATTGGCAGGAGAGCTATTCCCTTTATTACTGTAGAAGGTTATTTTTTATCCTCTTGTTCAAAAAATCATATGGCTTCTGTAAAAGTAATTGAATATTTTACTTCAGCAGCAATGGGTAAAGTAATGGCACAAGTTGGTAAGCAAACGCCAGCTAATAAGGGAGCGTATAAGTATTCAATAGTCAACAATGATCAAATCTCGTCCATTTTTAAAGAGGCAGCAGGAGTAGCCATTTCAATGCCTAATGTGCCGGAAATGGGTCTTACCTGGGGGCCAGCCGGAGGAGCCTTGGGAGATATACTTAAAGGGGAAGATCCGGAAAAATCTCTAAAGGCACGGCAGATTGAACTTATGAAATTAATTGAAGGAAATAAAAAAATTCCAGGAGCCTTTAAGAGTTTTGGATATGATTACAATAAATTATCAACATTTATATCTGTTGACTAAGGGACGCTGATAAAATAAATACTTTTTTACACTATACTCACTCTTCCATCCAGACTTCCATTTCACAACGTCCGCAATCAAAATTCAGACGATAGCGGTTGCGTCCGTCCTCCAGGAAAAGCCGGCCCTGAGGCTGAGCTGACAATTGCAGCAGGGATTCCTGAGGATAGCGCTCACACAAACCCAGCATTCGTCTGATACAATGCCGGGTGGTCATCACTCTATGGCCGTGCATATCCATGCCTGATTCCGCGGCCGGGGCGATGGTAGTCACACCGTGCCGGTTATAAAACTCCCGGGCTTTGGCATTGAGTACATTTCCTTCATAACTGAGTATGGTCTCCCCATAAGGATGATTGGTGGGGCTTATCTTATTCTTTTCCCGAGGCCATGCTTCCAGCCGGGCCTGAGTCAGTTTTTCCAGCAGATTCCGACGGGCTTCATTGATCAGACTAACCACCAGGAATATGGGATTCTGCCACTGGACAGTGACGTTTGTGACGGAGTAGATTGTCCCTCCGGTCTTGCCGAGCTGTTTCCGGAGGTTTTCTGCCGCCTGCTCCGGTTTTTTTGCCGGCTCAAAAGGCCCCGGTTCATGAATGGAAGCGGAAATCCCGTCTTCATCACGAGCGGTGAGGCTGAAACCTTCTCCCTCCTGTTCAAATGTAATTTCAACATTAATTTTACGTTCCGGCTGGGAAGAGGACATGTCTTTTTCAAAATCTTTATCATTATTTCTATACAGAGTCATACCTTCTTTTATAAAACGGATATCACGGGGGTAGACCCGGTCTTCTTCTACATGTTCAATGAACATGCCTCCCAGGACTCCTTTGTCATCAAAGTAGCAGATTCCGTCGCCGATATGGATTTCCCGGGCATTTTCCAGAATGAAATAATTTAATTTGACCGTTCTGACTTTTCCCAGGGGCTCCCCTATAGATTTCTGGGTGAGGGGGCTTTCCGGCTGGTCGGCCCTGCCTCTCAGGAAATATTCCGTGAAACCCCGGTTGAAACTTTTAGCAGGTTCAGGCGTAAATCCGGGGTGGGATTGTCCTGATGATGCACGGGTCAGCCCCCGCTTTGCTAGTTCCGCATCCAGGATTTGACGGTAGTGGCTGACTACATTGCGGATATAGGCTGTATCTTTCAGTCGACCCTCAATTTTAAAGGAAGTCACTCCTGCATCCAGGAGATCTCCGATTCCATGGGTAAAATTCAGATCTTTTAAAGAAAGGAAATAACGGTCCTGGGCCAGCAACTTTCCGGTCTCATCCAGCAGATTATAATGCATACGGCAGGGCTGAGCACATTCTCCCCGGTTGCCGCTGCGCCCTCCCGCGCCGTAACTCATGTAGCAGTGGCCGCTGTAGCATACACAGATAGCTCCGTGCACAAAAGTCTCCAGCTCTACCGATGTGGCAGCCCGGATGGAAGCTATTTCATCCAGAGAAAGCTCCCGGGCCAGGATCAGCCGACGCAAACCGGCTTTTTCCAGGAATTGGGCTTTTTCAGGGGTAGTGATGTGGCACTGGGTGCTGGCAAAAAGGGGAATAGGGGGAAGTTCCAGCTCCAGGAGCCCCATATCCTGAATAATGAGCGCGTCTGCTCCCGCATCCCAGACCCGGTTCACCATATCCCGGGCGGTTTTTAATTCGCTGTCCTGGAGTAGGGTGTTAAGCGTGACATATACCCGGGCGTGATAAGGGTGAGCATAACGCACCAGCTGTTCTATATCGTCTATAGTATTAGACGCAGCCGCGCGGGCTCCGAAACGGGGACCGCCTATATAGACAGCATCTGCTCCGCTGTCAATTGCCGTGATGCCTGACTCCAGATCTTTGGCAGGGGCGAGTAGCTCTGTTTTTTGCATAGAGTATTATAACGAAAGAACCAGTCTAACACAAAAAGAAAGCCGGTTGAAGACCCGAAAATATTAAAGAATAGTTGTGCATATCCTGAGGAGATTATATACTTTTTAGTAAACTGGCTCCAGGAGGTAGATTAGCCTATGAAGAATTCCAGAATCCTGGCTTTGTCAATACTGGTTATGGTACAGGGGTGTCAAACTATGAACATGTCTATTAAAGACCCTGCTCAGGATAAGGTTTTAAAACAAATCCATGAATCACTGCCAGAGGGCTGGCAGATGGTAATCAAACAGGATGTGCTGGAGATATCACGAGGTGAAGAAATCACTCTGCTATATCAAAACAGTATTAATGCCCCTCTTAGCCTGGAAACTCCCCAGCAAAAAGCGGAGAGGATTAAGAAATACGGAAAAAAAGTGAAATCGATCCTGCGCTTTCGACTAGAGCCTCTATGGGACGAACAAAAAATACAAACCACCCAGGAGCATAATAGGAAGATTCATGATGAGATTAATAAGCTGCCCGAAAAACTGAACATCACTCATCTGTATAACACTTTTCTCAGTAGTAAAGGCCAGGTATATTTTAATGAAGGAACAGAACAGGAAAATAACCGTGTAGCAGAATATCAGGAGCAAAAAAAGAAACTGGAAAGTAAACTGATTGCCTTGCCTGAATATTCAACAGAAAAAGCCAGCTTGTTTCTGATGGATTTCAATGGAGTCAGTGATGAGTATCAACAGGTATTCCCCGAGTCAGCTGACCGGGAGGGGAATACTGTGCTTGGGCTGTTCTCCAGATACGCTTCTGCCTATGGAAAATAATCAATGTTAATTCGAAGAATACTTTATCAATATGTAACCCTCGCCTATAATACAGTATCTATTCCTTAAAACTTATTACTATCCTTACAGGAGAATAATGTGAAAAAAATGAAAGCTACCTTTCCATTTTTTTTAATTGCAGTATCTATTTTAGTATGTGTGTTTACAGCACATGCTGAAGTAAAGCCCGGGACATATCCCGGATTGCATACAGGACAGAATTTTTCAGGAACTAATCAGGACACATTCTTTGACGATTCCAGAATACTGGACATATATATTACCATTTCACCCGGCGCATTTAAAAATGTGATGGAACCTCGCCTGCAGGTGAATCGGGAACAGGTCTATGCCCGGATCGAAGAGTTGCGTATAGGTGACCTGGTGGTCTCCAATGTGGGTATAAGAGCCCGGGGCCGCACCTCCTGGTACAAGATAAATTTTAAATTGAGCTTTGACGCGGACACACTGTTCTCCGACCGGGATGCTCAGGCTGAGTATCCTGCCAATAAAAAAAGGCATGTTTTCGGAGTGAGCAAGCTGAACCTGAGAGCCAGTGCCAATGACCCTACCTTGTTGAGAGAGCAGGTCGCTACGGATATTTTCCAGGAAGCACAGGCTTTGTCCTGCCGCATGGGATTTGCCAGGGTCTATATCAACGGTAAATATTGGGGGCTGTATAATACTGTGGAACAGCCCGATGAAGATTTTATTAAAGCCCGATTCAAAGGAAAGGTAGGGCATCTCTATAAAGGGGGTTATCCTGCTAAATTCACCACTTCTTCCGCCAATATGTTTGTGATCAAGACCAGTAAAAATGACACCAATCGACAGACCCTAATTCGTGAATTTTTCAGCGCGTTAAAAAATGCACAGACCAAAGAAGATCTGGAAAAGTGGGTAGACATCGAATCTGTTCTGGATTATATGGCAGCGGGCAGTCTTACCGGTCACTGGGATAGTTTCCTGTTTAATCCCAATAACGACTATCTTTACCGTCATAGTGACGGTAAGTGGTACATTATTGCCTGGGATCTGGATAATACCTTTGGCAGCGGGATAGGCTGGGGCTTTCCCGTACTGAATACCAGTATTTTTAAGATGAAAGAAAATGCCAACTATGAAGCCCTGTTCGATAAGATTCTGGCTGTGCCGGAATGGAATAAACTCTATCGGGCGAAAGTAGCTTATCTCCTGGGGCATAGTTTTGAGCCCGGAGTATTTAAGGCAAATGTGGAGAAATATAAAAAACTTATCGCTGAAGCAGTGAAAAAAGACACCAAGAAAAAAGGTGATTGGCCGGGTATCAGCAGTCTGGCAGATTCCAATGAAGTATGGGAGCAATCCTTTACAAAAACCCCGGAACTGTGGCGGGCTGAAGGGTTTAACGGCTATGATAAAGGATTATTGGGATGGCAGCAGGACCGCTGGAAAGTGGTTAAAAAACAATTGAAATGAAAAAAAACCTCCCTTTTTCAGGGAGGTTTTTTATTTTTACATTAATTAGCTTAGCTGTTCTTCTGCTCTGTCGAAGATTCTTTCCATGGGAGTAACAATCTTGGTGACACGGACAGCAAAGTTTTCATCGATGACCACGACTTCACCCTGAGCGATCAGCTTATCATTTACCAGGATATCTACCGGTTCACCCGCCAGTTTATCCAGCTCAATGATGGAACCTTCACCCAGACCCAGGATATCCTTGATGGTCATCTTGGTACGGCCAAGCTCCACTGTGACACGCATGGGAACATCGAGCAGCAGGGCAATATTGCCCATTGCTTCTGATTCCACTCCCATCTGCAGAGGTTCAAAGGCTACAGACTGTACAGGTATTCCGCTCTGCTGGATATTTCCGCCGCCGCCGCCGAATGAAGCTGCCTGGCTTTGACGCGCTGAATTAAAGGAAGAGATCAGGGAGCGTGCCATAGGCAGGGGGATAAATACGAAAAACTTAACACTGCCCTTGCCTTCGATATTGAAGACATAGTTCATGCGTACTGCAGAGGCTCCGCCGGCTAATGTGACGGTACTGACATCCTGCAGGTAGTCCATGGAGGGCATACCAGTGGTGATACCCTTGGACAGTTTATCAGACAAAACGCTGACCATGGAGCCGGTAGTCTGGTTGATGACCTCACTAAAGGTGCTCAGCACCAGTTCGCTGACTTCACCATTATCTTCCTGACCGATCAGAATATTGGTAATGCCTAATACACTTTTCTCAGGGATGACATAGAGCCATTCGCCTGAAACTCCGCCGGAAAGATTGACCTTAGCCTGAACCACTTTACCTTTGATTTCATTTTTCAGTCCTTCCAGGGGGCCGGCATCGATAAAGGGAGAGCTGAATTTTACATTGGTGCCGGTGAGTGTGGACAGGGCGGTAGCCTGAGAATGTCCAATCTCGCGCAGCAGTTCACCCAGGGAGGCTTTGTCAGCTTCAGAGATGCTTTCGCCGGACACAGGACCGGATGAATAACCGCCTCCGGAAGAGGAGGTACCCAGGTTCTCTGACATCAGTTCATCTGTACCCTGCAATAATGCATCTATTTCATCTTGTGAGAGAGTGCCGTCACTCATAACTGCCTCCATTCAAATTCTTGCGGTCCCTTACATTATCGGAAAAAACAAAATTGACCTTAGAAAGGGAACACTTATTCTTCTTCGCCCATCAGGATATCCTGGAGCATTTCTTCATTTATGGTTGTAATGACTTCCTGTACCTGTACCGCGCGGCGTTTACCTACCACACCAGGTTTGCCTTTAAACTTCATGCTGCTGCCCACGATAATTTCCACATCACTCTTGGCAGTCTGGTTAAAGCGCACTACGTCGCCGGAACGGATAGCCGCGATTTCCCGGAACAGCAATTCTGTTTCGGTGAGTTTCGCTATTACTTCCAGCTTGACATCACTGATCTGTTCTTTGATCAGATTGACGTTTTCAGTAGATACCCCTTTCTTGATAGAAGAATACCAGAACTGCGCGGAAAGCTTGGAGATGATAGGCTCAATGGTAATATAGGGGATACAGAAGTTCATCATTCCTTCCACATCTCCCACCTTGGTATCAAATGTGGTGAGCACCACCATACTGGTAGGGGGTACAATACCGGCAAACTGGGGATTGGTCTCGATGTTGCCCAGACGGGGACGCAGGTCAATCACATTGGCCCAGGATTCCCGGAGATTACCCAATAGACGGACAATAATTCCTTCTATAACTGAGAGCTCAATATCAGTGAGTTCCCGGTTGGTTTTCAGGGGCTCACCCTTGCCGCCGAACAGCCGGTCAATCACGGCGAAAGTAATGGAGGGGTCCATTTCAATCACAGAAGAACCTTTGAGGGGGTCCATATTGATGATGCCCAGGGTGGTAGGTGAGGGTATGGACCGGGTGAATTCTTCATAGGTCAGCTGATCCACACTCACCACGTGTACATGTACCAGTGCCCGCAGGGTGGCAGACAAAGAGGTAGTAGTCAGACGCGCGAAAGTTTCGTGCATCATCTGCAGGGTACGAATCTGGTCCTTGGAGAACTTGTCAGGGCGGCGGAAGTCATAGACCTTCAGACGCTTTTTTTCACGGCCGGGCTTTACTCCGCCCGTGGTTTTAGGGGCGGAGAATGACTGCTCTGCTTCGACTGTCTCTCCTGAGGATACTGCTGTCAATAACGCGTCTATCTCATCCTGGGACAGTATTTCTGTCATATCAGACTCCTAAGAAATCACAAACTCGTCGTAGTAGACCGCTTCGATCTCTCCGCTGGTCAGCATATTGTTGATCGCTTTTTTAATCTCTTCCTTTAGAAACTCTTTTTCGGTAGCAGAGTCTATATCTTCTTTTTCTTTAGAAGAGAGGATATAGAGGATCTTATCTCTGATCTGGATCTTCCGGGCGGCCAGTTCTGTCACCAGTTTCTTGTTTTCATCGTTATATCCCAGGCTGACTACCATACGGATGAAGTGAGGTTCATTGACGTCAGCAGTGTTCAGCTTGAAGTCATCCAGCGGGAAAATAGCTTTAGGCGCGGGTTTAGGACGCAGCTTGACGGTTTTATATTCTTCCTCACTTTTCTTGGACACGCTGGTGCGTACCAGGATAATAGCGATGATAGTAGATAAAACAACGGCGACGATCACGGGTATCATATTGGCTAACAGCCATTCTATGAGTTTTCCAATCGAAAACCCCTCCGCGGGCGCTTCTTCTACGCCTACCTCTTCACCAGAGTCTAAGTCAATATCTTCAGGCTCACCCATAGCGGCCTCCTAATAGTAGTGCTTTTTTGTTTATCGGTAAAAACTGTTTTTTCTTAAGGGAAGTGCAGACCAGTCTTTACCCCAGATTAAATATTAATCCCCCCCGCCAAAAAAATCAAGCCGTTTCAGGCTGAAAGGAAAAATTAACAGACGAAATCGCTAAGGGTAATTGAAAATTTGTGCCTGAAGAACTGGAAAGAGGCGCAAAGCACATCTCAATGGGAACTATTTTCCCCTCCCAATAACCAGACAAAAAAAATTATAGTTACGCACAGTGTAACTATTTGTAATATAAAGAAATATGGAAAAAACCATATTCCACCCTAAAAACTGGCACGGTTGTTGCAGTAATTATTCAGCACAGGAGAAATGAGTGAAAAAATTACTTTTTAGTGTACTGTTTCTTCTATTTATAAGTATGGCAGCTTCGATGCAGGCCCGGGTCATCCTCCAGGCCTTTTACTGGGATGTGCCGGGCGGCGGTGTGTGGTGGAATACCCTGGCATCTCAGGTGGAAGAATGGTCTGCCATGGGAATAGACGCCATATGGCTGCCCCCCGCGCAGAAGAGTCAGGGTGGAGCCCTTTCTATGGGCTATAATCCCTATGATTATTTTGACCTGGGTAAATATGACCAGCTGGGCAGTGTCAAGACCCGCTTCGGCTCTGAGCAGGAGCTGCGCCGTTTGATTCAAAAGGCTCACGCCGCCAAACTGCAGGTCTATGCCGATATAGTCATCAATCACAACAGCGGGGGTGCCCTGGAATACAATCCCTGGCGCGGCCAGAACACCTGGACCAAATTCACACCTGCTTCCGGAAAATTTCCCCGTGATAAAAAAAGCTTTCATCCTAACTCCATACATAATTCCGACGAAGGTGTGGCTTCCGGCTACGAACAGACTGACCTGTGCCATAA
>CAYRWR010000032.1:0-45724 GCA_964428015.1 uncultured Brevinematales bacterium | reverse complement strand
CAAAATTATCCACTTTTGAAAAAGCAATTGCTTGATTATTCTCATAGACGACTTTTGACTTTTGACTAAATGGCGCCTTCCGGCGCGTCAAAATTCCCCAGCTTCGCCCGGGGGTGCGGTTATACCTTCTCACAGGGAGCGGTTTTTACAGACTCTTTCGGCACATTTCTACAAAGAGGCGTTGATCCTACTTTTCTGCGGTGCCGTCTCTGTTAACGGCTCCGCCGGTTTTTTAAGTACACTTTTGACGCGATAAAAAAAAAGTCATAGACCAGATATGAAGGCAAAATTTTGTATTCAAATTATTCCTGCTTTACATTGGTGGTCACAATATCCGGGTCCAGTGCTTGGGCCTTTTCCAGAGCTTCCTGGGATTCTTGAGGCTGGTTTTCCCGGCTGTATACTTCTGCCTGGTAGACTAAAAACTGCGCGATTTCAGGATAGATTCGTATGGCCTGATTAATGACTGTCATTGCTGTTTTATAATCCTGGGATTCCATCAGGTTCTTCACCCTGAGATCCCAGGCTTTGAGGTTCTTTTTATTCAAATTTAACAGTTTTACCAGTTCTTCCTCAGCCAGGTTGTACATTTTTTGCTGATAGTACATTAAAGCCAGTTTGTAGCGCGCGGTCTTATCTTCGGGTGTCTGTGACAGGATCTCACGATATATCTTTATGGATTGTTCAGGTTTGCCTTTTACAGAATGAAGATCTGCTATCTTTTCCCAGGCATTAAGATTCTCCGGGTCCAGTTCCACAGTGTGTTCAAAGGCGCCTAGTGCTTTTTCATCCTGTTTATTTTTCAGATAGCTCAGGCCCAGATTGTACCAGGCTACATTGTAGTCCGGGTTGTTTTGTACGATAGCTTCATAGATTTTAATGGCTTTGTCATATTCATCGGTACGGGTATAGAGTATGGCCAGATTCAGCTGGGCTTTATTGTATCCTGGTTCCAGGCGTACAGCCTGCATGTATGCTTCTCTTGACTTTTGCAGGTCATCCAGTGCGGAATAAATTACTCCCAGATTGAACCAGGCCCGCGCGTAATCCGGTTTATATTGCAGAGCTTTTTCCATAGCAGATATAGCCTGGCTGTATTCTTTTTTCTGGAGGTAAATCAGCCCCATATTATAATAGGCTGTACTGTATTGGGGATCATTCTTTATAGCCTTTTGGTAAGAGTCCAAAGCCAGATCCTCCTGCTTCATACTCTTGTATGTCAATCCACGATTCAAAAAAGCTTCTTTATATATGCCGCCAGATCGATCAATAGCCTGATTGTAATAGTTCAGGGCCTGGTAATAATCCTTTTGCATATAATAGATTCTGGCCAGATTAAAGAAGTCTTTTGGTCTGGCATCGTGAAGAGCGGTCAGTTTTGTAAATTGTATCCGGGCATTTTCCAGATCTTTTTGTTTGAGATAGAGTAGCCCCAGATTATATCTAGCGTTGATGTAGGCCGGATAATACTGAATAGCCAGTTTATAATTACGTTCTGATTGACGGAATTTGCCCATATTATCATATACAATACCCAGGTTATAATATACGGGAGGATAGTTGGGCTGCAGGCTCACAACCTTTTTCAGGGCCTGTTCTTTTTTAATTAATCCCTGGGGAGTATCGTCTTCCAATAGAGCAAGATTGATGCGCGGCTCCAGATAAGTGGGGGAAAGTTTTATGGCGGATTGATACATACTACGCGCGTTTTTGATATCTTTTGTCCTGGAATATATCTTTCCCAGACTAAAATACCCCTTGGATTTTAATTCTCCACTGGATAGCTGGACTGATTTTTGCATGGATTTTTTAGCTTCTTCTATTTTATCCTGCTGAAGATATAACATCCCCAGATTATAATAAGCCAGAGCGAAGGTGGGCTGCAGTTTAATGGCTGTGAGATATTCTTTCTGAGCTGAATTGATGTCCTTTAATTGCGCGTAAATCAGCCCTTTATTCAGGGATACACTGGGAATATTCCCGAATTCTGACTCCAGGTTCTTAAAAGTTTTTAAAGCTTGTGAAAAATCCCGCAACTGGTAGTGGCACATTGCTATATAAAACTGGCCGGCAAGTTTTACTTTCTGATCATGCACGGCATTTTTAAAGAAGGAAAGTGCCAGCTGATAATGTTCAGTCTTGTAGGCTTTTAATCCGGCACTGAATTCCCGGTTGCTTAAGACCAGAGGTGATAGTTCTATGGTAGAATATCCTGTAGAAGTATTTATAGATTCTTCTTCATCTGAAAAGGTAAGCCCGGGTACAATTTTTATGATGGTGGGTTCCTGGCTGAGCCGTACCGCCTGGAATTCCAGGAAGACAATAAAACCGGAGATCAGTACCAGCACCAACAATATGGGTATAAAACTTTCTTTGATAAAACTCTTCATTTTATTTCCTGTAATAGGGGAAGCAACCCCTTTTTACTGACATTCTGTATTTCCAGACCGGGACGGGCATTTATTTCCAGTATCATAGGCCCCAGTTTTTCATCAATCACAATATCGACCCCCAGATAATTGAGTGGGACGGCCTCACTGGCCATTATGCTGATATCCAGTATTTTTTTCCAAAAAGGTATAGTTTTTTCATAGAATGCAAAGCCGGTATCAGGATGGCTTTTCATATAACGGGTGGTATCATACCCTTCCAGCATTTTTCCACTATCTATTTCTATGGCGACACCTATAGCTCCCTGGTGCAGATTAGCTTTTCCGTTTGCCTTTTCGGTAGGAATGCGCGCCATACATAAAACCGGCTGGTCCTTTAGCAATATCACTCTGATATCTGATACCCCTTTACTGAAAATCTCACGGAAGAAGGGATGAGGTATCACCCGTTGTTCCACAATAGCCTTGTCCCATAAACCAAAAGAATAGACACCGAAAATAATATCCGCTAAATGTTTGCGTATATCCGCATCATTCATAGTCTTTCCGGAGGGTGTCTCCCATTCAGAATCGGATTTTTTTCTTAAAACCAGAATCCCGTTACCCTGCTTGCCTTTACTGGGCTTTATCACAAAGGTTTCTTTCTCCTTTAAGCTATCCAGATGTGTCTGGATTTCACCCATATGGGAGATTAAAGCATAAGTTTGGGGTATGGGTATATTCTTGGTAGCAAATATTTCCTTCATCAGGGATTTATCATTGGCCAGGGGAAAATATCTGCGGGGATTGTTCTCATAAATAAATTCCAGATTTCTGCGATTGATGCCCAGCAGGATTTCTGACAGCTTGTCGTATTTCACTTTATTTATCATCACTCACCAGCCATCTGAACCGTTTGAGTTCTGTCACTCTTATACCAATCCATTTTCCCAGCCACAGATTGAAAGCGATAAGCAGGAGCAGGAGTTCCGGGAATGCCAGGAAAAGTGCCTGCATCGCCAGGGAATTCATAGCCATGTAGGCAAAACCAATGACTATGGCGGTCATGAATGTAATCTTGAAGGCTTTTTTCCAGCCTTCTTCTATGGTAATAATCGAGAAGCGTTCCGCGGTAATAGCTAATATGGCTATAGGAAACAGACTGACCTGAGAGAGTTGAAACAGACCGGTCCTCACTCCCAGGACTGTCAGAGAAAACATACCTGCGATTACCGCGATCAGCATTATGCTCATCTTGGGAGTATGCAGGAGTCCCCATTTATCCAGCAGCAGATGCAGGACACTGGTGAGCATGATAATAACCAGGAAGGCAGCCATTCCCCATAAAAATCCTGTGCCCCGGCTGGCGGTTGCAATCAGTGCAGGCAGAAAAGTCCCAAAAGTCTCAAAACCTATCACATTGCGGAAAATCACAATCATGCTGACACCCAGGGGGATCATTATAATAATACGCAGCAGACTTAAAGGTATGCCGATTCTTTGAAAAGCATCCCAGACCGCGTAGGTATTAAAGGGAGTATCCTGGATTTCATTTACAAATTCATCCCGGGTGGTCAGTTTCTTGGAGATGGTGTACAGATAATGAAAGTTAATATTTTTGGTATGTTTAAACAGGAACTGGTCTGTATAATACAGAGTCAGGTAGTTTTCAGGGATGTCGCCAAAGTGATTGTTCAGTCCGTCAAATGGTACCCAGAAACCATTGATATAGACTTCCACCCATTGATGACTGGTTTTTTTACTGCCGTTCTCCAGAATAAGCCCACCCACCAGCCGTGAAGGGAGTCCTGCTAGTCGGGCTAGGGCTACAAATACCCGGCTTTTACCATTACAGGAGGCTTCACCCAGTTTGATAGCAGTCACAGCATCAGTCAGTCCTTTAAATGGCATGGGCTTGAGGGCATAGACATAGTCAAATATGGCTTGTAAGGTAGTTCTGACATCAGCATTCCTGGGCACCACTTTATTAAAGACTTTCAGGACATCCGGATCTTCCAGTGGTATATTAGGGGTGGACACCAGATATTTTTTCAGATCATCAGGTACGGTTTCAGGTATTTGCAGATTGGTAGCCAGTTCATAATGCTGATGCTGTAAGTTGGCTACAAAATTATAATTGATCTGGTGTTTGCCTTCCAGCGCATCCGATTTCCACTGGATGATCTTACCGGTGCCGTCTGTGTCGGATATGGTGTAATTGAACAGACCGGAGTTGTTTTCTTCCTCAGAGATGGACTGCCTCTGGTCCGATGCCGGGATATAGGTGGTGATACTCACATCCTCCCCGAAACCTTCCATGCTGATACTTAAGTTCACTGTGTATTTGATCTGGGGGATGATATTTTTAAAAGTATACCCCAGGAACAGTACTTTATATAGGATGAGAAAAAAAGTGATACCTACCAGGACCCAGGCAGTAATAGTCACCTGGTTTTTGCTTATCCAGCTCTTAGGGGGCATTTAAAATCCTTATTATTTCCTATTGAAAAACTATCATTCTATTGATATTATACTATGGTTTAAAGAAAAAACAAGATGTTTAAAAAAATAAAAAAACTTGTGTTTGGAAAAATCTGGTGTATAATAATACATATCACTCTAATATGAATAAACTCACAGGAGAAATATCATGAAATTCAAATCAGTTCTGTTCCTGTTGCTGCTGGCGGTCATGACCGGACTTATGACACAGATTTACGCGGATGATGAAGATGAAAAAAACAATCTGCGGGATGTCCTGATCAGTGACAACCCCCTTGAATTTAATAAAAATTTTGCCCTCCTTCCCCATATCATGGTAGGGGGAGGATATAATAACAATGTCTTTAATAGTCCCGCTATAGTAAATAATAATTCCAATGCCATGCAGGCAGGGGGTCTGTTCGATCTGGAGTTGGGATTAGGGGTCCACTTCAGATTAAATGATACCAAATACCTGGAAGCCGCCTATGTATTTAAACGCTATGACTATCCTCAGTACGCTGTTATCCTGGATACGATCCATGAGGGCAATATTGATTTTGTCTCAAAGCCTAATGGGGATACTAAATGGAAGATCAACGCGGATATCCGGCGTAAAAACCAGATCGGTACAGGTATCCTGGGTAATGTGCTCACCCAGAATTATTCCTATCTCTATTTCAGCGGAGATGTGGCCTTTTATCATTATTTCAGAGCAGTCTCTGAAAAAGCCCTGGCCCGAAAAACCTTACTGAAGATTGATTTGACTCAAAAGTACTATAATTATGATGAACCAGCTGCCCCCTTATTATCGCTGGATAGCCTGGAAGAAAAATTGGATGTGAGCCTGACCCCGTATCTGGGTGAGAAATGGAAGATCAATATTGATATTTCCCAAAGATTCAGACATTATCTCAATGCCCTGGCTTATGATGTAAATGGGACCACAGTCCCGGGAATAAAAAGACAAAAATATTATACCCAGGCTTCTTTTGTACCTGAGTTAGAATTGGTCAGAAATTTCAGTATCTATTTAGGCTATGGTTTCACTTATAGACTGGACCCATATGTGGGATATTATAGCTATATTTCCCATGTAATAGAAGCCGGATTAAAATGGAAATCCTCCATTAACACTGAGGTAGGTATAGACCTGGCTTATGAGTTCAGAAATTATCCAGTGAAAATTGCAGCAGCGGTCAATGCCCCTTTATTCTACCAGTATTATGATATAAAGGCGGATGTCACTCAGCCCATACTGCCCTGGTTTAAAATTTTCGCGGAGCTGGATATTACAAAACGCGACAGCAACGCCGAAGATACCACACGGACAGTGTTGAGAGCATACCAGCAGTGGGAGATCATTTCCGGTATTAAAATAGAAGTATAAAACTACAAAAAAATATACACCTATCGGTATTTTTCTTGCCATATTTTGCCGATAGGTGTATATTATATTTGAAATATTACTAAAGGAGTCTCACATGGGGCTCGGATTTATTTTCAAGGCATAAGTTCTTATATTACACTAGTCGTGTCTAATCTCCTTTTTCACCTCCCCTGTGGGGGATAAATTCTAGTTTTTTCCTTAAATTTGGTTTATAATTCTGTTGTTGTTTTTTTTTATGAGGAAAAGGAGAAATCCATGTCTGATAAGATATTTGTTTTTGATACCACCCTGAGGGACGGGGAGCAAAGTCCGGGGGCCAGTATGACCGCCCGCGAAAAGGTCAAATTTGCCCGTCAGCTGGAAACTTTGAATGTGGATGTGATCGAGGCCGGTTTTGCCGTGTCCAGTCCCGCCCAGTTTGAGGGTATCCAGATGATCTGTGAAGAGGTCCGTCATCCCATTATTGCCTCTTTGGCACGTGCCGTAGACGGGGACATCAAAGCCGCGGCGGATGCTCTGAAAAACGCCGACCGTTTCCGTATACATACTTTTATTGCTACCTCTCCCATTCATCGGGAATACAAACTGAAAATGGATAAGGCAGAAGTTATCAAACGGGCCGTCCATGCCGTGGAATACGCCTTGACCTTTACCAATGATGTGGAGTTCAGTGCCGAGGATGCTACCCGTACTGAGCTGGACTATCTGTGTGAAGTGGTAGAAGCGGCCATCAAAGCCGGGGCTAAGACCATCAATATTCCGGATACGGTGGGTTTCACAGTCCCTACCGAATACTATAAGATTATAGACACACTGTACCAAAAGGTACCCGGCATTAAGGATGTAGTGGTCAGTGTCCACTGTCATGACGACCTGGGACTGGCAGTCGCCAATAGCATCTCCGCCATACAGGCCGGGGCCCGTCAGATTGAGGTCAGCGTCAACGGAATAGGGGAGCGCGCCGGAAATGCCAGCCTGGAAGAGATAGTGATGGCCCTGGAGGTCCGCAAGGATATCTTCGGTATCACCACAGACATCCGCACCCAGGAGATATATAAGGCCTCCAAGCTGCTGACCGCTATCACCGGCATACCGGTACAGCCCAACAAGGCTATTGTGGGTAAGAATGCCTTTTCACACGAAGCGGGTATCCACCAGGACGGGGTGCTGAAGCACCGTACCACTTATGAGATTATGACTCCCGAACAGATTGGACGCAGCCGCTCAGAGATTGTACTGGGACGTCATAGCGGCAAGCATGGACTGAAGGTACGCCTGAAAGAGCTGGGTTATGAACTGAATGAAGCCGATTTCCAGAGCCTGTACGAAAAATTCCTGGAAGTAGCCGACAAAAAGAAAGCAGTTTACGACGATGAGTTGATCGCTATGATGGAGGAAAACACCTCCCAGGAGATCGGCTCGGTATACGATATCCGCGAAGTACAGATTATGAGCGGAAAGCACGCCATCCCCACTGCCACAGTGGAGATGAGCCGTGGTGAAGAGATTATCCGGGAGGCTGCTACCGGTAATGGCCCGGTAGACGCTGTATACAAAGCTATAGAACGCATCATGGGCGTCTCAGCTCAGCTGGAAGACTATGCCATCACCAGTATAGCCATGGGCAAGGATGCCATGGGAGAAGTCAGTGTCAGTCTGCGTTACGAAGATCATCTGTATGCCGGTCACAGCTCCTCCACCGATATAGTCCTGGCCAGTGCCAAAGCCTATCTGAATGCCATGAACAAAATTTTGAGACTGAAGAAAAAGTAAGCAGTAATTAGATTTTTAAAAAACGTCCCTGGTAACAGGGACGTTTTCTTTTGCCTTTTTGATAACAGAAAGATAAAATAGGTTGTAAAGGCAAAGGGGAAAAAAATGAAAATTCTTCTATCAGTCATCGGTACATGGGGAGATGTCAGTCCGATGTTGGGACTGGCTCAATACCTGAGGTCTCAGGGGCATTCCATAACGTTTATAACTACTTCTGATTTTGAGGAAGTGTTCAAAAATACTGAGGTTCTGTTTAAACCAATGCCCTATTCCCTGAAACAGAATACCAATAGTATCATTAAAAAAAGCATAGGACCTGCTCTGCATTCTCCCCGGGAAATCCGTCAGATGCTGGTTGCTTCCCAGGAGGTGCTGCATAATTTAATACCAGAACAAAATCTGGTGTTAAGTGCAGGTATGGATTTTGCTTCTTTCAGTGCGGCTGAAAAAGCCGGAGTCAATTATAGATATATCACCTTTTGCCCGGTATGGGTCCCTTCGACTGCGCATCTGCCTCCCTTGTTTAAGAACCAAACGCGGGTAAGAGTACTGAATCACTTGGCCTGGGATGTTTTTCAGAAAGGTGCAGAAGTATTAATGGGGCCATTTCTCAGCAGACAAAGGAATATTCTGGGACTTCCTCCTTTGAAACATCCCTATCAGCAGATTATGAAAAAAACGGTTTTATCCATGAATCCTGCTTTTTTTCAAAAAGAATCGGAAATGAAAGATTTGCCCCTTATACCATATTTTCCAACACAGTTTAAACGTGAACTGCCTGAAAATGTAGATAAATTTTCCAGCGGTGTGAAGGGGTGTATATATATAGGTTTTGGGAGTATGCCTGTTTCTCCCAGAGTAAGTGATATACTCATCAGAATTTCTCAGTGGCTTGACTGCAATATCCTGGTAGGTCTGCCGGCTATGGATACAGCACCTCAGAAAAATTTTATTCCGGAAAATGTACTTCTAACCGGGGAACTCGATCATCGGATCCTTTTTCCAAAAATGAAGCTGGCTGTTCACCATGGAGGTGCAGGAACAGTTCATACTGCTTCCTTATCAGGAATACCACAGGTTATTGTGCCGCATGTATTGGATCAGTATTATTGGGCCAGAAGAATTGAATCATTGGGATTGGGGATTAACTGCGGGGGAATAAAAAGTCTGTCATTAAGCGGACTTCTTCGTGCCATACAAAAGGTATTGGATAATCCCCACTATCAGCAAACAGCTCATTCTTTTTCCAGTAAGATGTCACAGACTTCTATAGATAAAGACACCTGGAATCAGCTGACCGGTATTTGCTAATTCCCAAACCCCGGCTTATAATACTGTAAATCTATACAAGGAATACATATGACAATCGATTTAAACCAGAAAGAACTGCATAAGCTGGCAGAAGTACTTTATGCCGGTAATTGGCTCCTGAACAGTCACCAGATGCCTGAAGATGTAGAAGAAGAATACATGGCTATGGAACAAAAGGTCCTGTCTGCATTGCATCAGGCCGGACTCAAGGACTCTGTTTCCAAAGATGAGGGAGAGTTTTTCTTCAGCATGGATTTTGAGGAAACCCTGCAGGAAGCTATTGAAGAATACAATGAAGCGGTTTTTTGGGATAGCCTGGTAGACAGCCTGGGTCAAAGAGACATGCTGGCTAAACATGAACTGGCCAAAGTTCAGGCTATGGAACCGGAACAGTCCATGAAATTACTGGATGAATTCAGCGCACCCTATGAAAAGGAATTCAGCGATAATGGAATTGAAAATCTGGTAATAAAAAAATAATTGAAGCCTCCTCCGGGAGGCTTTTTTTATGGAGTGTTTTTCAGATATAGGATGCCGGAGCCGATATATTACTCAAGCTTTACCTGAGATGAGAGGCTTATGAGAAAAAAGGTCTATATTTCCGGTGTCTTAAAAGACCATATCTACATCGACAGCTGTGCGGATCATGTCATTATGAATATAGAGACCCGTCTGGTGGACCACGCCCGTCGTACAGTGATAGTCAAGGGTACTTTGGGTAAGGCAATGGCCCATCGCCTGCAGAGTGGACAGGTGTTAAGTGTTCAGGGGCTGGCTCGGGGTGATGTGATTCTGGCGGAATGGATACGTCTTATTTAGTCTTTTTATCGTTGTCCAGGGCTTTTTTAAAGTCATCTTTTAGTTTTTGAATTGACATGGTTCTAGTCTGTGAATTGCGAATCCGTAGTAAAAAACCTGTAAAGAGTAATACTCCCAGAATGATCACAGTAATCAAAAGACCTTTCATCTAATTCTCCCCTTCAGGCCGGTCCCATTCAATTTTTAAAAAACGGGAAGGTTCCCGGTGCAGAAACCATTCTTCAATGGCATCCAGACAGTCTACCTGGTTTTTAAATTCCAATGTGAGCCGGGCAGTTTTAAAATCAACCCATTTCCATTGGTCATGCTCTTCAGGATTAAGTGTGGGCTCCAGCTCCTGGTCCACCAGGGCTACAAAGACTGGTACTAAGAATACGCTATCCTCTCTCCATTCATAAAAGATTTGCAGATTGTCCAGTGCATATAAAGATTGCGGAGTGATACCAGTCTCCTCTTTTAATTCTCTGAGTGCCGCTTCCCAGGCTTTTTCCCCTTTTTCCACCCGGCCGCTCACCATCTGCCAGTTATGATAGAGATAGTCTCCTGAGCGTCTTAGTAGTAAAGTGGAGAGTGTGTTTTTCTTTCTATGTATAAGATATACCGCAACTGCAAAGCTTTTTACCGGTATTTCCTGTTTTATTTCCATACTCAATTCCTTTTCAGAAAGGGATACATCCCTTTACTCAGATTATAACACAGTCATTGTGTGTCCGCAAATCAGGGAAAACCGTGCTTTTTTCCATCTTGACACTTGCTGGATTTCAACTATAATATAAGCAGAATATGCGGGAGGGAATATGCTGCAGACTACAACCGATCTGGATCTGATCCAGGAGCTGGTACTACAGGATGAAAGCCAAAAGACTAAAACCCTGGCTATACTGGAAGACCGGCATTTTGATTATTGTTTTGATTACCTGGTCAGATTTGGGGTGGATGAACCCCGCGCCCGGGAAGTGCTGCACAATCTCTTAAACCAGCTGAAACATGACCCCAAAAGCTACCAGGGCGGGGAAGACTTCCGGGCCTGGTTTAAAGACAAAGCTTTAAAAATGGCCAGGGCTGGTAAATCACAGAATGGTATGCCTTTCATGAAGAAATTTGCTATCATTGTTTTAGTAGTGGTAGGGATAGCCGGACTGGCATTTCTGATTTTTCAATTGACAAGATAATTTAAGTAAACTGTAAATATAAAAAAACAGGAGCGATCTGAATCGCTCCTGTTCATTTCTTTTTTTACTATCTGTTTTTGATAAGAACGGTTATACCTTTCTTTATCCTTCACAGAAGTCATAACGCCGCCTTTGCCCAGGTTATTCTTTCCTTCCAGTGAGGAGAGGACCAGGGTATTGCGGGTCAGGTTTTTCTTAGCCATAGTAGTCCTCCTATTGATATTATCATTTAGTTTACTTCCGGTAGTAATTTATTTCAAGTCTTTTAGCGTACTATCAGCAATACAGCACAAATCAGTAAAATCATACCACCAGCTTTATTTATCAAACCCGGATTAGAAGGATGAATCAGGAATCTGCTTACTTTTAAAGCAGTAATGTTATAGATTCCCAGGATAATCCAAAGGATTATTAAAATCAAAAATATCAGATTGCCGACTGATGAAGGACTGATAGAATCCAGATCCAACACAACCGGCAGCAGACCCAGGTAAAAAAGCATGACTTTTGGATTGGAAAGGCTGATAGATAATCCAGTCCAGAGGGCGTTAATAGGTTTTTCCTGTTTATTATCATAAATACTGGGCTGATTTTTAGCAGAGACCAGGTACATTCTCAGCCCAATTATAGTCAGAAATACTGCTCCTATTATTTTCATTACCAGGAGAGAGTGGGGGAAGCTATGTATTAATCGGGCAGCTCCCAGCACGCTCAATACCAGATATATACAGTCTCCCAGACTGATCCCCAGAATCAATAAAGCACTGGGCAGGGATTGCTGCCTTAAGCCATAGGACAGACTGGCCAACACACCAGGGCCGGGTAGAGCCGCGAAAGGTATCATAATGGCAATAAAGCGGATAATTTGCTGGGAATTCATGAGATTTCTCCAGTATCTTCAATAAATATATGTCTAAATGAAGTGAAAGAACCGGTGATTTTGGGTTACTCTTCTCTTTCCTGCATTTTGCGCTTGTTGCGCACCAGACGGGCGATATCTGACAGATTAGTGACGACCAGACCCTCAGGACCACGGGAAAGCCGTCCCATATTGATATAACGGGAAAGGATAGATTCGCATTCCCTCAGATCCAGGCCGCACCAGTGAGCCACGACTTCCGGGTTGGTACCGGGCAGAGGGACGGGATCGGTGTCACGGTATTCGTAAGGGTTGATACCTTTCCACTCAACCAGGAGCAGAATGGTATCCAGGACTTTGGCTTCGTTATCTTCCAGGGCCAGTATCTTCAGACGGCGTTGAGCGTCAAAAATACGTTTAGACAGGATCTTGATCAGTGAGAGAGCCCACTGTGGATTGGATGCCAGTAGTTCAAAGAAATTATGTTTTTTTAATACCACTACCTTGCAATCTGTATCTGCGATTGCAGTAGCAGAGCGGGGTGCGTCTTCTATAATTGCCATTTCACCGAAGATGGAAGCGGGTTCAAAAACATCCAGGGTTTTTTCTTTATTATCCTGGATCTTGGCAATACGGACTTTTCCTTCTTTTACAATATAGAACTCATCACCTTTTTCGTATTCACAAAAAATAATATCGCCGGCTTTAAATTCTGCTTCGTATTTGTCCAGTATTGACTCTGTCATAGCTGGTGCTCCTAGGCTTTACCTTTCATTTTATCCAGCTGCGTTTTGGCTTTTTTGGATAAATCATCAATAGGCTGCATGGCGACAATTTTCTGGAGTATGCTCATTACTCCTTCCTGGTTGTTGGTCTCCGCGTAGATAGCAGATAGTACAAACAAAGCATTCTTTACCATGGTCGGGTCTTTTATGGTGCGAACAAAATCGCTGATCTTCTGGACACAGTCTTCATATTTCTTAAGACGGAATAAAACCTGGATTTCCATAAAGCTGGCTTTATGTCTTAATCCCAAACTGATCATCTTGGTGTCGATTTTAGACAAAGCTTGCAGCTCTTTTTCAGCTTCCGCGTATTGTTCCCCTTTGACAAAACTTTCTGCTTTGTAGAATGCATTCATGAATTCTTTAAGTCCCAGTTTGGAAACGGAGGTGTCTACACCCGGTTTGACATCTGCTGTGGCAAAAGCTGAACCCTGGGCGTCATCCTGTACCAGTTCATCAACTGGTTTGAATTTTTTAAGGAAACCGGTTTTTTTGGCTTCCTCAGCTATTTCGATCCTGTTTTTAGCTTCTGCTGCCAGCTGAGTGGAGCCATAAGCTTTGATATACCTTTCATACACCTGAATAGCCTGATTGTATTTTTTGTTGTTCAGGTAATATTCGCCGATTTTAAACAGGCCTATATTGGGCGGATATACCACGTTATTGGAAAGATAATTGTTGACCTTGATACCCAGGTTGCGCAGCTGATTGGACAGGACCTTGAGGAGACGTTTCATGAGTTCTACTTTGCCTGCGATAAACTTTTCAAATTCACTATTGCTGAATACCACAGTGATACAGTCAGTGACGGATTCGGCCATTTCATCCCGGGTGTGTCCAATTATGGCTGATTTTAATCCGAAGAATTCTCCCTGATTCAGGGTACGGGTTATCTTTTCGCCGCTCTGGGGGTCTTCGTAACTGATATCCAGACGGCCGCTTTTCAGAATAAAAATTTCAGGTGTGGCATCATTTTCAAAGTAGACTATAGCACCCTGATTGTATTTTCTCTCGCTGGGCATACCTTACCTTTCAGCTTTATTGATAGACTTCCACCGGGAAAAACGGCAGAACCTTTTTTATGTTCACATTATCCCATATTCTCTGATAAAGGTCAATGGGTTGACCTATTAATATACGTTCTTCTCCATTTACTTCGATCAACTGGTAGTGACGGGAGAAATGTTGGAAGAAATCGTAGTCGGTTTTTGAACCATAAAGCGGCTGACCGTCCATAATCACCATTTTTATATCATTCAGCCAGGCATGAGCTAAAGATTTGTAGGGATTGGACACATCTCCATTTCTGAGAATAGTGATGTCAGCCTGATAGCCTTTTTCCAGCTTACCCAGTTTTTTCAACCGCATGGCTTTAGCCGGATTAACAGTGATCCAGCGGATGAGTTCCTTATAATCCAAATCTTCTTTATAGCGTTCCTGATACAGTTTCATACACATCTGCATTTCGTCAAAAATATTGAGACCGCCTGACATAGGAGAGTCAGTGCCCAGGGAAATGTTTACTTTTTGTTTCATCAATTCCTTTAAATCAGCGATCACATTGAACATAAAATAGTTGGAAGAAGGGCAGGTGACCAGGTGAGCACCGGCTTTGGCAATATGTCCTATGTCTTCTTTTGAGAAAGCGATGCCGTGGATCAGTACGGTATGTTCATCCAGCGCCTTCATTTCCCGCAGAATGTCGATACCCAGCATGGATTCCTCATCAAAACCTTCTTCGATATGGGTGATAAAAGGTATGTCTTCCTTTACCGCACGCTGATGCTCTTCGGTGAGGCTGTCTCCCCATTGCAGGTCATAACTGGCACATTCATGCTGCAGGCTGTACTTACTGATGATACGTATAGGCATCTTGTCTATAAAGTCGCGATTTACGCTATGGGGTATGTGATCAGAGATTGTGGTTACACCACTAATGATATTTCTATAACTGGCCAAAAGATACAAATCAAAATTGGTTATTTTGCTGCGTTCTTCATAAATTGGCGCGCTTTTTAAATCATTGTCCCAGGGTTTAAAGTTGATGTAGGGTCCGGTACCTACTCTGGGGTAATAATTCCCCAGCATATGGTCATGCGCGTTGATTAAACCGGGAAAAACGAGGTCACCATCCTGCAGGGTCAGCTCAAAATCTACGTTGGTGTCGGCTTGTCCCATATCCAGAATAATACCGTCCTGTATAGTCAGGGCAGCTCCCTGTAGAATATATTCCGGGGTGACTATGGTCCCGCCTTTAATATTATACTTCATAAAAAACCTCGCTATGGCTCAAAGCCTCTGCATAAATATTCGGAAATACTATGCAGGAACTGAAATAGACTATTGAAAGCCACACTAAAGTATAGACATTGGATAGAGGAAATTCAAGAATTCAGAAATTAAAGTTTTATTCAGAGCGTCCCATGATACCCTTGATAAATTTACGCCAGCCGCTTTCTTCTTCAGTCACTTCGATGTCCATAAGACGTTTGGCAATATGATTGACACAAAGGCTGATATTGGATTTAGGGGCCATAATGGTAAATGGGGTCTGATGGCGTACGGCTTCATGTACCAGAGGGTCGTCATAAATGAACCCGATATTTTCAATCTTTACGGACAAGAAATGCCCCGCGATATCAATAATCTTCTTAGCTACTTTTCCGCCTTCGGTAGCGTTTCTGACACGATTGACCACCAGTTTCAGATTAGGAATCTCACTTTCTACCACAACGCTTTTGATAATGCCGTAGGCATCGGTAATGGCAGTGGGTTCCGGGGTGGTAATGACAATGGTCTCATGAGCGGCCAGAACAAAGCTGGTTACATTACGGGATATACCGGCTGAAGTATCAATAATCAGATAATCAGCATAAGATAACTCTGCCAGGCCATCTATAAGTATCTGCTTTTCTTTTTCGTCCATATTTGCCATCTGTGAGAAACCGCTGGCTCCGGCGATGAGATCCACACCATAATCCGTACGGATCATGATTTCACTCAGTGTTTTCTGGCCTTTTAACACATGCAAAAGGTTGAATTTTGGGATAATACCCATCAGGACGTTTATATTAGCCAGGCCCAGGTCTGCATCCATGACAACTACTTTTTTCTTGTTGACTTCACCGGTGTGCGGATCTTTCATGTTAGCCAGGGTAATACCCAGATTCAGTGCAAAGTTGCTCTTTCCCACGCCGCCTTTTCCGGATGTCACAGCGATGATTTTGGTGTCGGTTTCGGGGAGCTGCCCCATCATCTTGCGGAGGCCTTCTGCCTGGTCCGGTCCTAATAATACGGACATTTATTTCCTCTTAATCGGTTTTATTTTTATACCAATATCATTATCGGCTCAGTAATTATTTTATTGAGTCCGTAATCATTTTCTCAATATTGGCTACACAAAAATCTTCAGGGACTTCCTGGCCATTGGTGATAAAGGAGAGAGGTTTTTTGGTCTTATACAGTATGGACAGGATAGAACCTACATAAATGGTCTCATCCAGTTTGGTGGCGATGATATGAGAGAAATTAATCTCCTCATATTTTTCGACTATGAAATCAAGATCAGCAGGCTTGGTGGTGGCGGAGACTACCAGATGTACATCTACCTTATTTTTACATTTTCCGATCCAGCGGCCCAGTTCCTGGATGGCGATAGTTTCACGTGGGCTCTTACCGGCAGTGTCTACAAAGGTAAAATCGGATTCTTTTTTGTTAACCAGGTCAAAGAATTCTTCTTCTTTGTGTATGGGATAATAAGGGGCCTGGAGATATCCGGAATATGTTTTGATCTGACTGTCTGCGCCGACTTTATAACGGTCCACGCTGATGAAACGCATGGATTTCTGGCGCATAGCGGCGATATGGGCTGCCATTTTAACTATGGTGATGGTCTTGCCTACTCCGGTAGGTCCAGCCAGTAAAATGGTATTTCCAAAGTTATAGTTATCAATGGAGAGATCTTCTGTTGCTATATTTTTAAGGAGAAAGTCGCGTATGGCGCTCAGTATTTGTGGTTTTTCCATCAGTACTTCACGGCGTTCATTCTTGAGGGCTTCAATGATATCATCGATCAGGAAAGAGGCAAATTCTCTTTCTCTCAGGAATTGCTCAGCCCATTTAATATTCTTGGTGGTTATTTCCACGTCTTCTATGATCTGTTTGTCATCCTGAATATTTTTATGGATCTGGGTCTGGAGCATCTGGTCTTTGATTTCTGTCATTTGATTTTTGAGGAAGAGCTCCAGCTGTTCAAAACTGCTCTTTAAATGAGTGACTTCTTTTTTGATGCGGTCATTATCTTCTGTGAGGGGAGCTGTTTTGGTCAGAGGGACAGAAGTGGTCTGCGTATAATTTTCAGTGGGAGTCTGGAAAAGGTCAGGGGTGTTACTGTTTTTTCCAGGTTTCTTGTTTCGGCTTACGCCGACGATAATTTTAAAATTTTTGTTTTTTCTTAGGCCAAAGAAACTTTTCTTTTCTTCTTCTACCCGGCGGATAATATGCATCTGGTCCAGTATATTCTTCTCGTAGCCCTCCAGATACATCTGGTCATAGGCTTCTTTGAAGCTCTGGCCTTGAAAGACTAGATATTCCATTCCCCTCTCCTCACGTATACACTATTGTATCATCTATTAAATTATTATGCAATAAATCTCTTCTAATTCCTTATACTCCAGCTAATTCCATGTTAATCTGCACCATACCTATCTGGTCCAGACTATAGTCTGAGGGTATCTCACTATAGGACAAAACACCAATACTGGGGAAGCTGCGCTGCAGCATTTCTCTCACCAGACGCCGGGTCTTCTGGGAGGAGAGCACCACCGGCTGGATCCCTTTTTTCAGCGCTTCTTCAATCTGAGCACCAGCCTGATTGACAAACATATGCAGTATCTCTGTGTCCAGAGTGGAGACTAGACCCTGAGGAGTATCCTGGATGGAGTCGTTCAGGACTTCTTCCAGTTCAGGATCTATCACTATTCCTTTGAGATTATGATTGTCATCCGCGAAACGTGCTACAATCTGTTTACCCAGGGTCTGACGGACATATTCGGTCAGGAGATCAATATTTTTGACGCTGGCCGCGTAGTCTGCAATGGTTTCCAGAATAGCCAGCATATTTCTAACCTTGACCCCTTCACGCAGCAGATTTTGCAGGACTTTCTGGATCTCACCCACATTGGCATTTTTCAATACTTCTTCGATCACAGCCGGGTATTCTTTGCGCAGTGCGTCTATCATGGACTGTACATCCTGGCGGGAGAGGAGCTCAGCGGCATTGGTCTTAATCACTTCTGTGAGGTGAGTGGCTACTACAGAAGGAGGATCAAAGATGTCAAAACCCATAGTCTCCGCTTTACTGCGCTGCTCCTCACTGATCCATTTGGCCTTCATGTTAAAGGCTGGTTCTTTTACTTCCAGTCCGTCTATACCTTCCAGATCCAGGCTGGGGTTCATAGCCAGCAGCCGGTTGACCAGGACTTTGCCCCGGGCAATTTCGGTGCCGCGTATTTTAATGAGGTATTCACTGGAATCGATGGCCACATTATCTATGATACGTATGGGAGGCACCAGGATACCCAGATCGAGACCGATACGCTTACGTATCAGTTTGATACGCTCCAGCAGGTCGCCCCCTTGTTCCTTATCTACCAGCGGGATAAGGTTATAGCCGATTTCCAGATTCATAGGATCCAGGCGCACAATATCTTCGATGGTGGTGGTCTTTTCCTGCATCTGGGCACCGCGGGCAGTTTCCTGTTTTTCATCTTCTTTTTTCTTCACGGCACGCTGCATGAGATAGCCGATCCCAATGAGGATAGCACCAAACAAAAGGTTCAGGATAGTGGGAAATCCGGGTAATATACCCATGAGACCAATACCGGCCCCGGCAATATACAGCACTTGAGGAGCGGAACCTATCTGTTTGACCACATCTTTAGCGAATTTTTCACGGGAAGTAGTCCGGGTGACAATAATACCTGTGGCTGTGGAGATCAGCAGTGCCGGGATCTGGCTGACCAGTCCGTCGCCTACTGTCAGTAGGATATAGGAGTTGGCAGCTTCGGCCAGAGCCAGTTTTCTCTGTGCCATTCCCACAATCAATCCACCGATAATATCCACCAGTGTCACCACCAGGGCGACTTTAATATTTCCTGAGACAAACTTGGAAGAACCGTCCATGGCTCCATAGAAGTCAGCCTCCATTCGGAGATCCTGACGCCGTTTTTTGGCTTCCGCTTCGTCGATCAATCCGGCATTGAGATCTTCATTAATAGCCAGCTGTTTTCCAGGCAGTGCATCCAGAGTGAAACGGGCAGCCACTTCTGACACACGTCCCGCACCTTTGGTGATGACCATAAACTGGATAGCCAGCAGAATGATAAAGATGATCAAGCCTACAACCAGGTTTTGCCTGACCACAAAACTTCCAAAGGCCTGAATGATATTACCGGCATATCCGTCTGTCAGGATCAAACGCGTGGAAGACACATTCAGCGCCAGTCCAAAAACCGTGGTCAACAGGATGAGGGTCGGGAAGGCGTTAAAATCAGCCGGGTTTTTTATATAGACTGTAGATAGTATGATCATAAAAGACATGCTGAGATTGGCTATCAGGAGAATGTCCAGTACCAGGGGGGGCAGTGGGATGATAAGCATCAACACCACGCCTACCGCTGCCACTCCCACAAAAACATCGACATTAGTGCGTAACTGTCTGATGAAATTTAAAAAAGGATTGCCTCCAGCTACATTGCTGGTATTCTGTTCTGCCATTTTTTACTCCTTTTCTCTAGGCCGCCGAGATGGACGAACGCATCTGGTAGACCATGGAGAGTACCTTGGCTACAGCCAGGAAGAGCTCCGAGGGTATTTCCTGACCGACTTCGACTTTCTTATATAGTTCACGGGCCAGGGGTTTATTTTCAATTACAAACACATTATGTTCTTTAGCTACTTCTTTGATCTTCTGGGCAAACGCATCCTGACCTTTTGCGACTACTATGGGCGCGGCCATATAGTTGGGGTCATATTTTATGGCGATGGCGAAGTGAGTAGGGTTGGTGATCACTACATCCGCGTGAGGTACTTCTTTGATCATCTTACGGGACAGCAGCCTTCTCTCCATTTCCCTGATCTTGGCTTTGATTTCAGGATTTCCTTCCATTTCTTTCATTTCCTGTTTGACTTCCTGGCGGGTCATTTTCAAACTCTGCATATACTGCCAGCGTTGGAAAAAATAGTCCACTATAGCAAAGACCAGAAGCATGATCCCGGCTACGGACACAAACTGAAAAATCATACTCGCAATGATAGACAGACTTTGTTCACCGGTTAAACGGGGTATGGTCAGTATCTGGACCATGCGGTTGCTGACCATGATAATAGCAATAGTGAAAACCCCTACGATTTTGAGGATAGATTTCAGGAGGTTGAACATTGTCTCAGTAGACCAGAACATCCGGGAAAAGTTTTTGCCGATATTGCTGATTATTTTACTGAAATTAGGCACGATTTTCTTAGTAGTAAATAAAAAGCCGGATTGAGCCACATTTATGACCAGGGCTGCCAATACTCCCACTCCCAAAATAGGCAGGATAATGCGGGCTATCATCCAGATCATCTGAGTGAAAAGCTGTGAAAGATTGCTGCCGGTGAGCTGGATATTGAGCAGATTATTAATATAAAAAGTCATGATATCTTTGAGACCAGCAAAGGTCTGTTTGGCTAAAAGACCTACTGTCCAGAAACAGATCAAAAACACCGCTATTGCTGTTAATTCCTGGGATTTGGGTACATTACCTTCTTCCCTGGCCTTTTTCTTTTTGTATTCTGTAGCGTCTTCAGTACGGCCTTCATCTTCAGCCGCGAACAACTGAAGGTCAAAACTAAAAGACAGCTGCTTGGAATAGGCGAGAATATCTGCTAGAGACATCAATCTGGGTTCCTGCATATTACTCCGCTAGGCCTTCATGGAGGCCACTAATTCCCGAGCACCATTGATGATACCGTTGATCACCGTAGTACCCAGGTCAATCACTCCCGGCAGAATCAACCAGATAATGATAAATCCTGCCAGTATCTTAATATTAAATCCCATGATCATCACATTAAACTGAGGGGCGACCCGGGAAATCAACCCCATAGCCATATCCAGCATCAGAGTCACAGCGATTATGGGCATGGCTATTTTTATGGATACATCAAACATCATAATGATACCATTAATCAGGCCATGGTAAATCAGATCGATCCCTTTGAGAGACAGCGCGGGGGTATAACGGAAACTGTCTACTATAACCTGTATCATATAAAAATGGCCATCGACTCTGATGAGGAGGAAAAGAGCCATAATTCCCAGTATATTTCCCAACGCCGGTACCTGGACTTCTGACATGGGGTCCAGGACTTCATTCATCCCCATGCCCATGGGTATGGAGAAGACCTGGGCTGAGACCTGAAAAGCGGCAAATGCAACATACAGGAAAAAACCGGTCCCAATTCCCAGAACAAAATTTGATATCAATAAGGCAATAAACTCCACCGCATCCTGAGGCGGTTTCATGCCGGACCCTACTACCACAGGGCTGGCCACCAGAGCCAGAAAAAATGTCAGACCAATCCTGAATCTGAAAGGCATGGCTGTCCCGGAGAAAAAAGGCGCGCTGGAAAACAGTCCCAGTATGCGGATGAAAATTATCAAAAAAATCTGAAAGCTGTTCACAAAATAATCAAATAAGAGATTTTCTCCCATTTTTCAGTCCCGCCCTACATCTGGGCTGTGCCGATCAGGTCAAAAACATGGTGCATAAAATCTGTGATGGAGTTGTAGAAGAAGGGGCCCATTACCAGCAGGACAATGAGGATAATGATCAGTTTAGGTACAAATGTCAGAGTCTGTTCCTGAATGGAAGTGGTAGCCTGGAAAATACTGATTATTAAACCTATTACCATAGCCGTACCCAGAAGAGGCATGGACAGTATAAATATCTGGGTAATGGATTCTCCCAGAATGGAGGCAATTTCTCCCTGTGACATCTAAACCTCTACAACCTGAAACTCAGGATGAGCTTCTCCACCAGGAGATCCCAACCGTCGATCATGACAAACAACATAATTTTGATGGGGAAGGAAATCATAATAGGGGGAAGCATCATCATCCCCATCGACATCAAAGTCGAGGCAACCACCACGTCTATCACGGTAAAAGGTATCAACAAAAGCATACCCATATAAAAAGACAAGGTAAGTTCATTTAAAATATAGGCAGGAATCAAAACATAGGTAGGCACATCGGCCGGAGTCCGGGGACGGTCAATTTTGGAAAGTTTTACAAAACGATAAATGTAGCGTTCCGCTGTCTGCTTAAACATAAACTCCCTGACAGGCTGGACTGCTTTGGTGAAGCCTTCGTTTATGGAAATTTTACCGTCCATATAAGGTTTGACGCCTTCAGTATAGCTTTTGCTGAAAGTTGGGAACATAATAAATAGCGTCATGAAAAGCGATAAGCCCACAATGATCTGGTTGGGGGGAATAGTCTGGGTAGCCAGACCGCGGCTGACAAAAGAGAAAACGATATACAGACGAATAAATGAAGTCATCAGGATAAGCAGAGTAGGCGCCAGTGAAATGATAGTTATCAGGAACAATATCTGTAAGGATAATGCAACCTGACGGGGAGACTTTGCTTCTTCCACATTGAGGTTTATGCTGGGAATAGGGATCGATCCAGTCTGCTGAGCAAAGATCCCTTTTACCGGAACAAACAACAACAAGGAAAAGAACAAGCCTCCTAAAAAGGCTCTCTTCAAATTCCCCTCCCGATTCTGCAAGAAACCAAAAAGCTCTCGGCCGACTGCCAGTTATGACAGGAGATTCCCCTTCCTTTTCCGGCCTTGAGCTTTTGTGCGTACTGTTTTCAGGGTGTGCGTAACACCATAAAAACAGACTCAATTAATTATGTAATTTATTATATCACATGCAGTAATATGAATCAAGTAAAAATTAGATTTTTGTGCATTTTTTTTTCTTTGATGTGCGTAACTTTTCCGGATTTACTGCTGCAGGGGCCGGATATGTACTTCCGGTTCATGTCCCAACGCCTTTACAGACATCTTTTTCATCAGGCTGTCTTCCATTCCCAGGACAATCAGAAATACCACGATGCCGCTGCCCAGGCTGGCCAGTATAGCCAGACCTTCAGACCATTTGAGACTGTCAAAAAGTATATAAGAGCCGATGATGAAAATAATAGGCAAAATGAACAGGAGAAAAGCCAGGCCAATACTGCGGGCTTCACCCATTTCCAGGCGGACACGGTCACCCGGCTGCAGGTCGGATTTTTGCTTGAGCTCTACAAAACGGGAACCCTGAGCGGGGGAGCAGGCATGCTTGGCGCCACAGGTGGCGCATCCGGCACCATTAGCGCCATCCATCTGTATTACTATATGTCCATTCTGGTTTTTTATGATTGTACCTGTGTTTTCCATACTTGGCTCCTTGATGGTTAATATTATAATTATCTTTATAGAAAATGACAAATCTCATAATCATACTATTTTAATATAAACAAAAAAATGAGAAAAACAAAAAAAAATGTGGTGATGAAGCCGGTTAATTCTGAATCCGGGTATACACATGTTCCAGGTTTAAAGTATCCTGGATAAGATTGTATTTAAAATTCATGATATAAGTGTAGCCATCCAGGGTTATTTCCCACTCTCCGGCTGAGAGAGGTGAGCAGTATATCCTGGGGCCGCCTGTAATCTGCTGTCTCACCATCAGCCCTCCAAATTCCTCTGCACTGTATATCCGGCCCAGGTACATGTTGACATAGATGTTGCAGGCAGAAAAAGGGTTGAGCAGGAGCAGCTGATACACACTGTAGATCCCTGTGTCTTTTAATAATTGCTGCAATGGTTTCTGTAATTTTTCCTGATCAGTATTCACAGGGGAGTAGGCCAAGGGATTTAAAATGTACTTTTCGGTGCGGTTCAGTTCCAGCAGATTAGATTGATAGGTAAAAATCTCTTTTTTATTTTCCTGCAGGAAGCCATTGATCCTGGCCTGGGTTTTAGGCTTGAATTTCATTTCTCTTATTTCCAGAGGGTTCAGCACATCCAGGTCCTGATTCAGGCTGTAGCGAAACTCAATTAGTTTTTTATCAAAAGGACTGGATTCAGCAAAAACCATCAGAGGGAAAAGTATAAATACATATAAAATTTTAGACATACATACATCCTTCACTATTAATGACACAGTATAACTCCATCTGCCGGCACTTTCAAACGAGGTCAAATAGTATTTATAAAAGCGCTTACATAATTTTACAAATTATTAGCACTAGTGTATAATATTGCGCCTTAAAAAAGGGCAAGATGCATAAATATTCTAGGAGGATTAAATGAGAAAGTTTTTAGGTGTTTCTTTTGTACTTTCAGCTGTACTGATGGCTGCTTGTTCTGTGACTGAGCCGGTTGACCTGAATGGTCAGGCTGTGACTTCAACCACAGGTATTGGTACTGAGATGGTGAAACTGGTCCGGGCCACCAGCCACATCCATCGTAAATACGGCATGGCACAACTGACCCGCAGTTTTGAGATTCGGGTGAAAAATGTGGCCTATAACAAAGTTGTAATGGTGCACCATGAACTCACCAATGGAAGCTGGACCAATCTGCCTGCGAAGTATTACAAGGACGCCGGAAACGGCTATGAAATCTGGACCGCTGACTACAGTTCTTTAAACAGCACCACTATGGGTACCCGTTTTGTGGTCTTTTATACTGTAAACGGACAGACCTACTGGGATAATAACAACAGTGCTGATTTTAATCTTAACCATGGCGATGGAGTTCTGCTGGGTTCCGGAATCGGAATTCTGGCTAACACTTTTTATTTCAATGGCACTACTGCTACTGTGAATATCGATATCCGGAATATCGCTTTTAATAAAACCGTAGAATTGGTTTATACTACTGACAACTGGCAGACATCTGGAGTAGTACAAGCCCAGTATCAGTCTTATTACACTTATGGGTACTCCTATGTTCAGAGCCCCAATCAGGCTGGATTTGAAAGATGGATTGCTACTGCTCCCGTGAGCAATGGAAATAATTTCAAATATTTCCTGAAATATACAGTGAACGGAAAGGAATATTTTGATAATAATTATGGACAGGACTATAAATTATACTGATATACCCTGAAATAAACAAACGGGCTGTCACCGTGACAGCCCGTTTTTTTTGTTTCCAAATTATTTGAATAATGCGCTAAGCCGGGATACCAGAGCATCCACCCGGGCAGGCCGGTCCGGGAGATACCAGTTAATGACACCGCTGCCAATAGTAATTCCGCCCAGATTGGTAATAGCACGGGTCATCTGACGTATGGCGTGATTTCCACCCAGCCAGGGAGCGGGGAAGGCCTCGGTGGTAAAACAGGCTACTTTTTTGCCCTTTAATCCACCTTTCAGAGCCTGAAGGTAGAGACGCATCACGGCACACAGAGAAAAAGCCTGCACTGGGGCAGCAAAAACCACAGCATCATAATTGTCAGGCAGAGGGAAGTTGCTGAATTCTATATGTCTCATACCGGGATGCCCCTGTCCCACAGGCTGGATGTTTTCCAGAGCGACAGTGTGGCCGGCTCTGGCTAGGGATTGCTGAAGCTGTTCCGCTACACTGAGGGTGTTTCCGGTTTGGGAATAGACCAGGATGCCTATCTTCATGGATGTCTCCTTGAAATAATATTCTTTGAGGATAACATAGAACAATTGTTTCAGCAATTGCCGGAGGCTTAAGAAAACGGCACCCATATTGCTCAGTACATATATCCTGAATTGGAATGATTATATGAAGTGTTTTTACAAAAATTTGTGAGAAGGAATAACCGCACCAGGGGCCCGGATGTGGGGCGCCCCGCCGCGTCATCAGACGCCAGTACCTTTAATCTTGTGTAGATCCGGAGTGGGCTCTTACCATTAGGGCTGGTTGGTGGATATTTCTTCACTGAGCAGAAACATATCCATGTTCTTTTTATCCCAATCCAGGCCCTCATACTTAAGCAGGCGGCCGTCATCAGCCCGGAACCAGAGCTGGGCAATGGGTTTTTTCCCCCGGAAAGGAATAATTTCGTATTTCCAGGTATCGACTAATTCCCCCATCAAAGTAGGGTTATCCCTCCCCAGGGGAAGAAATTGAAGCTGCAGGGTCTTGCCGTTGTGCAGTACCAGGGTGAAATAAACCGGGAGGTCTTTGACTTTGGACTCGCGGTAGAGGCGGTAAAACAGGCCGGGATCGTCATACAGACTATAGCCTACCGTGGTAACAGTCTTGCTGAGTTTTCCCTGAAACTGGAAACGGTTATTTATTATATCTACCAGGACTTTTTGGGTCACATCTCCGGACTCCAGAGTCTCATTGACAGTATACTGAAAGTCATAACCGGATGCGGTAAAAGTATGTTTGTACCGGTCTGTGAACTGAATATTGTCGCCCTGGAAACGCCAGGTGACGATTGACGAATAGTCTTTGCCTACCTGACGGTATTTGCACAGGCTGTTTTCTGCGTGTAGTACGGCACTCAGGCTCAGCAGTAATAAAAATGAAAGAAGGTATTTCATAGGGGCCTCCCTGGGGCTTCCATAAACCTGATTATAGCATTTTTCTAAATTATTTCAAGCAGCAATGGCTCAAAAAGTAGAAAAAGGTTTTTTATACTCTGGCCATGTTAAACTGATTTCGGGATATCTGGTCTGTTGTCCCGGGTTATGAGGCAGTATTATGATAATGCAGCAGATAAATCACCAAAGCTACTGCGAAAACCAGAATAAAGGCACCAATCATGATAGCCAGGGTACGGGAATAGCCTTTGGGTTTGAGGTGGTCTTCACTGTCCATTTTTTTTAGAATGGGAAAAAGGCGGGAGAAGAAAGTGGCAATGGAAAATATCAGTGCGATGATACTGAATACCTTGGTAGAAGGCGTACCGGTGATGATGATTCCGATCAGTAAAACTATGAAGATGAGTTTGGTTCCTGCTACCCAGTTTATGAGGTAATTCACCAGCCCGTATACTTCCGGGTCGGATTTGGATTTTTCATAAGCGGTAAAAACTCCCACTCCATTTCCCAGGGTAGTACCCGGAATCTTGTAGAGCATGATCACATTCAAGGTCTCCAGTACAATAAAAGCAATCAACACAATTGATATTATATCCATAAAATACCTCCTTAAGTACACGTAAGATACTAAATTCATGAAAAGTAAAACACAATATTTTCAGCTTATACTTTTTTACGGGTTTGATCTTTCCTCATGATTATATGCTGAAATCCTTTTTTTTGATAATTGTAATTTAAAGCTGATATTTTGACCTATTGGGTACAATGGTATAAAATGTATCTTCAAAAATACCATAAGTTTAGCTATTCAGGAGTATGCAATGGACTACAGTAAGACAGTGAGCCTGCCCAATTCTAAATTCGGGATGAAGGCCGGCCTTGTCACCAAGGAACCCCAGTACCTCAAACGCTGGGAAGATATGGACCTTTATGGTCTCAGGGAAAAGAAACGGGCTGATGCCGCTTCCTTTGTCCTGCATGACGGCCCCCCCTATGCCAATGGGGAGATTCACTTTGGCCACGCCCTCAATAAAATTCTGAAAGATATGATTCTGCGCTATAAATACCATCGCGGCTTTCGTACCCCTTATATCCCGGGATGGGATTGTCATGGACTGCCTATTGAACTCAAGGTCACGGAAAAACTGGGCAGCCGCTCAGAGACTATGCCCATCCTGGATCTGCGTCAGAAGTGCCGTGATTATGCCGGACAATTTGTAGACAAGCAGAGAGAAGGGTTTAAGCGTCTGGGTATCCTGGGCGACTGGGGCCATCCCTATCTGACCATGAGCCAGGAGTACGAGACTGCCATCATGCAGAGCTTTGTAGAACTGGTGGCCAAGGGACATGTCTACCGCGGCCTGCGTCCTATCATCTGGTCTCCCTCCACCCGTACCGCTCTGGCTGAAGCGGAAGTGGAATATGCCGATCATACATCTCCTTCTATCTATGTGAAATTTCCCGTGGTGGAGCACAGCATCGACCAGGTGGTAGGGGAGCTGTACGTCATGATCTGGACGACTACCCCCTGGACTCTGCCTGCCAATACCGGGCTGTCTTTTCACCCTGAGGAAGAATACGTGGCTGTCAAGGTGGGCAATCACACCGTAATTCTGGCCCACAAACTCATGGAAAAAGTCCTGGGAATAAAGGGGCATTCCGCAAAAGAAGTGGTAAAGCTGAAAAAATCTGATCTGGAAAAAATAAAAGTACAGCATCCCTGGATAGACAGGGAATCCAAGGTGGTTTTTGGTGAACATGTGACCATGGATACCGGGACCGGCGTAGTGCATACCGCCCCCGGGCATGGTATGGATGACTACTATGTAGGTATGGCTAATGGCCTGGAAATGCTGTCTCCGGTAGATGACCAGGGGCGTTTTACGGCTGATGTCCCGGAGTGGAAGGGCGAGTTTGTGTTTGCCGCAAACCCTAAGATCATAGAATTTTTGGATGCCAAGGGGCTACTGTATCATCATGAGGACTTTGTCCACTCTTACCCCCATGACTGGCGCTCTAAAAAGCCGGTAATCTTCCGGTCCAAGCCCCAGTGGTTTTTTAAAGTCAGTGATGCCTCTCTCTCTGCACTGGCCTTGGGTGAACTGCCCAAGGTAAAGTGGGTACCCGATTGGGGGCAGGGACGTATCCAGAATATGCTGGAAGGCCGTCCTGACTGGTGTCTGTCCCGTCAGCGAAAGTGGGGTGTGCCCATCCCGGCGTTTTACTGTACCGAATGCGGGGAAGTCATACTCAATGATGAGACGTCCGCCAGCGTGATGGAACAGGTCAGGGAGCACGGCATCGATATCTGGTACAAAAAAGACGCTGATAAGCTCCTGCCGGGCGGGTATAAATGTCCCAAGTGCGGTGCTATGACTTTTACCAAAGAAACAGATATTCTGGATGTATGGTTTGACTCCGGTGTGTCCAGCATCGCGGTAATGGATCAACGCAAAGAATTGAGCCGTCCCGCGGATGTCTATCTGGAAGGCAGTGACCAGTACCGCGGCTGGTTCCAGTCCAGTCTGTGGTCCTCTGTGGCTTTGCGGGGCGCCGCGCCTTTTAAGACTGTAATCACACACGGCTGGGTCCTGGACGAAGAGGGTAAGCAGATGCACAAGTCACTGGGTAACGCGGTGTCTCCCGCAGAAGTGTATAACCAGTTTGGTGCGGATGTACTGCGTCTATGGGTAGTGACGGAAGATTACCGCTCGGACCTCAGGGTAGGGGAAAACCTCATCCAGAAAACAGTGGACGGCTACCGTAAGATCCGCAATACCTTTAAATACCTCCTGGGAAATCTCCATGATTATAAACCAGCCCAGGAGATAGCTTATGCTGAGCTTTATGATGTGGATAAATATGCTTTATCACTATTGTTCGACCTGCAGACCAGAGTAGAAGGCTTCATGGATAATTATGAATACTACCGGGCCTTCAGGGAGATATATAATTTCTCGGTTGTGGATATGTCTAACCGATATCTGGATATCCTCAAAGACAGACTGTATATCTATGCCGCGGACAGCCGGGAACGGAAATCCGCTCAGACGGTGTTATACTACATACTGAAGCATATGATGATAATGCTGGCTCCTATCTTGTCTTTTACCATGGAAGAAGTTTATCTGGATTATTTTGCGCAGGATGAAAAAGACAGCGTGCATCTGGCAGACTGGCCGGCACTCAGGAAAGAATGGAATAATACTGAACTCAGAGGCCGTTTTGATACTATCATGAAAGTCAGAGACGGAGTACTGAAGGCTTTGGATTTGGTACGGAATGAAGGTAAAATTGGTACCAGTCTGGCAGCCAGGGTGTCTGTGATGATAAAAGATCCTGCGGTCAAAAAAATAATTGCTGCTTATAGTGACCAATTACGCTACTTTTTTATCGTATCCGAAGTGGAGATAATGGAAAAATTGAGCGGTATCACTCATGAGACAGAAGATGTAGCAGTACTGGTGACCAACGCGGAAGGGCAAAAGTGTATACGTTGCTGGAATTATTCTACGCAAGTGGGAATAAGTACGGTACACCCCGATCTGTGTGAAAGGTGTCTCCCTGTAGTGGAAAAGTTGGATCCTGAGAGTTATGCCGGATAAATAAAAATACAGGAAGTATTATGAAAGACTGGAAGAAATGGTTCCTTCTGCCTATGATGGCAACGGGGATAACAGCTGTAGACTTGTGGACCAAGGCTTTAGCCAGGTCCGGCTTGTTACAGGGTGTACCCAAGCCGGTTCTGGGTGATTTCTTTCGCTTTACACTAACCTATAATTACGGTATCACTTTTGGGCTATTCAACAAAGGAGCTGGAAAGACCAATCCGGTCTGGTTGATTATCCTGGCAGTACTCAGTCTGGGTGCGGTACTTTATTTTTACCTTAATATTGAAAAGTTTCTCAAGGACGGCTCACCTCAAAAGTGGGGTAGAGTAGTATTGATGGCGATTACCGGAGGTGCTCTGGGTAATATCATGGACAGACTAATCAATGGCAGAGTTACTGATTTTCTGGATATGGGAATTGGGAATCTGCGGTGGTATACCTATAACGTAGCTGACAGTTTCGTAGTGCTTAGCAGCATTATACTGGCTGTGCTGCTGTTTTTTTATGAGAAAAAGACGGAGGCAGTCCAGAATAAAGGGGCAGTGAAATGAGTGGTGAAAAAGTACTGGTCACAGGCGCAAACGGATTTATCGGGTCTGCTCTGGTACATGCTCTTTTGGAATCAGGTAAGAAAGTACGCTGTCTGGTCAGAAAAACCAGCAATCTGGATGCGCTGCAGGGTTTGGATGTCGAATATGCCTATGGAGAAATCACTAAAAAAAGTACTTTGTATGATGCTGTCCGTGATGTTGACTACATCTATCATTTAGCTGGAGCTGTAAAGGCCGTAGATTTGACAACTTTTATCAAGGTCAATGCCTGGGGAGTCATCAATCTTCTGGACGCTGTACTCAAAGTCAACCCGGGGATAAAACGGTTCCTTAATGTAAGCAGTATGGCAGCAGGTGCGGCGGCAACTTCTCTGGACAATCCGGTCACTGAAGACCATGAATCCAATCCCATCAGCGACTATGGAGTCTCTAAAATGGAAGGGGAACAGATGGCGGTCTTTTTAATGGATAGGATACCAATTACTATTGTGAGACCAGTCACAGTATATGGACCTCATGAGACGGAATTATTTCTCTATTTTAAACTGGTGGATAAATACCGTATGAAACCACTGGTAGAGAGGGGAAAACAGTATATGAACCTGATTCATGTACAGGATCTGGTAAGAGGTATGATTCTGGCGGCAGAAAGTCCACAATCTATAGGTCAGACCTATTATCTCAGTGGGGAAGGGCAGTATAACTGGCTGGATATTACCCGTATGATAGAAAATGCTGCCGGTAAAAAAGCAGTCCTGTTATCCTTTCCGCGTTTTATTGCCAAGATTACCGGCCGGATCAATGATCTTAAGATGCGTATTACCAAAAAGCCTGAATTTTTAAGCTCTACTAAGGTGGCTGAGGGTCTGCACGAGTATTGGGTCTGTTCCAATGAAAAGGCTAAAAGAGAAATCGGTTTTTATCCCCAGATTTCTGCTGAAGAAGGAATCAGGACCACCTATGAGTGGTATAAACAACAAAAATGGTTGTAAAACTACATTACAGCAAATAAAAAAATCCCGCTCATTGAGCGGGATTTTTTTTCAAAAAAAACTAAAGGCTTTTTTTAAAGTGACGATATTTTATGTGTGGGACGAGAAAATTTAGGGATCCCCGACAGCCATTTAATCAAATTGCCTTTTTTCCAATTTCAGTTAGAGGATAATGCCTATCCCTAACCGAGAAGCCTCAGCACTAGCTGGGGCTTTAAATTTGCCTGGGCCAACATAGATGCGTTCGTCTGTGCCAAAATCTGATTCTTTACATATTCGCTCATCTGAACAGCCATGTCTGTATCTCTGATGCGGGATTCTGCAGCCTGAATGTTTTCATACGCTACATATAAACCCTTGTAGAGCTTTTCAAAGCGGTTCTGGTATGCACCAAGATCCGTGCGCTGCTGAATAACATCGCCCAGGGCCTTGTCCAGTACTCCGATGGCACGGTTAGCCGTATCCATATTGGAAGCACTGACCAGTTTGTTGCCGTCTTCTGAAGCCAACCCTAAAGCCTTGGCACTCATGTTGCCCACGAACACCTGGACTCTCTGGTCCATGTTCGCGCCAATGTGAAATTTCAAACCAGATTCGTCTACCGGAGCAGACCCCTGCTGATTGGGATCGGGGGCTTTGAAGCGCCCGGTCAGCAGATTCATGCCGTTAAACTGGGCATGGCTGGCTATTCTGTCGATCTCATCGATCAACTGATTCATTTCCACATTGATCAGCTGGCGGTCCTGGTCACTATACACACCGTTTCCGGCCTGCACCGACAGCTCTCTCATTCTCTGAAGAATATCTGTAGTCTGCTGCAGATAACCTTCGGTTGTCTGCAGGAAAGAAATGGCGTCTTCAGTATTACGCATGGCCTGGTGCAGTCCTCTTACCTGGGTCCGCATCTTTTCAGATACAGCAAGTCCGGAAGCATCATCACCAGCTTTATTGATCCGTTCACCGGAACTCAGCTTAGCGATATCGCTATCCAGATTCATGTCCGTCATTTTAAACTGACGGTTGGCATAGATGGAACTGATATTGTGATTAATGATCATATCCTACCCTCCTTGTGGTAATTCACGTCCTTGTGACTGCCGGGATCCCTAAGTTCCGCACTCCAAAAAAAAGGAAAATGCGGATTTAAGAGGGTAGTTCTGATCTAAAGTCCTATTACCATAATAACGGGGAAATCCCGGCTGACGCCGGGTTTCCCAAATCTAGTCTAATTTATGCTTTTTGCCTATCCCAACTCAGGTCTTACCGAAGTAACTGCAGCATCAACTGGGGCTTCTGATTGGCCTGGGCCAGCATAGATGTAGCGGCCTGGGTCAGGATCTGGTTCTTAACAAACTCAGACATTTCCCGAGCCATGTCAGTATCCCGGATGCGGCTTTCAGCTGCCTGAAGGTTTTCTGCTCCCACCATCAGAGACTTGGTGGTGTGCATCAAACGGTTCTGGTAAGCACCCAGGTCAGCACGCTGTTTGGAAACTTTCATCAACGCCTGATCGATGATACCGATGGCCATGTTGGACTTTTCAGGAGTAGAGATACTGATAATCTCTTTGCTGGCAATGTCCTTGAGACCCAGTCCTTCTGTAGTCATAGTGTTGACATAGGAGCGGATTCTCTGGTCCATGTTGGCGCCAACGTGGAACCACATACTGGCTACGGGCTGCTGTCCGCCACTGGCCTGCGCGAAGCGGCCGGTAAGCATGTTCATACCGTTGAACTGAGCATGGCTGGCGATACGGTCGACTTCAGATACGAGCTGAGAAACTTCGACCTGGATCATCATACGGTCTTCAGCGGAATAGATACCGTTGGAAGACTGAACGGCCAGTTCACGAATACGCTGCAGTACATCCTGTGATTCCTGGAGGTAACCTTCAGTAGTCTGGATGAAGGATACAGCATCTTCGGTGTTCTGGACGGCACGCCACAGGCCACGGATCTGAGAGCGCATCTTTTCAGATACAGCCAGACCGGAAGCATCGTCACCAGCTTTGTTAATGCGCATACCGGATGACAGTTTGGCGATGTTGTCATCAACATTTCCACCATCGATTTTCAGTTGACGATTTGCATAAATCGAACTGATGTTGTGATTAATGATCATAATAATCCTCCTTGATTTATGATCCTACACTGAATTTCCAGCATCCTTGCTGGAATTTTCTTTGATTTTACTAAAGCATTTTCCCTAAGCGCCGATAATTTAGTTAGAGGAGAATCCTCCTCAGGGCCGAGGGAAAATAAAACATATTACTCTCAACATACTTATCGACTCAGTTCAAATTAGACTTTAGTATTTTAACAAAATATTTTTTTATTTTTTTTGTGTTGTTATTCCTGCATACTTTACAAAACCAGACTATAAACCTATAATTCTAAAATGATACCTTAATCCTGGAATTTAAACCTGGCTGGAGGAAAGATGACAGAGCCAACCCGACTCAAATTAAATAAATCAGAAAGAGCCTGGGTTATGTATGACTGGGCAAATTCAGCCTATGTACTTATTATAGGGACCATTTTATTCAGTATTTTTTTCAAAAAACAAATCGCTCCGCCTGAAATAGCACAAAGAGCTACATCATGGATAGCAGCTGCCAATACTTTGGTGGCAGTAGTTCTGGCAATACTGGCACCTGTTCTGGGTACACTTTCAGACTATAAGGGGAAAAAGAAGCGATTCTGGTTGATAGCGCTCAGCCTGGGGGCATTAGGTACCTTAGCATTTATAGGGATTCAGCCGGGACAATGGCAAATGGCTATTGCTGTCTATGTGGTGGCCAGTATTGGGTATTCAGCAGCCAACATCTTTTATGATGCTTTTCTCACCGACATCACTTCTGAAGAACGTATGGACCAGGTTTCTTCAGCTGGATATGCCTGGGGATATTTTGGGTCCACGATTCCCGCAGTTATCAGTATCCTCCTTATGATGAATCCACACTGGCTGGGTTTCCCCAAAGACGGGTACCTGCAGGCAATGAGAGTAGTTTTTGGTATAACCGCTTTGTGGTGGGTAGTTTTTTCTATACCCATGATGAAAAACGTCCATCAAAAATATTTTATCGAGTCTAGCTCGCACGCTGTAACAGACAGTTTCCGCAGATTATGGGCTACTTTTAAAGAAATAAAAAAATACAAAATGGCTTTTTTGTTTTTAATAGCTTATTTCTTTTTTATAGATGGTGTTCATACCATCATATACATGGCAACCGCCTTCGGTATGGAATGGGGCATTAATACCGACCAGCTCATGTCAATGGTGCTGGTGATTCAGGCGGTGGCATTTCCATTTGCCTTTCTATATGGGTGGTTGGCCAAAAAATTCGGCACCAAACCAATATTATTTGGAGGTATAGTAGTCTATATCATAATTGTATTCATAGCCTTTTTTATTCCTGGATTTAATGATCTGGCTGTACGGAATGTGCTGTTCTGGATTCTGGGTATTTTGGTAGGTACCTCCCAGGGGGGAGTCCAGGCTCTAAGCCGCTCACTATTTGGGAGATTAATACCAGGTGACAGGTCCGGAGAATTCTACGGGTTTTTTAATATTTTTGGAAAATTATCTGCCATTATGGGACCTTTTCTGATCAGCGTCATTGCCACCAGTCCGGATCGTACCCGTTGGGCAGTTTTAAGTCTGCTGGTCTTCTTTTTGATCGGAGCCGTAATACTGTCCAGGGTAAAAATAACCGGAGAGTCAGCTTAAATGCCTAAGGAGATATCACACTGGCATCTTGCAGGCCAAACCATTCAAAAAATGAAAGAGGGCCCCTTACGTCAAGCTCTGGTCGACAATTACAATTTATATATGTATGGTGCTGTACTTCCTGATAGTCCTTTTTACTGCCTGAACGGATCAGAAGGGAAATTTTTTCTGGAATGTGCGGAAGCCCTGCATGGTGAAAGGGGAGAAGATAGTTATAAAGTCCTGAAAAGATTTTTTCTCAATAAAGGTCAGGCTTTAGGGGCTACAGAATTGTCCCTGGTATGCGGAATACTGGCACATATCCATGCGGATGCCCATTTTCATCCTATGGTCTTTTATTATTGCGGTTATACGGAGCAGAAAAATACGAAGCTGCAAAAAAAATATTTGCAAAGACACTATCAGTTTGAATCTTTTATGGATATCTACTTCTGGAAAAAAACTGCTGTTAGAAAGAACAGGTCTTTAAAAAGTGTCCTAGGAAAGTTGAAAGTCAACCGGAAGAAATTAGCAGAGACTGTGAGTGAGATCATCTGGGGGACTTCCACAAAAGCAGAATTAGCTATTAAAATGATCCGAAGGCATAGTAGTACTCAGCCATTATTTTTATCACGCTTAGTAAAAATGTTTTTAAATGTTTTTGGTTGGCTGATTAACCAGAATTCCCATAAAGAACTGTTTTATCCTGTGAGACGATCTCTACCCCTTCCCTTTTTTACTCTTCCTGTCCGCTATAGACACCCCGTAAGCGGAGAGTGGTACCAGGAGACAATTCAGGAGAGAGAGGAGATTTATACCGAAGAGCTATGTCATTTGTTTTCTGACATGGAAGCTGCCTGGTTAAAAGGAACCCTTTTTGAATTATTTTCCGATAGGACAGGCCCGAATCTGGCTACCGGAAAAATACGCAGTTATAACCGTGATATGAAATATTTTGATACCAGCTGTTCCATTAGAAAATTAATTACTCAGTATAAAGGCCAGAATTCAATATTTCTTTCTACAATCCAAAAATAAAATTAGAATAAAAAGATTGAAAGACTTAGGAATTAATGTATAATCTAAAATATTAATTTTAAGGAATTTCCATGGCTACAACACTGGAATTCTGGAAACAGCAGGGACTAAATATAGTCTATGTAAGTTACAATCATGAAACTTTTAAACTAGGCGAATTTCTTCGTCTGCCTGAGGCCAGAGATATACTGGAACTGATGTATAAAAAGATTGAAATGGACTATCCCTATGAGGTAAAAAAAACTCTCATTGAAACGGTCGGGCAGTTTATTGAGAATCATTTTCTGGATCTGGATAAACAATTTGATGTAGTTATCCTCAGTAATGGTGAGAGGCAGAAGAACGTGATCTTCAATATCGAAAATAAATATAAACAAACGGATTAGTTTAATGCACATCTTTCTTATATTGGGTTCTGTAATACTCAGTTTCTTTATAATCCGGCAATTTGTTCTTTCCAGGTCTCCCCAACCATTCATCGTCTGGCTGTCATATAAAATGCTGAAACTGCGCATGCCGGGCAGAAGCCGGGCTTTACTTAAAAGGGTGAAGAATCCTGACGACCTGGGGCCTACCTACCAGGCATGGTATTATTTTGTTCAGGGGATATGTGAACAGCACCGGAAAAATTATCCCGAAGCCAGATCCTCACTGGACAGGGCCCTGGAGTTTGGAAAATTCTCAGAAAATGATAACAGTCTGACACACTTTTCCTTATCACAGATAGCCATTTTAGAGAAAGATAATGAGCAGGCTAGAGTACATTTAAAAATGGCCATGGATACTCCACATAAATCTATAATGGATGGGATATATCTCAGAGCCTGGAATGACCTGTCACAGACAAAAGATTTAAACAAATAAGTTAATTATTTCAGGTAATTAATAATATCTTTGATTTCCTGAAGTTTTTGTTGTGCATTTCCTGACTTCACGGCATCTGTCACACAAGTTTCTATATGCCGGGTAAGGATGGAAGAATTGGCCTTTTTTAAAAGTCCAAGGGTAGCGATTACCTGTTTGGAAATATCCATACAATATCTACCGTCATCTATCATCCGAATAGCAGACTCAATCTGCCCTTTGGCATTCAGCAGCAGGCCTCGTGCCTCTTCATGTTTGTGAGTATCCATTCCTGCACCTCAATTCCCATATATTTTCTATGAAAACATTGACAAGACTCTAAGAGTATACTATATTATATTAACAATGTCAACCTACCCCCATAGGGGGAGGGATAGGAGGGTAATATGGAATTAAAGATTGACGGAATGAGCTGTATGCATTGTGTGATGCATGTGAAAAACGCAATATTAAAGTCTGAGGGAGTCACAGACCTGGATGTGCAGATAGGCAAAGCCAGCTTTAAACTCCAGGATAGCTCCAAACTGGATGAGATAAAAACCGCTATCCAGGATGCAGGTTACCAGGTATTATAAGCAGGAGTCCAAATGCCAATTCAGAAAGTAAATCTCAGTGTGGAGGGTATGACCTGTGCAGCCTGTTCCAGCCGTGTTGAAAAGACTTTGGGCGCACAGCCGGGGGTTTCTATTGCCCGGGTAGTATTGTCTACCGAAAAAGCGGTATTAGAATACGACCCTAAACTTACCAGTCTGGAAATACTGGGGCAGAAAATTGAACAATTGGGCTACCACCTGGTCTTACCCCAGCAAAAAGAGCTGACTCCGGAAGAAAAAGCCCGAAAAGCAAGACGCCAGCTATTCTGGGCCTGGCTGTTTACCGGCCCCGGTGCTATTCTCATGATTTTGCATATGACGGCTGGAATTCATATTCCCGGCTGGGAATGGATAGAACTGCTTCTGGCTTTTCCGGTAATCTTTGTGGTGGGCTGGCATGTTCAGAAAGCTGCTTTTTTAACCTTAATACATGGGGCACCGGGTATGGATGTTTTAATATCCCTGGGGACCATAGCCTCATTTGCAACCGGTGTACTCAATCTGGCAGGAATGCAGATAGCTAATTACGCTCTGGTGGGAGCCATGATTATGGGATTCCATCTTATAGGAAAATACCTGGAAGCAGCAGCCAAAGGAAAAGCCAGTGAAGCTATACGTAAACTCCTGGAAATGGGAGCGAAAACGGCCCGCATTCTGGAAAAAGATGGAACTGAAAAAGAAGTGGCCATTGATCAATTGCATACCGGGGACGTGATGATCATACGGCCGGGTGAAAAAATTCCGGCTGATGGAATCATTCTGGAAGGAAGGAGTAGTGTAGATGAAAGCCTGGCGACCGGAGAAAGCCTGCCTGTGGATAAAAAACCGGGAGATGAACTCATCGGAGCTACTATCAACCAGATGGGGTCTCTCAGAGTAGAGGTAACCCGTACCGGAAAAGAGAGCTTTTTATCACAAATGATACAGCTGGTAGAAGAAGCCCAGACCAGCCGGATACCAATCCAGGCATTCGCGGACAGGGTCATCAGTATCTTTGTTCCCGTAATATTAATTTTAACAGTAATCGTCTTTTTGTTATGGATAATTCTGCCTGACAGAATGCTGGATCTTTTACAATGGGGAAAAGGCTTTATCCCCTGGATTAATACAGATACGGATGTGATTTCCCGTGCAATATACGCCTCTATTGCTACATTGGTGATTGCCTGCCCTTGTGCCCTGGGACTGGCAACTCCCACTGCACTCATGGTAGGCAGCGGCTTAGGAGCCAGGTATGGTATCCTGATCCGCAATGGTGCGGCTATTCAGACCATGAAAGAAGTCACTACAATACTATTTGATAAAACCGGTACAATTACCCAGGGACGTCCCGAATTAACGGATGTCATGGCGGAAGATGAAACTTCATTTCTGGGCATACTAGGCGGGTTAGAGCAGCATTCTGAACACCCTCTGGCCCTGGCAGTTGTAAAATATGTTCAAAAGAAAAAAATTACACCTGGAAAATCAGAAGATTTTTCAGCTATTTCCGGCCAGGGCATTGAAGGCCGGATTGATGGACAGATATATCTTGCGGGCTCACCTTCTTTTCTGGTGGAAAGAGGTACTGAATTTTCACAATATTCAGAAGTAGTGAATGAGTGGGAAAGTCAGGGTAAAACTGTTATAGGTTTAGCGACAAGTAACAAAATCCTGGGAATAGCTGGTATTGCAGATACTGTTAAATCTGAAAGTGCTGATGCTATAATGAAAATCAAAGCATTGGGTATCAAACCGGTTATGGTGACCGGGGACAATCCCAGAGCCGCCCAATACATAGCGCATCAGGTAGGGATCAGTGAAATTTACGCCCAGGTACTTCCGGCAGAAAAGATCAATGTGGTCCGTAAACTGCAGACTCAGGGGCAGGTAGTAGCTATGGTAGGGGATGGCATCAATGACGCGCCCGCCCTTAAAGGCGCTGATGTAGGTCTGGCTCTGGGGACAGGTACAGATATTGCTATAGAGTCAGGAGATATTACTCTGGTCCAGGGCAGGCTCACATCCGTGGTCGAGGCCATAAAGTTATCTCGGGCTACATTTGAAAAGATTAAACAAAATCTTTTTTGGGCTTTTTTCTATAATATATTGGCTATTCCACTAGCTGCTCTGGGCTTTTTACACCCGGTGATTGCAGAGATCGCTATGGCTTTTTCATCTATCAATGTAGTTACCAATTCACTCAGATTGAGAAGATTAAAAATCCGCGAATAAAAAATAAATTATAGCATTCACTATCTTAACTTTTATTCATCTTGACATTAAAAAGGCCTATCTCTAAAATTGATTTAATACAAATTGAGGTCAGTATGAGAAACTTTTGCTATTCCATCTCCACAACCATTTTTTTTGGTAGAGGCGAAGTTAAGTTAGTAGGAAAAGAGATCAAAAACCTGGGTGGAACCAAAGTTTTAATATGCTACGGCAGCGACAGGGTCAGACAAAATGGTCTATTAGACACCGTCACTCTTCTTCTGGAGAGGGAGGGCATAGACTGGTATCTCTTGTCCGGAATAAAACCCAATCCCCGAATAGACAGTGTCCGCGAGGGTGTCCAAAAATGCCGAAAAGATGGAGTGGATTTCATTCTGGCCATCGGGGGCGGCAGCATCATCGATGCCGCCAAAGCTATAGGTGCCGGAATGTATTATGAGGGAGATCCCTGGGATTTTTTCAGTAAAAGGATTCCCATAAAACAATCTTTACCTTTGGCCTCCATACTTACTTTAGCTGCTACCGGCTCAGAGATGAATGGAAATGCTGTTATTTCCAATCCGGAAACCAATGAAAAAAAAGCTGCCCATTCAGCATTATGGAATCCCCGATTTTCCATTCTCGACCCCTCATTTACCTACACGGTTAGCCCCTACCACACAGCCGCTGGAGTAGCGGATATTATTAGTCATTGTCTGGAGCAATATTTTAGTCCGGAAGAAGATACATTTCTGGTTGATAGGCTGACTGAATCTGTCATTTTAAGCTGTATCCATTATGGCCCCATCGCTTATAAGCATGGAAATAATTATGCTGCCCGTTCAAATCTGTTATGGGCAGGAAGTATGGCTCTGAACGGGAATCTGACTGCGGGAAAGACAGGAGACTGGGCTGTACATGCTATTGAGCATGAGTTATCCGCACATTATGATATTACTCATGGTGTTGGTCTGGCAGTGATTTATCCGGCATGGATGGAATATGTCCTCTGTGATGACAATAAAGAAAAGTTTTGTGAACTATCCGCAAGGGTTTGGAAAATCGATCAGGAAGAAAGTTTGATAATGGCTAGAAAAGGTATAGAATGTCTGAAAGAATTTTTCCATAACCTGGGTCTTCCGCAATCTTTGCATGAATTGGGCGTCTCCCGGGATGACCTGGAGATGATGGCTGGAAATATCACTCATTCTGGATCAATAGGAGTCTTTAAAAAGCTCTCATTTCAGGATGTGAAAAATATTCTGGAATCCTGCTATTAAAGTGATTTATATTTTATAATATTGTGTTATATTGTATATAATAGAAAAATTTTAAGGAGATGCACATGTCCAGAAAGTATAGAATTTTCATGGTTATAAGTGTTCTGGCCTTAATCAGTGCGGGATTTTTATTTGCCGCGGAAAGTCATTATACCATTGATGTGACAGTCGGATCAGTAAAAGTATCCACTGATAATGGCAAAAACTGGCAAGATGCATATCCTGAAATGATTCTGAACCAGAAAGACCTGGTCAAGACTGGTAAAGACTCTTCCTGTGAAATTATCTTACCAAACCGTGGCATCCTTAGAGTAGAACCCGAATCTACAATCTCACTGGAAAAAATGGCAGCCAGTGATGAAAAGGTAAAAGTAAAAAAAGGGAAGGTTTTATTTAATATTACTAAAAAGACAGCCAGCCAAACCTTTAAAGTGGAAACTGATGTGGCTGTGGTTGCTATACGCGGGACTCAGTTTGTGGTGGAGACGGATGGTGAGCAGGTTACTACCGGAGTTGTGGAAGGAAAAGTAAGTGTGAAACGTCAGGTTGAAATCCCTGCTTCACTCAAATCTCAGGAGCTGGAAGATATGTTGGAAGTGGAAGTGACTGATAAACAGGAAGTCAGCATGACCATGGATGAAAATGAAAAACTCCAGGATATGATAGATAAAACCAAGAAGAATTTATCCGAACTAAAAAAGATTCTCCGATCCAACCAGACAGAAACTCAGAAAAGTATACGTATGATGAAGAATGCCCAGAAAGTTGTGGATGATATGCGTAGTCTGGATCCGGATCAGTCAGAATCTGCCCAGGATTTGGATAATATCCTGGATAAATACAAACAAAAAAAAGGTTATAAATAACAAAAAAATAAACCCCGTTTCGGCGGGGTTTATTTGACTTTTTAATATTATATTATTATTATATGTTAATATAAAACAGGAGTTTACATATGAAGAAAAATGTGGGTTCCATTGATCGGATTGTACGTCTGGTAGTAGGTGCTGCAGCTGTGATTTTAGCCATTGTTTTTAAATTCTGGTGGGGGTTATTAGGGATTATTTTAATAGTCACCGCGCTAATCAACTGGTGCCCTATTTACAGGATTTTTGGATTGAGTACAGCGGCAAAGGAAAAAAACTGATAGCACTTAGCTGAATTGTGGAAATTGCTCCAGAAAAAGCTCCCAGACAGCTTGTCTGATGCGGCTGCGATCCTGCAGACCGTCTACGACATGCATTCGGGGGCTTTCTTTTTCCAGTTTGAGGTAGGCTTCTCTGACTGCGTGGTGAAAGCTGATACTCTCCTGTTCGATCAAATCCAGCTGCAGGCTCCCGGCTTTTTTGCGTTCAAATCCGGTTTCAGGGGGAATATCTACCAGAACCGTCATATCGGGGTGAAATCCTTCAATGGCTATTTCATTGAGCATTCTGACCTGTTCCTCGGGAATCTGTCGTCCTGTGATCTGATAAGCGTATGTTGAATGATAGTATCTGTCTGTAATAACCACGTAACCCTTTTGAAGAAATGGTTTTATGATTTGATTGACATGCTGATTTCTATCCGCCAGAAAAAGAAGAAGTTCAGATAAAGGGTAGGTCTTGTGGTCATGCAGCAGAATATCTCTGATGCTGTCTCCCAGGTCAGTTCCACCCGGTTCTCTGGTCAATACCGCGTCTATGCCTTTCTGCAGGAGACTGTTATACAGAAAATTAGCCTGAGTGGATTTTCCTGAACCTTCTATCCCTTCAAAACTGATAAAAATTCCCTTCTTCATCCTTCCTCCGGCAATTATTATAGTAGATTTTATAAGGTTTGTAAAAGAAATCTCCTCCAATAGTTTACTTTGAGATGGAAATGCCTTACAATATATTAAACAGGAATAAGTAAATGGAGGAATCTATGAAAAAGATAGTGGCATTGCTGTTCATATTAGGGATTGTGGGTACGGGGTTTTCAAAAGAAACAAAAGTCACCTATGCGGATGAAATCAACCCCGCACAAAGAAAAAAAATGTCTGAAGCCTGGGTAGAGACAGGTCAGGCCTATCTTGATGCCGGAGACAAGAAAAATGCCAAAGCTTCCTTTAATTATGCCATAAAGTGGTTTTCCATGGGTACTTCTGCACAACAGGCCCGTACACTCCTCAAGAAGAATTTTGGAGAAACAGTCAGCTATGATGCAGAAAAGGAATTTGCCAAATTTGTTAAACGCGCTAAAGAACTGAAAACTGCCAAACATAGCCTCAACAATTACTTAATGGCTCTGGAAATCAAGCAGGATAAAGAAATTCTGTATATGGCTGCTAAAAAATACTATGAACTCGGAGACACGACTAATGCTGCAGATTACCTGCAAAAAGCCTTGGCAGCCGGTTATCCTGTTGACAAAGTAGATAGTAAACTTTCCAGCCTTTCCGGAAATTGACCTTAAATTATTAAATTCAACAAACACTCTTTTAAAAAAACAAGATTTGCCGATAATTGGATAAGCTTAAAAAGCGACTGAAAAGTCGCTTTTTAAGTATTCCTTTTAGGAGCAGCTTTTGGGTCTGGTTATCATCATCCTCATTCTGGTAGCAATAATAGGCTTTTATCTGATGTCCACCATGCAGGAAATGCAGCTCAAAAAGGCGGAACAAGCCGTGGAACAAGGTGACCTGGATGTGGCTTTATCCATCTTTGCCAATAACCTCAAGAAAAATCCCCAGAATGTGGAGACCTTATGGCACCTGGGAAATATCAACGAAGAAAAAGGCAATTTTCTGGAAGCCATTGGATACTATAACCAGATAATCAACCTGGGTGAAAAAAACCCTCTGTATTCCGATTATGAATTGTTTAAACGTACCGGCATACTGTATCATGAGATAAAAAGAGAGAAAGACGCTCTGGACTACCTCTTACAGGCTATACAGATACTGCCTTCCTGTAAAGAACCCCCTTATCACATTGCCATGATATTACTGGGCCAGAAGCAGTACTACCGGGCACTGCCTTATTTTGAAAAAGCCAATGTTCATTACAATCAAAACGGGGAATTCAGAAAATATTTCGGTCTTTGCAATTTATTGACGGATAGTAACCAGACTGCACTCCAGCATTTTGAAGAAGCCAATGTGCTGGCTCCAGGGGATTACGAAACCAAGTTTCTACTGTCTTATGCCTATCTTCAGGCAGGCGCGCATATCAAAGCCCGTGAAGTTATGGAAGATGTGATCAATAATGACCGGCGGTCTTTATCCACCCCTAAACTTTTTTCCGCAATCAAGGTCCTATTTATCTCCTACTGTGAAGATAAAAATTACGAAGTAGCCCGGGATCTGCACCAGAAGCTGGAAACTATTGCCAGTAACAGTAAAGACCCCCGCATGGAAGAAGATGTCAGCATGGCTTTTATCTACATGCGCTATCTCCAGGGCTATTATGATTTGTGTCTGGAAAGATTGGAACAGATTCTGCAGATAGATGTGAATATGGATGAATACTCTGAGGATGAACAACGCCAGGTCAGAGAAAATAAGTCGCATCTCTATGAGCTCTTATCCATTATGGCAAAATATAAAGAAGAAAAAGAACGGGCGCGACTGCTGGAAGAAGCAGGAAAAAGAGTAGAAGTAGAATTCAGTATCCTGGAAAATAAAGCCCGGGAAGCCCTGAAGGAACTGATTAAAACCATGGATGACTGGAAATCTCATTTCATCAGTCGATCCAGACTCGCGGAATATTTTGTGCCTCAACCGGAAAGCGCATTTGATCCCACAGTTCTGCTGGATAAATATTCAGAAGAAAATATGAAAGTCATGAAGAAAAAATTTGAAAAAATCGATAAAGATAAACCTAAAAGAACCGGGACATTCAAATCACTGGGTGTAGACCCTAATGACCCTTGCCAATCTCTGAAATACATGGACTTTCCTTCCTTTTTAATCACAGCTAAAGAGCTGGCTGAGCATATGGGTTATAAAGTGCTGAATCAAGCCATTAAAATTGACGCCGTGGCCTATTCTGAAGGGCAGGGGACTGATTTGCTCTGTGAAGAGAAATTTAACAAGGATTCCAGAGTCTTGTTTATCATTCGCCGCTGGACAGAACCCATGGGTTATATTTTAATAACCAATCTTAAGGGTAGAATGGCTGAATTTAAAGCTAAAAGAATAATCCTGGTCTCAACCGCGCCACTATCTGCTGAAGCGCAGGGCGTGGTGGAAAAAGACCCTGCCATTGAGTTTTATTCCTGCGAAAACATCACCCAGTATCTGATGGGATGATATAAAACCCTCAGAACTGGATAAAAAAGCTA
>CAYRWR010000031.1:0-46257 GCA_964428015.1 uncultured Brevinematales bacterium | reverse complement strand
TATACCGGATGGGGATTGACAGTCGGAATTATAGGATTAAATATATACGCTCATTACCAGAAAGAGCACTTTCTGGATCTCAGAAATGTTTATGGGAATGTTTATGATAATCAGGTTAACAGTTTTGCTTTACTGGAACAGACCAGTTTCACAGCAGGAATTATCAGTGGGATTTTATCAGGTACACTCACTGCCTATGCACTTTATACTCAGCAGATATATCTGGGTTTAAAAATGGATCCCTTTGAACCAGCAGCTATAATAGGTATCAGGTTTTAATTCAAGGGACAGTAGTCTTTGTTAGCACAAGCCAGGATGTAATTGGTTGAAGTCTCGACCGAAGTCATGATAGTTCCCTGTTTTTTATTCTCAATTTCCTTTAAGGTTCGGTTTATTTTTTTCCATAATTCTTTATGGCCATTTTTTTTATCACTCATCTGAATGCTCCTACCATAGTTTTTCTATGCGGGTTCCGCGGTAAAAATATAGTATAATCTTATCATAATGAAATCCTTCCAATGCCATACCCTGCGCGTCCCATTGGCCTAATCCTACACCATGGCCATATCCCACACCCTGCACAAAGAGAGTCTGATTAGAAACACTGAGGTTTGCTCGAGTACTTTTCATCAAAGTACTGCCGATGAGACTACGTAAATCCTTGCCTAATACAATCGTTTTATTAGAGGAAAGATCTGTAACTGCTACTTCCAGTATTCGTTGGGATTCTGATCGGCTGATCACATTGATTGAACTGATAGGTTGTACCAATCCTAATTTGTTCTGAATGGTGTTGAGCGGGACAGATATCTCCCATTTGTATTGGTTCTGGATTTTACCATAGGGACTGGGTACACTGACCAGATAGGGAATTTCAGATCCTCCCCATACATATTGGGAAGACTCAGTCATACCGCCGCTACAGGAATGAAAAAAGCTCTGAATGATCCTATCCTGATATTTAATGACCTGCCCCATAGTCTGATCAACAGCCGCAGTGGTATATTTATCTTCAGAATCAACCCCTTTGTATACCTGTGACCGTGTATCCGGGTACAAGTCAAAATCCTGATTCTTTTTTCGGGCTGATACCATTTCATAAAGTGCATAGGTCCTGGCTACAATAGCCTGTGCTTTTAATGCTTCGATTTCCCAGTTGTTGGGCATTTCAGAGGGGACTACTGAGTACAGATATGGTTCCAGTTCTATGAGATTAATCAGACGTAATTGGTTGTTGACCTGGATTATTTTGCATTGACCTCTGTATGTTTTATTTTCATATTGAAAGAAACCGCTGGGATCTATTTCCACTTCAGTCCCTGATACCAGCACTCCATTTACCATAAGTCCATTAGTAGTTGCTGAAATGTATATATTACCACTGCCTATTTCTTTTTTTTCGTCGAATGAGACCATATAATTGTGATTGGGTTTTATAACCATCTTGGTATCAACCCCTAACAGGATTCTGAGGATGGGGGACGCTTTAGCGATGGGTTGATCGAATTCCATACATCCAGCTAAAGTTAACAATATAAATGATGTGAAAAGTATTGCTTTTTTCATCCGCACTCCTTGGAAATACTTGTTAATATTATCGGAAAAAAAAAGAAATGCGAGAGAGTGTCTGGATTCAGGCAATCTCTAAAATGAAAAATTCCACTTGTTTTTTGAGTTTATCCATATTGCCATTGTTAAATATGATAAAATGACTTTTATCTTTTAAAAAATCCAGGTATTGCTGAGCCTTTAATACCTGTTCTACTTTTAATCGGGGCCAGCCTCTTTTATTAGAGACCCTGTCTATAATCTCAGATTCCGGTGCATCGATACTTATGATAAAATCACAGAGATCATCCAGTCCCATTTCAAAAAGCAAGGCGGCATCAATCAGAAATCTTCCATGGGGGTATTCTGAGATTTTTTTGCTTATATTTTCTTTCATCAAAGGATGAACCAGACTATTCAACAAGGTCAGTTTATTCAGATCCGCAAAGACCAGATTGCCCAGTTTGCTTCTGTCGATTTTTGAATGGGAGTCTAATACTTCTGAACTGAAATAATGAACAATATCTTCTTTCTTTAATTCCAGTGCCTGATGACCGTATTTATCTACATCAATCAACTCAAAACCAAAATCATTAGCAAGAATAGCAGCCACTGTGGATTTTCCACTGCCGATTTTCCCCACTATCCCCACTACCAGTCTGTCCACCATCCCATTTACTCCGGTATGCAATTATTGTGGATTATTCATCTCTTTTTTGATGTCTATTAATGTATCCATATTTATCTCCGGTACAAAATAACCGGTATCATCTACACCTATCATCGACTTATACTTCAATTTCATATGCAATGTAATCCAGAAATTTTTAAGTCCTTTTAGGTTTAGTCCTTCATAAGTAAGAATGTATTCCAGAGGTTTTGCTATCCTGATTTCGTTACAAAGATTTTGGATTTCTCGTAACTGTTGTATGGTATATAATTTTCCAAATGTTTGATCCGCGATGCTTTGAAATAGTTCGCGGTTTTCAGTTCCCAAAAGTATTACATATACCGGGATAGCATTTTGCTTGGCATATGTATAGATAATATTTTCTTCATAGGTGGAAAATGACTTATCAGAGAGTTTGCCGGTGGTAATGATAACCACAGCTTTATTACGGTTTACATTCAGTAATTCAGTAATGGACTGATATATCGCGCTGCTCAATTCCACAGGTGCGGGAGATTCAAACTTTCCTGATTTAACAAAATTGAGAGGACGCAGTACATTGGCTTCCATTCTCCCCATTTTTGAGATGTCTTTATCAACGTTCAGGATATCCACCCAATCATCACCGGTCATATTCTGTAGAAAAGGTTTAATGGTATCTTCCAGTTCAGGCAGATATTCTGACATGGCCGCGGAGTGGTCAACTACAAATTTTATATACATTTTTTTTCGGAATTCAAAAGTGGGACCCAGTCTGATGAAGGGAATATTTTCTCCTTCTTCAGTGAGGACGATATTTTCTCCCTGTAAATCATAGACAGGGTTCCCGGCTTTATCCCAGACTCTGAAATGAATGAAGTTTTGTGGATATTTATCAGTCCAGATTTGTGTCACATCTATCCCCAGGTTACCATAGCGCAATTCCAGGGGAATATATACCGCAATTTTTTCCGAATTAAAATCACTATTGTATAACAGATTTTTATTATCTACACAGATATCAAAGGGGTACTCCAGCTTGTCTTTGTCTACGCCCAGATTTTCAATTTCTCCATTCTCCAGATAGTACATATAGATGCCCTGTCTGGCATCCACGATATACAGGACATTGTCTTTAAAACTTATGCCGCGGGGTTCCACGAAGAGGCCTGTGCCGATTTCTTTAACCAGATTTCCAAATGCATCATACTGCAGGATGCGGCCATGCATAGTGTCGGAGACAAAAATGGAATCACCCACGCCGCATATATCCGTGGGTCTTTCCAGGTCGGACTCTCCCATCGACTGTACCCAGGTGCCGTCCAGATCAAATTTCTGAATCCGGTTATTACCGTTATCCACGATATACATATAATCATCATCAGAAATATAAATTCCCATGGGGCCTGAAATATTACTGATACCGGAACCGTGTATCCCAAAAGCTCCCAGAAATTTTCCCTCATTATTGAATTTGTTAATTTTATCGGATTTATAATCTGCCACAAATATGAGGTCATCTTTAAGGGCGATACCGGTAGGGAATTGGAAAGCTGAGAAATCTCCAATCTTTCTGCCCAGCTGTCTTACCATATTTCCATTTCCGTCCATCTCCACTACGTATTTAGTTTGTGCAGTAGAGATGAAAAAGCGGTCATATTTTGGATCATACAGCATAAACGAAGGCCGTATGACCTTATGCATACCCCTGTCGGTACCATCATATATGTGCGACAAGACATAGGAAGTAGTAGCGGTATAACTGCGGTCTATAGATAGTCTAAAATAAAGATCGTTCAATTTTTGTCGGACCTGGTTATTTCCCCCGCCCAGGTTAAGCAGGTTTTCCCATTCCTGTATAGCATTCTGGGCATACCCGGCGTTTAGAAAAGCATAACCCAGATAATAACGCGCCTGATGATTCATGGGATCATAGGAAAGAGCAGAGTTAAAAATTTGAATGGCAGCCTGGTATTCACGATTATAAAAACGGATCATCCCCGCCTGGAAGCGCTGTTCGGAAATAGTGGCACTGATATCTTTTTGAATGGGGGTTACAATTACATTGGTATTAGTGGAAGCTACATATTCAGCAAAGGGGTCTTTTTCTTTTTTTTCACAGGAGAGGGTAAAACTACCCATTAGGAGTAATAATAAAACAACCCGGCTTTTCATGGTTCCCCTCCCATTTTTTTCACCACAGGTACTGTATATTATATCTGGTTCAATACTTATTGTCATATTTTCAGCTTGTTAATCAATCAAAAATTCATATTGTTTTTTCGATATAGGCGTAAGCATTATGGTTGTGTATAGATTCAAAATTTGTGACTTCCACACTGTACCAATCGATGCGGGTATCCTTATTGAGTTTCAGACAAACTTCACGGGCGGCGTCTTCCACAAAGCGGGGATTTTGATAGGCTTTTTCAGTTACGAATTTTTCATCTTCCCGTTTTAATAAGGCATAGAGTGGAGTGGAGGCAGATTCCTCCGCAATGACGATCAGTTCTTCAAACCATACCAGTTTTGAGGAGCGTATAGAAATGGTAATAATACCTCTCTGGTTGTGGGCTCCTTCACTGGAGATCTCTTTGGAGCAAGGGCAGAGATTATGTACAGGGACACTAACCTGAACTAAAAGCTCCATTTTGGTACCTTTAGAGGCTGAAATCTTTGTGGGATATTCCATCAGGCTTTCCATACCGGATATAGGAGCCTGACGTTTGACGAAATAGGGGAATTCCAGCTCTATGTGTGAGGTTTCGCAGTCAAAAGTCTGCTTCATATCATCCAGTAATTCTTCCAGATTATGCAAGCCGAGGTTGACATTATGACGGCTCATCACCTCCGGAAATCGGCTCATATGTGTACCGCGGTAGTGATGAGGAAGATCGACATACATATTGATCCGGGCTATGGTGTGCTGTACTTGATGGTTTTTATCCTGTACACTGACCGGATAAGACAAATCCCGTATACCCACTTTATTGATGGGTATATTGCGTCTGTCTTTTTCACTTTGCACATCTTTCAGGTCGGCCATTTTATCCTTCCTTCCGGAGTGTGATAAAGCTGGTTTCCGTTTCCCAGACATTGATTTCATAAAGGTGAAAGAAGGGGCTTTTCAGAGCGGAATCCAGAGTGTCCCATATCCACAGGGCTATATTTTCGGCAGTAGATTGAGGTACTATATCATTCAGATAAGCGTGATCCAGACGATCTATGACCAGATCTTTGACTATGCTTTTAAGATCGACAAAATCTATGATCATATCACCTTTATTAATATTACCCTGCAGGGTCACACGTAAGCGGTAGGTATGTCCGTGTAGGTTTTCACATTTACCATTATAATCCACCAGGTTGTGCGCCGCGTCAAATTTAAATTCTTTATTTATAAACATGTTCATAATCAACTCCGAAAAAATATCAAATTAGTTTATCAGAATATAGTCATTTTGTAAACTTATATCCGCATTAATCCTAGTTTTTATCCCGTATTTTAAGAAAAGTGAGGCTTGACAAAAACCTGTGAAAAACTCATAATCCTGTAAAAAAGGGATAATCTCATGCAGGTTAAAAAAGAGGAGATAGAATCAGGTATTCTTTCAGCAGCGCGGGAAGAATTTTTGGAAAAAGGCTTTATGGGTACTGGTCTGCGGGAAATTGCCGCCAGAGCAGATATATCTACCAGCAATATTTATAATTATTTTGATAATAAAGAAGATCTGTTTCAAGCCTTGTTACGCCCGCTCATCCACAAAATCCAACAAGTCTTTCAGTCGGCTGAAGTCGCGGGTCTCCTACATGATAAAAACGGCTGGGACATCACTTTATTTCGAGGCCAGGTGAGTGTCCTGCTTCAATTTATTGAAGAGAACAGGGAAGACCTGCTCCTCCTGGTAAAATGCTCTCAGGGTTCCAGCTTGTTTGATTATAAGCAGAGATTGATAGACCGCTATTCCTATTCATTATTTGAGAAAGTAAACTTCATTTTGCGGCAGATTCATCCTGCCAAGAAAGAAGTGTCTGAGGATTTTATCCGGTCGATTTCTGCTTTTTATTTTCAGACTTTGGAAGACCTGGTATTGCGCCCGCTGGATCAGGATAAAAAAGAGGAATTTATTAATGAAATCAGCTCTTTTATTTATTTCGGCTGGCGCTCCATTTTTAAAAATCAATCCTGAAATTCTCTGAATCTGGAAAAAACTGCGGATTATAAAAACTTGATATATCTCCAGTCATAAGTTAAAATATCACCCTGTAACTGTTAAAATGGTAATAGTCAGAGAGGGCCCATAGCTCAGTCGGTTAGAAAATCCAATCATTCTATAAATTCATATAATACCGTAACTTATTGCAATTAAAATACTTTGCGCAATCCATTGACTCCATAATGTTCATGGGATATAATATTTACAGCCACTTTACAGCCACATGTTACGGCCAATATTTGCTGGAGGTCCGTATGAAAGTAAAAAAGATGGGTGACAAATGGGGGGTTGAATTCTGGTATCCCAGGGCGGCGGTAGTCCGTCAAACAGGGAAGCAGCCCAGCCGGTACCGGTGGAGGTTATCAGAGAATAAACGCGAAGCAGAGAGGCAAGCGTTTGATATAGAGGCATCCATCCGGGATAACTCATTCCCGGAGAAATATCTCAATCCAAAACAATTCATGACTTTGAGAACCGGAATAGAATGGTATTTAAAGGAATATGTGCCTGGACATATTGACGCTGAAAAAAACCGCCGGGATATTGCGAGAAATTTAATGTACTTCCTAGAAATTATCGGAGATAAACCTATTGATCAAATTGGCTATCGGGAAATTGAAAAGTACAAAACAGCACGTCTGGCCAGGGTAGGGAAGTCCAGTATAAACCGTGAGCTTGGGACAATTACCGGATTATTCTCCAGGTTGGCACGTTATGAGATTATCCCGTTTAATCCTATTACCGGTAAAATAGAACAATTCCAGGTCCAGACTGCCAGGCGGAGGATAGCTGCTCCGGATGAAATACGCAAAGTATTTTCATCAATTTCTGACCCTGAATTCTGGATGATAACCTTCCTGGGTATGACTACAGGGATAAGGTTATCGGATATCTGTGCAATCAAGATTTCAAATATCGATTGGAATCTGGGGATAATAGATTTCACACAAGGAAAAGTCAGGAAGAGATCAAAAAAGGCGGATGCGGTGATACCATTAACCTCAATGGTAAAATCAGTCCTGGCAGGTTATATTGAGCGTCTGGAAATTAAAGACTCTCTTTTTACCATCGGACCCGATATCTTTTCTATGAGATGGAGCGGCTTTGTGCGCTCTCTGGGATTTGCTGAAGTCCTGCAGTTCCGGGATCTTAGACGGACATTTGCTACAATGTGCCGCGGAGTGGATGGTATTGATGGACATTTAATTGCTGAGCTGTTAGGCCATTCCAGTATGGCCATGGCACAGGAGCATTATATAGTTACTCAGATTGAGCAGAAACGGCAGATATTAGAACAGAAAGATGAAGTTTTGAAAGATATTATTCCAAATCCTTTCGATAAATGATTATTCTTGAGAGGCTTTCTTTTTTTTGGATTTAGCTCCATTTGCAAACCAGCCTATAACTACACCTGCTACTACTTTTAATGAGTCTTTTATAAAATTGAATAGCTTGTCTAAAATGTCAGGGCTGTTTTTCCCAAAAAATAAAATCAAACCAACCCCACAAATTACTACAAACACGATTATTATAAAAATATAAGTAATCGCCCTATCTCTAGAAACAAATGATTTTGTGATATAATCTTTTTGATTTTCTAAGTCTAATTTTGCCAGTTCATTAGCTTCTTCACTGGATTTCCTTGAATACTCTAATTCTTTAGCTGCATTATCTTCCCGCTTCTCTTCAACATGAAGCTTCTTTTCTTCCACTTTTAGAAAACGGGCGATTAATTCCCCTTGGTCTGGAGCTGGTAAAGGAGTTCTAGTATTCGGCATTATTAATTCTCAAATATTTTGCCTTAATATCTTCTATCCGTTTTATTGCCTTGTGTAGTGCACATCCTGGGTCAAGTTCAATTGTATGATATTTTTTTCTTTCATTGGAAAACGTAATAGCTTTCTTACGAATTCTTTTTGCAATTATCCTGTGTTCAGTGAGTGAATATCGAAAAAGATAATAAAAAGGGTGCTCTATATTAGCCGACCGTTCTAAAAGTATACCGGATTCCACGGGTGTAACTTCCCTGAATTCCATATTAGTGCCTCCTGTTCTTTGCAGAATAATAAAGCCCTTACGCATTGGCGCTAGGGCTTAAAGACATGAGCTCTCCGCCCCATTTACATTTATAGTTTATCATATCGGAAAAAATACGCAAGAAATTATATCTAATTTCTGTGATATTCAAATTTCATTTTTCCATCTCAATAATCACTGTCATACACACAATATCTATATCCTTTTTGGATACTTTCTTTTAACTATTTCCACCCATTCCGCAAACAAAGAGTTTGGTTCGCGAAACCCGTTTATTTTAGTGATTACCGGTATCTCAAACTCGATATCTGCTTTTATTTCTCCTGTACCGTTTTCAAGAGCAATGATATTGAAGTGATCCGGATAGGTTCCGTCCTGCCAAACTTTAATGGTCCAGGTCTTATACATAACCAGAAATACTTCAAAATCGTAAGCGTATTTAAAAAACATAGTAGAATACCTAAATTTTCTGCTTTTCAAAATTCCTGATTTCTTCACGGAACATAATCTCTATATCCTTTTCTTCATAGATCCTATACACTCCCGGCCGGGTAACTTCCAGGGCTCTGATGACTCTATTAGTATGAGGGTCTTCCAGCTGGAAAGTAAAATCAACGTTTGTCCCCAGGTCCTGGATGATCTTCAGAGTATGACGGCCCAGATTTTGAGTGTAGATTTCTTTTTCTAGTATTTTCGGCATTTGTCCAAGTTCATTGTTTTTTAAGGATTTCATAAGCCATAATAATTTCTTTAATTGCGATAAGATCATTTTTACCCATCTGTTTATCTTGATGGTAATCATCACCAACATATCGGACTATTAAAGGGTCATTTTCAGATATTTTTTGGAAAAATTCCTCTATTTTTTTTGAGACTTCAATATCCCCTTTTTCATATATCATCCCAGAAGTCATTGCTTTTCTATTAACATCATTGTAATCGATAGGAATTTCGATTTTATTTTCACCTGATTTTAATATGTATCCTTTTATAAAAAGCCAATCTTGAGCAGTAAAATTAAAAACTAATCGTAACCATAATTTACTTTTTTTCTGTCCAATATACATATAAGATCTATTATTATCAACAAATCTTGGCTCTGACTGATGGTGGTACCAAGTTATTTCTGACATTTCATCATTTTTTACATGTATCTTGTATAAAACTGAATTAATATCTTCTGAGGCTCTGGGAAGAGAGCTTGTACAAGAAATATAAAATAGACTTAAAGTAAATAATATTAGTATCTTTTTCAAAATAACCTCCAAAAAAACATTAGTTGATTGACTGAGTTAATTGATGCATTTGAAAATCATAATCAGCCTGGCGTGTATTCTCAATCTGCCGCTCATGGTCATCGATCAGGCTGTCCAGGTACCGAAATTCCATGATCACATAGGTACAACTGTCATACAAATCCCGGGCCCGTTGGATGTATGATCTTGCCAAGGCATTGTGTCCGTTATCGTGCAGGAATTTTGCCACACTCATAAACCCATAGATGTATACGGCCCGATCCGGGTTCATTTGTTTTTCCAAAATACTGAATTTTATAGGAACGATAATAAATGCAAAAACCATATGCAATACAATCGCTGATATACTATAAACCGGGAAAGCTGCCTGGAAAGGGTAATCTAATTTAAATGCAATAGAAAATATAATAAATATCCACATAGGGAAAGCAAGGATAATACCTGAATATATAAACCGGCGCATTTCAATAGATCTGGTAGTTTGAAGGAATAATTTACCTGTTTGATATTTTTTAGGTTGATAGGTATGAGTGATATAACCTCTCAAAATCTGGTAGAGGTCAAAACCGGCTTTTCGTAAAATGTACATGGCAATCATAATCATTCCGATTATTCCCACCAGATTTTCATTCATACAACCCCCTATCTATAAAGCCGTAATTTACCAACCACAACACCAACGATTTCAAATTGTATCTGGTTGTCAGAATTCTGTCTAATTTCTATAGGTTTATATTTAGCATTATCACTGATTATAGTTATAAGTCCAGGGGTAAATTGAAGACGTTTTAAAAGCAAGTCTCCGTCCAGGCGTATAATATACGCCCCGTCACCTTTGCGAAAGACTTTTGTAGTGAAGAATACCAAATCCCCATGGCAAAATCCGGAACCATTTATTTCCATGGAATCTCCGAAAATTTCAATCGCTAGGATGTCTTTTGGATCATGAGGATAGAATAGTTTGGAACTGACCGGGATTAGCGTTCGAGTTTCAGGACGGTCATGGTTAGTGATGCCGTTACCAGCACTGGCATGGTGGTCTATTAGAGGGATTGCTTCGGTAATACGGTCTGTGTCTAACATTTCTCCTGTACCTGTAATCAACCAATGTAAATTTATATTGAACAGATCTGATAACTTTTCTAAGATATCTATTGGAGGTATAGAACCTCTTGATTCATAATTAGCATATTTTGGTTGAGAAATCCCGAGTTTTTCAGCAATTTCATATTGGGTCATTTTAAAAAATGTTCTTAATTCTTTTATTCGTTTAGTAAGCATTTTATTTTCCAAAAATATATTTTAAAAATAACTTGACACACCAACAATGCATATGATACACTAAATATAACAGAGGTGCATAGAAAGTGTGTTAAACATCTCTACTTGCTGGAGGTCAAAAAAATGGGTGAACAAATTAAACAAAAAACACTTGTTAAATTCAAAAACTACCTTTTGGAAAAATTCAACGAGTTAGTGGATTCTACCATCAAGGATATGCATGTTTCTGAAAGTGATTTTGGCGAATTTCGTCTAAAAGTACAAATATACACTAACGAAAACGACCCTTGTGTAGTTTTTGTTCCTTCTGCTACTCCTCTTTATTCCAGGGACGTTTTCCGTGTTGTAGACGACGGGACTGATCAGGAATCAGTTCAGTCATAGTATCGTATATCCAGTCGGCTGTAAAAGTATAATGGCCGACAATAGCGCAGCTTTTATATGTACCAACAGTTACACAAAAGCTGCAATCATCTCTGGTATCGGGGCCTTCTCCCGGACAGGGTAGTTTTAAAAGAGGACAGGTTTTATCAGCCATAGAACCTCCTTATTAAAGAAAGAATACAGGCAGTCCCCCGCGCCGCCCCTCTATCCCTCGCCGGATGGGGCAAAGTGGACCAGGAGCCGGTTTGGAAAGGATTCCGGCTCCCTGCCTGACTTTATAAAAACACTGACAGCGCGTAGAAATCTTGGCGGATCGCGCGCTGCCAACGAAACGGGGAAAACCCCGGGTTTTGTTATACGGTACCTGCTGGTATTTGTCACCCGAACTTGGGTGCACTGATGTTTTTATCTCAAGGACTCCAGCAGGTCCAGAAGCAGCCCCGGTAAGGTTCGTCCTGCCGGGGTTGTCTTTTTTATGTAGATAATTTTTGAACTATCTACATAGATGATAACGGGTTTAACAATTGCAGTCAAGCTATTTTCATTGAAAATAGACTGTTTAGGAGGGATTAAAAATGCCGGAAAAACTACTCTATAAAGCTGAAGAGGCTGCCCAGGTTTTAGGTATTAGTAAATCACTTCTCAGCCGAGACCGTCTCCGTTTGTTCCGTCCTGATGAAATCATAAATGTGGGCACTGCCAAAGACCCTGTCTATCGTTATAAACGAAGTTCTCTGGAGCGGATCACCGGACAAAAACTCTCAGTCCACATTGAGGACTATATCACTGAAATCGCCGAACAAATCGCCGGGCGAATGGCCCGTAAATCCAATATTGGAGGCTCTTTATGAAGTTGATGGATCAGGCTGAGGTAAAAACCAGCCGGGGGACTTTTAAGGGTGAGCTGTATTTTGTGGCCGGTATGAATGTGGTGGTTTGGTATGATGAGGCATCTGCTAAATACCAGACATCGGAATGGGCCAGCGGGGGGATAGTGGGGCCGGGAGGCAATACCCCCGAGCATGCCCTGATCAATGCCGAGCTGACTATCCTGAATGTCTGGAACATTCGGGACGCATATACTGAAATAGGGAAATTCCTGTCACAGGCCGTGGGCCGGGAGGCAACACATGCCGCATATAATTAACCATATCCAGGACAGTACCATCGGCCGCCGGCACATGATCCGGGAGGCTTACGATGCCATATCCCGTTATGTACTGGAATCCCGTAATGAGGGTATGACTGAGACGCCGGTGTCCATTTCCGACCTGGTGGCAGTGATGCGCGCCCTGGAAGTGGGGCATGATGAACTGATACCGCCCACGCTGGAAATGGTGACCGGGGCGCGTCTGCAGGGGGAATTTTACCGCCAGGGCAATGACTATTTTATCAGGCTGGAAGTACCCGGTATATTTATTCACGAATTTGACCTTGACAACATATTGGAAAACCGTACCTGGGGGCTGTTTGTTTATTCCGTGATAGCGGAAATGCGCCGTACCCCTTACTTCTGGTCACACAAGACAGAAATGGCCACGGTGATTGACTGGGTGAAATACGTGATAGATATGCATTTTTCAGTCAATGACAAGGTGCCTGATTTTATAGTCCACGGCGGCCGGGTGAGCTTTAATGTGGAAACGGTGGGCGACCCGGAGTGTAACTGTCCCGGCGGATGTGGATGTAGCGACTGATGACACGGCTGGTAGCAAAAGTATTCTCTTCTGATGAGGAGTGGTCCAACTGGATACAGCAAAACGCCTACCGCATAGTGCGTGTCCAGGAGTTCCACAAGAGCGGTACAAAATGGTACGCCCATTATTTTCTGTCTGAGCCAAACCCTTCCCAGATCCGGAAGCTGGGGCGTCTACAGGTGGCCTTGCAGAGCTTTGAAAAGGCAGCCCGTACAATCCCAGCGGACATGACGGAAGGGACAGCGGACGACCTGATACGGCTATGGCTGGATGATCTGTCCCGGATGCGGGGCGGTACCGGAAAGAACACGGGGAAGTAATGAAAAAAGGGCTTAATATGGCCTCCAGGGAAGCCAAGGACGTGGAATTCTACCTGGAATTGGATGCCATACCCGCTGAGGTGGAAAATAGCCTGCTGAGATACCTGGACGGGTATCGCACGGAAAGTATTGCAAAAAAGTACAATTTGACGGTTAAACAGGTTTATCAGTTGAAACTGGCTTGGGGTATCTGTAGGAGTTCCAGCCTGGAACGCCCGCTGACCCCGGAAGAATGGAAGCTGGTACATGCCAGATACCAGCATTGGAGGTGACTATGGATTACCAGATAGCGTTCGGTAAATGGACTATGAAAAAGGTATTGAAATGGAAAGCTGAGCTTTCCTGTGGTTTCGTGGAGTATGATTTGGAACACTCTCGCGGGATACACTCAGAGTCTCCTGAAACACCCCCTGTAATATCCCGGATATTGTCCGGTATGATGTCCCTGGGGCCGGTCTATGGTCTGTTATTTGCCCGGAAATGCCGTGCTTATCTGCCAGGTATGGTGATCACTATAGAGCGTCATGTTACCCGGCATCCTGCACGGATCCGGCAGGCTATAGCATGAGCGCCCTGGACCGCGTGGCCTATGTTTGTTTTCCCTGCGGGAAAAGGCATGGAGAGACATATCCCACGGGAGCGGTAGAGCATTGCGTTTATGATAAATGCCCCATATGTGGTTACGAAACACATCTGGCACCGGTGAAATTTTTCAAAGCTCCGCCTGCCGCCGAACCGGCATCGGAAACCTCCAATAACCCGGACCCCCTTACCCAGGGGGACGGGCTAGGGGAGGGAAAGCATGAATAAGCCTAAAAATCCGGGATTCTGGAAAAGTGACCAAGCCGGCGGGGCTTTGGTGCTTCTGGGTATCCTTATCATAGTGCTGGTACTAATGCTGAAAGAATGCGGGGTATTGGGATGACAGGGCTTATATTACTGGCTATCGTTATGACCGTGGCGGGAATGGCGCTAAATGACTGGTCTACAGCCGTCAGCATCGGCTTCCGCAATGAAGTAGCCTACTACCTGAGCTTTGCCATGGTCCTGGGAGCCGGAATAATCGCCGGCGCGGTACTGGTCCGGTGAGCGGAAAATACATCCCTAAGCCTGGGGATAGGATCGTTGAGGTGAAGAAAGTAAAAGTAGAGCGTCCTAAACCGTGGGTCAATAGCCAGATTCTTAATTGGGATGAATTCGGCGGGGATATACGGGAAGAAATTGTCCTGGAGGAGTACTGATAGGAGTGTGGTATGAACTTTGAATACATAAAAAATTTTTATGATGTACAGGCAGAATTGGGAATGTTGATTAAATATAAAGATAAGACAGGTATAATTGCTGAAGATCGTGGAAACTATATAGGTGTTAATTTTGATGATAATAAACCTGGAGATATAAGAAATGTTCACCCAACAGATCCTAATTTAATTTTCTTAAATAAGTACGGAAAAATTAGAAAGATGACTCGATCTCAGCAACGTTATTATGATTACCGTATGTCTGAATATCCTGGGTCATTCCGTGAATATTTAGGAATCAAAGATGCAAATGGACGTTATTAAATGAGTTACTTAATAGACCCGGGCGGGGCCAGGATCTTTGCCGGATGGCGTAGGTTATTGCTTACACTGCTGGCCATCGGCTGCCTGGCTATCGCGGCGGGCGTGGTGTGGGGATTGTCCCAGATAGTGAGATAGACCGCTCTTCACAGAGTGGAGGGGAACGCCCCGGTAGTTCAAGGGTAGAACGCTGGAAATCATAAGCGGCGCGGCGCAAAGAGATAAGTGCCTTTGTGAGAAGTGCGCGGGTTGTGAGGCTACAAACAATTGTTGCTTTCCAGAAACGCTGGTTCAAATCCAGTTCGGGGCAATGGGACACAGAGACGGTACCTAATCCGTTCGGAAAACCATAGAGGAGAACAGGCGAAAGCCCACGTGTCGTTTCAACGTAGCCTACATAGGACACTACCGGGCCGCCGGGGAATCAGGCGGCACCCCGAAAGGGGAAGGAGTAGATGTATGCCTTATTTTGGAAGAGTAATTAAATCATTGAAATATTGGCTTTTTGAGCAAAGATATCCAGTTGATTGGAATATTTGGAACTGGTAGGAGTATATAGAAAAGACAGATTTTCCCGCCCTATGGGGCACCGTACCATGAAAGCGGGGATGGTTGTGATAAAACCTCCAATATTCCCCAGAGCTGGTGAGTGGTTGGATAGGGATAGTAACGGAGCGGTAAAGGACAACCGCGGGAAAGGTCTGTTTTTTTTAGGAGGAAGTATGAGAATTCAAAATTTTTTAGCAGCAGCGGCAATCATAAGCGCTCACGTAGGGCCAGAGGTGGGTACTGAAAAGGTCAATCGTGATCCTGGTATACCTCATAAGGGTAAGGCCAAGGTTAAGCGCAAGTCTGCCCGCATGGCCAGGCGCAAGAATAGGAAGTAGTCTGTTTTCATTGAAAAGAGTAATTCACCTCGAAGGTACTTACGAGGTAGAAAAGGGAGGAAACATGCAGGACTTACTTCAGAAAAGGGCGTCGAATAGTACCGATTCCCATGAAATGACTATATCAGAAGTGTCTCGATTACTGGGGGTAACACCTGAAGCAATCAAAGAGCATGTCCGTAAGCTCTATCCATATCTCATGAAAAATGGATTTACAACCCATTTAAACCAGGAACAAGTCACTGAGATAAAAAAGCGGATGATACCTACAACTCAAGTTGTAGGTGCCGTGACTGACTTGGAAATGCTGGAGAATACTGCCCGTGTTATTGAATGGCTTCAGTTGAAATATAAAGAGGCTAAAAAGCAAACCGCCGCACTTCTCCCCCGTGCTATGGGATATGACCGCTTCCTGGGTACTTCCAACCTTCACCGCATGGATGAAGCCGCTCAGCTGGTCGGCATGGGAAAAAACACCTTATACCGGAAACTCCGTGAGCTGGAGGTATTCCGCCTCCAGAACGGCTACAATTTACCTTATCAGGAATACATGGACGCCGGATATTTTCAGATCCGGGAAACGGTTAAGCGGATTCATGAGGAAGATGTTTCTATACCTGTGATTTACGCCACGGCCAGGGGCATGGACTTCATAATGCGGAAACTGGCCAGGGTTGTGGAATTGGTGGGGGTGCAGGGATGAAGATATATATTGCAAGTTCATGGAAGAATGAAAATGTTTGCATTGAGGCAGCGAAACGACTCAGGAATAATGGTCATGAAGTAGATTGCTTTTGCGATACCTCTACTGGACGGTTTGTATTTTCATTTGCTCAGTTACCAGATATTTCAATCCATGATGGCATATCAATTATGGATACTGAGGAAGTGAAAAAAGCTTTTTTGGAAGATAAAAAATGGATAGATTGGGCAGATGTTCTGATTGTGATATTACCATGCGGTAAAAGCGCTCATTTAGAGGCAGGATATGCAAAAGGTACTGGAAAGAAGTTGTATTTTGTTGGTGAATTTCAAAAAGGTGAATTTGATGTAATGTACGGATTTGCTGATGGTTTATATAGAACTTTGTACGAAGTGATTAAATGTTTGGATATGGATTAGTGGAGGGCGAAGGGATGATTAAGGAAATCATTCAGTTTTTTAAGGAATTCCCCAAATTATTGAACTATTGGCTTTATAAAAAGCTTGCGGTTACTGCACAAAACTTGAAGAGATACAATCATCCTGAAAACAAAATTGTGCAGCAGTTCAAGTGGAAAACAGGAATATTTAAGGGTTATAACGTGCGGAGGACAATTAAATGAACGGTAAAAAAGCTAAACAGCTCCGCCGGATCATGCGGGAAGAAACCGGCCAGGACCCCAAAGGGACAGGCCAGCACTTTAAGGAATATCACACCATAGAGCTGCCCATGACAGCCAGCTCCAGCATATTCCCCATAGGCATGGGAAATTGGACCCAGACTCTCATGTTTGTGGATGATACCCAGATAGCCGACAAACAGCGCCGGCTATATAAGCAATTCAAAAAAGAGGTCAAATCCCATGGGATGTAGCATTGATAACTGTAAACAGGTACCGCTTTATGAGCATACTGACTGGGATGGCAATAAATTTGAGCTTTGTGATTTTCACTTGAGCAAATTTATAAACTGTGCCGGATGCGGGTTTATAGTAGCTTCTCATTTAAGTGACTCTGATGAGCTTTGCCCATCCTGCCAGACAGTATTCCAGGAGGTAAGGGAGTGAAGTGTTTTTTTATTAATTTTCTAAATGCAATCAAGGTTTTTTTCATTGCTTTTTCCAATCCAAAATTGCTTACCAAGGATGCCCTTATTTTATGGGGCGGAATTATGCAAACAATAAATTCCGCTATGGATTCCGGACTTCCTTATATGTCGCAAATTGGAATTGTACATACTGAAAATAGAAAAGTCATCCCGGATTTCAGAGTCGCTACTGTGTGGGTAGGTGTTGGAGAAAATTCAAATCCTTTAGATCGTATAACTGAACTGGTTAAGGAAAATCAGGAGCTTAAAAAAGAGTTGGCACAATTCAGGGATGAAAGCTGGTTTAAAGGATGAAAAATAATGCTTATTATATCTGGTCTCCAGACGAAGGCCGCTATATTCAGGATGATTCTGCCTGCCCAGAGAGGCTCTACAGCTTTCCGGATCTGGAAGTATTCAGTATTCAGTTTGTATGGGAAGAGCGGGGGGAGAAGGTGATCCGCTTTATGGTGATAGATGCCAGGAGCGGCTCGGGTATGGGTAAGCCCTGTACTTCACGTGCCATGGCAGTAGGGCAGGCTCACAATCTGCTGATGAAGTTGGGCAAGGGCGACAAGGCTACGGCATTGGCACGCTGGACCCGGGAAGTGGAAGCGAAAATACGCCTGCAGGGGATTTCCCCGCGGTATGGGGAAGGGGAATAGATATGAAAAGGAATCATGTCATAGTTACGGACCATGAGAGAAAGGAACTGAAAAAATATTGGTCATACGATGATAGTGTACATCCGGTCGATGAAATTCAGGACCAGATAAAGATATATAATCTGGACCATCCTGAAACCGTAGCGTTCATTGTTGAAGATCCCCTTATGATTAACGTGCTTGACATGAAAGAAACAACGGATAGCATGAAGCACTATGCTAGTGAAATGAGAACATGTATTATCAGACTGCAAGGCGAAATTGAATGCGCTATGGATGAATTGCAGGATAAATATGATAGTCTGGTAAAGTACATGGAAAAGTGGGAGGGGAAGTAGAGATGGATAAGATTATAGAAAATCTCATAAACCTGATGAATGAAAATCCTGAAATGCCTGTAATGTATTTTGTTAATTATGAAGTGTGTGCAGATGATGAACATCAATATTGGTTGGCTAAAATGGAAAGTGTGGGTATTGAGGAAATATTTGAAGATCAGGAAGGAACATTTTATTTAGGAAAAGATCAGATTATAGATCATTTGGAATGGATCTTATCTAGTCTGGAGCCACTAGACGACATGCCTGAAACTCAATCAGGGCCTAAATGGTGGGACTATTTGGAAATGAGATTTCAAAAATTATGCGATTCCGGACAGGTAAAGAATGCAATTATTGTTAAGTTGGGAATATAAAAATGACCTATCAGGATTTCCTCAAATCCAAGATCAAGCTTGCCACTGACACCGGGATAGAAATTGACCCTGCTGAGCTTTGTACTGCTTTAAAGCCTCACCAGCGGGACTCTGTCTTGTGGGCGTTGAAAGGAGGCCGCCGGGCCATCTTTTCCGCTTTTGGATTGGGAAAGACTTTGACTCAGTTGGAGATTGAACGTCAGATTATCCGGGTGGAAGGTGGAAAAGGCCTGATAGTATGTCCTTTGGGAGTCAAGCAGGAATTTACCCATGACGCCAGGGTATTTCTGGACATGGAAATCAAGTATATCACTTGCATGGCTGATGCTGTGGAAGATGGCCGTATTTATATTACCAATTACGAAAGGGTGCGGGATGGGGATATAGACCCTAAACAGTTCATAGTCACCTGCCTGGATGAGGCTAGTGTACTGCGCAGCTTTGGGACAAAGACAACGATAACCTTTCTGGACAAGTTCAAAGGCGTGCGCTTTAAGTATGTAATGACCGCCACACCATCCCCCAACCGGTTTAAGGAGCTGGTGCCGTATTCCACCTTTCTGGAGATTATGGATTTACAGCAGGTTTTCAGCCGCTTTTTTCAACGAAATTCGACTAAGATTAAGGAACCCACTTTACTACCTCATAAAGAACAAGAGTTTTGGCTATGGCTATCCTCCTGGGCCTTATTTATCACAAAACCCTCAGATCTGGGATATGATGACACCGGGTATACTCTCCCCCCTCTGGATGTGCGCTATCATGAACTTCCTGTGAGCCACAAGCTTGGTACCATAGACAAATACGGAGAGCCTGTCTTATTTAGGGACGCCGCTTTAGGCCTGTCAGCGGCCAGTAGGGAGAAAAGGGAGAGCATTGACGCCCGCATAGAGTGTATGACTAAGATTATCCAAGATAGCCCGGAAGATCATTTTATCATCTGGCATGATCTGGAAGCCGAGCGCCACGCCATCACACACGCTTTACCGGAAGCGACTGAAGTCTACGGTACCCAGGATCTGGACTTAAGGGAAGAGCGGATCATTGCCTTTTCAGACGGCAATGTGAAGTATCTGGCTACTAAGCCGGAAATCTCAGGTCAAGGGTGTAATTTCCAACATCATTGTTACCGGGCGATATTCTTAGGCATCGGGTACAAATTCAACGATTTTATCCAAGCTATTCACAGGATCCTGCGCTTTATGCAGCCTCACGCGGTGCGTATCGATGTTATTTACATGGAGTCAGAGCACGACATACTGGCCGCTCTCCTGAAGAAATGGGAACAACACGAGTACCTGGTAGCCAGGATGGTGGAGATTATTCAGGAATACGGCTTATTCAATACTTCAATGGAGGAAAAGCTTATGCGGTCAATCGGAGTGAATCGTGAAGCAATTGCCGGGGAACATTACACGGCCGTGCACAATGATTGTATCCTGGAATGTGCTGAAATGGAGGATAACAGTATTGATTTGATACACTCGTCTATTCCCTTCGGCAATCAGTTTGAATACAGCCCATCCTATAATGATTTTGGTCATAACGATGATACGGACGCTTTCTTTGAGCAGATGGACTTTCTCACACCCGAACTATTGCGTATCCTGAAGCCTGGGAGGGTGGCGGCTATTCATGTCAAAGACCGGGTATTATTCGGAAATACCACCGGCACAGGGATGCCTACTATTGAGCCTTTCTCAGATATGACCACGGCACACTTCCGCAAGCACGGGTTTCAGTACTTCGGCAGGATCACCATAGTCACTGATGTGGTGCGGGAAAACAACCAGACCTACCGCCTGAGCTGGACGGAACAATGCAAAGACGGTACTAAAATGGGGGTAGGGGTACCGGAGTATATTCTTCTCTTCCGGAAACTTTCCACGGACACCAGCCGGGCATACGCGGACAGTCCTGTCGTAAAATCCAAAGCCGACTATACTGTGGCGCAGTGGCAATTAGACGCCCACGCTTTTTGGCGCAGCTCCGGAGACCGTCCGGTGACCACTGAAGAGCTTAAGGAATTGGCGCCTGAACACATCCAGCGGATTTACAAGAAATTTAGTCAGGTCACTGAGTACGATTATCCTGAACACGTTGAATTATCGAAACACCTGGACGAAAAGGGGAAGCTGTCTAAAAAATACATGACTATCCCGCCCAGCTCCTGGCATCCTGATGTATGGTCAGATATTGTGAGGATCAGGACGTTTAACACCACGCAGTCGCAAAAGAACCTGCAGAACCACGTCTGCCCCCTTCAGTTTGATATAGTGGAGCGGATTATTAACCGCTACAGCAATCCCGGCGAGCTGGTCCTGGACCCCTTTGGCGGACTGATGACAGTGCCCTATATGGCCGTCAAGATGGGGCGCAAAGGTTACGGCATTGAGCTGAACCGGGACTATTGGGTTGACGGTTGCGGGTACCTGCGGGCGCTGGAGGAGAAACTACAGACTCCCACGCTGTTTGATATAGTGGAGGCAGAGTGAATGAGTTTTAAAATATTAGAGGAGGTATAAATTATGAGCTTTGGAGCGGTTTTATTATGGGTATTAGGTGGATTTATCGGATTGAGCTTTGTAGTGGTCTTTGTTGCCTGGATTGTGTACCTGGTGAAAGAATATAAGAAAAAACCCGTCCAGAATGAGACGGATGGCAATAATCAGCTGTTTATATAAGCCGTTATATGCGGATACCGGTGGTGTACAGCAACTGCCCTGTATAGGGGAGCCGGTTAGAGTCCCGGCCACCGGGAATGTCTTTATTTTTTAGGGAGGGGAATTTGAATAAACCTTTGACGTCTGCCGTAGCGGGCATTTCGCAGATAAATTTTACCGGTGATGTGATACCTCACTCCTGGTACCACACTATGACTAAAAAAGGCCGACCTTACCGCCTGGCTATGGATATTTTGGCCCATTTGGTTTACTGGCATCGCTGGGTTACTCAGGAAGATTCTACTACCGGTAAAATAATCTATTTCCGTAAATTCAAAGGTGAAAAATACCAGTGCCAATATGCGGAACTTATGAGCCGATTCGGAGTATCAAAAGACACCATAAAACGGGCTGTAGACTGGCTGGATGAACAGGGAATTATTACCCGTGATATCATGGATGTACATGCCAATGGCCAGGTATTCCCAAACAGAATGTATTTGACTCCAATACCTGAAAAAGTCAAGTCGCTGACCTTCCCTCCAGCTGATGAACTCTTCCTGTTTGATGAAGTAGAATCAGCGGATTGCGGGGAGGATGGTAGCAAATTTACCCCCACCCTCCCCGCAAATTTACCCCCACTATCCCCGCAAATTAAGGGGGAGGATGGTAGCAAATTTACCCCCTGTACGGAGATTACTACTGAGATTTCTTCTGAGACTACTACAGAGAATTCTACGGAAGAAGAGGGCGGTTCTGACGATCCGCTCCCTGACTCCCGGGAAGCCGTCAGAGTGAAGCGGTCTTGGAAACCGGATGAACAGGAAACCATTCGGGATATTATCAGCCTTATGCCTAAACGTCTGGTTTGGAAAAAGTCTGATTATTGGTCAACTTGTGAAGTATTCCGGAAGTTGTTGACAGGTCATCCAATCCCGGTCTTTGTAGACCTATGCAAACAGTACCAAAAGATCACCGGACTGACTTTCAACTCCCCCTGGGACTATACGGGAGTTTTGGAGGCATGGAATAAATCAAATTACAAAAGTGAACAGCTTCTTGATGTTTTACGGGCCGTAGTGGGCGCCAAACCGGATTATTACCGTACCCAGCGCGCCCCCGGTACTTTCGCCCGAAATTATCAGAATCTAACTGGGTTGATTGTTGGAGTTGGTAGGCAGGATAATCAGCAGATTAAGGAGTCAGATATATGGCAACTTCATTAGAAAATCAGGCGATTTCCATTCCGGAATGGTTTTCCAAACCATTTGAGGCTCTTTGGGTAGGTTTCGGAAGGTACACAACCGCCCAGGATTTTGCCAAATACCTGAATACCTATTGGCAGGTGTTACGGCCTCCCCGTTTTTCAGACAGGTCAATCGTGAAAGGATTCAGAATGGCAATAGAAATGAAATTTAAGGACCAGTGGCCTACAGTAGCGGAACTGGTTGACGTGATCAGTGTCATAGATTCCGGTAATTCTGCCACTCATGAAACACCTTATCAGAAGGTGTTGGCCCAGTCCGCGGATGATCTGCAGTATTGTGAGTATGAATTCCGGGAATATCCCTATGATTCACCAAATGAAATAGCTTTGAAGCGGTGGGGTAGAAAACAGGCTATGAATAAATTAAAAGCTGCCGGATTGAATGGGTTTAAGGCTATTGGTGACAATCCTGCCATGCGGGCATTAGCGGCATTTAACGCGGCTTTGGACGCTGGGAAAACAGGAGAAGAGGCGAAAGCCATTTTTTTTGCCAAAAAAAAGGAGCTGGAAGCATGAGGCTTAAAGCTCGGGAACATATGACTGAAACAACTCGACGTACTCTGCATGATGTTCTAAAGTTAGTCCAGGGCGGGGCAATTACATTACCTGAAGAGCATCCTACCAGTGATGGCCAGTTACACCACGGCGGTGTACATAACTCAAAGGGTAATAGAATAAACTATCCGTTATTGATGCACACTCCCCTGAATGTCTACCTATTGAGTCATTCATTTCATGAAAAGAATCCTGGGTATGGACGGTACCCTGTCGATACCGCGCAACTCTTGGAGGAGATCTTGTCTAAGGTACTGGAATTATCCATTAACCACACAGTAGAAGCCGCCCGCCTCTTAGCCAGTATTGGTATGGTAATAGACCTGGCTGACAAGTTCGCAGGACAGAAAAAAAGAGAGGTGTATTTGATATGAAAAATGTGAAGGTGATTGTTGATATGATTGACGTTTTAGATTCTCAGAACTGCAAATCCCCCTACATATCAGGCCCAATGACTGGAATTGACAATCTTAACCGTGAAGCATTCGACAAGGTAGAAACTTACTTATTGTCTTATGGAATTCATCCCTTTAATCCAGTCAGTACTAATCGACTATTGGGTAATGACGCTACATACAATGAGTACCTGGGAGAAGACCTGAAATACTTACTTAAATGTGATTCAATCATCATGCTTAAAGGTTGGGGAAATTCAAAAGGCGCAAAGGTAGAACATGCTGTAGCAACTGCTATCGGTATTCCTATCATATATATGGAGGCATTTAATGCCCTGGAAGCCTAATAAACCATGTGCAATACACGGGTGTCCTGTATTGGCTCCTGCTGGTCATGCATATTGTGCTGAGCATGAAGCACAACGGCAAAAACGTGTAGATGAAAACAGAACTTCTCAGAGTAGAAAAAACTATGGTTATAAATGGCAAAATTATTCAAAAAGATACTTAAAATTAAATGAATATTGCATAAAATGTCCTAATAAATCAGAAGTGGTTGACCATATTATTCCTGTTGAATCTGGCGGGTCAATGTGGGACCCTTTAAATCATCAACCAATGTGCAAATCTTGTCATTCACGTAAAACTGCTTCTGAAGATGGTGGATTTGGAAATATTAAGCGTAAAGGGGAGGGGGTATGAAATCTTTGGAGGGTAAAATCATGACCGCACTGTTCAACCACACACGCAAAATCGCAAAATTCGGACCCCCCCTATGAGTGGAACCAGAGGACGGCCACCAAAGCCAGATGAGATAAAAGAATTAGAGGGGAATCCTGGTAAAAGGCCGCTGAAAAAAAATTATCCTTCAGCATCCGGATCACCCAGCATGCCTAAAATATTTGATGGTCCTACAACATATGGTCAGAATCTTTCAGGTTATTTTAAAGCACACTGGAAAAGGACTGTAAAAATATTAGAAAAAATCGGGACTTTATATAAAACGGACGTTGACGCTCTTACTCAATATTGTACTGCTTGGGCAATGTGGAGAGTAGCGGTTGATGATATAGCGGAAAATGGACAATACTCCATTTCTCAAAATGCTCAAGGTGCAGAATACATGGCAGTCAATTTGTCTGTTAATATTGCAAACACACAATGGAAAATATTATCTCATTACGAAAATCAATTCGGTCTCACACCTGCCGCACGGTCAAAACTAACCATAAAAAAAGATGACCCTGAAGGGGAGGGTGATTTCTCCTAATGGCAGTAAAAACTACATATTGGTATGATGAAGCCGCAGCGGACCATATAGTAAATTGGTTTCGTAAATATTTAAGACATACAAAAGGACCTTGGGTAGGACAACCATTTAACTTGATTCCTTGGCAGGAAAAAGTATTACGTGATGTTTGGGGATGGAAAAAAGAAATAACACTTCCAAATGGTCAAAAAAGATGGGTCAGGCGTTATCAGCAAGTTTACATAGAGATCCCGAAAAAAAATGGAAAATCTGAATTTATGGCCGGTATAGCGCTATATATGCTGATGGCTGATGGTGAACAAGTTGCTGAAGTCTATGGAGCGGCTGCAGACCATAAGCAGGCTGCCATTGTATACAAAGTGGCATCAATTATGATCAAAAAACATCCCGCTTTAAAAAAAAGGTCATTAATTAGAGAATCGACAAAACGTATTATTTATCCAAATACCAATTCTGTCTATGAAGTCCTATCATCAGACATACCTACCAAAGATGGTCTTAATGCCTCATGTGTTGTCTTTGATGAATTACATACCCAAAAAACGCCGGCATTATTTAATGTGTTGACAGAGGGATCCGGGGCCGCCAGAGTTCAACCTCTTTTTATTTATTGTACTACTGCAGGGTGGGATAAAAACTCAGTGTGCTGGAACCAGCATGACTATGCTCAAAAAGTGAATAAAGGGATAATTAAAGATGATACGTTTTATGGTGTCATTTATGCAGCAGATCCCACTGATGATATTACTAAAAAAGAAACCTGGTATAAAGCTAACCCTTCTCTGGGTATTACAATTCTTGAAGATAATTTTGAAATAGATTTCAAAAGGGCAATAGAACAACCTTGGAAATTAAATAACTGGTTAAGGCTCAGGTTAAATATTTGGACATCTGCAGAATCTAAATGGATTGATTATGAAAAATGGGATAAGGGAAATATTCAAATAGACATGGAAAAAATAAAAGGAAAGTCTTGTTGGCTTGGTATGGACCTGTCTTCTAGGACAGACATCACAGCATTGGTAGCAGTATTTCCAGATGATGACGGATTTTATGATGTTATTTGCAAATTCTATATTCCAGAAGAAAACATGTACAAACGGTCTTTAAGGGATAAAGTCCCATATGAGCAATGGTATAGAGAAGGGTTTATTACTGCTACCCCTGGCGATGTAATTGATCAAGAGTTTATACGTCATGATATTATGCAATTCGGATCAGCTCACAAAGTGGAAGAAATAGACTATGACCCATATGAAGCTACGGAAACTGTCACTATTCTGCAAAATGAAGGGTTTAATATGGTGCCATTTAGGCAAGGGGATGTATCTATGAATCCTGCTGTTCAAGCATTAGAAGAAGATATATTACGATCTAAAATTAGGCATGGAGGAAACCCAGTTTTATCCTGGATGATGGATAATATCATATTTCACACCGGGCCTACCGGACTTAGAAAGCCTGATAAAAAACGATCTACAGAAAAAATAGATGGCGTAGTTGGATTACTTATGGCTCATTACCGGGCATCTATTTCAAAAAACATAGCTGGGTCAACTTATGAAAAAAACGATTTAAAATCTTTTTAAGAGCTATAGCTCATAAAAAGTTTTATCTTTTATTTGTTGTGATAACCCTATCTCTTTATAATATAAGCAATATGGAAAAACAAAATAAAATCAAATTCGGAATTAATGCAGCCAGAATTGTAGCATTTGCGGCCATCATCATAATTGGTGTTGGAGTAGGTATGCAGTGGGGTTTATCATTCGGTTTGATGGCTTCCGGTTTATTTCTATTTATCTATGCAGTATTTTAGGAGTCTGAATGGGTAGATTATGGGAACAATCAGAGGTTAGAAGTGCATCATTGGTAAATCCGCCAACCTGGCTGACTAATGCTCTAGGAATCTCAAATACCGCGAATGTCGCCGTTAATAATCAAACATCTCTTCAGCTTGCAGCTGTTAAAGCCTGTGTGGAGATCCTATCTGATTCTATTGCCATGCTTCCCCTGAATGTATATCAAAGACAAAATAGAAACGGTGTACAGATTAAAACTATCGCTACTGAACATCCTTTATATGATGTACTTCACAATCAAACTAACAGTATCATGAATTCATTCAATTACCGTGAATCTGCCATGGTCCAGCTATTATATTACGGAAATCATTACGCATTGAAACAATGGGACAAGTCCGGGAATATTTACGGATTAAAGATGCTTTATCCTTGGAACATGAAAGTTGAAATGAATGATCAGGGTGAAATATTCTACCAATACACAGATGAAATTACAAAACAGGTTTTTAAATATCCCCGCTGGATGATATTTCATGTGGCCGGTGTGGGTTTTAATGGCCTTGTGGGGATGCCCCCTATACAGCTGATGCGTGAGGTACTTGGGAATGGCCTAGCATTGCAGGAGTTCAGCAACCGGTATTTTTCAAATGGAACCAACATTGGAGTATTTGTTACTACACCTAAAACATTAACAGACCCAGCTTTTGAAAGGTTGGGAAAACAATTCAATGAAAAATATTCCGGTGTACAAAATGCTCATAAAGGCGGTATCATTCTGGAAGATGGCGCAGATGTTAAACGGCTGGATGTTCCACCGGAACAGGCACAGTTCCTGGAATCCAGGAAGTTCAACAAAAACGAAATAGCCACTATGTTCAGGGTACCTCCTCATATGATCGGGGATCTGGAACGGGCAACGTTTTCAAACATCGAACAGCAAAGCATGGACTTTGTACAAAACACCCTCCTACCTTGGGCTTCCCGGTGGGAATCGGCAATTAACAGCCAGCTTTTTACCCGGTTTGAACGGTCTGAATATTATACAAAATTCAACCTGGCAGGACTCATCCGGGGAGACATTGAAACCAGATACCGTGCTTATGCCATAGGACGTCAGAATGGCTGGTTATCAGCTGATGAAATCAGAGAAAAAGAAGATATGAATCCCATAGAGGATATAAGTAAGTATTTAGTCCCGGCGAATATGATATCCGCCAATGACCTCATAACAGGAGGAAAGAAATAATGCCTGAAAAAACAAACAAAGATCAGAAACGTGGTATAGGTTTTGAGCCTGAAATTCGCAGATTATATTTTCCGGCTGACGATGCTAGAGCAAGTGAAGGTAACTCTGACGGAAAAATAATTGAGGGCCATGCTGCGGTATATGATAAGCCTGCCTGGATAAACGACTGGTTCGGCGGTTACCGGGAATATGTTAGATCCAGCGCGTTCACCAAGACTATTAAAGACGGCGCTGATGTTCGCGGATTACTTAACCATATACCTTCAGAAATATTTGCTCGTACAAAAGGCGCCGCAAATCTGGAGTTGTCCAGTGATGATATCGGTCTTTTTTACCGTGCCACTGTGATTGATCAGACCGGAGAAAAGGTGCATGAGAAAGTAAGGACAAAACTTATCACTCAAAATTCTTTTGGTTTTAGAGTGTTAAAAGATCGTTGGTATAAAGAGCAGATTACTGATGCGGCCGGTAAAACGGTTGAAGTAGATGCCCGGGAACTACTGGAAGTAAAGCTGTTTGATATTTCACCTGTCACTTACGCTGCCTATGAGGAAACTGATGCAAGTGCCAGGAGTGCCCAGATCATCCAATCTGCTGTATTTTCCACATTCATGAGGTCAATGCTGGCAACAGGTGAAATTCCGGAGCAGATCCGGGAAGATAAAAATTCTTTAAAAGAAATCAAGGACGTACTTGAATCTCTGGTAAGAGGTTTAGAGCCATCTGATAACCACTCCACAATACAGGAGCCGGGACTATTAGATACTCTGGCTTTGAGACAGGCGCAAGTCGACCTGGAAGTAATGTTGAAATAAAGAAAAAAAGGAGGGGAAATGAATCCTCAGGAATTACGCCAATTGGCAAAAAGAAAAGCGGATGAAGCCCGCGCCCTTATTGAAAAAATAACGGGTGAAAAGCGGTCTATCACTGAAGAAGAAGACAAACAGGTCAAATCTTTGCAGGATGAAGCCAGAGCGCTTATCCGTGAAGCAGAGATGAAAGAAAGCCAGGCTGCTATTGACGGAGATTTGGGCGCCAGATCTGCTGATTCTCAGCCAACTGATGGTGGTGAAAAAAGAACTACCATCGAAGTCATGCCCTCAGAATCCCGTAATAAGGCAAATATTGGCCATATACTGCGGGCTTTGATGGGAGATAAAGAAGCCCGTGCCATGTCAATGGATATTGGCTCTAATGGCGGTTTTGTGGTGCCTGAGGCTGTTGCAACTAGTATATTGTCTATTCAGCCCAAAGATGCTATTGTCCGTCCCCGTGCTAATATCATCCCTGTTGATCCTATGAGCCCTGACCAGAAAGTACATATTCCAGCGTTTAAGCAAGGTTCTACTGGAATTCATGGCGGTATGACATTCAAATGGGTTGCTGAAACAGGCACTAAAAATGAAGCAGCTCCTAAACTGGATGAACGCTTGATGGATCCTAAAGAACTTTCAGGATACGTCCTGGTAAGTAATAAGTTACTGAAAAATGCCTCTAATATGAGTGCATGGATCGAAAACACCATGCGTTTGGGTGTCGGGGCTTACACCGATGTAGCTTATCTTACCGGTGATGGTGTAGGTAAACCCCTGGGTGTATTGAATGCTAAAAATACCGGTGCTCTGAAAGTTACACGTGGTACAGCCAGTTCCATAACATTTACTGATATCAAGAAAATGTCCGCTAAAATGTTGCCTCAGGGACGTCAGAACGCAGTATGGATTTGTAGTGCTTCAGCTCTGGAAGGTATCTATGGTATTGCTGATGCTTCCAACCGGATCATATTCAATCCCGGTGATTTAAGCCGTGGACTTCTGCCTACTTTGTGGGGATATCCTATATTTGTAAGCGGCGCTCTTTCTCAGTATGGAGCAGAAGGTGATTTGGCGCTGGTTGATTTCAGTTATTATGCCATTAAAGATGGTTATGGACCTGAAATTCTGCTGAGTGATCAAGAGAAGTTTTCCAGCAATCAGACTGTATTCCGCATGATTTTAAATACTGACGGTCAGCCTACTGTTATGGAACCTCTTACACTCGAAAATGGCAATGATGTTGTAAGTCCTTATATTATCCTGAAGTAAGGAGGGGTAAAATGTTGATATCTGAAAAAGTCAAAATCGATCATGCCCTTCTTCCCATGGCGTTGAATAATACCAACACCACAGGACGCTACTACGACATGAGCGGCTACCGCCGGGCTCTGTTTATCCTGATGCTGGGGGCCATGGCGTCTACCAAGACCGGGAAAATTGAAGTCCTGGAAGCAAAAGACGAATCTGGTACCGATGCCGCCGCTCTCTCCGGAGCGACCTGTACTGTGACGGCTAATAACAAAGTTACCAAGATGACCATTACCCTGGCAACTGCCATCGCCGGAGATGCGATTACTATTAATGGGCTGGTGTTTACAGGAAAAGCAGGTGCAGCATCTTATGCCGATAGAGAATTCTCTATAGACACATCTGATACCGCTGCTGCCGCTTCACTGGTACTTTGTATCAATCATGCCACTTATGGTGTACCGGGAGTATTAGCTACCAGTGCTTTAGGTGTGGTTACTATCATCATGTACAAAGAATCCGACCCAGAGCCTAATTCTTATAATGACTATCTCGCAATGGGTACTATAACCGCATCCAGTGATGATGCTACTGTCACCATTGCTACCGTGGAAGCTCTTGCTTTTGTGGAAGTGGACGCCAGCTCTATGAGTGATGATATGACCCACCTTGCCGCAAAAGTGACGGTTACAGCAAACACTGTAGTGGCCGTCCCTCTCCTGAGAGGCGACCCCAGAAATACTCCCACCCAGGAAGTTGGGGCAAGCGCAAGCCTGTAAAAGTATGGAATAAGAATACAGCCGGGGCGAGGATTTCCCCGCCCCGGTTTTATTTAAGGATAATGGAATGGCAGTTGATAAAGCAGCGGTAAAAGCACGTCTCAAAATTGCGACTTCGACAACTACATATGATGATCTTATTGAATTAGAGATAGATAACGCATATGCCAATATGTACCCATTATCTGGTATTCTATTCGATATTGCTTCTGGCACATTTACGGAAGAAGGGGAACTAGGACCATCTTTCCGGATAATGTTAAAAGCTATTGCTCAGGATGCTGTATTAACAGCCCTTAGTATTGATGGTGTCGATTTGAGTATTACAGATGATGTGGAAAAGATAAAGACCAATCTTTATGAAATTACCGCAAGCTCCGCTCAGTCGGAAAACGCTGTATATTCAATCAGCTACACTTCTGATTTTCTTCTTCTAGGATATGAAAAACTAATCCTGGACATGGTCCTTTATGAAGTAGCTAAAATGCCTGAAATGAAAGGGTTTATTTACAAACAGACCAGTGACCTGGATGGCATAGTATCAACTACTTATGTGCAGCCTGATTATTTTTATAATCAAATTCGGCGCCGATTAGGTATGCTGTTTGTAAGGTATCTTTGATGCCGTGGAAAATCCCACCTGTTGAAAATCTCAAAAAACTTGCTGAAAAACATAACAAAAGTATTCAGCAGGCGGTAAAAGATGAAGTGGATAAGGAAATAGAACAAAACCTGAATAATAAATTTTTAGGTTATGGACATGGGATATTGACACGGAAATCAGGAGCTGATATAACCCATAATGGGTTACGTATAGGAACTTCATTATGGTATGGTGCTAACTGGGAAAAAGGAAAATGGAAGAAAGGGTTTAAAAATCTGGTAGCAAAATATCAGGACCCGGAAGCAAATGTTCCTAGAAGAAAAAAAGGTGAAACGGACGTTAAATTCAGACGCCGGCAGGAAAGAAGATTATTTTTCCTGGAGATAAATAAGGCGCAAAACAGATATAAAGGCAAGTCAAAACGGCCTTTTATCAGTACTGTAATTAGAAGGCTGGACATTATCCTGAAAAAAGCTATACGGAGAAAAGCATAATGGCAAATGAAACTGCTTCATTAAAGATAGACAGACTGACAAACGCACTTACTTGGTTTGCTACTAAATTGACAGCCGCGTCAATCACTCCATCTCAACAAATGGGGGATGAAGAAAACAATATTAATTATCCATTATGTGTTTTCTGGCCGGAAGATTTCGAGGGAGAAATAGAAGATCTTAAATGTATCCTACGCGTGAATCTATTAATGAAAGGCTCTAATTGGTCTACCATTACTACCAGCCTTAAACTGGTATTGGATATTCTGGAAGATATTTCTTTTGGTGGATATGTTCCAGGGTCTTTTATCAGCAGTTTAAAACCTGTATATGATGCTGAATCTATAGATGGTGTCAATACCAGCAAGGTAGGCGCTGCTATTACTGTAAGAATATCCCTATAAGGAGGGAAACAAGTGCAAATAAGACTTACACGAAAAGTTGGCAGGGACGTCTCCGGACGTACCTTGAACATAACCAAAGAACAATATGACGAGATTTACAAAGGAAATTGCGTCATTATAGACACTGGTAAAATGGAAAAAGCCACAAACGAACAACGGGAGGTAAGAAATGCCTGAACTCTATGGTGGTACATTAAGGGCCTTTTATGGGGAAGCTCTTTTTACCGCGGCTCAAATTGAAGCAGCAGCTTCAAAAACGGCACCGAAAATACCCATGCATGATTCCGGGACACCTTATGATTGGGCGCAGATATTTACTAAAGGAAAAAGTAAATTTTCTGTCAATCGAAAATCTGAAGCTCTTTCAACAGATCAGACAGGTGATGTAGATATTATAGGTACCGAATTCTCTTCCATGCTGGATTTACCTATTGCTGACATGTCATTGGCTAACTGGATGGATCTTATCCAGGTAGGTATGGGAGATTCCCCTGTCGCTGCGGATAAGGTAATCAGAGGACATTCAACAAATGGGTTGAATTTCACAGATTTTGCCAGACCTATTCTTTTATACCGCAAAAGTTTTGACCCGGTAAATAATTCAGCTGTCCCCAAAATTGGGACCGGAGCTGACCCAAAAGGACTTTTGATTTTCGCGGCTAACCCGCCTGAACAGTTTGATATTTTCGGCGGAGATAGTCAGGAAATCATCCAGGGCAGTTTTAAAGTGACTGCAGTCGATGGGTCCACTGTGCTGGGGCTTAATTATCTGGTCATTGATCTGGCTTCTACCGTTAAGGAGACATAGAAAGCATGGATTACCTGATCCGGTCAAAAATTGTCACGATAAACGGAATTACAATCCGTATCCAGAGGAGGAGCTTCGCGCTCCTCTTCCGTATTCATTCATTAACTTTGTCAATAAGAGATATTCAGGAACGGGATTATTACGCTGAAATTGATGAGAAAACCCAGGGATTAATCCTAAGTGAAAATGATAAGTCAGATTTATTGACCGCAAAAAAACAAGATATTCAAAACGAAAAAAAAGGATTGTTGACAGAACTGAACAAAGCATTCATGGAATTCATCCACGAAAAGGATAAAAGAAAAGTCTTAAAATTGACGCCGTCTGACAGGATTTTACTTAATAATCTGATATTGAAATTCAACAGTCCAAAAATTGAAAAATCAGAAATTGAAAAGGAAGAAGAGGAAATTACTTTAGATAAAATGGAAAAAGCCTTTGATACTGCATTGGCTGAAGCCTGCACTATATGCCATTGTCCACCCTGGGAAGCTATCCGTTTAAATTGGGTGGAATTCTATCATCTCAGACGTGGCAGAAATATTTTAAGAGCTGGAAATATAGCGGATATGGCATCTGCATATTCCGGAAATACTGAACATGTCCATTCATTGCTGGGTACATATCATGAAACACTTACCCGGGCTGAACTATATGAAAAGATGATGATGCGGGAGGTCATGAATGGCAGATAAAGCTGGTGAACTGTTTTATGACCTAGACCTTCGGTTTGATAAGTTCCAAAAATCCCTTGATGCGATAGAAAAGCAAACCAAAAATCAAACTAAAAAAATAGATCAGGGTTTCAAAGGGATTGGTAAAACATTCGATGATTTGAAAAATAAATTTGTAGCCGCCTTTGCGTTGTGGAAGACTATCAAAGGTGCATTAGACATCCAAAAAGAAGCCGCTCAATACCAGCAATCCGTCCAGGCAATGGAAACTCAATTTGGAGTTTCATCTGATGCCATGATATCCAAACTCCGGGAAGTGTCACAGGGTACTGTCGATAATCAGACCATAGTTCTTGCCGCGAATAAAGCGATGGCTTTAGGTGTAACCAAGGATACCGGGCAAATGGCTACTCTCATGGATTATGCCAGATTAAGGGCAAAAGCCATGGGTATAAGTACCGCCGACGCTTTCTCCAGTATCACGGAAGGGATCGGCAAAAATTCTCCCATGATCTTGGACAATCTTGGTTTAATTACCAAGGGATGGGCTGAGGAAGCTAAAAAAGCCGGTGTAGCGTACGACAACCAGTTTATACTTAACAAGGTTTTACAACAGGCCGGGACTGAGCTTTCCGCAGCTGGTCCACAGGTTTTGTCTTATGCTGAAAAATTGGAAAAAATCAAAGCAACCACAAACAATATGAAACTGGCCCTGGGTCAGGCATTGTCTGACGGTATACTTCCTCTTGTAAATAAAATGGCCAATTTTGAAGGGGATTCCGGGACGTTTCAGAAAGTCATGCGTATTATTTCCGCTGTACTCATAACTATCATAGAATCAGCGTCAATCGCCGTCAGGGCAGTTATTTTTTTAGGTAAATCATTCAAAGCCGCTTTCAGCGGAATACTGCAGGATGTACTTCAGATAAAATTAAAAATAACGGAAGCCATGAGGGATTTATCAGAAACTCAACTCGGTAAAAAGTTGGGATTGAACTCTGAACAATTAAACAGAGACCTTAATAATGTGGCTGATCAGTATGAAAAGGCAAAAGAACAGACCAGATTGAATATTAGCTCAGCTAATAAAGAAATCGAAATTATGGCGGCATCCGTACAAAATATCGGTAACGGCTGGAAAAATGTTTCAGCGAATATCGAAAAAGCAGATGAATCGCTAAATAAATTAAGTACTACCCAAAAAAATACTGGTGGTAACGGCGGGTCCGGTTCTGGTGATAAAGGAAAAGAAGTTGATAATACACAACAAGTAGCTGAAAACATTTTGAAAGGTTTTGATGCCGCCATGCGACTTGCTGAAGCTCTTGGTTTAAATGTCTCCCAAAGCGCCGGAAAGGTTGCAGGGCTACTGAAAGATATGGGTAAGGAGATCGGCGGGACAGCTGGATTGGTAATGCAATTATCCGGATATGTATTCGAGCTTACCAGCGGGATAATTAATGCCATAGAAGGTACAACAGACCTGAATAGTGCCTGGCAGGCTGTGGAATATAACACCGCACTGGCAACAAATAATATTGAGGCTTTTAACCGGGCTTTGGAATACGCTAAAAAACTGGGCGGAGATACAACTGATGAATTATTAGCCTCACAAAAAGCTCTATTAGATTCCTTGAAATTAAAAGGTGTGACTGATGAAAATGGGGTATTAAATGAAGCCGGTAAGAAGCAAATTGAAGATAGGGTTAAAAAACTGGCCTCTTATGAAAAATCACTGAAAGATTTAAGCGCGCTGGGAAAGACCATAGATATAGAATCGAATATTTTCACGGGTGACAAAATAAAAGATTCTGATCTAGCTAATTTTAATAAATACATTGATGGACTGCAAAAAGCCGGGGTTATAAGTGCTTCTATGGCTAAAAAGGCAAAAGATGAAAAAGCCGGCTCGGTATTTGGTATAAGTTCCGACATCGCTTCAGTCATGAAAGATATACAACAGGCACTAGAATCCGCCCTGGGCAAGACCGGGACAGAATTTGACCAGTTAAGCCAACTTATAGACAATTCAAAAGAACTGGCAGGCGTTTACTCTGATCAAGCTGAAGCGGCCGCTGAAGTAGCCACAGCATTGAAAGAACAACTTGACCTATCAAAAGAACTTTCCGCCCTTCAAAAAGCCGGGCTCTATGATGAACAAAACATCTATCAGGCCCGTCAGGTGGCCCGTCTGGCCACTCAGCAGGGCTACAGCTCCGCCCAAATGATGGATCTGGCATCCTCTCTCAATATGAGTCAGTCCAGCGCCTCACAAATAATCAATGTATATGGAGGCTATAACCAGACATTCCAGGGAGCAGAAGCTGGACAGGTGGAACAGGCTGCCAGGATCACATTACGAACTTTGAGGGGATTTTAATGATTATTCTGGAGGGACTATATGCGATTGGTATTTGTATTGCTGGCACTATTGTGCTCATGTTCATTATCCGGGCAACCAGACGCTCCGGATCCGGGGAGTATTAACATGCGGATAGATAGCAGGAATATTAAAAGCTGGTGCGTACGAAAAAAGGATATTTGGACAAAAACACTTCTTCCGACCCAGCAACAGATTATAGAATATTACCAATCATTGATTAATCTGGGATATGTAATTTATGATGCCCCTGCTTCAGGTGCTCTGGATTTATCTGCCCTGGCAACAGGAAATTATATCGTTTGTTGGAAGACAAATAACCCTACATCTACTTTCACTGTATCAGCTAATACTACAAAATCTGGGGCGCATAATGTGGTTATTCTTCCAATCAAATTGAATTCAAGCAATCAAATTACTGCAATAAATTTGAACCCTACATTTGATATTGTTGTAACATATAATTTTGCCGAAAAACTTAAATTTTCATATGGAAAATTTACAATGAAAAGCAGCTCTGGAGGATATACTCCTGAATCTATTGTATTCGATAGTTGCTATATAATTGGTTATATAGGTTCACCTAAAAATTGTAAGTTTTCAAATATAGAATTTGAGATCACTGATTTTGGAAGCCCTTATTATTATGGTTTAACATGGTATTTCACGTATTCAGTCGATGCAGATTTTATAAATTGTCGTTGGCGGTTTACAGGTGCACCCACTACTTCAAATGGGATACAAATTGATATAACCAGCGGTGCGATCGTACAAATGATAAATTGTGAGTTTCTAAATCAATCATCCACACAAAATACATCTATAAAATTAAACGCAACATCTGCACAAATATTTAATTTCCAAAATACATACATCGAGAATGCCTCCTTATTTTTTGCTAGTTATGTGACACAAAACAATGATTTACCAATTTATATTGATAATCCTTTGTTTTCAGGAGGGTATATTAATAATTATTTAATCATACCTTATAGGATTAAAGATGAATCATTTATTATCGGCAATGATGTATTAGATGAAGAAGCTATTTTAGATACGAATAACTATACTAATAGAAATGCACTTCATACGGATAAGAAGTCATCTTTCCGGGGTACAATATCTACAATCAAACGCACATCACAAATGATAGAATTCTTGCCCAATAAAAAAATCTCTGCCGCATTAAAATACTTTGATGATTATGATTTAAATGTAGATTGGCAGGAAGAGGAAGATGATATATTGGTAAATGATCCAAGTGGGGCATTTATTATTAAAAATTATAAATTATATGAAAGTGATGGGACTACAGAGATGGACTATAGAAATGACAAGAATTTCATCATTATTGCTCAGGACTCAAGCGGGAATTATGCTGATTTTGCTTGGTATAAAGGATATTTATACCCTACTATTTTCAGAAGTATCTGGCCAGCTACAGAATATACAATCCTCATGTGTATACAACTTAAGGAACCTCCCGCGGATGTAGAGTTGCGCAATATATATCCTATAGCTGACAGTCCATTAGCTGGGTCGATTACATATCAAGATATGACCAGTCAAGTAATAATTCCATAGGGAGAACCAATGGCACGTTTTATTTGCCCGGATGTTAACGGAGCTACTTCTCCCGATAGGGCTGCGGAACTGATTTTAGCGCATGTATTCCACCAGCGCACTAACGAAAACGCCCAAAAGTTTGGCGACACGGACGGCACCTGGTACCGCACTGTCCGTGATATCAATAATATCGAAAAATATACCCAGTCATTTTACATACAATCTGCAGGCTATGCTTTTTCCAACCGTGTACCATTGACGTCTACAACACGCACGGTCCAGGACCTGGCTACAGCCATGAACATGACTATAGAGGAAACTGACACGGATGCAAACTCTCACACCTGGTACGCGCAATCACCTCTGGACCTATACCGACTGCCGTATTGGTTGACTATCTATTGTCCGGATAAAATTATTCTGGCTTTGCCTAAACGGACATCAACCTCAAAATTCAAAGGTAGATTTGACTCTAACCAAATCATAAACCGCATGGTCAGCGATGGCCAGACTGTGGGTTATGATGGTGAAACCGGATATGATTATACCATATCCGCCGATACATCCATGGTCTCCCCGGGGACAATCAACAGCGGCTACAAAGACAAGGTACTTAACAAACATAATTCCTTGCGTGATATCATCGATTTCCAAACTGGAAAAACATTCGACGCGTCCCCCCTAGACTGGGTAAATGGCCCGGATGGGGCAGTTTATATCATTGTATCAAAAAAAGAGGCTCAAGATGAGGCGCACACGGTTTATACGGCGGTGCGGGAATTTGATGCAGCCGGAAGCTACAGCGGAGCAGATGTGACACCCGTTAAAGTTCAATTATCGTTAACACCGGATACTTGGCACTATGTAGGTGGCACTGATGCTTTGGGTACATCTTTTGCAAATTCTTGGACAAATTACGGCTCAGGAATAAACAATTTACGGTTCAAAAAAATTTCCACAAACGGAGGCATAAGCCTTGATGCAGTGCAGATTGAGGGACTTGTAAAATCTGGTACAGGCAACACTGTATTTACTCTCCCAACTGGCTATATACCGTCAGCTGGTAAACTAACTGTAAACCAGGCATGGAACGGATCTACAAGAACGGCTGGAAATGTGACTATTAATACCTCTGGTGTAGTATCCGTGACTCAGTCATTGGGCAATACTTACCAAAGTATTGATGTGATTTTGTACCTATAAAAAAAAGTAATAGATCACGAAAAGAGGATAAATATGGAACTCGCTGTAGCAATAGTAACCGGAATATTTGCGCTTTTATCATCCTATATAGGCCTTAATGTAGCGTCAATCACCAAACGCCTGAAGCAAATCGATGAACAACTGGCATCATTTAAAAAATATTCTGCATTCCGTACAGCCATAGATCAGGAATATCTTGCTTTTGTTCAGTGGTGTTATAAGGATGGTGACTTGAAGCAACTGGCCAGTGAAGTGGTCAGCCAGATCATTGAAGTGTCCCGGCGTATCATGGACATTGGATTTACAAATACCTTTGACCCTGTATTTGAAAACGAAATCCGTACCCTGGGTGAGTTCCTATACCGGCGTACAAAAGAGCTTTTCCCTAACTGTTATGATTTCGACATCCTGCAGGATAAAGGACAGATACCGGTGATTACTGATTTTATCAAAGCCATTCATGTGCTGACTGACGATGAGCGCAACGGCAAGCATGCCCGGTATCTCACCATTGCCCGTGACTTTACTGTGGACATTTTAAAAATGCTTAATGACGGCTATTCCAAATGCCATCTGGAAAGGTCAGGGGAGAGTGATATAGAATTTCTGAGGAGGCACAGTTGAAAAACACGCTCCGTAAACTGGACAGTAAGAAATTCACTATTGCCGTCTGTTTAACCGTTATGGTATTTGTCCTGATCATGATGAGCTTTATACTGGCCTTACTCAGCAATCCAATTGCTGTTGATTTCATTAAAATGACTTCAGCTGTAGGGTCAACCAATGCCGGCGGACTTATTATGTACATGCTGGGCCAATCCTGGGTAGACAGCCGGAAGGAAAAAGATATAGAAAAGGCTTTGAGCCGCAAGGAGGGGGAATGAGACCAACCAATAATCCCAGAGTATTCCTGATTGATGATGTCAATGATGATATAAGAAGTCTGGTAAATGGCCGTAATTATATCGGCATCACGATTCACCACAGCGACTATGCTCCTGATCACCAACAGGCTTTTGAAATAGATTCCTGGCATCTGGAGCGCTTTGGCAAGAAGGGTATCGGGTATGCGTTTGTAGTGGAAAAGGACGGCACTATTTACGCCGGCGGGCGTTTGGTCAATCATGAGTCTCAAGCACACTGCCTGGGTACTGTAGACCTGTCCGGCAAAAAAGTAAGAATCAATGATAAATACCTAGGGATCTGTTTTGCGGGGAATGGTGTCATTCAAGACCTGACCATGGGGCAGCGGACAAGCGGATATAATTTAATTCATCACCTTGCCAAGTATACTGCTGTGGAAATTCATGGAATACATACACATGCAGTACTTCAAGGTAATAAAACATGTCCTGGATATCTTTTTGAAATGTGGATACCACACTTCCATGATGCCCTTGAAGAGGGCGTTAAAATGAGATAGATTCATGGCACATGGAGAGAATGCTGAAAAATGGCACCAGGGTAAAGAGTGGTGGGGGAAGAGGCCATTAGACAGATATGGCCATCCCATAAGCCATAGACCTGGTACAAATAAGTATTTTAAAAGATTAACGCATAAAATTGAACGCAAAATAAAGCATATTGGTGGTGAAAATGAAACTTAATTGCGGTGTTGTTGCTGTTGTCCTGGTAGGGTTATTGTGTCTGGGGGGCGGCTTTGCCATCGGCAAGATGACCCAGCCTGTTACTATTATCAAAAATTCGGAATCACACTCTTATTCTTCTGCGGACTCTATTTCCGTATCCGGTACTATTACTGTCAATAATGACGGAACTTTTGGTATAGTCAGCATTGATATGGATAATCTAACTAATATCTCCGTGACTACTGTTTCCAATGGGGTTACGAATTATTCTACAAACTGGATTCAAACAGGACGGCAGATACTGAAATATAAACCTGAGACAAAAAAGACCGTTATACGTTGACCTATTACAAGGATTCTGTTATAATATCTCCGGTCAAAAGTAGCGTTTATTAACAGCCACAAAACGGCCACATGTAAATATTACAGGTTGCGTAATTATATAATATATATGTAATTAAGCCGGGCCCATAGCTCAGTCGGTTAGAGCAGTTGACTCATAATCAATTGGTCCCAGGTTCAAGTCCTGGTGGGCCCAAGTTTTTTTTCAGGGGTAATCCCCAATAACGGAGGCATACATGCAGGATCTGGATAGGATCAAAAAGTTGGTGGCCCTTCAACATCTCTATCTGAGAAGCAAAGAGATCAATAATCTCTATCAGGAAGAAGAAAGTAAGTTAGAAAAACTTACCCGGGATAGCGATGTCCTGAAATCAAATCGTGAAGATATAGAGATCAACATCAAGGAAATGGACAAGAAGATAAACGAAGAACTGGGCAAAAAAGATGAGATCAACAAACGCATCACCAGTCTGGATGATGGCAAAGATAAAATAAAAATTGCCCGTCAGCTGAAGAGCTGGGAAAAAGAAATGGAAAGGATGCAGCAGGAACAGTCTCTGATTCAGGCACAGATTGACTATGACATGACCAAACAGCTGGACATGAAAAATGAACTGGAAAGACTGATAGTAAGAATAGCAGAAAACGAAGAAAAAATGTCAGATTTGAAAAAACATATCGATACCATAAAAGATGAACATCGGGAAGAACTGGATAGTATCGAAACAGAAAATAATGAAATCAAGGCAGCTATAGGCGACACACAGTTTCTGGATTACTTTCGCAGTATGCTGCAGAAGTCCAAAGGAAACGCCATAGTCCTGGTTGAAGAAGACAGCTGCTCCGGTTGTAATGTAGTCCTTCCCACTTATCTACAAGGTGAACTGGGGCCTGAACTGAATTCTGAAAGCATTTCCATGGAACAATGTCCGCATTGTTTCCGCTATCTGTATTATTCGGAATGGCTGGAACTGGAAACATCAGTAAACTAAACCGCAAAACCCCGTCAGATTGACGGGGTTTTTTCTTAGCGCTAGTACCTTAGTATTGAACATTAGATCCAAATAAAATCTGCGGAAAGTTGTAATGTAGGTTTTACGGGGGTATATTATCACGATAATCTGCGATCTATCAAGGGGGTAAACATGAAGATCACAATTATCGGTTGCGGAAATGCTTTTTCCAAGCATAACTTCAATCAGTCATTTTTACTGGAAGAAAATGGCAGGACCATGCTTATCGACTGCGGATTCCAGACGCCGTCTGCTCTGATGCATCACGGGATCAAACTTTCCCAGATTGATGATATCTACATCAGCCATGCCCACGCGGATCATATCGGCGGTCTGGAAGAAGTAGCCTTCACCCGCTATGACTGGAAGAATCATCCCCGGCATTACACTGATGGCAAATACGCTCCCCGTCTCATTGCCAACGAACAGCTGCTCAAGGACCTGTGGGATAAGTCTTTACGGGGCGGCCTGGAGTCTATGGAGGGCTTTGTGGCCAGTATAGAAACCTATTTTGAACCTTATCCTGTGGCACCGAATACTCCTCTCTCCTGGCAGGGGTGGAATATGGATCTGGTCCAGCAGGTACATATCATGTCCGGCAGTATCATCACCAATTCCTTTGGATTGCTGATCAGCAAAGAGGGACATAAAACTCTGTATCTGACCACAGATTCACAATACGATTCTCCCAAGCAGATCAGGGTATTATATGAAAAAGCAGATATCATCATTCAGGACTGTGAGATTACAGGTGTGGATACTTCTAAAAAAGCCTATATTTTCGGCAGTGGAGTACATGCCAACTACGCGGAACTGGCCGGGTACCCCTCTGCCAATGCCACTGTACTGAAACCTGAAATCAAAGCGCGTATGTGGCTTTCCCATTACCAGGATTTTTACCTGGATCATTTGGATCAGTTTGGAAATTTTGTGGAATGGGATAAATTGGCAGAAGCAGACGGCTTTGCCGGATTCTTACAGGCGGGACAGGTTTTTGAAATTTAGATTTTATTAATTTAAAAAAGCCGGGTTAAATAAACCCGGCTTTTTTTATAATCGAACTACCATGATAGTCCTGTCATCATGCTGAAGGGCTCCTTCAGAATATTCTTCCAGTTCAGACAGCATATTGTTAAGTATATCTGAAGCGGTATCACCGGCATGACAAGCTTCCAGAAACATATCCTGCAGACGAGTGTGCTCCAGTTGTTCTCCCTGGGGATTGACGCCCTCCGGGACTCCATCTGTGAAGAGCAGCAGAACATCACCATCCTGGCTGGTAATGGTATCCGAAGAATACTGGGCGTTTTTAAAAGTCCCGATAATAGGGTTTTTATTTCGAATATGAAGCACGCTATCCTGTTCTCTAGAGAAATAAAGCTGATCAGTATGTCCTGCAGATATAAAGGTGAGGGCATTTTTTTTGCGGTTGATAATACAGGAGAATAAAGTGGCATAAGAGTAGGTATTTTCCAGAATACGGGTGATGCGCATATTCAGCAGGGAAAACGCGTCGGCCAGATCCTTAAAGGCTTTTTCTTCAATTAATTCTTCTACTTCTACCTTTAGCATCGCCCAGATCATGGCCGCATAGACTCCATGACCGGATGCGTCTCCGATCAGCATCAATATCTGATCCTTGTCCAGACTGTAAAAGTCATAATAATCACCGCCTACGGACTGCATAGGCATATAGGAAATTTCCATATCTATTTTCTTCTGGATTTCCCTTTGCTTATCTATTGGTAAAAGGGATATCTGGAGTGACTGGGCGGTTCGCACCTCATCCATGATCTTTTTATTCAAATCTGAAAGTTTTTTATTGCTTTCCTGCATACGGCTCATCACTTCCATGTATTCAAACAGTAGGTTCAGTGAAAGTCCTATAGAGACCAGAGAGGTGCAGTACATATATAGTGATCCTACATTTTGCAGGACATCCGTTCCTTTGAAAATCAGCAGGATGGTCTCCAGTACACCTACTGCGAGCAGGATAGTGCCCATCCATAATATGGAATAAAAACGGCGGGAATTTATATGAGAGATTTTACCTTTTTCTACCCGCATGATACGGGTAAATTCAAAAATTTCCAGGCTGCCTATGCCGATCAGGAATACCGGGAAACCCAGGCTCAGCATATTTAACTTCAGGGGTGACGCAGAAATAAACCAGGGAGTCACAAGAAATATCAGGATGAATGCTGCGGAAAGACCGAGTAACAGGTAAATATATTTTTTTGTGGTTTCTTTATAATCATCCGTTTCTACAAATGTCATATCCTTAACCGAAATCAGGATGGATCTCATGAGCAATATATAGGAGACCAGTGTAATTATACTGGTACCGTAGCGGATTTTAAAATAAACACTTTGCAGTACTGAATCAGAAGTATAGGTCTTAAGCAGGGAGAACAGAGCGAATAGAAATATGGTAAAGCCTACACTGGCGATAAACAACAATTCCGGTTTAATTCCCAGAATTCGGCTGTTTCTGGCTAATGTAATATAAAAAATGACATACTGGAAACATAAAAAAAGCCCGAAGACTCCGCCTATAATATAAGTTAATTGTTCCATGGACATGGCAGTATCACACCCCTGTCTTAAAAATCTAAACTTGACTTCCTATCAATCTACGTTATATTATAAATTAGAAAAAAGCTAATGCCAAGTATAAAATTATTTAAATAAATGTAAAAGGGAGATGAGTATGAAGTTTGGTGCACTGACCTTGTTGATTTTATTGGCTTTTACCTCTGCCTGCAGTGTCCAGACCCTGGATGACACCAAAGGTGTAGCCTGGGAATATTTTTCCTATTACTATGATATTGTAGCGGGACCTGTCCTGGACAGCATCCCTTTAAATAATCTTTTATATATAGCAGATGAAGCCGGCAACATCATTGCTATTAATAAAATTTCAGGCACCTTAAACTGGATACGGACACTCAGTAATGAACAGATTCTTTCTCTTTATTCCTCAGAAAATTATCTTTATATCACTGCAGTCTCTAATGGAACGGCTCACCTGGTCAAATATGACAATCTTTCCTACTGGAAAAGTGAATTAACTCTGCCCTTTGTGCCTCTGAAAAACACACTGGGTGAATATGTACAGTTTTCTTCCGGACAGAATAGTCTCATCTTAAACAGTTCCAATAAAATCATTAAAATTAACCTGGATAGTATGACGATCACCCGGTCAGCAGATCTAACTGTACAAATCTCAGATATTGTAGATGTCCAGGGTGAAGACACGGGATTTGATGGATTGTATGACTATTACTATGCAATTGGCCATTTAGGCAAGGTGGTGCAGCTGGATAGTACATTTGGTAACCCCCAACCCCTTGATCTGGATATTTCCGGAAATTCCAAATATAAAGGGGCTTCCATACTGAAGTCCGGTTTCTTATACGTAGGTACCTCTACCGGGGTTTATAAAGTGGAAACCACCACAATATTTCCAGGTACATCTAACAATAAAAAGGATAGCAGTATTGTTTGTGGATATGGGAAAATGGCCTGGTACGATAATCAGCTTTTTGCTACTTCTTCAGAAGTGAGCGCCTATGGTCTGGTCAAGTATAATACCTTAACCGGACTTACAGAAAGCTGGTTTTACTCTTCCTGGTCACCGGTGACACATAGCCCGGCTATTCTGGATCTTAATAACAATGTAGCAGCTTTTATTGACGATTATGCCAATATCTATGTAATTAAAAACGGAGACCTGGATTATACTAGAGTTTTTGATTTAAATTTGCAGGGTACTACTCCAGTAGATAGAATGGATATTCCCATGGATGAATCCAGTTACATTTATATTCCTTTTGTAAATAAAATAGTGGCTTATTCTCTGGAGTGGGCTTCGCGGCAACAGCCGACATTTTAAAGAAATCCGCCTCTCTGGTAACCAGGGAGGTGATTTTTTAGTCTGTATTGATAAATACAGGTTTGCGCTTTTTCAGCTTGCACTATAAAATAATAAAAAAGCAAAGACTACAGGTAAAACCATGAAATCCAAGAAGAATAAATTAATTGCTGTCATTGATGTCGGCGCTCATTCCATGAGGCTGAATATTGGTCAGCTGGTACGCAAAGGGGTATTCACTCCAGTAGAACAACTATGGGTACCAATTACCATTGGA
>CAYRWR010000030.1:0-46981 GCA_964428015.1 uncultured Brevinematales bacterium | reverse complement strand
ATTTTTAAAATATTTTATAGTATTTTTTTTGAAACAGAATCACTGGTGATAATGTTTATACCTGTATCATTCCAGTTTGATATAACCACCTGGTCTTTTTGGACAGGTGCTTCCAGGACAATGCCTTTGAGATCTACAGCTAATTCCAGCAATTTATCTTTAGGAATTGGTTTTTCTGTCCAAACCGGGACCAGAGGATAATTTCCACCCCTCACTTCCACTGTACTGCATAAAATCCGGCGGGGATCACTGATTTCTGATCGGACATATTCATCCCCCAGACGACACATATTACCCTCCAGCCGGGTGATCTGTCCTGTATTATCCAGTGTTGTAGTGACTTCACAGCCACGGGGGCAGCGCAGACAGATATATTTTTTATCCATCCGCTTCCTCCACATCCAGGTTCAGTTCTTTTACTCTGGACTCTAAAATATCTGCGATGTGTTTGGCATTGAGCACAATTGTGATCATCTCTGCCGGCCGCAGATAATGCTCCATAAAGGTTAAACGTAATTCTCCAGCACTTAAAACAACCTTCATCCTGCGTTCAGCATGCACACGGGGACGGAACTGGATTAGGACAGGTTCATTTCTTCCTAATTGCGGATTAATAAATGCGGGTATATGACTGGAAATACTTTTAGCATGGAGAAGACGTATGCTGTCAGTTCTAAGAGGAGATTTTCCAGCGGCATAGAGTGCTGCATTTCTACCCGCCAGTTCACCGGCACTGCTTACATAATCCACCAGATCATAGATAGTGACTACATTACCTGCTGCGAAAATACCCGGCACGGAAGTAGCCATATTATCATCCACTGCGGGACCGCCGGTAGCAGGATCAAGTTTCACACCCGCCAGACGGGATAATTCATTTTCCGGTATCAGTCCTACAGATAGCAGAAGACTGTCGCATTTCACAATTTCTTCTGTCCCTGGCACTGGTTGTAAATTCTCATCTACCTGGATGGTCTCCACACCCTCTACTCTGTCACGACCCAGGATACGGTTAACTGTAGTAGACAGCCTGAGGGGGATTTGGTAGTCCTCCAGGCACTGGACATAATTCCTGCGCAAGCCGGTCAGAAAAGGTAGTAGCTCCAGCACTGCTCCGACCCGGGCCCCTTCGATAGTCAGCCGGCGGGCCATGATCATTCCTATGTCCCCGGATCCCAGGATCACAAAATCCCGGCCCGGCATATAGCCTTCGATATTTACCATTCTCTGGACCATGCCGGCTGTGTACACTCCCACGGGACGTGAGCCGGGCAGACGAATCTGCGATCGGGTCCTTTCCCGGCACCCCATGGCCAGTACTACAGATTTAGCCCTGAGACGCTGATGTCCCTGAAGTGGGCTGACTTTTTCCACTGTCAGATCGGAGTTGAGAGAGAGAACATTACAATCCAGTTCTACTTCCACCCCCAGATCCCTGATTTCATCCAGGATATTCCAGGCATAGGAAGGACCAGGCAGGTCTTTTTTGTAACGAACTGATCCAAATCCATTATGTATACACTGATGCAGGATACCGCCCAGACGTTCCTGTCTTTCCAGGATCAGGACTTTGGCTCCTTTTCGGGCTGCAGCACCAGCCGCGCCTATCCCCGCCGGACCGCCTCCGATCACGATAACATCATATTGGCTATCCATTGAAATACTCGGTCATAAGAAAATCCCGTAAGTAATTTATATAAAAGCTCATCTTTAATTTTTGACTAAATGCTGAAAAAAGGCGAAAAAAATTATAGCTATAAACATTTTTCACTCTGTTTAGTCCTCCTGTATACAAACTGTGAACCCCGGCCTTTTTTTGTGACCTCTTCTACCGGAATCTGCATTTCACGGGCAATTATCTCCACTACCCGGGGAATATCAAAGGCACCCTGGCAGCGTCCCGTACCCAGCCAGCACCGCCTCTTGATCCCGTCATAATCCCGGGCAGGTACAGTAGAATGTAGCGCAGCCACCACTTCCGCCTCGGATACCATTTCACACCGGCAGACTATACGCCCCCACATTGGGTCCTGATGGATCAGTTTATCTTTCTGACTGTCATCGAGTTCTTTGAATCTGGGAGGAGCAGACCTGGTAGACTCCCATTGACTTTTTTCCTGTAGAAGCAGTCCGGTTTCCTGCAGTAGACGGACTGTTTCTCCTGCTATGGCGGGAGCTGAAGCCAGCCCAGGAGAATCTATACCTGCTACATTGATCAGGCCCTCATGTCCCGGGGCGTGTTCAATGAGGAAATCCCGCTTTGCCAGGTTTCCGGTAGCTCGGAGTCCAGCATAAGACGCGATGATATCCTTTTCATTCAGAGAAGGAATGAGATGCCGTGCATTGCCCAGGATTTCTGTCATTCCCCTACCAGTCATAGTTGTGTCCTGTTTGTCCAGGGCTGTGTTGGCATTGGGCCCGATAATGGTATTCCCATGCATGGTAGTGGTGACCATGGTCCCTTTACCCTTCTTCCCGGGTAGAGGAAAGAGTACTGAATGTGTTTTCAGTATCTGTGGGTCAAAGATGAAATACTCACCCTTTCGAGGGTTGATGAGAAAATCAGACCTGATACCCGCACTATGCATTATCTCATCACTGTACACACCGGCACAGTTGATGGTGTGTTTAGAGTAAAATTTACCCTGGTCGGTATCCACACCTGTAATCTGGTTACCCTCTACTATCAGCCGGTCAACTCTGGTATTCAGAAATAGTTTCACTCCATTGATCACTGCGTTTTCAGCCAGGGCAAAGACTGCAGTAAAAGGATCGATGATTGCCGCACTGGGAGTCCAAAGTCCGGCAATGACGTCAGGATTAAGCAGTGGTTCGTACTGCAGTACTTCTTCTCTACCCCAGATCCTGGCTCCCTGGACTTTGTTTTGACTGGCTCTTTCCTGAAGTATTGATAATAATCTGGTATCATCACCCTGACGGGCAACTACCAGACTGCCGCTGCGCCGGAAAGGTATGGATAATTCCTGTGACCATGTTTCCCATAATTCATTGCCTTCCCGATTGAGACGGGCTTTGAGCGTGCCCGGTTCAGGATCGTGGCCGGAATGAATGATGGCAGAATTGGCTGTTGACGCCCCTCTGCCGATATCATTTTCTTTATCCAGCCAGGCAATCTTCAGGTCATACCGGGACAAGCTGCGGGCAATAGCGGCACCGATAATACCGGCCCCTATGATAAGGATATCGAATCCTGCCTCAGTTGATTGCTTCATTCCTGGACCCAGCCCATACTTTTTTGTACGGCTCGAAGCCAGGTCTGCTTCCGTTTCAGACTTTCCGTTTCGTCCATACCGGGACTCCACTTCCTTTCCAGCTGCCAGTGACTGCGCAGTTCAGCTTCATTCTGCCAAAAACCGCTGGCCAGACCTGCGGCATAGGCTGCACCCAGAGCGGTAGTCTCAATGACAAAAGGACGCAGTACATCTATCCCCAGTATATCACTCTGGAACTGCATGAACAGGTTGTTGACTACCATACCCCCGTCCACTCTGAGCTCCGGAATAGGCAAGCCCGCATCTTTGGTCATGGCTTCGGTGAGCTCCCAGGTCTGGAATGCACTGGCTTCTAGAACTGCCCGGGCAATGTGTCCTCGGTTGGCGTAACGGGTCAGTCCGGTGATGATACCACGTGCGTCTCTTTCCCAATAGGGAGCATATAGTCCGGAAAATGCCGGTACAAAATACACTCCTCCATTATCGTTTACAGAGGCTGCCAGGTCTTCGATTTCAGAAGAGTGCTTAATCAGTCCCAGATTGTCCCTCAGCCATTGTACCAGAGCCCCGGCTATGGCAACTGATCCTTCCAGAGCATAACGGGGGCGCTGGCCTTCCTTTTGAAAAGCCAGGGTCGTGATCAGACCATGACGGGAATGTACCAGATTTTCACCGGTATTCAAAAGCAGAAAGCAGCCAGTCCCATAGGTATTTTTTGCTTCTCCTGCCTGAAAACAAGTCTGCCCAAACAGAGCCGCCTGCTGGTCGCCCAGGGCAGCGTTGATAGGTATAGAGTGATTATTCAAAAGAAAATAGCCGTAGGGGTGTATACTGACTGAGGGTTTGATTTCAGGCAGGATTTGAACCGGTATCCGGAAGAGATCCAGCAATTCCTTGTCCCAGCATATTCTTCTCAGATCCATCAATTGAGTACGGCTGGCATTGGTCACATCAGTTACATGTATACCCCCATTTTTACCCCCGGTCAGATTCCAGATGACCCATGTGTCCATAGTGCCAAATAGAATATTCCCGGATTCAGCCTGTTTTCTAAGACCAGGGGTATTGTCCAGTATCCATTGTATCTTGGCAGCTGAAAAATAAGTGGCCAGGGGCAGTCCTGTCCTTTCACGAAGCCGGTCCGTCCCGCCTTCCCCGGCCAGGTCATCTATGATTTTATCAGTACGTGTATCCTGCCATACCAGGGCATTGTAACAGGGATTGCCGGTGTTTTTATTCCATAGGACAGTAGTCTCCCTCTGATTTGTGATACCGATAGCTTCAATGACCTCTGCTCTCACATCCAGATTGTGAAGCGCTTCTTCAATTACCTGGAGGGTATTATCACGTATCTCTATAGGATCATGTTCCACCCAGCCGGGTCGGGGCATGATCTGAGCGTGTTCTTTCTGGGACATACTGACAATTCTACCCTCATGATCAAAGAGTATAAAACGCGTGGAAGTAGTACCCTGATCGATTGCTCCAATATACTTATCAGACAAAATTAGAGCTCCCTTTCATGGAAAAAGTGCAGGACACTCTCCGCGATGAGGGCTTTATCATAATCCAAAGTGGCTACGTGATAGGAATCATTCAGCCATATCATATCCGTTACAGGACTGGATAGTTTTCTTAAAGTATAATGCACACTTTTTTTGGCGATCAAATGATCCTCATGAGATTTAAAAATCTGTACCGGACACTGTATTTCTCCCAAATGCCGGCGCATAAGCTTGCATAACTGATATAGCTGATAAACAGACAAAGTTGATACTGTATCATAGGCAACTTCATGGGCATCAGGATCTTTGAGATCACCCGCTATGGCTTTTACTGAAGGCATTAAAAAATGAAGGAATGGAATAAGGGGAGCGGCAGGATTATCTACAAATGCCGCATGGTTAACTACGGACACGGCACGTACCTGGTGATGAGTCTCTGCCAGACGCAGAGCTAAAGTCCCGCCCATGGAAAGACCAAAAGCATACAGCTTGGAAGCTCTTTTTTCCAGGTGGGCCAAGGCAACCTGGGTGTCATTGATCCAGTCCTGATAATTCACCCGATCCATGTCCTGCCACCGGGTATTGTGTCCGCTGAGAACCGGGCATTCCACATGATATCCAGCCTGGTTGAAACGTTCAGCCATATAGGACATACTTTGAGGTGTAGAAGTAAATCCGTGTATCAGCAAAATACCGCGATCACTCTCGGCTGGCAGGGAGATCGCCTGGGTCAAATCTTTTTCCGGCATAGGCCCTCCTTTCCTTACCTCTACATTGTAGCGTATCCGGAAAATTTGTACAGATTTTTGTCAAAATTTTATTCCCAGCCGGGGTAAAAGCTGAAATTGCGGACGGCTCAAATCCAGGCGTAAAGCAAGTTCAGCTGTCCAGATACGGTATTCGACAGTCATAAAAATTTCCAGGGAGGATGAAGTGGAGGAGGGCACTTCCTGGCTTGTATTTCCTCCGGTACTTACCAGTGCCCAATTGGTATATGGCAGCACCATATGTGTCTGCAGTCTGCCTCCCAGCCCCATCCTGAAATCTTCACTACGGTCACCAATATAGTAACTGCCATATTCCAGATAGGGATTGAACAAGACAAAAGCGGCATCATAGTCCCGTCGGTACCACAGGGATGTTCCCAAACCTGCGCCCAGCCAGGTATACCGGGAAACAAAATAATCGGCACCACCGCTTAGCATATTACCCCCCAGGATAGAAATCCGGGGATATATCGTCCTGGACCAGGGCTCTGATGCCGTCAGATGATATTTCCTGCTTGGGCTGAAGCTAACGGTCTGTTGAAAAACCAGTCTGTTGTTTTCATCCAGTACCGTGAAATTGTACTCCTTCCCAGGTATCAGATCCTTTAATAATTGACCTTCGAAAACCCGGTCTTTATCCAGATAAAGACGATAGTCCAGTAATTTAAACTGATACCGGATAGTATCGATTCTGACCAGAGGGACAGTTCTATTGGTAGTAATGGCATGCCCCCATGAAGAAAACAGAATTAAAGAGATTATAAAAACTGTTTTAAGCTTAATCATGATACATCACCCTGATCCGGTTGGATCCATTCTGGCTGTTATCCAAAAATCCCACATAACTGCGGATTTGTCCTACGGCCAACCTTAAGGAGCTGACCGCCCCTGGTGAAAAACCAGCATTTCCCAGAAATTGCCACTCCATACCATTGTATTGCATAGCACTTATTCTGAGACTGTTTTTCCCATCCTGAAAGGCTACCGCCATCCTGCCGTCGGTTGGACAAATATCAAAGTCCGGATTCCCTGTTAAACCTAAAGTAAAACCAGGCAATCCCACAGTCTCCCAGAAAAAACCATTGTATGTCATGACAGTGGTAGAGTTACTGTTTGCCGTATCCTGATAGGCAGTATAGGCTTGACCGGAATAGACTTTTAGATTGATGCTGACAGCTCCGCCGTCTGAAAAATTCTGAAGACCTACATTCCCCCAGCTGCTGCCGTTAAAAGACTGAACTGTAATTCCATTTACCATATTGTACTGATCCTGGTATGCCACCAAAGGTGTAGTACCGGAAAAAGCCAGAGAAACACTGGATACCGAACCGGAGCTGAATCCATTAGTTCCGACACTTTCCCAGATTGAACCATTATATCTCATCACACTGGCAGCCAGAAAAACATCCAGATCAGAATAAGCCAGATAGGGAACTCCGGAAAGTATTGCCAGGGAGAGACTGTACACCTGACGGGGAGTAAATCCAGGCTGTCCCAGGAACTGCCAGCTGGAGCCGTCATGATACACCAGACTGGCCTTTCCATTGGATAACGCATCCAGGAAGGCGACATAGGGATGTCCGTTATAAACTGCCAGTGATATACCGGAAACTGAACCGGGAGTAACCCCTGCTCCCCCCAAAAGATTCCACTGCTGATTGCTGTAATACTGCACAGACAATTTACCGTTCTGCGCAGGGTCAGGATAGGCCAGGTACAGGTTACCGTTTGTGATATCCAACACCATATCCACCCCCGCAGTATTGGGTTCTGTGATATAATCGCCCAGGAACTGCCAGTCATTGGTGGTGACGGTATTGGTATGCCAGGGCGCCTGAACCACTTCCTGGACAAAGTACTCAGGAAAAAAGAGACTGCATCCGGAAACAATCAAAGTGCATAATGATATCCAGAGTATTTTATTCATTGTCAATCTCCTTATATCCCGGCAAGAGATCCAGCAGTCCATATAATTCCAGCCTGACTCTGTAATATTGTACATAATCTTCCACGTATTTCATCTGTGTGTGTAAAGCGTCATTTTCTGTTTTGATTATCAGATAGAGGTCACTTCTCCCCTGGGAGTATTTCTTTTTTTCTTCTTTTAGGATCAGATTAGAATACTTCATTATATTTGTGTCGTTTATCAGTACTGTTTCATAAACCCGGGTCATATCTTTGAGATCTTCCACTCCCTGGGTGTACATCCGTATAAACTGAGCGACTTCTTTATTCCACTTTCTGATCTGGGCTTTTATTTCCTTGATTTTTCCCCGGCTCAGATTTTCTCCCAGGGCATAGGAAAAATTTAGGCCCACAGCATAACTGGGATTAAAATTAGCCGCTTTGAAGGTCTCCTGCTCGTCATAAGTCAGATGTCCCAGGCTGACTCTGCCGATTACATTCAGCTCGGGGAGATTATTATTCTTTTCTTTTTCCATCTGCAGATTGAGTAGTTTACGGCTCAGCTGCAGCAGCTGCATCTGCCTGGAATCATCCACACCGGGAAACTTGTCAGGCAGTACGGACAGATTCAATTCCGAGTCAGGAATAAATTCTGTACTGTCCAGCCTGGTCAGATTACCCTGATACCATCGTAGTAACTTATGTGTGACAACCTGATAGTTAATCCTGGCCAGTTCTTTGGCTTTTAATAATTCCTCCCGCATCATCATGACCTGATAGACATCACTATTTTCTGTGAGTCCATAGCTCTGTTTTTCTTTTACCTGTTTCAGCAAGGTCTCAGTGTTATCCAGGTTTTCAGACAGGATACGGTACTGATGCCAGGCCAGATACCAGTCAAAATAGATACGGTAGATATCCATGACTAGAGACTCCACACTTTCCTTAACAGACACAGTCTGTATCTCCTGATTAAGATGGGCTTGATGCAGAGGAAAAATATCCTGGATTCCCAGCCAGTTTTTCAACAAGGGCTGAGAGAATTCCAGATAGAGTTGAGGGTTGTAGGTCTGTATATTGGAAAGGCCCGTATCATAAGAATCAATGGAAACACTGGTCCCATCCATTCTAAAACTGACATTGGTAGGGATGATAAACAGGCTGTCGCTTTGCTGGTAGGACACCCCGGCTTTGAGCCTGGTTCCGGTCTGTGGAATCATTCCTGCAAGATGTAGATCCATCTGATCGCCTTCCTGCTGGATGAGGCCAATGGTGGTATTATTGGTTTGGGCTTGTTTCTGCAGAGCGTGATTATATTGCCCTTCAAATAAGAAATTATAGATAGCTCTGGCTTGCAATTCCAGGCTACGGGCCTGCTGAATGCGGGCTAACTCACTATACAGTTGAGGGTGGTTGACCAGGCTCTTCTGTACAAATTCATCCAGTGTCAATACACTGGGGGGCTGATTGGTCTGTGCAGCAAGGGGCAAGGTGAAAGTCAGTAATAGAGCCAGTATCAACAGGTACCTTTTTATAGGGGTCCATTTCTCCCAATTCTGCTTTTTAAATACCCTGCCTAAATTTCTAAAAAACTGAGCCAATACTTTTCTGATTTCATATTCCATGATATACAAGCTGGGTATTAAAAACAATGTCAGCAAGGTAGCAAAAATCAATCCCCAGGCCATTACCAGAGTGGTAGGCATAATCATAAAATCTCTGCCTCCCATACCATAGGCTGTAGGCAGCAGCCCTGCTACTGTAGTCACGGTAGTTAGTAGTACCGGCCTCAGACGTGTAGCGGCACCTTCCACCACTAATTTGTACATACCTTCTTTCTCAAAGCGGTCCTTGAGGGAATTTATATAGTCCACCATTACCAGTGAGTCATTTACCACAACACCAATAAGTCCTACTCCCCCGAAAAGCGCCATGGAGGATAAAGGTTCACCATGAGCGATCAGGGTCAATGCGATACCTATAAAGCTGAATGGTACCGCCAGCAGGACCAGAAAAGCCTGGGTAAAGGAACGGAATAAAAGTATAAGTACTGCAAAAATGCTTAGAACACCTATGATAGCAGAACGTATATAGGAATTGATCACTTCATTACTGTCCTGAGCCTCTCCGCCGATGATCAACCGGAATCCGGGGTTTTCTTTTTCAAAATCCTGAGTGTCTGTTTTCAATTTGTTATATAATTCAGTGGGGGTAATCTTGTCCTGTTCCAGATCCAGCTCAATGATCGTATTCCGGTCGCCCTGGTAGTGTTCTATTTTACTGACCAAAGGAACGTTAGGATCGACTTTTACCAGAGGACCCAGCTTGACTAGTTTTTGCTGATAATTCAGAACATAGAGTTGATCCAGGGTCTTTAGACTTTCCCGGTATTTCTCATCCAGCATGACCCTGTACTCTACCATTTCACTGGGTGTCTGTATTGAAGTGGCTATGATACCGTTAAAGGATGTCCGAATGACCTGAGCAATAGAGATGGGCGAAACCCCCACCCGAGCGGCCTTGGCATAGTCCACATAGATTTTCACTTCTGTCTTGTTTTGTTCATCACTGCGGATCAGGTCTTTAGTCCCGGGTATTGCTTTAAAATACTCTTCAAATTTATCAGCAATCTTGCGGCGCTGAATATTATCATTTCCAATTATATCCAGTCTCACTGCTCTTTGCTGTGGGGGTCCTCCACTCTGTATTTTAAAGAACACATTGGTAAAAGTACCCTGTTCCCGGATCAGTTTTTTCAGGTCATCAGCTATTGTTTCCGCTTTCACTGCTCTTTGAGTGACCGGTGTGAGATAGATTTCCATGTGGAAATTCTCAGGATAGCCGATATCCCCTATCTCTGCATCAAAAGATCTCAATACATTATTGGTGTAGACTTTCTTTAAATGGTTTTCAATTACTCTGACCTGATTGCCCGTGTATTCAATACTTTGTCCACCTATTACTTTGGCATCAATCTCTATATAGGTCGCATCTTCCGTAGGAAAGGATATGAATTTAAGTACTTTTCCGGAGAAAAGCGCATACCAGGACCAGGCAAAACTGGCGATAAATACCAGAATGACCACATAGCGCCATTTTAAAATATGCTGGAGCAACCAGGCATAACCTTTCCTCATCACAATAATAAACTTCCGGTCTTCCAGTGGTTTTTCTTTTCTGCCTTTGATCCAGTTATGTGATACATGGTTGGGCAGGATAAACAGGGATTCCAACAAACTGCCTACGAGAATAAAAATCACCACCAGTGGAATCTCTTTGGCAAACTCTCCCATCACTCCCTTGATGTTCATAAGGGGGAGGAAGGCCAGTATGGTGGTGACCACTGTGGTTATCACCGGATAAGCAACTTCCATAGTGCCGGTGACCGCGGCATCAGTCCAGCTCCGTCCCAGCACCCTGTGCTGATAGATATTTTCCGAAATGACGATGGCATCATCTACCACCATGCCCAGTACTACGATCATTCCCAGCAGGGAGATAGAATTGATAGTCACATGAAAATAGGGCAGGATGAGCATGGCAAAGGCTACCGAGAAAGGGATCCCCATTGCAGTCCAAAAGGCGTTCTTTCCATTCATAAATATCAGCAGAATAATAACCACTAGCACCAGCCCAATTAGAGCATTATTTGATACAATATTAAGCCTGGACCTGGTTTCTGCGGCCAATTCCCAGAGCAGCACCACATCTATGTCTATGTCTTTCATAGAAGCTTTAAATTCATCTATAGCTTTCAGCACTTGATCCGTAGTTTTGAGTATATCAGCACTCTCTTTTTTCACCACCTGCAGGGCAACCCCTTTGTTTCCATTCAGCCGGATTTCAGTAGAAGCTTCTTCAAAACTGTCTTCGACTTTTGCGACATCTTTCAGGTAGATTTTTTTACCTTCGAAAGTAGATCTGAGAATAATCCTTTCCACATCTTTCACACTCTGGAATTTAGAGGAAACCGTGAGAATCTTGTCATTATAGCGGTCTTTAAAAACCCCTCCGGACACTTCAAAATTATTTACCTGAATAGCCCGGATTACTTCTTCAATAGATATGTAATTCCTGTTGAGTGCTTCCAGGTCGAGTTGTATTTTAATCTCACGGTCCAGCATGGCTTTTTCATTCACCTGGCTGACCATATCAATGGTCTGAAATTTTTTCTTGAGGTCTTTTGCCCTCAATCTCAGATCCGCATAGGGCAAAGTTTTCGAAAAGACGGCCACTTCCATAATGGGCATTTCGCTGACTTTCCATTCTCTGACCTGTGGTTTCCGGCTGATCTCGGAAGGCAGGGCAGTATTATCAATGGCTCTGCGGATATCACTTTTAACTTTTTCCGGATCCGGATAACTATTATCCAGAATGATGGAGATGATTGATACATTCCCCCGGGAAATGGAGGAGTACTCTTTTATACCATTGATACTTTTGAAGGAGTCTTCCAAAGGAATAGTAACGTTAAGTTCAACTTCCTGAGGAGATGCTCCGGGATAGATAGTGGTAATGATGAGCCGCTTTCTGTCTACCTGAGGATAGCCCTCTTTGTTCATCTGGGTAGCTGAAAAATATCCCCCCACAATGACCAGGATGGTTAAAAGGTTGGCCAGGAGACCGCGTTTCTGAAAAAACTCAATCAGTTTTTTCATTGACCACCCCCTGTAAAATCGTCCTGTAAACGATACATAAACATCTGAATCATAGTATCCTGAAAACTGTTTTTCATCTGCGGGAATGGAAGTTTAAAATGAGCGGCAAGTTTATCACCCATCACCGCAAAAATGAGCATGGGGGTCAAAGTGAAAAAAAAGAACCTGGTTAAAAACAGACTGAAATTGGCATTTTGTATGCCGGCTGCCTGGTTCTTACCTAAAATCGTTTCTATCAGAGAGCGAATAAGGTCAAAAATGAAATGGTGCTCGGGGTCAGTCTTTAATGCTTCGATGATAAGAATATTCAGAAAATTTTTATGCTCTATAAGATAGTCCATTCGTTCTTCCAGGAATTTTACTAAGACAGACGGATTCTGAAAATCTGAAAGCTCTCTGAAGTCCATCATTTCTGCCAGAGCTTCTTCCAGAAAACCGTTGGCTAACTCAACCAGTACATCACTTTTACTTTTAAAATGATAATGTACCAGTGACTTATTTACTCCGGCCTGTGCCGCAATATCACGTATCGAAGCACCTTCAAATCCTTTTTGTGAAAACAGCTCTTCGGCTGCTTTGAGTATCTTTTGTCTGGTATCCGGATCCTGTAAAGACATAACCCCACCTTTTTTTGATTGGTCGACCGACCAAATATAGGATACCATACACAATACGGAAAATCAAGTATTTTTTTTATTCAGTAATATACCTACTCTCTTCTATTATAGAAGAATTATGGAACATTCTTGCATTAAAATTTCTCCTCCCTTACAATCATAGAACACCACTTTTTCAGGAGCATCCCCTATGCCAGTTAAAGCACCTACGACCAAAACCTCGTCAAAAAAAGAAGCTCTGAAAAAACTGGTAATCGTAGAGTCCCCTTCCAAAGCCAACACCATAAAAAAATATCTGGGAAAGAATTATATTGTTCTGGCTTCTGTGGGGCATATCATTGACCTGCCTAAATCCAGACTGGGTGTCCGTGTGGAAGAAGATTTTGAACCTGACTATATCGTAATGCGTGACAAATCAAAAATCATGAAAGAGCTCCGTGCCGCTGTCAAAGAGTCCAGTGAAGTTATCCTAGCTTCAGACCCTGACCGTGAAGGGGAAGCCATAGCCTGGCATATTAAAAATGATTTTGAATCCAAGGTACTACCGAAAATAAAAAAGCGTACTATACCCATTAAACGCATCCGTTTTGAAGAAATTACACAACCAGCTGTCCAGGCTGCTATACAGGAGCCTAAAGAGATTGATGATTTTCTGGTTCAGGCACAACAAGGCCGACGTGTTATAGACCGACTGTTTGGATATGAACTCAGTCCCCTCTTATGGAAAAAGGTAAAGAGTAAACTTTCCGCTGGCCGGGTACAGTCCATTGCCCTTCGCATCATTTGTGAAAGAGAAGAAGAAATTGAAAAATTTATTCCGGAAGAATACTGGGATTTTCTGGTCGATTATAAGGCCGGTAAAGCTACTTTCCAGGCTGAACTGGTAAAAATAGATGGCAAAAAAGTCGAAATCCATGATGAAAAAACAGCCTTAAAAATAGAGAAGGAACTTCAGGAAGGTAAATCTCTCATCTCGGATATCCGTACCCGGAATATGAGCCGTAAGCCTCAACCTCCCTTCATTACTTCTACTCTTCAGCAGGCTGCCAATAATCTGCTGGGATACCCTTCTGCCAAGACTATGCGTGTAGCTCAGCAATTATATGAAGGTATCGATCTGGGAAAATCCCGTACCGGTCTCATCACATATATGAGAACTGACTCACAGAGAATTTCTCCTATTGCTTTTGCCAGTCTAAAGGAATACATCCAGCAGGAATATGGACCGGCTTATCTGCCTGACACCCCTCATATTTATAAAAACCGAAAGTCCGCCCAGGACGCGCATGAAGCCATACGCCCTACAGATGTGACTCTCCATCCCGACAAAATAAAATCGCACCTCACCACAGAGCAATATAAAATCTATAACCTGATCTGGAGGCGCTTTGTAGCTTCACAGATGTCTGCTTCACAAAGTGAATTATTTACCATTGAGATCACCAATGATAACAAGACCTTGAATGCCTCCAATAGCCAACAGACCTTTGACGGTTATACCCGGATATACAATTTTTCCAAGAGTCAGAAAGAAAAAAAACTGCCTCAGGATTTAGCTACGGGTCAGGAGTTAAATATCCTGTCTATTTTAAAGGAACAGAAATTTACTGATCCCCCTCCCCGTTACACCGATGCTTCCCTGGTCAAGATCATGGAAGAATTAGGCATAGGCAGACCATCCACCTATGCACCTACCATATTCACACTTACGAAACGTTATTATGTAAAAAAAGACGGCAAGGCCCTGGTACCCACAGACCTGGGGAAGGTGGTCAACACTCTTCTGGTAAACAACTTTCCTGACCTGATTAATATTAAATTCACAGCGGCTATGGAAGAAGAGCTGGATGAAGTAGAAGAAGGTAAAAAGCCCTGGAAACAGGTGGTACGTGATTTTTATACGCCTTTTTCTCACGTCCTTAAGCATGCCTATGATCATATTGATGATATCAAGGGGAGTTTTGACGAAGCTACCCCCTATATCTGTGAAGTCTGCGGCAAACCCATGGTCAAAAAACTGGGAAAATTTGGCTACTTTTTAGCCTGTTCCGGCTGGCCAGATTGCCGGAACACCAAGGCCATTCCCCTGGGTCAATGCCCTAAGTGTGCTGAAGGCCAGGTGGTTGCTAAAAAGGGCAAACGCGGCCGATCGTTCTTCGGTTGTTCCCGTTATCCTGATTGTGATTTTGCCACTTACCTTACCCCTTCAGAATTTGTTTCACCGGAAGATAAAAGTGTGTTGTTTATTAAAAAAGAAAAAGGCCAAATGAAACTTATATCACTTGCGGAGGGTTCTACTTATGAACAGGAAATGGATTAGTCTTCTACTTTTGGTGTGTGTCACTACGCTATCCTACCCTGCCCAGAGTGCTACAGTGTTCAAAAACAAATCACCTTATTATCTCAACCTTGATGACAGGACTCCTGGCGGATATCTGTTTTTTGGCACTCCGCTAAAATTATTGAAACAGCAAGGTGATTATTTTCAATTTTCCGGGGATAGTATCAAAGGCTGGATTCAGTCACAGAATCTGGTTATTTCTGATGAAGTGTTTTCAGATCTTCCCAATTCTCCTATTTTATGCCCGGAGATTATTCAAGAAGGGGATGATGCTTTTCTTTATTTTTATGCTTATGAAAGTGTAGTAAAATATGACATTTATAAACGCAAAAAGATAAGTACCCAGAAAAGCGGAATCTTGAATAACATTTATACCTGCGGCAAAGGGGATACGCTTCTGGTAGAAGGTATCAATACTAACGGGGAAGATATTCATCATCTTCGTATTCTGCATCTGGGAAATGGGCATTATGTCAACCTGATGTCCTATGATAAAAAGACCTTGTTTCTGGAAGGAAAATTCAGCCCGGATGCAAAATATATCAGTCTGATTTATAAAGTCGGTAATGATTCTCACACTGTGGTATTTCAATCTGATAACGGCCAATACAAAGGAACCGCCGTAAATGGTGAACAATGCTTCTGGGTAGGCAATAAACTCCTGCTTCAGGACAACAACAGTTTTTGGATGGTGGATGTAGACACGGAGGCTTCCTCTGACTTTTCTTTTCAGACAAACAGGCTGCTTTTTAAAGTGAAGGCATCTGATCTTCCCAAAGATGGACTGGAATCAGAGTACAAGAACGGAATATTGTACTATAGCGTGAAAAACGGTGTCAGAAGTTTTGATCTAAATCAGAAAACAGACTCCGGCACCCGTCTGAAAAGCCTGGAATTTGACTCTGCACTGCAATTATGTCATGATGAAAACAATGACCGTCAAGTCCTCTATTCAATCCTCAATGGCGGCACGTTGAGCAGATTTACCGGGAGCAAGCCCCAATACCGTTTTATACAATTTTTTAATGATCATATCTTATATAGCCGGATCGTAGATAAACTGGACACCATGTTTTTAGCCCCTGTCAGTGACCCCTATTCTGATACAGCCTACAAATTCAAATCTATAGATAAAATTGATGCTTCATCACCCCAGGGAATACTGGCAGAAATCAGCCATGATAAAGATCTCAGTGCGATCCTGGTGGAAGTACCTTGGAAACAGATGTTTTATGTGATACTGATAAAAAATGATAAAAAATGATAAAAAATGATATTAACGATGGACCAGCCAGAATTGCTTTTCTGTTTCCACTACTTTGCCATCAGTAGATAAAGTCCGTATGTAAATCAGATAAATTCCGGAATGCAGATAATCAGTTGAACTGGTTTCAGGATCCCAATTAAACTGATAAGCTCCTTCTTTATAGAATTCAGAATGAGCGATATAATCAATAACAGTACCGAACTTATCAAACACGATTATATCAATATAGGCAGGAAATCTTAACCTCAGATCGATATTCAGTTTTTGTTCAGAATAGAAAAGAAGTCCCGGTAGAACTACTACTTCATCTTTCTTTACCACAATCTCAGGTTGACGCGTGAGCCCAAAAGACCAGACCTTTATATTTGTAGACTGAAATTCCATGGTCATGTAAACCTGTTTTTCAAAGATATTCTGAAGGGGTACCACTCCTAATGAACTAAGATATCTCTGTTCCAGTACGCTGTCATCCTGGCTACTGTGCAGCTGAACCAGCACCCGGTCATTGGTATCGTCTGTGGAAAAATTTACAAACATATCTTTAACTACATAATCTGTACCCAGTGAGATATCCGGAGTCCGTAACCAGGTATTTTGCATAGTTTTGGATTTGAAGTAATCTTCATAAATGATCAGATTTTCAAAATCAAGAAGATTGTTCTGGTGATTGAGCTGCCAGGCCTGGTATTTCCAGACATTATTTTTGGACCATTTTTCCGCGAAGCTGAAATTAACGACCATTAATATCAGTACCAACCATACTGCACTTCTCATGGCTTTTTCCTCGGTTCAGACTCTTCAATAAAATGCTTGACCCATTCCAGGTTGCTATCTGTAACTTCTTCTTCACTATTCTCAAATTCAGGTTGACTGCCTTTTTTAAAGACCCTTTTCTCTTCTTTTACAATCTGCCGGTCTACAATAATAGAAAATAGCCACCGATCCAAAAGGATCAAAGATACTCCCAGTAAAGCCAGTAGACCCAGTTTAAACATAAATAAGAGATAACTACCCAGGCTTCTTACCGGATAAAGTACTCCGGCATAACCCATCCTGAATTTTCCCGCCAGGACTGGGACTATCTCTAATATCTTAAGGCCGAATCTTTTTCTGTTAATCTGGTCCATCTGTGATTTTGTATTTCGGAATAGTGGTAAAGGAAATTGTCTGTTCCGCATCAGCCTGTCTTTTAAAAAGATAAATGAAGGCAAATCAATTTCTTTAAGTAAATCATTGAATGCGCTATAGTCAAACAATGCGATAATCTGATATTCATATTCTATAGTCGGGTCATCATTTTTCAGTATCAGAGCATATCTATCATCAAAGTATCTGGCTTCAACATTGTTGCTCATCTCCATATATTGGACGCTGAAATTCTCAGTCCCGTATTTGAAAATAAGATTCATTTGTTTGTCTATAATAACCAGGTCTTTAAAATCAGCAAGTGGTAAGAAATAATTTTCGGTTATTGTTTTTATATCATCAATTTTTTGAGATATATAAAATGAAAATAATTGTTCGTTGAAATATTTATCCGAACTATATCTCCTCATGCTATTGATACGGTTGGAAATGATACCAGTCAATTCTGCTAGGGCCTGTTGTTTATGATTGATTATTCCTACGGTATAGGGATCATAAAATACAAATTTATGGAAGTTCTGATAATTAGTATAGAATTTGGTATCATCCACATTTTTTATCCAAAGTGCTTTGCTGCTCAGAGAGAATTCCATAAAAAGGAAAAACAACACCAAGAGAGAAAAAACAGCGATCAGAAATATGCGGACTATTTGATATAGTCTGGTCAATGCCTCATGCCCCCTGTCTCTTCAGGAAATCAAGAATCATGTCAACACATTCACTTATCTTAAATTGAGCTGTGTCCAGGGTTAGTTGGGCCAGCTCTTCATACCAATGATTTCTTTTATCCAGCATCACCTTAATTTCATCTTTTCCAGTACTCGTAGTTAATGCCGGGCGGTTCTTATCCTCCGAAATCCTGCTAAAAATAGTGTCTGTATCTGCTTTCAGATAGATGCAGTGTCCCGTTTTCTTAATCAACCTACGGTTTTCCTCTTTCTCAATTATACCCCCACCAGTGGAAACAATAAGATCTTTCCGTTCAGATATTTCTTTTAAAATACCTGATTCAATATCCCGAAACACCTCTTCACCCTGCAGTGAAAAAATTTCCGGAATATTCATGCCGGATTTTTCAACGATAAGATCATCCGTATCTACAAAGTCCTTTTTTAATTGAATGGCGATAGCTCTGCCTAAAGACGTCTTTCCGGTGCCTCTGTATCCGATCAGATATACATTCATATTCTCGACTCCCTTTTTACCAATAAAAGTATATTTCCTATTACCAGACTCACTAACACAACCGCCAGCATCACATAAAGTCTAAATCTGAGAAATTCTCTCTGCTGATGAAACTGCATATTTATCTGATGAAGACTATCTTTATTATTTATCCGAAAGATAACTGTATTATCCAGTTTCCTGCCTTGTTGGGCAAGATATTGCGGATCATCCAGCTGCATGTTTTTCAACTGATACAAATTGGCTTTCATTTGTTCCAGTTCCATCTGGCTTTTTGCTTTATCAAATTCCAGAATGGCGACTTTGTCCATTTTTTCAATGTTGTCTAACAGACCGCCTTTCGGAAAGAAAAAGGCCCATAGAACAACCACTGCCAGGATATTAAATACTATCAGATAGAAGTACTTCATCTCACTTCCTTGTTTGAGGCTATGGTATTTATCGGCATTTGGAGGCAATCTTTTACGGGTTTACCGGATTAATTCCAAAATATTATACTTATAACATAATAATTGACGTTAAAATAGGACTGTTATAAAATAGGACCTTATTCAACCCTTTAATGGAGAGTTAATATGAAATGGTATGCACACTTCTGGATTATTTTATTGTTTATATTACCCCGCATGTTGTTTTCTCAAATTTCAGAACCAATCCTGTTACAGCCCTCCACAAATCACTTGGAACTGAGAAAGGATTCTCTGGAACTTAAAATTTCCAATATTGGAAATCAGGAACAATTGTCTGCCAAAGTGATTTCAGGTACAAATGTACTGACAGTGGCTCTTCACTCCACTAATGGCATCTGGGCTGGAACATTTAAACTGTCAACCGGGAGCAACCAGGTCTTTCTTCTAACAGAACAAGATACACTAATAAATTCAATTTATATTAAAGTCCTGACTCCCAAAGAGATCTTAAAAAAGACTCTGGATGAAATAGACAGTTTCATGTGGGGCAGTTTCATGATGGTCCTGTTACTGGCTACCGGTATCTGGCTCACTATACGTCTCAAGGGCGTTCAATTCCGCAGACTGGGTCAGGCGCTGCGTCACACTTTCTCACGAAAATCACTGCAGGGGGGCAAGAATGGAGACATCACACCTTTTCAGGCGTTAATGACTACCCTGGCTGCCACTGTGGGAAATGGGAATATCGCCGGAGTAGCGACAGCAATAGCTGCCGGCGGTCCTGGTGCCATATTCTGGATGTGGATTACAGCCCTGTTCGGAATGGCCACCCGAGCTACAGAAGCCATGCTGGGTGTTAAATTCCGCCGTCAAGCCAAAGACGGCTCTTTTATCGGGGGCACCTTTTATTATCTGGAGGACGGAGCTTCCCGCATCATCGGAAAAACGCCTGCTAAAATTTTGGCTATAGCATTTGCCATTGCCGGCATGTTTGCAACTTTTGGGATCGGCAATATGGTACAGGCTAATAGTGTGGCTCTTTCTTTTAATGAATTATTTGAAGTCAGCAAAGCTTTAAAACCCCAGGTCAATATGATCGTGGGGATCGTATTAATGGTAATGACAGGGATTGTTCTGCTTTTTGGCGTCAAAGGAATTGGAAAAGTCAGCGCCCGTATTGTGCCTTTTATGGGACTTTTCTATGTCTTTGCCGCCCTGATTATTATCATATTAAATATACCTTATGTCCCCCGTGCTTTTGCCCTTATTTTCACTTCGGCCTTTACGGGCAAGGCTGCAATAGGTGGGATTATAGGAATTACTGTAGCCAAATCAGTCAAATTCGGCGTAGCCCGGGGTATTTTCTCCAATGAAGCCGGCCTGGGAACGGGATCTCTGGCACATTCTGCGGCACAGACTGACGAACCAGCCCAGCAGGGGACTGTAGCTATGGTGGGTACTTTTATAGATACTATCGTCATCTGTACTATGACAGGACTTATTATTACTCTGCTATTAGTACGTACCGGTCAGGCACCCCTGGATGGTCAGGGTAAGATGCTGTCCAGCACAGCTCTCACCATTCACGCTTTCCAATACTTCATGCCGGCTGTGGGAAAATTTATTGTGGCTTTATCCAGTATACTTTTTGGTTATTCCACACTGATCGGCTGGTCTTACTACGGTGAGCAGTGTACTGAATATCTGTTTGGTGTGAAAAGCAACCTGCCCTATCGCCTGGTTTTTGTGGCGGCCATCTATCTGGGCGCTGTGACTGAGTTGTCATTAGTCTGGACTATGTCCGATATCTTAAACGGTTTTATGGCCATCCCTAACCTCATAGGATTATTATTGCTAAGCGGGATCGCCGCTAAAGAATTTAAAGACTGGATGAAAACCAATCCGGTAAGGAAGAAATTATGACAATACTTATCTGGATATTTGCAGCTTATCTGCTATTAAGTATCGCTGTTCTGGGACTTACTACCTTTTTAAGCAAAAAAATAATCCGCCGGGTTATCCTGGAGCACCCGGGCACCCTGGAAAAAATCTTTGCGGATCCGCGTCAGCTCAGTCTGGTCAAAAAAGGCTATGCTATTAATCTCCTGCTTAAGCAGGATTTATCAGGACTTGTGGCACAGAAAATTGTTGATGATATGAAAAAGATTTTACCACTCCAGTACATTTCCTATGCTCTATTGTCTGGATTAGTGATATTTCTGGTGGTCATGGTGATTATGATGCCGGGAAAACCTGCTTTGTGATTTAATGTATAAACTGCATCATATATACATTTTCCAAGCCCAGTAAATGAAGAAATACTTTTTGCAGAGGCAGAAATATCAACATTGCTATATGGATAAAGGGAATCAGGGCAAAAGCAGATTTTTTACGGGTGACAATATAGTGTCCAATCCCCCACAAAGCCGCAGTGAGTGTAGTCAGTAAAAAGACAGGCAGTACTTCTACCGGTGTCAGTAACAGCCCGCACAGGCCGAAAACGATGACATCCCCTATCCCCAGGCCTTTCCCCTTGGTGACAGCATAAGGAATGAACAGCACCAGGAACGCTACCGCAATGGAAATAAAATTCAATTTCCAATCTGCATCAACCGTCAGACGGACCAGAAGTATTGCACCTATCAATATATAGAAATGCCAGTCCAGCACGTATTTATCCCTGTAATCCTGCATATCCAGTATAAAGAATGTGATATTCAGATTCAAAAGAGCAATGAATTGAAAGTGGTTATAGTTTTGATAAAACAGGATAAAAAAAAGAAATACCCCGGAAATGAAGGCAAGGAGGAAACCCCTCCCTTTTATCTGAAAAACAAATGTCAGTACAATAGCTATGGAATAAAACACCAGTAACGCTACCCAGCGCAGGGTCATGCTTCTTCTGCTTTGTCCCTGGCCTTTTTAGCCTGGTCAACCAGTGTTTCAATAGCTTTGGTGGGACCCCGTGAACCCATCATGAGTAATAATTCTTTCATATCCATCTCACTCATGACAAATTTCGTAGTGTCAACACTAGCTTTCTTTTCCTGCTCATCCTGCAGTTCTTCTTTTTTGAGCTCTTCACGGACAACCTTCTTCTGATCAGCTGCTACTTGCTGCTGTATCCGTTCTTTTTCAAGACTGGCAGAAGGATCCGTGTTGTGGGGTGAGCTCTGATTGACCCCAGTTACACGTATATCCATTTGTTCCCTCCTTGGAACCTCTGCGTCCATACCATCCTTGTATGGTTTCTCATTAATTTTATCGGAAATAGAGTGGTCATACTTAAGCAGAAGTAAAAAGATTTCTTTTTATAAGATTTTATTTGCAATTAGATGGGTAATTTAACTTTTTGAGACAAGTCCCTGCCGTTCCAGATATTCTTCCTGGATTTCCCGGGTTACTTCGGTCAGGAGAGCATGGGTATCATATTCCTGAATAGCACATTCCATAAATAAATTTCTCAATACTGATTTTAAATTATCCCGGTTAAATTCAGCTTCCAGCTGATGAGAGCTGGCTTTCCAATCTGGCTGGAAATACTCCCGGATATTAACACCTTCCCTGGTCAGTTTCTGCAGGGTTTTACGAAACCTTTCTATTTCCGGTAGACTGCGGGCGATGCCGTCAAAAGGAGTCTTGCGGTCCAGATTTTTCTTTTCACTTAGCTTAATAGACTCCCAGTTTTTCAGTACATCCGACACACCGGATACAGAGGTATCTGAAAAAACATGTGGATGCCTCCGAATGAGTTTATCAGTGACAGTCTGGATTACATCTGAAACTGTAAAACGACCATCCTGTTCCGCGATATAAGAAATAAAAACGCCCAGAAATATCAGGTCGCCCAGTTCTTCCTGCAAATCATGAGTGTCATCCTTGTCAATGGCATCTACCACTTCATAAGTTTCTTCGATTAAATGGGGGCGCATGGACTGAATATTCTGTTCTATATCCCAGGGACAGCCGTTTTCACCTCTCAGTATAGCAATGGTCTGATAGAGTCTCTGAAACACTTCCATTCTATTTTCCTTTTATTTTCACTATCTTTTTCTTTACCAGCCTGCGGGGCTCCAGAATAAAATTCCTGCGGTATTCCATTTTAATACTATGTAGAATCCCGTTTATATATTTATAGGAATCTTCTTCACTGTAATCGTCTGCTAATTCATTAGCTTCAAAAATACTGACTTCGCTGGGTATGTCATATCGGTATATCAGAGAATACACAGATAACCGGAGTATGGCACGGTCAACCGGCCTTAACCTCTCAAAATCCCAGTTGACCAGATATTTCCGAATGGCTTTGTCAATCTTTTCGATATTATTTACCGTGCCCAGGAAGAGTTCACGTGAAAAATCCAGGGTCCGGGCACCGGCATCCACCGCGATCTGGGGCAGTAAGCCTTGTTCGTCATCTTCTTCTACTATTCTGCGGTACCAGTCAAAATCCCGTATCTCATCAATAGATGCAAGTTTATGATCCCAGATACAGAGCCCAAAAAAAGCAATACGCCGGGCTCCGGCACGATTGATAAGTGATTGAGAGTGCAGGTTGTTTAATTTTTCTTGCTTGGAGGCCATTATTTTGCGGGAATCTCCTGGTACAAGCTGGCCATCTCTACTGCAGCCAGTACCGCGTCATAGCCTTTGTTACCCATTTTTGCACCGGCTCTATCAACAGCCTGTTCCACATCATTGGTTGTGACCATTCCGTAGATGACAGGGATTTCTCCCTCCAGTGACAATTCCATAATGGCCTTAGCGGAGTTTCCGGCTACATACTCAAAATGAGGAGTCTGTCCCTGGATGACAACACCCAGGCAGACCAAGGCACTGTATTTCTTGCTCTTCATGAGTTTCCGGGCTACGCCGGGAATCTCATAGGCGCCGGGTACTTTGAATACCTCCAGATCATCATCCTTTCCGCCTAACTGCAGGAAGGCATCCTGTGCACCTTCCAGTAATTTTTGGCCTATAAAAGAATTAAACTTGCTGAGGATGACCCCCACCTTCAGCCCGGATGCATTAAGCTTACCTTCGTGTAAACGCATCATACACTCCCTGATAATTTTTATCTATCATATCCAGAACAATCTCACCTTTTTTAATCTTGGACACTACAAAATCCCTGACCAGGTCAATAGTCCTTTCTTCTTTATATCTGTATTCCACTTCAGTTTTAACTTTGTCGTAAGTCTGGATGCCGCCTTCTTTTCGATCTATAACTTTTATGATCAGATAAGTCAGCTTCTTGGTTTCCGGGATAGGTACAGCCACCGGTAATGACACCACAGAACCTTTATTGATCTTGATCACATTATTTCCGCCTAAGTTTAAAGATGGCCTCAGGGCAATTGAGACCACCGCTTCCGGCATGCCCGCTTTTATAATATCAAAGATGGATTTGGTTTCGGTTCTGCCGGAATAGGAGGTAAACTTCACAGAAGGAAATTTACTGAAGACTTTCTGAGGATCATCGGTCTTTTTCAAATATTCTCCGACTTTGGCGATATTATCTTCCAGTACTACTAATTCATCCAGCGACATATTATTAGGTTGTTCCACAGCAAAAACCAGCAAATCCAGCTCCGGCGCAGAGGTAAATTTAGTCTTGTTTTTTTCATAGTATGCTTTGAGAGCTTCCGGATTGGCATCTTCATTGGCTTTTTCTTTCAAATCCGGTTCATAAAACATAAGCGCCCTTAGCATCTGATTACGTTCAATCTGCAGCTTGAACTGTTCGGGATAATCCTGATAGAGTTTCAAACGGAACTGAGCAGCAGCGTCTTCAGCATTGGTGATATTAGTAATAGAAGTAATGATATGATCCACTTCCCTTTCCTGGCCCTGCATGCTGGGGTTCTGTTTTGCCAGACTCAGCACTGAGTAACTCAGGAAAAGGTCTTCCAGAGCATCTTTTTCAGTAGCTTGCTGTTCCCCGCCTACTTTTTTAAACTCCACCATCTGTTTAACATCATAGGAAGTGATGGCATAGCTGTCCACCCGTGCTACAATCCAGTTTACCATTTTTGCAAATCCCAGACCTGCCACTGCCAGGATACTGACAATAAAGACGATTTTCTTCATGTTAAAAACACTCCCTTAGTTTAAACTTACTTCCTGGAAATCAACATCCATACCCAGAATTCTTTTTCCCAGGCTATGCAGTTTATCCGTTACATCTGTGACAAAAAACTTGTGGGTACCCTGGGCGGCATCACTCTTCATATGCCCCGTATCCAGTATACTGAGCAGGTCCCGGGCGGTGGAAGAGGCTGAGTCCACCAGTTTCACGCCGGGCAGTATCTGAGCCAGAGTATCCTTGATCAGCGGATAGTGGGTACAACCCAGTATCAGGGTATCTATTCCTTTGGTCCCCAGCGGGCCCAGGTATTCAGCCGCTATGAGCCGGGTTGCCTCATGGTCTACAAAGTCATCCTCAATAAGTGGTACAAACAGGGGACAAGGCTGGGAAAAGACCTCCACCTGCTCCTGTAATTCTTTCAAAGTCTGGGTGTAGACTCCGCTACGTATGGTCCGGTTAGTACCAATCACGCCTACCTGATGATTCCTGGTGGCATATAGCGCCCCTTTAGCAGCCGGCTCGATCACACCTATAATAGGAATAGAGAAAGCCTGCTTCAAAGCATCCAGAGCTACAGATGATGCGGTATTACAAGCCACTACCATGACTTTTATGTCATGCTTTAATAAAAAACGGGTATTGGCAAAAGCATATTCCGTAACTATTTCCGCCGATTTATCTCCATAAGGCAGGTTGGCAGTATCACCCAGGTATACAATATTCTCCTGGGGTAATAATTCCATGATCTCACGGGCTACTGTCAAACCGCCTACCCCGGAATCAAACACCCCAATGGGTCTGTTGTCGCTCATATCTGTTCACTTTCCAGTTTATTCAGAATATAGTGCATACTGTCTACCAGGGCTTTCCAGCTGGCTTCGATGACATTACCCGATACACCTACTGTTCCCCACTCATGGCCGTGATACCGGAATTCAATCAGCACACGGGTAACCGCGGCTGTACCCTCTTTGGGATTCAAAATGCGTACCTTATAGTCGATTAGACGGATATCCTTAACCACAGGATAGAAGACCGAAAGCGCTTTTTTAAGAGCAGTATCCAGAGCATTTATCGGGCCATCTCCTTCAGCAACTGTAAGTTCTTCTACCTTGCCGACTTTGAGTTTAACGGTGGCCTGGACCACCTGGCTCTTTTTGCCGCTGATATAGGAAAAAGTCTGGGTGCTTTCTACTTTAAAACGGTCCTTGAATGTGCCAATGGCGCGGTTTACCAGAACTTCAAAGGAGGCATCTGCTCCTTCAAATTCATACCCCATGTGCTCCATTTCTTTGACCATATGCAGGAGCTCTTTGGCACGGTCATCGGGAACCTTAAGACCCATCTCCTGGATCTTGGCCAGGATATTGGATTTTCCGGCCTGTTCTGATATGAGGATGCGCCTGTGATTTCCCACCAGCTGCGGGTCAATATGTTCATAAGTCCGGGGATTTTTTTCTACAGCATTGACATGAACACCAGCCTTGTGGGCAAAGGCGCTCATCCCCACAAAAGGCTGTTTGGTGGAGGGCATCATATTAGCCAGTTCATAGACATAATGTGATACATCCTGCAGCTGACGGAGTTTTTCCTGGTCTATACCGGGGGATGTATGCCCCATTTTTAATAGAAGATTGGGAATAATAGAAGTCAGGTTGGCATTTCCGCAGCGCTCACCTATTCCATTGATGGTACCTTGTATATGATTCCCACCCAGTCTGATCAACTCCAGACTATTGGCCACTCCCATCTCTCCATCGTTATGCGCGTGGATGCCTATGGGTATCTTCACTGCCTGTTTGACCGCTTTGTATATGGCGGATATTTCATGAGGAAGCAGTCCGCCGTTGGTGTCACACAAGGCGATAGAATCCGCTCCTCCTTTCTCCGCTGCCTGCAGTGTCTGGAGGGCATAATCCGGATTTTCTTTGAATCCGTCAAAAAAATGTTCCGCATCATAGATGAGCTCGCGGCCCTTGTCTTTAATATAGGCTACACTGTCATAGATCATTTCCAGATTAGCGGCCAGTCCTATGCGGAAGACTTCATTGACATGAAGATCCCAGGATTTTCCAAATATAGTAATCACAGGAGTTTCGGCTTCGATCAATTCTTCAATATTTTTATCTTCAGAGACTTTGTGGGAGGCATGCCGGGTAGACCCGAAAGCTACAATCTTGCTATGCTTCAGTCTGTACTTGCGGATTTCTTTGAAAAATTCTTTATCTTTGGGCAGAGCACCGGGCCAGCCGCACTCCAGATAATCGATACCAAACTCATCCAGCTTGCGGGCGATGGCTATCATGTCGTTCAGGGAAAAATTCACCCCTTCTGCCTGCTTGCCGTCCCTGAGAGTAGTATCATAAAGTAAGACCTGTTTCACTGTAGACCTCATCTGTATATAGTAACCTATATTATAACCCTAATCACCCGCCCTGTCAAAAAGCACCCGGAAATAAAAACCTATTTCCTTATCCTGTATTTAAAAAAGTGAGATGTGAACATACATGATTTTCCTTGTCATTTTTGTGGAGCCATACTACAATTAGTCATCAACAATCGGGAGGACATAATGTTAATCTTAGGAATAATCGGCGGCATAGTACTGCTTCTGATATTGTGGTTTGTAGCTCTGTATAACGGGATGATCAAACTCAAGCTCTCCACGGAGAATGCCTGGAGTGATATCGATGTTTTTCTGAAAAAACGCTATGACCTCATACCCAATCTGGTAGAAACCGTTAAAGGCTATGCCGGCCATGAAAAAGATACCCTGGAAAAAGTCATCAAAGCCCGCCAGCAGGCTGTAAACATCTCAGCTGACAGTGTACAGGATAAAATCGCCGCAGAAAACTTCCTGTCCCAGACTCTGAAAAGCCTGTTCGCTGTAACCGAAAGCTACCCCAACCTCAAAGCTGACGCTCATTTTCAGGAACTGATGGGACAACTCACCCAGCTGGAATCAGAGATCGAAAGATCCCGCCGCTATTACAACGCGGTTGTCAGAGATTTCAATACTATGATCATGGTCTTCCCCAACAGTATAGTAGCCAATATGTCCGGGTTCAAGAGACAGGCCTTCTTTGAAGTGGAAGAAGCCGCCCGTGAAAACGTGAAAGTCTCTTTTTCCTAGATCTGCCAATTTATAAGCACAAAGAGCCGTGGTAACACGGCTCTTTTTTTTGATTCACAGGACCGAATACTGAATACAGCAGAGCATTTCAAGGAACGACAATGCAATGTACAGGCGGAATACATTAATCCCTGAAGACTTATTAATAATCAGGTGGTTTTTCATTTATTTATCCCGCTGTATTTTTTTATCGATTATTCTTCATTTTTCCTTTTTTAAAGTCTGTTTCTCAGATGATTTGTTTTTTTTACCAGGATGAAAATAGGATGAAATAAACGCAGTGGAAGGAATAGTGATAATCATACCCAGTGAGCCGATTATAGCCCGTAATATTTCTTCACTGATCACTTCCAGATTTAGAATATTCAAAACAGGAGAATTACCCTTGTATTGCAGAAAAATGAGCAGTAAAAAAGGCAATGAGGCCCCCACATATGCCATTATCAGGGTATTGACCATTGTACCCAGTAAATCACGTCCTACATTCAAAGCGGAAGTAAAAAGCTGCCAGGAACTGTATTTAGGATTGGCATTTCTTAATTCTTGCACTGTGGATGACATACTAATGGCTACATCCATCACCGCCCCTACAGCACCTATCAGAATACCGGAAAACAGGATCTGTAGTAAAGGAAGATCAGTAGTATAACCCAGACTGACAATATTGGAATTCATAACACCGCTGATATCCATCCAACGTCCAAAAATCCATACCAGAACCGCAGAAATCAGGAACCCCAGTACCACGCCCAGACTGGAAGAAAGAGTCTTAAAACTCCAGCCGCTGATAATCAGAAAAGTTAAAAGCGACGCTAAAATAGACACCAGAATAGCCAGCAGTAAAGGCGGAGCTCCCTGAATGACTAGTGGAATATACAAAACAAATACCAGTGCAATAGTGACAGCTAGGGCTACCAGACTTAACACTCCCTTTTTCCTACCCAGGGCAATCACCGCCCCAATGAAAACTGCCAGTAAAACCAGAAGTGACCAGCTCCTGTCTCTGGAATAAATTGCCGGTACTATAATCTGTTTATTTTCATTGATCAAGTACCCTACCAGTACTTTGTTTCCCGGTTTCCACATTACCGGAAATCGGTCTTCTTCATATAAATAATGTTCTATATTTATGGTTTTATTTTTAAATGGGCCATCCAGGAGTAATAATTTGATTCTGAAACCCAGATATGCACCTACTTTAGTTTCTTCTTTTATCTCCTGTCTTGATAATGGATAAACTGCAAGTATTTTAGCCCGGCTCTGGAACATATAGCCCCGGCTTTGTTGTATTAATTCCATTTCATCTTCAACCGGATGCTCCTGTTCAAATTGTGCATCTTCCTGGAGCAGGAATTTATCCTGCTGAGTTCTGCCTGCAACCGGGAGAAAACACACCATTATAATAATTATCCATAAACCTCTCATAATGAACCCCAAAAAATGTATTTGTATAATTATATATCGGATAAGGTAATTATACAAAATGGTCCAACCAACAAAAAGGGCGCAGCAATATGCTGCGCCCTTTTTTTAAATTTACAAACTGATTTTATGACAGAGCCTGATCCAGGTCAGCCTTGATATCATCGATATGCTCGATTCCGATGGACAGGCGTACCAAGTCGGGAGTGATCCCGCCTTTGACCATATCTTCTTCAGACAACTGGCTATGCGTGGTAGAAGCAGGGTGGATAGCCAGACTCTTGGCATCACCCACATTGGCCAGGTGAGAAAAGAGCTTGAGCTTGCCTATGAACTTCTTGCCGGCTTCGGCGCCGCCTTTGATACCGAATACCAGTACTCCCCCGAAGCCGTTCTTCAGGTACTTTTTAGCATTGGCGTAGGTGGGATGGTCTTCCAGACCGGGGTAGCGTACCCAGCTGACCTTGGGGTGCTTCTGCAGCCAGCGGGCTGTCTCCAGGGCATTGGACACGTGACGCTCTATGCGCAGAGGCAGGGTCTCCAGTCCCTGCAGGATGAGCCAGGCATTATCGGGAGAGATGGCCGCGCCCAGGTTGCGCAAGGGCACCAGGCGGGCTCTCAGTATATAGGCCAGGGGGGAGAGGTCTCCCAGGTCATGCCCAAAACGCAGGCCGTGGTATCCACCGTCAGGCTGAGCGAAGAGGTCGAACTTTTTGTCGCTCCAGTCGAATTTACCGCCGTCCACAATGATCCCGCCGATGGCAGTACCATGACCGCCGATCCACTTGGTGAGAGAATGGACTACAATATGGGCGCCATGCTCCAGGGGACGGAACAGATAGGGGGTACCAAAGGTATTGTCCACAATAATGGGGATGTGGTGCTTGTCAGCGATCTTAGCGATAGTCTCAAAATCAGGGACATCCACTCCGGGATTGCCGATAGTCTCCAGATAAATAGCGCGTGTCTTGTCATCAATCTGACCTTCAAAAGATGAAGGATCTTTAGGGTCCACAAACTTCACATTGATGCCGAAGTTAGGCAAAATGGCGTCAAACTGGCTGTAGGTCCCTCCATAGAGGTTATTAGCCGAGACAATATTGTCTCCATTCTTGGCCAGGTTGATAATGGCGTAAAAAACAGCTGCTGTACCGGAAGCCAGGGCCAGAGCAGCTGCTCCGCCTTCCAGATCAGCGATACGTTTTTCCAGGACATCCTGGGTGGGGTTCATAATACGTGTATAAATATTGCCAAATTCCTTCAGGGCGAAGAGATTGGCGGCATGTTCCGCGTCCTTAAAAAGATAAGACGTGGTACGGTATAAAGGCACCGCGCGGGCCAGTGTAGTGGGATCCACTTCCTGTCCGGAATGCAGAACCTTGGTTTCCAGTTTAAAGTCGCTCATGAGAGTCCTCCTGTCGATTAGTCTTCAAATAACCAGGTGGAAAGATACCTCTCCCCTGTGTCACAAATAAACGTCACTATTCTTTTCCCTTTGTTTTCCGGACGGGCTGCTACCTGCAGCGCGGCCCATACATTAGCTCCTGAAGAAATACCTCCCAGTATACCCTCTTGAGTAGCCATGTCCCGGGCTGTCTGACCGGCATCCGCATGGTCTACTTTTATGATCTCATCGTAAATCTTTGTGTTTAGGACACCCGGAATAAAACCGGCACCGATCCCCTGTATCTTGTGGGGGCCGGGTGCTTCACCGGAAAGTACCGCTGATCCTACCGGCTCCACCGCGATCACTTTCAGGGCGGGGTTCTTTTGTTTGAGTACCTCAGATGTACCGGTAATAGTGCCCCCTGTGCCTACCCCGCTGATCAGTATGTCCACCTTGCCCCCGGTATCTTCCCAGATCTCCAGGGCCGTAGTCCGGCGGTGGATGTCGGGATTAGCCGGATTCTGGAACTGCTGGGGAATAAAGGCATGGGGTGTCTGCTGGGCCAGCTCTTCTGCTTTTTCTATAGCTCCCTTCATACCCAGATGCCCGGGAGTCAGGACCAGATCAGCCCCCAGTATTTTGAGCAGTTTACGCCGCTCCAGACTCATGGTCTCAGGCATGGTCAGGATAATCTTGTAGCCTTTGGCTGCCGCGATATAAGCCAGAGCTATCCCGGTATTACCGGAAGTGGGCTCTATTATCACCGAGTCAGACTTGAGCAGACCGGCCTTTTCCGCGGCCTCAATCATATTCAGACCTATGCGGTCCTTGACACTGGAGAGAGGGTTAAAACTTTCCAGCTTTACCACCACTTCCGCTCCCAGCCCCTGAGTCAGACGGTTCAGTCGCACCAGTGGTGTATGTCCTACCAGTTCAGTGATATTGTTTGCTATACCCATAATTTACTCCTTTTCGTCAGATACTGTAAGAATGCCCAGCCATGGTCTTTTCTCTATAGATCTTTTTCATATCTTCCAGGCTGATACCTCTGAGGGTATCTTCTATCACACCGTTTAATTTTTTCCATATCTCATTGGTAACACAGATATTACCCTGATTACAGTCAACCGAGTCTGAAATATCCACGGGATGGATATTGCCTTCCAGGACTTCTACTATCTCTGCTACGCTGACCGTTTCCGGCTCTCGGGTCAGCTCATAACCGCCCTGGGCGCCCCGGATGGATTCAATCAGACCAGAGGATTTCAGAGGAATCACTATCTGACCCAGGTACTTCTCACTGATATTCTCTTTTTGTGAGACCATCTTGAGATGGGTAGGCCCCTGACGGTAATTCAGTGCCAGCTCCAGCATCAGTCTGAGTCCATACCTGGTCCGGGTAGATAATTTCACTACTTCCTCCTATCCTAGTGATGCAATAGTATTACTAGGAAAATATTATATTGACCAACGTTTCCTGTCAAGTAGAAAGCACTTATTAATAAATACTATCTCTATCGTCTTAGTAGTATATTATAATCATAAACCCGAGTTTTTGTCAAGGATTAAAGAAACATTTTCGATAAAAAAAAAGCCCCAGTAATAAACTGGGGCTTTATTTAATCCGGGGGTATCTATCAGATAGGCAAAACCCGGATATCTTCATCCAGTTTACGGTTGATATAATTCTGTATGGCATAGAGAGTCCCGGTAGCTGCGGAAGCGCAGCCCACACAAGCCCCCAGGTAGTTGATATAGACGATGGTCTGACCTTCATCTTCTTTTATATCCACTACTTCCACACTGCCGCCATCACCGGCGAGCATGGGGCGAATTTCTTCTTCCATCAGGGTCTCGATTGCTTTTAATTTCTGTACAATGGTCATGGACTTAAAGTCCTTAGGTTCTGCCGTCATTGCTTCCTTCCTTTTTTCGTTTTCCATATCCTGGCGTACTTCTTTCAATATATCTTCCAGATAGTATTCTCTCTTTTCATGGCCTCCGGGGCGGATACAGGATTTGCAGAAAGCCCCGGCCTTGGTATAATTGGTGATCTCCTCCACGGTATGGAGGTCATTGATCCTGATCACTTCTTTTATAGTATTGAGGCTGACCCGGGCACATTCACAGACAATAGTCTCCTCTTCAAACACAGCCATATCCACACCTTTGTACAGGGAGGCTGCTTTTTTGATGACATCATAGGCCATCACCGAACAGTGCATCTTCTGTGGAGGGACTGCCGGGGTATCGGGGTCATCACGCATGGCCTTTTCCACATCCACATTGGTGATCCTGACGGCTTCATCCACAGTACGCCCCAGGCAGAGGTCAATCATGGTATCACTGGAGGCAATGGCTGTACCGCAGCCGAAACTCTTGAAAGTAGCTTTCTTAATAATATTGGTAGTGGGGTCTACCGCCCAGTACAGTCGTACCGCGTCACCACAGGACTCGGCGCCGAAGTCGGCTACAATCAGCTTGCAGCCCATGGCTTCCGCTTCAGCCTGGGTGATTTCTCCCCGGTGTTCCGGATTGTCCATTCTTTTATTAACTATACTGGAATACTGCTCCCACAGCGCTCCGCCTATAAGATCATTTTTAGCCATTGTTTCTCCTTATTTTCCCGCGTAGCTGGAGGAAATACTGCGCAGTCTCTCTACACTATCCCGGATGGCACCGATGCTGTAGTCAATTTCCTGTGCAGTGGTAAAACGGGACAGGGAAAATCTCACACCGGTATGAGCCAGTTCGCTGCCCAGATCCATAGCAATAAAAGTGGGATTGGCCTGAAGAGACTCAGAAGCACAGGCCGATCCGGTGGACGCGGCTATACCTTTTTTGTTAAGATCCCAGATCATGGCTTCACCCTCTACTCCCTGGAAGGAAGCCAGTATGGTGTTGGGCGTACGGTGTTCTCTTTTACCGATCACTAAAGTATCCGGAATCTGTGTGAGGGCATCTTCCAGTTTATCTCTCAGGGCACGTACTTCTTTTTCTTCGTAGGCCAGATTTTCCCGGGCCAGATCCATAGCCAGCCCCATCCCGATCAGATAAGGTACATTGACCGTTCCGGCCCTCAGGCCGCCCATCTGTTCACCCCCATGGAGCAGAGGTATAAAGGGTGCACCTTTACGTATATAGAGCCCGCCAATTCCCTTGGGACCATGGAATTTATGCGCGGAAAAGGATAGATAATCCACGGGTACTTCCTGGACATCTACCGGAATCTTGCCAATAGCCTGTACCGCGTCAGTGTGGAAGAGCACCTCGTGCTCACGGCAATACTCCGCCAGCTCCCGCATGGGATTGATCAGTCCGGTCTCATTATTGGCCCACATGATGGACACCAGTGCGGTGCGGTCAGGGTCCAGGGCTTTTTTCAGAATATCCAGGTCCACCAGACCGTCATGGTTGACCGGCAGGAGAGTCAGCTCCGCACCCAGGGATTCCAGAAATAGCGCGGAATTAGCCACACAGGGGTGTTCCACCATGGTGGTGATAATCTGCTTTTTCTTACCAGTACGGACTGCATCGAAATAGACTGATTTGAGTACAGCGTTGTTGGACTCAGTAGCGCAGGAGGTGATGAGTACGTCATCCTCGTCCGCGGCATGGATACCATTGTAAATACGGTCCATGGCCAGGCGCATGTAGGGATGCACCTCCGTGCCGAACTGGTGCAGGGAGTTGGGATTGCCGTACATCTGGAAGAAAAACGGGTCCATGGCTTCTTTGACTTTGGGGTCCACCAGAGTGGTGGCGTTATTGTCCAGGTAGACTTTATCCAATGCGGTATCCTCAGCTTTATCCCATAATATAATAACAAACCGGGCCCGCAGACAAGTCTTCCGGGGGCAATAGTATAATCCCACTATATTAACATAATTCCAAAAAAAAATCTATTATTTCTAGGAGGGAAGTGGGATTACGTTTCGAGGTATTTTCAATACCTCTCCACTACAATATAGACCGGGCGGCGGTCCGGGGGTAGGACGAGGGTCGGCAGAAAAGACACGGTCTGAATACACAACTGACGGTCGGGAGTGGTTTTCCCGGTCTGGCCCAGGGGATCGCGCTAAACTTGCATCCAGCTTCGGGAGCGGGAATCGAAATACCCGGCTCCGATAAATAACTGAAATAAGAATGTTAATAAAATAATTATGGTGGAATCAGGCGCGAGGACCTGAAATGAATATGCCCGCCGGGTATTTCTCAGGAGTAAAAGCAACAGTACGCGCTCAGCCGCTCGCGGCCTGCTCGCTGGGAAGAAACCAGGGTAAAAGCCCAAACCAGGAAAACCACTCCCGACCTGCTGGAAGCAACGAGACCGCCGCCCCGGAGGGATGGGTGTGACAGCCCACCCCACCAATGGTACCGTCCGGGGTAGTAGTCCCACCGGCTAGGATGGGTATCCGGGGAACGCAGGTACGAGACCCGCCCGCTCCAAGAATGAAAACATGGGCCCAGGAATTACATCCTTCATGGAGGCTTCCGGAAAAATCATATCTCAAAACTTGCGTATAAAGTTGGTTATTACTATATTAATAATGGGATTAAATAATACTACAGTTTATTTTCAAGGCCTTCTTCCCGGAATGTAGATAGAAGGCAAAAGGGAGAAAACATGAAAAACAGTACCAGTGTTATCCTTTTCGTGTTACTCATCACCGCGTGCAGCGGTACGGATCAGGGGATCGAATTTAACAAGGGTTCAGTGGCACCCGGCAGCGCGGTGACCCGTAAAGGGGTGACTCTGAAACTGCTGGGAAATCCGGTGAAACTGGGACAGCCCTTCCCCGACATAGAACTGACCGATGCGGTACATTCCAACCGGATCACTTTGGCTGATTTTAAGGGGAAGGTGGTTTTATTAAGCATCGTTCCCTCCCTCAATACCCGGGTCTGTGAAGCCCAGACGCATTATCTGGGACGCCAGGGGGATGTGCTGCCCCCGGAAGTGGTCCGGATCACGGTCAGCCGGGACAGCCTGGATATCATGTCACGATTCAGCCTGGAGACAGGGATGAAAAATGTGTATTTTTTGAGTGACCGGGGGATCAACCGCTTCGGCCCCTCTACCGGCCTGGAAGTATCTGGCGCCGATATATTGGCCCGTTCGGTCATCATCCTGGATAAACAGGGGATAGTGCGCTATATCCAGGTGGTACCGGAACTCACCACACTGCCCGATATGAAGCGGGCCTTCAGGATAGCCCGGCGGTGGGCACGTGGTACATAGAGGCGGAAGGGTATGGTGATATGCAAAAGATAAGGAGTTTTTAGTATTCCAGTCTCTACGCCGAATGAATTTAAGTATGTCCCGACAGTTGCTTGTGACCATGAGAAACATTTTATAATGTAATCGTTGTAAAGCTCGGGGATAAAGTAGCAGATAAGTTTTATACTTCCGATTAGAGAAAATTTGATTGGATGATTTTATATTTTTTTTATCATTTCCAACAACACTCATTACTCACTATAAGCTGGCAAGTTAAATCACAGTGTCATTAATTCTTTACTCATTATTAATAATGTAAATTTTTACTAGTAATTCCTATATAACTGCAAGATTGATGAAGGTCTGTAATCAAATATCTGATTATTTAAAAAATATGGGAAATAGTATAATGGCGTTTTTAAAAGACTTACATCCGTATCTAAAATATCTGAATGAGCTAAAGTAAATCTTTGAAATTCATACACGACACTTTCATCCAAAGTGTGGATAGCCCATAAAACCTGATCTTCTGATAAATCATCAAATCCATTTTGATACTGAAAATATATACTCAGAGCAGTGTAGGTTTCATCAAGAGAAAGACTTGTGGATATCAATTTTATGCATGTAATTAAATAACTATAAAATCCAGTAGAACAAAAATCCAAATATGAGTAGCCATAGTTATTATGAAATGATGAAATATTATTTGTATATAAATTTGTTGCATTTTGAGACATATGGCTTGTCTCTATAGCAAACTCCCTGTCAATATAAGCCAAATATGAAACGAAATAAATATAATTTGAATGATCAGTATATGTATAATTTGCCTTAAGATTCCGGATATGATAATTCAAATCTGGATAAAATTGCTTTAGTCTTAACACATCATAAACTTGAGATATGTTCGTGACCATCAAGAAAGGTATATAGAATACATTAGAGTCCGGTAATATTGTTAATATAGAATCAGGAATAATTCCACCCACTACATATGTATCATTTGAATCATTATATCCTTCTTCATTTAGTAAACTAAAACTGAGATTGGAATAGTATTCTAGACTTATATTGGGTAAGTTGGAATGGAATACCTGAACAGGCCTGTTTAATTGAAAATGTGTGCCATTTTCTATATACCAATTTAAATAATTTGTGTTTTCAACTGTTGAATTAGTATTTACATTCTTTATTGGATTTGCAAGATCACTATCATCTATGATCGCAAGACATCCCGATAAAAAAAAGGTTAAAAATAATATCAAAGTTTTCATAGATTCCTCGGATTTTTATTTTACAATATTTTACTAATAATATATATTAACCTTTAGTTAATTACAACATTGTTGTGATATTATAAAAGACTATTCCTGATATTCTTTTACAAATTTTTTTTAGTGATTTTTCAGATTGTGAGTTAGAATCTTGGGGGTTTCGGCAGTATGTTTTGCCAGGTTTCTTAACGATAGACCGTGACTTGAGAAATTTTTTGGATATTAAATTAGATTTTCCTAGACTTTAGTTAAAAACATAACAAGAGGAAAAGCCATGAAAAAGATTTTTATACTAGTTATATTTATTTTGACAACAATACAGGGGTTCGCACAAAAGAAAACGATAACTCTGGATGTTGTCCGGGCATTCAATCCCGGTTTTCCCGGATTAAGTGATCAGAATCTGGATGAAATTCTGGAAGAAGCCAAAAAGATTTTTCAGGACAAATTCGGAGTTGATCAGGACATTATTTTCGTGAAACACCCATCCATCAAAGTGAGTGTGCTTTTCAAGGAGGTAAATTACACTAACTCCTCTCTGTACAAATCCTGGATTAAATATAAATATAATCTATCCGAAGGTGCCTCACAACCAGTATTCAAAAATATCGGTTATATCAATCATCTGGCAAACTATCTAAGTCAATTTTCATTGGATTCACTTAACAATTTATTCCCGGATAAAAATATAAAGGACTATCAGCAGGCTGCCCAGGTACTAATCGAAACCTATCATAACCGTGTCACTAAGCTCAAGTCAATGAAGACTAAGGATGGTAAAAAATTAATATCTGATCTGGATGACCCCCAGCATTCCTTTGTGGAATGGTACAGTATGATGAATGCTCAGGATATATATGATATTGTATTTGCAAATTCTCTTATTGTTTTTGATTTGATAGTTTCTCCTGAACCTCACTCCATAGCCAGGCATGCCAAAGTAGGAGGAGCCAGTTTTAAAAGTAAAAAACGTAAAGCTTTAGACGGGTCTTCGATAATGGTAAATATTCTTGAAGATTATGGTGATGTCCCTGGTCTGAAGACCTCACAAATCCAGGATATCCATCTACGTAATAAAGTCACAGGAGCAATAACATTGGCTCATGAAATGGGGCATGCCATTTTTCATATTCCTGATGTCTATGATCATGACCTCTCTTGCCTGATGAATACACCAAACGGTACTTATAAAAGCGAAGAATTGTATGCTTATCTGATAGAAAAACCCGGATCATGTAAAAAGTGTCAGCCATATATTGATATAAAAATGCTGCTGCTGGATGCTGAAGATACCCAGGACTACATTAAAAAAGGCGATCTATATTTAAAAGCCGGTAAATTGGCACTCACTACTTTTCCTAAGGAAACAATCAGCTATTCGGAAATCAATGACTACATTACGGATATGTTCTTGGATGCCTTTAAATCCTTCAAAAAGGTTAAAGCTGATAAAAAAAGGGAAGAAGCACTGGAACTTTTCAATAAATACAAAAACAAATAAAGTCATAACCAAGAGCTTTTCTTTACTCAAGCAAGTAAAAACGGAACACTGACTTCATTCGGCCGACGGGAAAAGTCATCTCTGACCAGGGACTTTATAGCCATACTGCGAAGCAAAAAACCTTTGTATTAAAGTAGTCGTCATCCCTGACAAGGAAAATTTTTCCAACCACTTCATAGGGCCAGTCGTTCGACAAACAACCATTTCTCCCCTGACAAAGGGCCCCTCATATAATTACCACCTCAAACCACTCCGGCTCCTGTTTCTGCTCCACAGTCAGGTAATATTTCCCCTGGAATGAAGTATTGCTTATATCCTTGTAGAACCGTTGGGATTTTACCGCCTTGCCGGTGGAGATGTCCACTTCATATAGTGAACTATTCTCCCGGGGTATATCGGGGTCGGCATAGAGGCCCGGCAGGTTTGTATCTCGTTCCTCCATGGTCAGTCCGTACTCCAGGGGCATATCGGATGTCACGTAGAGCACGCCATCCCGCCAGCCGGTCAGGTCTACGGTCCCGGGATAGGGATTGATACCTAATATTTCCCGCCCTTCGGAAAAAACCGAAATATGGGGGTGGCCTTCCTCCGAACCACCTATAGCCCAGTAGCCTTTCTTTGGCTCAGTTTCCAGGGCAAAGATATAGACAAAGGGAAAATCAAACTTTCCCCTGTAGTCTTCCAGCTTATCCTTCTGAGGCGACCAGGAAAAAAGATGAGCGCTGAACTCCATATCATTATATGCGGACAGGATAATGTTGGCATCCTTACTGTCCCAGGCCAGGCTGTGAAAGCTTAGACCTTCCCTGTCCAGGAAGATCTTTTTGGTAACGTAATGTCGGTCCGCGTCAAAGATATAGAGGAAGTGGTTGTCGTTGGGGTCTATGAACAGCAGGGCCAGTTTATTTCCGAAGTGGGTCCATTCGTAATCCAGGATACGGCCCCGCAATGTCAACTTATCCTGGGAATGTCCCGGCTCCACCAGCGAGAGGAATATCAAAAACATCAGTATTGTTTTCCATGCCATATACGGTTCCTTTGTATTATGGTGTGAGGTCTCCCGTCCTGAGGTCTTACACCCTCACCTGGGAATATATCTTAAAGGCGGTATCATACGCCAGATCCTGCGCCGCCTTTTTACTCAGCTGGTCCAGGAATACATCATAGCGGTGCATGGTATAGGGCAGCTGTTCAAATTTATTTACCACATCGCTGCCGATGCAGATCCGGTCCGAATACTTTTCGGATAGCTGCAGCCAGTTGTCATCCGGGACCCCGTTGGGACACATGAAGATATCAAACACGATCCAGGAATAATCCACATACAGGTTTTCATAGGCATCGAGCATCCGCTGTACGATTTGATAATAGATTGGGGAATACACGCGCCGGGACACTCCACAGTGGGCCCAGACAAATTTGGTACGAGGATGGTTCATTAGCGCCTCTTCCAGTTCATGCAGCCACTGGGGATAGGTACTGTTGCCCACTAAAGTGACATTCTGGTGGATGCAGATGGGCATTTTAGTATCCGCGCACAGGTCATACACACTATCCATGGCGGGGTGATTGGCCCGGGGTGGGTCCCCGTAGGTCAGGTTGGTCAGGTCATCGTGCCGGAAAAGTATCTCCCCTACGCCATGCCACATACCGGGATAGTATTTGATCACCCTTTCCACATGCTTATACGCGAATTTATCGCAGGAGTTGAACCCTCCGATCAGGGGAAAAAATCTCTTGCGGCCCTCTTCACCCAGCATCTGGTATTCCTGGGCTACCACGAAATCCACGGCACTATAATAATAGCACTTGGAATTATCCCCCAGATAATAGTTGGGGGCCTCTTTTTCCCAATCCGCCCATAGCTTTGAGACCGGGATACCGAATATCACCGCTTCTTTGATTTTGGCCTTGTCCATGAAGTGCAGACACTTGTCCAACCCCGCGCAATCCTGCAAAAAGTCCGTCACATGCAGATGCGCATCCAATGTCGTATATTTTGAACCATTCATTCCTTGTAACTTTCCCACTGTCCCCTCCTTTAAGCCTGATAGCGGGAGCGCAAGATAGGCGCGTCTTCATCACTGAGATACTTTTGGCATACCAGGTCCAGCTGCTCCTGAAAAGGCAGTATGGCATGTAGCTTTTCCACGGAAATGGTATCCAGCATTTTACGCTCATTGGCGGGGTTCATTCCGGTGAGGACCTGGTAGAGATCTTTGGGGGTACGCATCACTTCGAACACTTTATCCCAGCCCATATGCTGTATCAACTCGTTCTCTTCCTTTTCCGCCACATAGCGCATGATCATGCCCAGCTGCTCACCGGTTGAAATATAACCTATGATATATTCCCACCCCAGCAGCTCAATGAAATAGGTGTCCATGCTCCCGTACAACCATTCCAGGCAGGCGGCAATCTCTTCCAGGCTGTTAATGATCTGTCTCAGATAGTTTTTCCCCAAAGTATTTAGGAAGTATTGTTGATCTGCTTCATTGGCTAACAGAGCCAGGGTCCTGGCAGTTGTGTCTCCATCCGATACCACTCTGTATAGTTGATCACCAAAAGCCATTAGGAAGGGGATCTTACTATCGCCTTTTTCTCCCAATACTTTGGGCAGCAGCATCAGGAATTGTTCATCGGAAAAAACCAGATTCAACATATCTTCCTTTACCAGTGAGATAATATCAGGGTCGGCTCCAGGCGGAGTAAGCGAAAATGCGATCAGTAATTCCATAGCGTTTTCTATGAATACCGTATCCCCATCATAGGTGATTTTACAGGCCAATTGACACCTCCTTTCCATACACTTGTGCTGATTATATCTGAAAATACCGTTATGTCAATGTATTGCGGAAAAGGGGATTTTGTCGGCAAGGTTGAATGGAAAGGATATGGGGTGAATCAGTAATAATAATGCAGGGAGGATTAAATATAATTTTTCAATTTAGATTCTTCTTATTGTGAAATTAATTTAATATAACTACCCCTATGCGACACAGGTGGGTAATAACACTAAAAAATGGGGAGAAAGGCGAACCTGTTCTTGATTATTATAATGCTAATTTATATTCAATACAACATACATAACAAATGTATGGTGATTCATTTATTACCAACCAGGTGTCAAGGCTATAATATAACATCATGTAATACCGCCTCGATTCTATGGGAAGCATGCCCCATGCTGTGCCATTGGTGGAGGATTGTTTTGATAGTTTGAAAGGTACGTACTGAGACACTGACTGCATAGACCGAGCCCGAGACATCTACAGAAAAGACATGCCACCCACAATGTCTCTATTTCGCCCTCTGATGCCGATGCACATTACGAGGTAAATGACACCCCACCCTCTTCTCCTAAGGCCCACCTACCTTAGATTCTTCTCACCTGAACGAAGTGAAGGCATTGGGCCGCTTCCTGCCTATACTTTGACGTACCACCCCGGCATCATGGGCGATAGAAGGGCATTTTTCTTTGCCAGACATTTCTTTTGTTGCCTAGACAAAAGAAATGCCGTCCCCGACTCCGTTCGGTCAACGGAACCAGTCTTCCCCGATAAGGAACAAAGGCATAACCCAACGTAGTAAATCATCGTTTGGCAAACAGACTAATCCTCCCAAACCAGGGGAAAGGTTGTATATCATCAACTGCGCCACTGTTCCGCAAAACAGGAACCATTATTTTGAAAGGATATCTTTATAACAAAACCCCACCTCGTCAGCCCCATCCTGCCACAGATGGATAGAACTGCCCTGGCAGTATTTCCACTCCCGGCACATTGCGCATTTCCCGATCCTGGCCCACATTCTATCTCTGAAGTCCAGGAAACCCTATTCTCACATGACTTGTTAAGAAAAATCCGCAATTTCCAATGCATAAAAACCATCAGTAAGACTGTTTTCTAAAAATCATGACAAGACTCCTATTGAAATCTGCAGTTTACTATGATAAAGTAATGCTATGTTTACTTAACAACCAATTTATAAAGGGGCAATAAATGAATAAACTGACTGCTTTACTATTGTGTTTATGTTTAGTTTCCTGTAACTCATTGATTGATTCACCTCCTCCTTCTTCTCAGGATCAGAAAATTGTTTTTAGTGAAACAAACCTGATATCCGAACATTATGACTGGTATGTGTATCAACCTGATGACCTGTATCCTTACAACACTACTTATTATCCGGATCATGAAGAAGTATCTGTCGCTTCGATATCTCCAATGGACTCAGGAAATGAATACTATAGTAACCAGTCATTTGGGATATCATACCACACTCTAAATAATAATACATACGAATTAACATCCGGTGCAATAGTCCCGGAGTCAATCAGTATCTGTTCCCCCGAAAATAACATGTTCTATTTACCGCTTCTAATGGTTACAGGGAAAAAACGACATACGGAATTTCAATCATTATATTATATTTTAAAAGACCAGGGTTGCTATTCAAAAGTTTTCCAGGAGATTGATGACACATTTCTTCAAGATGAAGGTCTCTACTTCCTGAAAATTTTCGTTTATATTGACAGGGTATATACATTGGATACCTGGCATATGACAACATTTGCATCCAATCTCCTGGATAATTCTCATTTCGATTACAGTAAATATTTTGGAGATTTTTATGCTAAACAGAGTTATACTGGCTTCTACTCTATCGAAATAAAACACTATCAAAAGACCCAAAACCTAATGACCAAAGTAAAAGCTCAGACTGCCCTGTACACACTTCAGTTACTTGAACTCGGGCTGACCAACAATATCAGCAAAGAACAAATAGAATGGGTTAAAAAACTTCAGAATGAAGATCAAATTGGATGGAAACTGCATTCCATAACTCTTATCAATCCATCTGTTTTTGGCCAAACGTCTTTTGAAAACAAATCACCAGCATATTATTTTGACTATATGCATTCTAATGTTATATCCGATTTCAAACCTGAACCTTTCGCAGAAAAATTTGAAAGTATTTACTCTAACTGAATGTGTTAGGTCACATGGCGAAATTATTTCAACATATTTTCAAGGCACAGGTAGAAATACCTGTGCCTTGTGTATTTATTGAATGATCTAAGATTTTATATCATCCTATAACAAAACCCCACCTCGTCAGAGCCATCCTGCCACAGATGGATAGAACTGCCCTGGCAGTATTTCCACTCCCGGCACTTTGCGCATTTCCCGGTACTGGCCCACTGTCTGTCTCTAAAGTCCAGGAAGCCCTCCTCCCACACTTGAGTGAAATTGTCCCTGAGGATATTGCCCTGGGTGAAGCGGGACTGGTTATTGGAACAGCCGGTGATGCTCCCGTCCGCCAGGATGGAGGCGATATTGATCCCCGCCCGGCAGAAGAATGGCTCACTGCGCACAGCAGTGTCCCACTGCCAGGGCATGTAACCCTCACAGCTGAAGTCTACCTGCAGCCCCCGTTTTTTCAGACGAGGACGGTGGTCCCTGATCCACTGCAATAGCCAGCGGGTTTGCTCAGCATCGAGCAGGAGTTCAGAGTTGTCATGAGCCCGGCCGCTGGGAAAAATACGGAAGAGCCGCCAGGACTTAATACCGGCTGCCAGTAAGATTTCCGCTACCCCCTCCAGTTCACCCAGGTTTCTGGGGTAGACGCAGGTCACCACATCCTTGTATTCCAGCTTGCTCTGGCCCAGCAGGTGCAGAGCGGCCAGGGTCTTGTGGTAGGCCCCGGGCCGGTGGCGCAGGTGGTCGTGGCTCTGTTCCGCGCCATCCAGACTCAGTGTCATGCTGGACAGGCCGCGGGCCATCAGCGCGTTGAGTACATCCGGGGTGTGGAGCTGGGCATTGCTGACCATGCCCCAGCGTCGCCGGGCTGCTTGGAGCGCGTCAGCGATAGTCAGGAGGTCAGGATGCAGCAGCGGCTCCCCTCCGGTCAGGATAAAGTTTAACCGGGGAGAAAAATATCGGGAAAAGTAATCAATGATTTTCAGCCAGCTGGTGGTGGTGAGCTCCGGGGATTGTTCCCGACTGGTACAGTCTGAGCCGCAATGCAGGCAGTTCAGATTGCAGCGTCGAGTGATCTCCAGGAACAAATAGATTAATTCGTGAGAACGGGTTTCCAGGTTTTTGTAGGACCGATGCAGGAGTTGTTTCAGAGGCATGTTAATCCATGGTCACGTTCAGATTTACCCAGGGATAGGCAAAATTGGTATGCGGCGTATAGGGTCCGCCATTTTGGGAACCGTCCACATCGGATACCACTACCTGATGGAGGTCGATGTTAGTGGACGCGGTAAAGGACGCGGTACCATTCTGGTCAGTGGTCAGGTTGGTGATCACGGAACCATGGGTACTAATCTCTACATCCAGTCCGGGGATGGGCTGCCCGGTGTTATCCTGGGCTTTTACATCCAGATCATTCATTCCTACGTTGTAGGGTACACCATAACAGGCCGCAATCAAAAAGGTAACCGAACCGGTAATGAGAAAGTGCAGAAATGACCGAAGTTTTTTAAACATCCCCCACCTCCGAAATATTCACTAAATATAAATTATCACGTTTTATAAGAAAATAAAGTCCCAGCTATGTTTTATAAGGTGTTCAATCCGGGTAACCTGTCTGATAGAGGAGGCATCTCCAGCCGGGGATCGATCAGACGCTGGTCATACACAAAGTCCTGGTTTTCCACAATTTTCCAGTCTGTTTTGTATTTTTTGCGCAGGGCTGTGGCAATCTCAAAAAAGTTCCAGCCCCTGTTGGAATCCGCCATATAGAGGCCCGGTGCCAGATCCAGTACTCTGATCAGGGCCTGGGAGGTATCTTCCAGAAAAGAACAAGCCGGCAGCCACTTACTGGAACAGGATACCTGGCCTTCTTCCCGCATTTTTTTATCAAAGAAATCTATCATGTTATTAGAGCCGGGCTTGTCACCGATCTGCCAACCCAGACGAACTATCCGGGCCTGTGGATACTGGTAGAATACCCGGCGTTCACTCTGTCTTTTGACATAACCGTATCCTTCCAGATTATTTGGCTCCGATTCGACAGTAAATGGACCCTGCTGTTGGTCGCTGAACACCATAGCTGTACTGGTATATACCAGAGGTATATTTAATTTTCTACAGATCCAGGCGATCTCACTGGGCCATTCATAATTCACCATCCATTGCTCATTTTCCCGTCCGGTAGGCTGGCTGGCTATAGCCAGGTGAAAAAAAGCCCCGGGCTGTTCCCTGCTGACAAAATCCTCCATGGCCTGATAGTTATCAATAGGCACCAGAGTCCTGTCCCAAGCCACCACGGTATGCCCCAGTTTTTTTAATTGAGCTTTGAGTACCTGGCCGATGGTACCATTGGCACCGGTAATGATTATCTTCATAAGATCCCCTTTATTTACAAGGTGGACTGCACCATATCACTATTACTTATTCTTACTTTATGTGTATTATTGCAGAATCCGGACGTAAAGTCAAGAAGTACTCCCCGCGAATATTACCAGGGCTACTCCGCCCAGCATGATCAGCACGCCCCACAGCTTCTGCTTCATGTCTTTTTCCCGGAAAAACAGCCAGGCAAACAACAGGCTGAAGAGCACCGAGGTACGTTTCACGCTCATCATATAGGCGGCGTGTATCTTTCCCAGAGCCAGGAAATGCGTGATGACCATGACTGCGCCGCTCAGGATCACTCCTCCCCATTGGGGCAGATGAGTGAGGCGCAGCTGCCGGCCTTTGAGTTGACCCGATAGCAGTACAAACAGCATAATACCTACACCCATCAACAGCGGATAATAGGAAGCCACAGCTACAATACCGATTTTCACGGCCAGCATTCGGTCCAGTACCGCGGCTACTGAAAGCACCACCGAGACCAGGAACATAAGTACCGCGCCCTTTTCTTTTCTAAAATTCCGGAATGGAGCCAGGATATCATCCCCGGG
>CAYRWR010000029.1:0-50440 GCA_964428015.1 uncultured Brevinematales bacterium | reverse complement strand
CTGGAATATATGGGAGCACTTACAGTGGCACCCCCGGCGGATGCTTATAGTCTGTCTGATTCAGGTTCGAGGGGCAGTCTCAGACTATTGTTGGGAGATAAGATATCCATAGGTAGTGAACATGGTTATCTGGAGATACTCAGTGGTGTGGGGGTTTATACAGGCAGTTCAACCGGCCTCAGTTCAGGTTTTTTTGTCCCCTTTGATCTGGTATGGGGTATCATGTTTTAATACTTTGTATTTTTGACAATCCGGTACCGTTAGGTTATAATCATATCCTGTTAGATTAACAGCATCCCCGCCCAGGTGGTGGAATTGGTAGACACGCTAGCTTGAGGGGCTAGTGGACGTATAGTTCGTGCAGGTTCAAGTCCTGTCCTGGGCACATCAACGGAAGCATCTTGCTTCCGTTTTTCTTTTTTATTTCTAAATAAATCTTTTCCTATTATAATATTAGTAAATCTGCATCTTAAATACCTGTTTAAGACTTAATATTATATTAATCTCACCGGGAGACTTTTTCCATGAAAAAACTCATAGACTATTTTGCCAATCATCACCTACTAACCAATCTGATCATGATCACAGCTTTGATTGGAGGTGTAATCTTCTGGAATAGAACCGGGAAAGAAGAACTCCCCGATGTTACTTTTAACCGAATTGCCATCACAGCCAACTATCTGGGCGCCAGTGCTGAAGAAATGGAAGATTTTGTGGCGCGTCCAATCGAAAATGAATTACAGGGTATTGATGGAATTGAAGACATAAATACTACCGTAGGCAATGGATACACTACGGTATCTGTGGAATTTTCTCCTGACATTCCGGATTTTAATGAATCCCTGAATGAAGTCCGTACCGCGGTAGCCAAAGCGGATCTGCCTACTGACATGACCTCAGACCCTACGGTGCGATATTTTAAAACCAGCCAGAAGCCCATCATTGATATCTTTGTCTGCATAACAAATTCGCCCCGCATCACTGAAGATCAGCGGATTATACTTCAGTCCCATGCCCGCAACCTGGCAGACCGTTTGCTGTCTTTACCCCAGGTCAGTGATGTGAATTTTTCAGGATTACAGAATTACCGCTATATTGTCTCTATTGACCCTGAGAAATTATTGAAATATCAGATTTCTATAAACCAGATAACTTCTGCCCTGAAAAATAACAATATCAGGATACCCCTGGGCAGCCTTGAACTGCAAAAAAAACCTAGTATGCAAAAAACCAAGCCGGATATACCCAACAAAGCCAGGACAGGATTTTTTCAATCCAAGGATACCAAACTGACCCTGGAAGCTGACCTGCTCTCTCCCCAGGAGATCAGAAATATAGTGGTCAGGGGGAATTTTGAAGGACAGATGATCAGAATCAAAGACCTGGCCAGAGTATACTCAGAATTTGAAGAAGCATCTACACTACAAAAAATCAACGGATTTGAAGCTATTCAATTCACCATTTCCAAATCATCCTCCTATGGTATCCTGGAAGCTGTGGATGAGGTCAAAAAAACTGTGGCTGATTTTCAGAATACTACTCTGGCGCATAGTCCGATTCAAGTTTTGACTTCTGATGATGAATCTCTCAGTATCCGCAACCGTCTTTCCTTTATTGCTTCCAATGGTATACTGGGATTTTTTCTGGTACTGGTCATTTTATTCATTTTTCTGAACTTTAAATCCGGGTTCTGGGTAGCCATGGGGATTCCCTTCTCATTTACTGTAACCATGATCATAGCATCAATAATGGGCTATACCATCAATAACATTACATTAGCAGCAGTCATCATCGTGATGGGTATGGTAGTAGACGACGCTATTGTAGTCAGTGAAAATATCACGCGACTCAAAGAAAAGGGGATGAGTGAGAAAGAAGCGGTAGTGACAGGTACAGCCTATGTCCTACTGCCTATCATAGGAAGTATTGTCACTACCTGTATTGCCTTTATCCCGCTCCTCTCCTTCCAGGGGCGTATGGGCCTTATGGTGCGTCATATCCCGCCTATTATTTTTATGATTCTGGGAGCCAGCTTACTGGAATCTATACTGATTCTACCCTCTCACCTACAGCTGCATATCCCCAGGAAATTAAGAGTCATCCTGACCCTGGGTACTCTGCCCTTGATCGAGAGATATTTCGCAAAAAAAACACAAAACTCAACCAAACAGAAAAAAGAAGAATTGGCTCACTGGTTCTATTATGTGGAAAACTTTTATGAAAGAGTGCTCCGTAAGGTTCTACATCACCGGTGGCTACTATTTATTTTCTTTATTATTCTCTTTGTATTATCAGGTTATATCTTTGTAACAAAAATGCATTACGTTATGTTTCCCAGGACTGAATCTACCGAAGTCTACATTACCGGTGAGACTTCCAAAGGTATGAAAAAAGCGGATACCGAATTAAAAGTTCGCCAGATCGAAGAAAAAATCCGCCCTTTTGTAGGTCATGAAGTCAAAGATTTTATTACACAAATTGCCCGGGGACGATTCGGTGTACAGAGCCCGGAAAACCGGTTTCAGATGGAGATTTTTCTGGTAGATAAAGAAAAACGTAAAAAAACTACTCAACAGCTGATAAGTGAATGGCAATCCTCCATTACAAATATTGAGGGATTTTATAAACTGAACGTGACTTCACAGAGATTTGGGCCCAGCAGCGGTACCGCCCTGGATATCGCGGTGACAGGTAATGCCAAAGAAAGAATACTGGCTATGTATGAAATACTTATATTTATGACCAATGATAAAAGGTTTGTCAAACCGGAAATCGAAGAAGTTATGTTGAATTCTGAGTTCCGCATTCATCTCAATAGAGATGAAATCAACCGTCTGGGGATTTCTCCCTTACATGTCAGTGAAGCTTTTAAAACTATAGCCGGGGGAAACCGTCTCTATAGTGATATAAACGATGATGAAGAAATTGATTATATAGTGATGATTGATACCAATCGTATTCAGAATCTTAAAGAAATTCTCTCTGTACCTGTGGCCAATTCCGCCGGTTATCTGGTGCCCTTGTCTCAAGTAGTAGTCATAGAGGCTACCAATACCCCTGCAACCCTGGCACGTTTGAACGGCAAACAGGTCAGCATGATGCATAGTGATCTGGATCCAAAATCCCGTTTTTCTCCTTTGGAGGCTGCATCCTACCTGGAAAAAACCATCTTTAAAGAAGTAATGAAAAAATATCCCAGTATTAATATCCAGTTCCAGGGCGAAGTCAAGGATAGCCGTGAAGCCGGAGATACTTTCAAAATGGCTGTAATAATGGTGGTAGTGATGATCTATCTGATTCTGGCTCTTCTGTTTAACTCTCTGAGTCGGCCTTTAATCATTATGGCCATTATACCGTTCGGACTGGTGGGAATCATACTGGCTTTCCGCCTGCACGGTATGCTGGACTACGGCTTTTTCGCGGGCATCGGAGCTCTGGGACTGGCCGGAGTAGTCATTAATGACTCTATTGTCATGATAGATAAACTGGACAAAGAATTTGCCAACCAGCAGCATCATGACCATCTGGTCCATAAAATAAGTGCCATATCCAAGACCAGGCTCCGCGCGGTTATGTTGACCACATTGACCACAGTAGCCGGGCTTTTACCTTCTGCGTATGGAATCTTTGGATATGATGCCATGCTGGCAGAGATGATGCTGGCTCTGGCCTGGGGATTATTGTTTGGTACCCTGATTACTCTTTTCCTGGTACCGGCTATTTATACCTCTATGAAGCAGGCAGGTGATTTCTTTAACACCAAAATCTTCGCGAAAATGAGTGGACTCGTGATTCTGGGAGCATTACTATTCGTACCGGGACAGGGACAGGCTCAATCCTACCAAACCAACCTCCAGCCTCTCAGTCTGAGCCAATTTTTATCCAAGACCAGGCAGAATAATATACAATTCCAGCTCCTGGCTCTGGACAAGCTCAAAGTCCAGTATGACTATAGGCTACAACTCCCCACCGATGACCTTATGATTTCCGCTTTGTTTAATATCAATTATAAGACAGCCAATAAAACTTTTTATACAGGGATGGGTTTAGGGCTATCCAAGCTCTTTGCAACTACCGGTACTGAGCTCACCTTTAGCTATAATGCCGGCCCCTCCAGCTCACCTATAACCGGAACCACTCCGGTGGTTACCAGTTCTCTGTCTTTTCAGGCTGCTCAGCCTATCCTGGCAAATGCCTTTGGCCTGGTACAGAGGCTGACCATTAAAAAAGCGGAATATGTTAAAGAAGTGACTTTGTTTGAGATACAGGAAGCCTATGAAGATTATCTCCAGGCTCTTCTGCTGCAATACTACAGCTGGTATTCCCTGTCCCAGCAAAAAGAAATCGCACTGCAGTCTCTGGCTCTCATCAGACAGACACGGGGTATTGTACTGAAAAAATATCAGTCGCGTATCGCTGATATCGCTGATCTCAATCGGGCTACTATCCAGGTACTGGAACAGGAAAATCAGGTGAAATCTCTGGATAACCAGCTGCGCAAGATAAAAATGGAGCTGGCCAAAAGTATGTCTCTGACCAATGATCTGGAGTATTACCCCCTCTATCCTGATATCTCCTTTACCAATGAAATTATTGATTTTCGACCCAGCTGGGAAGCTTTTGTCACTAACAGCCGTACCATTAAAACAGCCCGAATCCTGTCTGATCAGAATGCTCTGTCAGTAGATATAGCAAAACAGAGTTTTATCCCGGAATTAAACGCCACCGCCGGTATGTCCTGGGCGGACCGATCCTACAACCCTTTTGTCAACGGTGGTTTTAATATAGGTGTGGAATTTGCCTATACCATACCTGACTCCAAAGACACAGCAACTTTTGAAAAATCAAAGATAGTGGCGCGTCAGTCCAGCTTATCATTGTCCAATCTGATGATCAGCAGTTATATGGATATGAAGGTATTCTGGGAAAACCTGACCTACCAAAAAGAAATCGGGGAGACTCTGGAACAAAAAATCCGTCTGATGGAAGTAGTGGTCCGAAAAGAGTCAGAATCCTATCAGCAAGGACGCAGTACTTTGACTGAACTCTTAACTGAGATCAATAAGCTACGCTCCTATCGCCTGGATTACCTGCTGGCTACCATCGAACTGGAAAAAGCCTACCTCAGCTGGAATAGTAGTACCGACATGCTGTTATCCAAGCTCGATGATTTACTTAAATAGATACTAAAAAAACAGCCGCTTTTCAGCGGCTGTTTTTTTTATCCTTTGATGACTATATTGACCAGTTTATCCGGTATGGGAATAATCTTGATAATCTCTTTACCCTCCGTCCATCTTTTGATGGTCTCATCTGCAAGGGCCAGCTTCTGCATCTCTGCGGCTGAGGTACCGATGGGTGTGTCAATATTGGCTCTCAGTTTTCCATTGACCTGTACCACCATGGAATAAACGTCATCTACTACCAGGGCCGGGTCATATTCCGGCCAGGGCGCGTAGGCTACAGAGGGAGTGTGCCCCAGCATTTCCCACAGTTCTTCACCCAGATGGGGGGTAAAAGGTGCAATGATACGGCAAAGAGTATCCAGCGTTGAACGGCTTTGTTTGTCTGATTTTTGCATTTCATTAACCAGGATCATCATCTGGGAAATCGCGGTATTGAAACTATTAATAGACTCTATGTCCTCACCTACTTTTTTAATGGTCTTATGGAGCAGTTTGTTGATTTCAGGCGCGGGTGCATCTTCCGTGATCTCTGTTTCCGTGAACAGTCTCCACAATTTATCTGTAAATTTCTTCACCCCTTTGATTCCGGAAGTACTCCAGGGCTTCATGACATCCAAAGGTCCCATAAACATCTCATACAACCTCATGGAATCTGCTCCAAAAACATCGATAACGTCATCCGGATTAATCACGTTCCCACGGGATTTGGACATCTTTTCTCCATTTTCCCCCAGGATCATACCCTGGTTGCGCAGTTTGAGAAAAGGCTCTTTGGTCTTCACATAACCCAGATCATATAGTACTTTGTGCCAGAATCGAGCATACAACAGATGCAGGACCGCATGTTCAGCACCGCCGATATACAGATCGACCGGCATCCAGTATTCCTGCTTGTCGGCTGCGCAAAATTCTTTGGGATTAGCAGGATCCAGATAGCGCAGATAATACCAGCAGGAACCCGCCCACTGCGGCATGGTATTAGTTTCCCTTCTGCCCTGCGGAGTATTGACCCAATCTTCCGCGGCGGCCAGAGGTGACTCACCCGTCCCGGTGGGAGTGAATGATTTGACCTCAGGTAGTATCAAGGGTAATTCTGATTCAGCCAAAGGGACAATGGTGCCGTCTTTTTTGTGGAGTACAGGAATAGGTTCACCCCAGAAACGCTGACGGGAGAAAACCCAGTCTCTGAGCTTGTAATTCACTGCGGCTTTGCCCATCCCTTTTTGGGTCAGCCACTCTATTATTTTTTTCTTAAAGTCCGTGGTCTTGAGGCCGTTGAATTCCCCGGAATTAATAGCCAGGCCATCTATGGTAAAAGCTTCACTCTGCGCGGGGACTTCCTGTCCATCTGCTGATACCACCTGAATAATATCCAGGCCAAATTTGGTGGCGAACTCAAAATCCCTCTGGTCATGGGCCGGAACAGCCATAATGGCCCCGGTACCATAGGTACTCAGTACATAATCAGAAATCCAGATGGGGATTTCTTTTCCATTTACCGGGTTCAGAGCAAAAGCTCCGGTGAAAACCCCGGTCTTCTCCTTGTTTAATTCGGTACGTTCCAGGTCGGATTTAGAGCGTGCCAGATCCTGATATTCATGAATCTTTTTATGAAAATCAGGGGGGGCAATGGCCTCCAGAAGGGGATGCTCAGGAGCCAGTACCATATAGGTGGCGCCAAACAGGGTATCCGGCCGAGTGGTATATACAGTGATTTTATCGTTTCTGCCCTTCACCTGAAAATCTACTTCTGCTCCGGTGGAACGGCCTATCCAGTTTTTCTGCAGAGTCTTGATGGAATCAGGCCAATCCAAATCATCCAGATCCTCCAGCAGACGGTCGGCATAGGCAGTAATCTTCAACATCCATTGACGCATATCTTTTTTGATTACGTCTCCCCCGCAGCGTTCACACTTGCCATTAGTCACTTCTTCATTGGCAATAACTGTGGCGCAGCTCACACACCAGTTTACGGGAATGGTGGCTTCATAGGCCAGACCTTTGTTGTAGACCTGCAGAAAAATCCACTGGGTCCAGTGGTAATAATCCTCTCTGTGTGTAGCTACTTCACGGTCCCAATCGTAGGAAAAACCCAGGCTTTTTATCTGCCGGGTAAAATTTTCAATATTGGCTTCTGTGGAAATGCGGGGATGAGTACCGGTCTTAATGGCATAATTTTCAGCGGGAAGCCCAAAGGAGTCAAAACCCATAGGGTGCAGGACATTGAATCCCTTCATCCTCTTGTATCGGCTCACAATATCTGAAGCGGTATATCCCTCCGGATGTCCCACATGCAGGCCGCTGCCCGAAGGATAAGGAAACATATCCAGACAGTAGAAACGTTTTTCAGGGGGAAAAGAGGGATCTTCAGTGACTTTGAAAGTTTTATTCCTGTCCCAATAATCCTGCCACTTTTTTTCGATGGACTTGTAATCATAATTCATTGTCTGGAAACCCCTTATCGACTTTGTGTAGTCATATATTTTAATCCAGATAGGGCAATATTTCCAGTTTTACCGCAATTTGACAGGAATGAGCAAAGCGGATAAAATCAGGTAGTGAAAAAGGGGATAGACATGATTAAGAATATACTACTTATCGAAGACAACAAGACGGTCGCAAAACTGGTAAAGGTCACCCTGGAAGGTGAACTCTCCGTCGAAATCGATGTTGTGTCCTCACTGGATGAAGCTAAAAAACTTATCTCCAAAAAAGAGTATTTTCTGGGTGTAATGGGCCTGGTCCTACCCGACGCCCCTAATGGAGAAGCGGTAGACTACAGCCTCCAGAAAGGATTGTCCATTATAATTCTGACATCCACCTATGATCAGGATACCCGAAAAAACATCCTGGACAAAAAAGTATTTGACTACATTATTATAAAAAACCGTGACTATATCCATGATCTGGTCTTGTCTGTTAAGCGGGCCGTAAGAAATGCTTCCATGCATGCCCTGGTGGTGGACGATTCCAAGGTTTTCAGAAAACTTCTGACTGAAATACTGGTTGATCAGCTCTTTCATGTGCATGAAGCGGACAATGGACGCAGCGCCTTGCAGGAATTACAGGAACATCCCGAAATCAGCCTGGTGCTTACCGACCATGATATGCCGGAAATGAATGGCTTTGACCTGGTAATCAAAATCAGGGAGAGCCGCAAATTTGATAAAATGGCCATACTAATCATATCTGCTGAGGAAAACCGCAACAACATCCCTCTCTATCTCAAACACGGAGCCAATGACTATATTCAGAAACCCTTTGACCGGGAGGAATTTCTGTGCAGGGTAAATCTCAACTGTGACAACCTGGAGATGATAGAAAACATCCGTAATCTGGCCCATCTGGATATTCTGACCGGCCTCTATAACAAAAAATATCTGATCAGCATTGGTGAAGTACTGCACTCCAATGCTCAGCGCTATAATACCCACCTGGCCCTGGCACAGGTCGATGTGGATAACTTTCTGGTGCATGTTTCTCTGCATGGCGAAGATGCCGGCCATTTCATCATCAAGGAGCTGGGACAGATGTTCGATGGACGCCTCAAGCGTCGCTCCGATGTCATCGCCCGGGTTGCCCCCAGCCGATTCGCGGTACTGGTTGATAACAAGGATGTGGATGACCTATTCCGGTTTTTTGAAACCATTCGAAAGGATATTGAGGAGAAACCCTTTGTCTATAAAGGCGGGGAAATCCGCATCACCGTATCGATAGGACTCTGTACCGTACTGAAAAGTGATTTTCACAGCATGTATGCTGAGACCAGTTTTATAGTAGAAGAAGCCCGCAACCGGGGGGGCAATCAGGTCTGGATGGATTGATTCAGATACTATAATACACAGATCCTGTTACTGGTATAGACTCATACTTTTAAAAGATCCTGAATACTCGGTGAATAAAAGAAGCAAAAATAAAAGTTTTCCCCCTGCTCCCCTCCCCTCCCCGTTTCCAAAGAGACGGGCCTTAAGATCAGCCCGGCTGACTTGCAGGATTGGTTATACTTGTAACTCTGATTAAATGTAAACCCCCTAGTGTTGCGGCGTGAGCCCCTACCTATGCACCCGAAAGCAAAACAATGACCCTGCCCTGGGCCGGAAGGACCGTCTCCTGTTTTTCATAAATAAAGTAAAAAGACAAAAAAAGGCAGCCTGTCGGCTGCCTTTATGCTGTACAAAAAGTTATTTTTTTATGGTCAGGGTTTTGATTTTCACATCTTCCAGAGGACGATCCCCAGCTCCGGTTTTAACCTTGCCTATCTTCTGAACTACATCCAGTCCTTTTACCACTTTACCGAATACGGCGTGATGCCCATCCAGCCAGTCAGTCTTGACCAGAGTGATAAAAAACTGGCTGCCGCCGGTATTGGGACCGGCATTGGCCATGGACAGAATACCAGGACCGGAGTGAGTCAGATCGGGGTGGAATTCATCAGGAATGGTATAACCGGGGCCGCCCCGTCCTGTTCCGGTAGGATCACCGCCCTGGATCATGAAATTATCAATAACCCGGTGAAAAATCAACCCGTTGTAGAAACCTTTTTCAGCCAGCTTGATAAAATTGCCGGCGGTCACGGGAGCTTTGTCCAGGAAAAGTTCGACTTCGAAATCCCCCTGGGTGGTCTGAAAGACTGCGATAGGATTGGCGGACATATTTCCTCCTTTGGATTCTGTCACCGTTGTAGAGACCGGCTCTACGGATTGGCTTTTGTTCTGGCGGGTCTCGCCGTTACAGGACCAGGCCAAGAGGGCGGTCAGGACAAGTACGCTCATACTCGATTTACGCATCGGTAACTCCTTTATATTAGTTTGTATATTATTCCCAGCATAAATACACAGGTAAACATCATGATGATACTCAGGGGCAGACCTACTTTGAAAAAGTCACGAAATTTGTAGCCGCCTGGTCCCATGACCATGAGATTGGTCTGGTAGCCGATAGGGGTGATGAATGAGGCCGAAGCCGCAAAAGCTACCGCCAGGACATAGGGGACAGGATCACTGCCCTGGGTGACCGCGGTGGCAAAGGCTATGGGAAAGGATATCGTAGCCGCGGCGGTATTGGTAATAAACTCTGTCAGGATATTGGTGATGAGATATACACCAAACAAGGTGCCCAGAGGGCCCAGATGCTCGAATATGCGGATAAGATTCAGCGCGAAAAGATCAGCGGCGCCGGTATTATCCATGGCCTTTCCGATAGCGAAGGCAAAACCGATGATCAGTACCAGATCCAGTTCAAAACTGCCCTTCATATCGTCCAGGTTGACCACCCGGAACATAAACATCAGTGTAATAAAAATGATGAGCGCGGTAAACAGCGGGATAAGATTAAGCGCCGACGTGACAATGGAAATGACCAGTCCGGAAATCAGAAAAATAGTCTTACGGATATCGACCTGGGGTTTATCCTTGACCCGGGAGATGACGTAGAATTCGTCATAGCGCTTGCGCCGGTCCATGAAGTCCTTGCCCACCATAAATAGCAGTACGTCTCCGGCTTTAAAGGTAATTTCAGACAGGTTCTTCTGTACTCTGTCGTCATTTCGATGCACTGCTACTACCACCGCGTTGAACCGGCTGCGGAAGTCCGTGTCACCCAGCTTTTTGTTGATCAGATTGGAATGATATGGAACCACTGCTTCTACAATTTCCAGATTTTCCTGAGCGGCGATAAATTCGTGCTCTAAGAGACGCAGTCCCAGCTCCTGATTGAGCAATTCGGTGATCCGGTCGGTAGCACCCGCGAAGATCAGGATATCCTGTGAATGAAAGACTTCTCTCTCACTGACCGGGGCGATGGACTGGCCCTGGCGGATAATTTCCACCAGAATCAGGCCCTTGATGCGGCTTTCACCGGATTCACTGACAGTTTTCCCGATCAGGGGGCTTTTTTTCATGATCTGGGCTTCTACCAGATATTCCCGGTTTTTTTCTGAAAAACGCTGCAGGACATCCTTGTACGAGGGGAGCAGGCGGGCGCCGAACAGGTACAGGTACAGAATGCCTACAACCACCAGGATGATACCCACCGGGGTAAAATCAAAGATGGAAAAACTGGGCATACCCCGGTCCATGGCCAGGGAATTGACCACCAGGTTGGTAGAGGTGCCGATGAGGGTAGCCATCCCGCCGAATATGGCGGTATAGGATAAAGGAATCAGTAATTTGGAGGGTGGGATGCGTTTATCGCGTCCCCATTCGTGTACATAGGGCAGCATCAGGGCTACTATAGGGGTATTGTTCATGAAGGCTGAAGTCCCGCTCACAAACAGCATCATCCGCATCAAAAATCCGCGGTATTTGAGTTTTTTGTGGAATATTCTGGAGAAGAAAAAGTCCAGGACGCCGGCCCGTCTGACCACATAGCTGATTATCAACAGCATGATCACGATCCCCAGATTCTGATTGGAAAATCCCAGTAATGCTTCCCGGGGTGTGAGTATTCCTACGCCCACCAGTATAGCCACCACAATCAGAAAAACCAGAGCCGGAGTCATGATCTCTTTGTATAGCGCAATGACAATAAAGGCGATGAGTCCAAACATGAGTAGGACGGAAAATAGTCCTGAGTATTCCATTTGACTTCCGTTAATTTTATCAGGCTCAGGCAGAAATTATAAAAGAAAAAGGGGGATTTTGCAAATCCCCCTTGAAGTGATGCTGGTACTTAGCTGACTTTTAACACATCAGTGATAGCTTTTTTAAAAGAATCTTTGGGCATAGCTCCCTGAGCCATCTGGGGAGGATCATTCTTGGGTATGAACAGAATAGAAGGGATGCTGGTGATGCCGAAGGCCGCGGCCAGTTCCTGTTCCGCTTCTGTATCTACTTTGAAAATATTGATCTTTCCTTTGAATTCTTCAGAAAGTTCTTCCAGAATGGGAGCCACCATCTTACAGGGGCCACACCAGTCAGCGTAAAAATCGATAATCACGGGCAATTCACCCTGGAATTCCCATTCTGTCTTGTGTTCAAAATCAAAGATCTTTTCCTTGAAAGACGCCGTTGTGAGATGTTCCATGTATTACTCCTTGGTTGTTTTCTTTTAACAATATATTATAATATAATAATATGAGATCGTCAAATCAAAACCGGATTTTATATACACCTTTTATCTATCCCAGGCACTCGATCACTTTTTGTAGTTTATTACGGACTTCCTGAGCTATCATACCCAGAGAAGGATTTTCCACAGCCTGCATGGAGGCCAAGGGGTCAACGGCAGCCACTTCTGTGCCGCCCTCAGGTAAAGCCCTCACTATGACATTACAGGGGAGCATGGTACCAATCATGGGTTCTACCTGAAGCGCTTTGTAGGCAAAGGGAGGATTACAGGCACCCAGAATGATATATTGGGAAAAGTCTACATTCAGTTTTTTCTTCATGGCAGCCTGAACATCAATTTCAGTTAAAACACCAAAGCCTTCTTTTTCAAGGCAGCTTCGTACTGCCGACACACAGTAATCAAAATCTTTTTTTAATCGCACTGAAATATAGTATTTCATTTTTTTCCCCGCTGAATTTCATTATAGGCCAAATATGTGTTTTTTGCAAATCCTGTCTGAAAGGTATTATTCACAAAAAAAAAGCTGTATCTATCACAGACACAGCTTTCTTATTTTCTCTTTTCAAATTACATCTCAGAGTCTTCCGATGAGACCGAGGAATCTTCCGAATCTGCAGTATCCTCTTTGCCCTCTTCCATGGCCTTTTCTTTTCTCAGAATCTCTTTTACATCAGGCAGGAGATACCCTTCCGGATCTTTATCAAACTTTTCCTTTTTCTCCTCACCGGCCAGATAGACTTTTTTTCCATTATACTCGGAAAAGGGAGTCCTATCTGTAACTACAAACTTAGTGCCTGAAACCGGACAGATTACGTGATCGCCTTTTTTGGGCTCCGGACTGGTCCTGGTCTGGGGTAAATAGCTGAGCTGTGAATGATCCGCACTCAAATCATCATCCATATCATTACCGTTATTTTTTCCACAAGCTGAAAAGAATGCTGTTATCACTAGGGTGAAAACAACAAACCGCTTAAAACTTTTCATTATTTTCTCCTATTCTATCAATAAATTGATAAGATAAGTATTATAGCATTAAAGATAGACAGTGTTCAAATTTCGGAATTAAGAAAATTCATGGAAAAAGGGATATATAATTAAATTTCCCATTTTTTTAAAATTTCTCTCAACTCTCAGAAAAAAATTGCTAATATCCCGTGTGTCAACGCGACTACCCAGGTGAATATCGCCAGCCATTTATGAAGCTTCATTTTCCAGGGTAATATCTGTTTAAAGCGTAAAAACCCTAATATGATATTAGTCGTCAGTAAAACAAACAAGGTGATACCTAAACTCAGAGTAATAGTATGAATCAATGTTTCATTTTTTCCCGCTGCCGGCTGAATAATAGAATTTGAAGATTGAATCATCTCCCCTGTTTTCAGGTTAATTATATTGGTCTGAATATTGGTCGCGAAATGAACTTCATTTCCATGAGCTAAAAGAAGACCAGTATAACAGGAGACAAGAAACATTACCGACAGTGTTAAAATAATATTTTTATATTTCATAGTATTCATCCACTTCGTTTTCTCCAGCAAAAGAAGCATGATACTGTGTCTCATGATTAATCTCATCGATGATTTTTCTGTAATCCACATTATCCTGAATCAGTATACGGGCGCTACCGGGGGCAAGTTCTATATCCAGATCCTCTACCCCTTCCACATTTTCAATATGCATTTTTACTGTGTTCATACATCCCTGACAGGACATACCGGCAATGTTCAATAAGAGTTCCTTCATATTCTACTCCTTTAAATAAAATACCCGGAGGCTATCTGGCGGGGATAGCCCCCGGACCTCTTTCGAGGTGAATGGGTATGTACTAATGATGGTTGTTGTGCATTTCTTTCATAGGCATTGCCGGGGAAGAATTGACGTAATCAATAAATTTCTGCAATTCCCGAGGGTTCTTCTTGGCTAAATTAAGCCAACTCACAGTCTTATTTTCAATAGACTTATGATGTTCTGCTACCAGCTTGTCTTTTCTGGTTTTATCATATTGATCCATGATTTTTGCATGAATAGCTATGTTATCATTTAAAAGCTTAAGTAATTTGGCATTATCAGTGCCGGTCTGGAACAAAGCTGTCAACTGGATATTGTTATTGGACAATTTCTGTTGTAAATCTGCCCGTATTTTGACCCCGCTCATCTTCATAGCATGCATATCGCCTTTGATAGCAACACATTCGTTAGTCAGGCCAAGATATTGATGGAGTAACATATTGTACCGCATATTAGCCATCATCCCGTTCCCATGCATTCCCATACCTGACCTTGACATGGTATTGTCATCCATGTTCATGGAACCACAGTCACTATTCATCTCACTGTTTTTTATACCTGCACCATCATGATGAGAATCGTGCATTTCCGAATTATGTCCCTGGCCAAAAATATAACCACTAGCGTACAAACTTAACATCCCCGAAACAAAAAGAACAAATAACTTTTTCATTGCTTTCCTCCCTTAAAAAGACATGATCTTAATATTATTGTTTTGATTACTTATTGCCTGAATCTAAATCAGAGCTTAACTGCAGATATTCTTCCCGGGTGATCTCCCCTTTGGCATACCGCTGACGTGCAATTTCCAGAGCATTGGTTTGGGAAGAGGGTCGCGACTTTTTTCCCCCGGAATTTGTGACCAGCCAATATATAGCGGCTCCGATCAATAAGGCTAAGAGAATCCACATAATAATTCCTCCTAAAATACCCCAGGAGCCAAAACCCATAAAGTTGCCCGTGAAATGATCCATCATAATTGTCTCCTTGTATGTTAGTTACATATATACCATTGCAATAAACATACCAATTCCTTAGGGATTAACTGGGGGTTTGAGCATAAATGTTGCGTACAATAATGTGTTTCTGTATAATATTATACAATTGTATGTGAATTAAGGAGTATTAGTGAAGACTATTCCCAAAAGAAATGTATTCCACTTTCTCCTGGTGGGTGGGCTGCTCATCCTGGTTACTGTTCTGCATTACCTCACTCCTTATGATGAACCCATATTCCACGCCATATACCGGCTGTTGTATTACGTTCCCATTATTCTGGCAGCATTTCTATGGGGTAAAAAAGGCGCGGTGGTCCTGTCTGTGATCATCAATATAGTGTACCTGCCCCATATCATCATCGGATGGGGTCATATCGTCATGCACAGCTATATTGCCATACTGGAGATAGTAATGTACTATGCCATTGGTCTCATTACCGGCCATCTGATAGATAGGTCCCGAGAAGAGGCCCGCAAGAGGGAGGAAATGCTGGACCAGTTTCGTCATACTGAAATGGAAAGTGCTCTGAGACAGATCAGCTATGTGATTACTCATGAATTAAAAACTCCCTTAGCCTCCATTTCTGGCGCCATAGACATCCTCTGTCAGGATATGGATGTATCCGATGAAAAGGGAAAGTTTATCCACATACTTCATTCTGAGACCATGAGAATCAATGATTTACTGGAGCACACTCTGGCTTCATTTTCGAGCGGTTCCATCCGGATGCAGCAGCTGGAAATTATTCCCTATCTCCAGGAAATCAAAGATCTTTTATCCGTAATACAGGAAAGAAAACAGGTGAAACTGGACCTGTCGGTAGAACCGGAAATTAAATCTCTGGTTTTAGATAAAGACTTATTTAAAGAAGCGTTGATCAATCTTATAAACAATTCCATGGAAGCTATGAATAATACAGGACGTGTCGAATTATCCGTGACCTATGATGATAATAATGTAATTTTCTCAGTAACTGATACCGGCCCAGGCATTTCCAGCACTATAGAACGGGATATTTTCAAACCATTTATCACCAATAAAAAAAGGGGCAAGGGTTTAGGATTATCCATAGTCAAGCGGATTGTGCAGCTTCACAAGGGAACTGTGTCCTGGAACAAAGAATACACACAAGGTACAGAATTTATTATTAAACTGCCGCGGGAAATCATGAATCATGAATAAACCACATATCCTCCTGGTGGAAGACGATGCCAGTCTGCTGACCATTATGACTCATTATCTAACTAAAAACCAATACGAAGTATTGGCTTTCAGCGATGCGGAAGAAGTGTGCCGCCGGATGCCCTCTCTGGAGTTTGAAGCTGCCTTGCTGGATATGAATCTGGGACACCTCTCAGGATATGATGTTATGAAGTCCATCCGGGAACACCATCCTCTGGTAGAAGTGATAGTAATGACTGCCTACGCCAATATTACAGACGCTGTCCAGACTATTAAAGAGGGTGCTCTGGATTATCTGATCAAACCTGTGAAAGAGACAGATCTAATACTTCATCTCAGTAATGCCCTAAAAAAAAGAGGGCTGGCACTGGAAAATATCCAGCTCAAAAAAAAGCTGGCCCGTTTCGAACAAAGCGGGCGCTTGATCGGTGAAAGTAATAGCATGAAAACTCTGAAAGAAATCATCCGCAATGTCGCAGCCAGCGATGTGGGAGTTCTGATCCAGGGTGAATCGGGGACAGGTAAGGAATTGATAGCACGCAGTATCCACGAACAAAGCTCCCGGCACAAGGGACCTTTTGTAGCCATCAATTGCGCGGCAATACCTGAAAACCTTATTGAAAGTGAATTATTTGGATTTACAAAAGGTGCTTTTACCGGTGCTTTAACCGATAAGGACGGAAAATTTGTGTTTGCAAAAGGCGGCACAGTTTTTCTGGATGAAATTTCAGAGATGCCCCTTTCTCTGCAGGCAAAATTACTACGAGCCCTTCAGGAAAGGGAAATTACACCCGTAGGCAGTAATCAAAATATTCCTATTGATATAAGAATTATAAGTGCCAGTAATAAAAAGCTGGAATTAGAACTAGCTAAAGGACAATTCAGAGAAGATCTGTTTTACCGGCTGAATATCTACCCCATCAATGTTCCCCCACTCCGGGATAGAGAGGGTGATATTCCATTGCTAGTCCGCTCACTAGCTCCTGATTTGAACATAACGGAAAAAGCAATGTCTATTATGGAATCCTATAATTGGCCCGGTAATGTGCGGGAGTTGGAAAACGGACTGGAATTTGTGCGCATCAATGCTAAAGGGGCTGTTGTGGAGGCTTCACATCTACCCTCCTCCTGGAAAAATGTGTCAACAACGATTAAAGGGCCAGAAGAGACACCTCAATCAGTCGCATCTATTGATCAGACTCACCCAAAAGGTACTTTAGCAGAAATAGAAAGAGAAGTTATTATTCGCACCCTTAATCAAAACCAGGGCAACCAATCTAAAACAGCACTGCTTTTGGGGATAACCCGGTCACAGCTGATCTATAAAATGAAAAAACTGCACATAGCTTTTGAAAAAAAAGCACGTTAGAAAAGAGTGTCCCTTAAATTAAGAGACACCCTTCTAACAACATTACAGATCTACAATTTAATGATTCATTTCCATGGTATTAGTTGCCTCAGACTTCAAATACTTGGCAGGATCAGATTCAAATAATTTCTTATTGTCTTGACCGGCAATATAGATTTTCTTCCCGCTAAACATGGCAAATGGCGTCTTTTCTGTGACCATGATTTTTTCACCGGAAACGGGACAGACTACATGTTCTCCCATTTTTGCTTCGGGGCTGTTCATAGTTTGAGGCATAAAATTGATTTTGGACATATCCACATGAGACATATCCATCATAGTGGAAGGTGTCTGTGTAGGCTTCGAACATGCACCCAAAAGCCCCAGACCCAATACCAGACCCGATAAAACCAATACACTTTTTCTCATATATCCCTCCTAGGATAATAGTTTGTTTTCTTTTTTCTGACGTTTTTCTTCAATAATAGTGAAAATAACCGGTAACACATAAAGATTTGCCAGAGTAGCCGTAATCATTCCACCGAATGTCGGTACCGCGATAGGCAACATCAGCTCAGACCCACTCCCTCGTGAAAATAAAACCGGTAATAACGCGATTATGGTAGTCATGGTAGTCATTATGATAGCCCGGACCCGATTTTTACCGGATTCTATTACAGAAGACAGTAAATTACCCCCTGTCTTTAAATTCTGAGTCAAAAATTCCATAAAAACCACTCCGTCTTCAACAGCAACACCCATTAAAGCAATATACCCTATCTTAACCGCGGTACTCATTTTTACTCCCATTATAAATTGCAGTGCCACACCTCCGATCAATCCGAATGGCAGGGCCAGTAGCATGGTAGCAACATACCAGGGGGATTTAAATTTCATCTGCAGGAGTAAAAATATTACTAAAACCGTAATTGGTAAAATCACCAATAGTTTTTTCTGTGTGGAGATTTCGTACTGATATTGGCCGCTCCATACCGGAAAATATCCCGGAGGGAATTTTACCTGAGTGGCTACAGCTTTTTTGGCGTCTTCCACAAAATCGAGTATTCCGCGTTTTTCCGTATCCAGATTCACAAATACCCGGATATATGGTACCCCGTTTTCAGTAGAGATTTTAGCCGGCCCCAGTGTTTTTTTGATGTCCGCAATTTCTTTCAACGGGATCTGGGTACCGTAAGAAGTCGGTATTTGTGTACGACCAATCGCTTCCACACTACCCCGGAATTCCTTCAGGTAAATAATATTCAGGGGGTTCCTTTCTGTTCCTTCTACTATTCTGGTGATATTCATACCACCGATCGCACTCATAATTATCATATTCACGTCATCCACATTGATCCCATAACGAGCCGCCTCAGCCCGGTTCAGGGTGATCTCAACATAGGGTTTGTTGCCGATTCTTTCGGCATAAGGGCTTCGGTTACCGGGGACAGTTTTGATCACCGCTTCGATTTCAACGGCCAGTTTTTCCAATTCCTTTAAATCCTGTCCAAAAACTTTTATCCCGATAGGAGTCTGGATACCGGTGGACAGCATATCGATACGGTTTCGGACCGGTTGGGTCCAAATATTGGCTACACCGGGAATAGAGAGGTGTTCATTCATTTCCTGAAGCAGTTTTTGTTTGGTCATTCCTTTACGCCATTGATTCTTTGGTTTGAGCTGTATAATGGTCTCTATCATGGCTATGGGAGCGGGGTCTGTAGAAGTTTCCGCCCTGCCCGACTTGCCTACAGCGCTTTCCACTTCGGGAAAGGAAGCCAGGATCTGGTCCTGTTTAGCCATAATATGTTTCACTTCGCTGATATTGGCTCCCGGCTGCAGTACCGGCATAAACAGTATATCACCTTCATCCAGCGGAGGCATAAATTCTCTTTCTAAAAATGTCATAGAAAATAAAAATACACCTAAAATAACACTAACTGTTATTAAAAAAGGTACTTTATGTTTGAGTACCCACTCCAGAGACCTTCCGTAGCTTTTCTGCAAACCAGTTTCCACCTGAATCTTTTGCAACTGATTCTTTTTTAGCTTTTTAGGTTTCACTAAAAAGACAGCAACCACAGGGATCAGTGTCACTGAGATGATAGCGGATAGTCCCATGACTATATTTTTGGCATAAGCCAGAGGTTTAAACATCTTGCCCGCCTGCCCGTCTAATAGATACACATTCAAAAATGCCACCACAATTATAATCATGGTATAAAAGATGGGACTGGCGACTTCTTTTACCGCGTCCACATAGACGGATAGAGGAAGAATGTCACTTTGGTGAGTATTGCGATAATGCTGTACATGAGAAAATATATTTTCCACTACTACAATACCGGCGTCAACGACTACTCCAATGGCGATGGCTATTCCACCCAAAGACATGATATTGGGAGAAACCTTGAACAGTAACAGCAAGGGCATAGTAATCACTACAGCTACAGGCAGAACAATGGAAACAGCCAATGATGACTTGGCCTCCTTTAAAAATAACACCACTACCAGAATGGTAATCAAAATCTGTAAGATTATGGTAATGACCAGATTCATTATAGAATTATCCACCAGACGGGTACGGTCATAGAAAGGAACTATTCTGACCCCTTTGGGAAAACCGGGAGAGATCTCCTTGATCTTCTTTTTTACGCGATTGATCACTTCCCGGGGATTTTCACCATATCTCTGGATGACTACCCCCCCTACTACTTCCTTGCCCATCTTATCCAGAGCATTTCTGCGAAAATCAGGTCCCAGAGTAACAACGCCTACATTTTTTATAAATACAGGTACGCCGTTCTTTGAACCGATGACTATGTCTTCAATGTCCTTAATATTTTTCAGGAAACCCTTGGAACGGATGATGAATTCCTGGGAGTTTTCTTCCAATACCTGTGCCCCTACATCCTGATTGGCCTTTTTCACTTCCATGATGACCTTTGACAAAGGGATATTATGGCTGTATAGTTTATTGGGATCAATCTGGATCTGGTACTGTTTAACATACCCCCCTACACTGGCCACTTCGGAGACTCCTGGGACGGCGTTGAGCTGGTACTTCACGTAATAGTCCTGGATAGTGCGTAATTCAGCCAGACTCTGACCTTCTCCTTCGATGGTATACCAGAAAATCTGATCCAGAGGAGAAGCATCCGGTCCCAATACAGGTACCGCGTCGCTGGGCAGGTCTTTCTGAGCCAGATTGAGTTTTTCCAGGATCCTGGTACGTGCCCAATAGAGTTCAATATTGTCATTAAAAATAATATTAACTGTGGAAAAGCCGAACATGGAATTTCCCCGAACTGCTTTGACACCGGGGATTCCCAGCAGGGAAGTGGTAAGAGGATAGGTGACCTGGTCTTCCACATCTTTGGGGCTCCTGCCCGGCCAGTCCACATACACAATTACCTGGTTGTCCCCTATATTGGGGATGGCATCTACCGGCAGCTTGGATAAACTGAGCAGACTGGCTATAAAAGCAGTCAGAAAAAAGCCTAATACTAAAAAACGGTTATTTAAACTCCATTCCACTAATTTGTTGATCATTTTATTCCGTCCTCATTGTACCAGGTTTCGTCTTCCTGTTGTTCCCTTTTATTCCGGATGTGAATGATCCGGTCTACTGTGGATACGCTTATTAAGCCATCCCCCTGCGATCCGGTTGATGTTTCATCAAGAATGGTACTCAATATCGGATCCAATTCTATGTCTTTACAGTACACTTCTATTTTTACTAAAGTGGAAGCCTGACTGTCCAATTCCAGGGACAGCTGGTGACTATAAGAAAGCATATCCGGTCCCAAACCTTTGACATCAACCGCGGATATCCCACCGATTTTTTTTTCTTTTAATATGTCTATAATAGTTCCCACACGGGAAGGACGCACATAGGCTTTAATCAATTTCAAAGGAGCCTCCTTAGTGCTGATGCGCGGGTTGAGTTTTTTCAACATCCAGGGACCCGCTATATCCCCCGGGGGAAGACAGGCCACTCAATTCCGCGTGTGAATCCAGCAGAAAAGCGCCGCTGGTCACCACTTCATCACCCGGGTTTAAACCGCTTAAGATTTCCACTACATCATCATCTGAAATGCCGGTTTCTACCAGACGTGGAGAATATATTCCCCCCTGATCAGTATTAGTCAATCTTATAAACACTACTTTTTTATAACCAGTATCCAATAGAGCCGACTTGGGGACCACCAGTCTTTTCGCGTACTGTGAAACCAGGGTAGACGAGACATACATACCCGGTTTCAACTGAAGATCGCTGTTATTGATCTCTACTCTGACTTTCAAACTTCGGGTCTGGGGATTGACCACCTGGTCTATAAACGAGATCTTTCCGGAGAAAATCCGTCCCGGAAAAGAGACAGAAGTCACATCAACAATCTGTCCTAGTTTAACATAGGGCAGTTCATATTCATAGATGTCAGACAACATCCAGACTTTACTTAGATTGGCAATTTTGTACATGGCAAAGCCTTCTTTGATATATTCACCTTCTTTTACATTTTTTTCAATAACCACTCCTGTCATGGGAGAATAAATGGTCAGGGTCAACTGAGGCTTTCGGGTCTGTTCAATTTGTTTGATATCCGCGTCAGATACCCCCCATAGTTTCAGCCTTTGTCGGGCTGAATCTATCAGACTCTGAAAAGTATCATTCCCCTTGAATTCATCAGCCCGGTTCAAAGCAGAAATATATTCTTCCTGGGTATTAATGAGATCGGGACTGTAAATTTTCCCCAGAGCCTGCCCTTTATATACCGTATCTCCTGTAAAATCCACATACAGCTTTTCTATCCGGCCTCCTATATAGGCGGAAACAAATGAGACCCTACGTTCATCAAATGCAATGGAACCGGAAGTCCGGATCATTTTATGGATGGTTTTAATCATAGCCGATTGTGTATTGATATCAGCTAGTATCTCCTGACGGGAATTGAGTTGGATTTTTATTTTATTATAAGAAAGATATTTGTTTTTCTGATTATCTTCCGGATTTCCGAGATTAGTACTGGCTGACTGCGGGTCTTCTTCAAATACCGGGATAAGCGGCATATAACAGATAGGACAGGTGGTATCACCCTTATTATAATCTTCTACACTGACTCTCACCGAAGGATGCATGGCATCTGTGTAATATAAAATTTTCTTGTCTGTCTTATTCGGATTTTGTTTTGCACCGCAGGAAATAACCGCCAGGAAAGCAAAAACACAAATCAGCAACGCTAATGCTTTATTTTTCATAATTTTCTCCTACATTCTTTGACGACCATTGCATGAATTCCAGCCAGGTTTGATGAGTCAAGGCACTGGCTCTTACTTCCTGATACTCCGATTCCTGCTGATACAGGCTCAGCAGACTGTTCAGGACATTCAGAAAATCTACTTTATCGACCTGATACGCGTTTAATGAAGATTCCAGCGATTGTTCTGATTCCTGAATTATATTCTTTTCAAACAGGTCCACAATTTCTCTGTCCTGTATATAGGACTGAAAATGGGTATTAACCATCCGTTTAACTTCCAGAATCATACTTGTTTCCATCTTACGTGAAGATTCCAGGGCATGCAGCTTGGATTGGTCTAGGGGTAATTGTTTAAAAAAGGAATATACAGGTATTGAGGCTGAGACTCCAACCGTAAACAGATCCACTCCCCCATCAGGCAAACTGTCATTTCTGAAATTATAGGCAAAAGTTAAACCCAGATTGGGCAAATAATCCCAGCGTGCCAGGGCTAGTTCTTCCCGGCTCTTCTTAACCAGGAGACGGTTGATTTCCAACGCTGGAAATAAGTTAAGTGCATTACTCATTACAATTTCTTTATCAAAATCTACCAGGGGTAGCAAATTCCACTCTAAATCATCCGGAAAATCATTGATCCCCAGTTCATTCAGGAGATCATATTTCAAATTTTCCATCTGACTTTTTAGTTTAATAATCATCTTTCGGGATTGGAGTTCAGCCACAGAGACCTTTAGTATATCTTGCTGAAGCCCCTTGCCTAAGGCATACTTAGTATTGGCAATAGTATTGATGAGTTGTAATTTTTTGTGTTTTTCTTCTTCGATATTCAGAATATTTTTTATCTGCATGATTTGGATATATTTTATTTGAATATCCCTTTTCACAGTATTGATAGTCTGCTGGTATTTAACTGCTTCAATTTGATAAGCAGTATATTGTATCCCCCCCCGGAGATGCAGTTTAGTGGGAAAAGGAATATTTTGTGAAACCATGATCTGAAAAGCTGACATGGGCGACAATACACCGCTTTCAACAGGTTGATTCATATAATTCAAACTAAGCATAGGGTCCGCGGGAAATTTCGCTGGTGTTACCATTTTTTTTACCGAAATTGTTTTTTCTCTTTGTGCCTGGATCGAGGGATTATGCGTTATTGCGGTACTCCACAATTTTTCCAGATCATTACTGTAAAGTCTAACTGAATGAATCAGTAGAACAACTAAAACGCTGAAGTATCTGATTGGATTTAACATTGAGAAGCCTCCTAATCTGTAAATGCAACAATTATACCAACTCAAATAAAAAAAAATGCGGATCTAATTTATTGATATTTAAGCAATTAGTGATTTTTTGCCAGAGCAGAAAAATAGGTGTATTTTTGGAATATTACACATGTGTATAATATTAGACAATCCGTTGGTGCTGTAAAAGAAGAAAATATTTGACAAATGACCCACGGTCAGTTATATTATAAATGACCCCGGGTCATTTAAGGAGAGTGTATGCCCCTTCCCCATCGTGCTATACAAATAGAACAAAAACAGGAACGTAAAGATACTATTAAAGCAGTAGCTCTACGGTTATTCCAGGACAGGGATTACTCTGCTATTACTATGTCAGATATAGCCCGGGTTGCAGGAATGGCCAAAGGCACCCTCTATCTCTATTTTACTACCAAAGAGGCTCTGTTCCTGGATATCATGCTGGATTTATACCGACTGTGGTTTGAGCAGCTGGGCACACGCATTGCCGGTCAGCCCATGGACCGTAACACTCTGGTGGGTACCATCCTGGATCTGATGCGCAGCACTCCTCTGTTGGGTAGACTTATCCTGATCCAGCATTCTATCTTAGAGGCCAATCTGGATTATACTACTGCCAGGGATTTCAAAAAAACTCTGGCCGGGCTGGTGGAAGCCGGTGGGCAAATTCTGGAAAAATATTTGGATTTTGTCCCAGCTGGTAGTGGTCCTCGGTTAATTCTGCAGATTTATGGTCTTATCCTGGGCCTGAAGCCCTTATCAGAGCCGCCGCCATTTATCCGGGAAGTACTGAAAAAAGAACAGATCAGCACTTTTATTATAGATTTCAATGAAATCTTTGGAGCCAGTCTGAGTGCTCTGATCCGTGGTATGAATAGCAACAAATAAGGAGTAAAGCAATGACTGTTAAAAAAGACCTGATGGGTAAAACCGCCCTCGTCACCGGAGCCTCCAGCGGACTGGGGGCTGAATTTGCCCGTCAATTGGCAGCCCGAGGGGCGGATGTCATTCTGGTCGCCAGACGCAGAGACCGCCTGGAGAACCTGGCGCAGGAAATCCGCTCAGGATTTGGTACCCGGGCTTTTGTCTATACCAGTGACCTGGGTCAAGCCGATGCACCTTTGACACTTTTTAATTCCGTTAAAAATGACGGCCTTCAAGTGGATATTCTCATCAATAACGCCGGTTTCGGCCTCTGGGGATTTTTCCAGGATGTTCCCTGGGAAAAAACCGCCCAAATGCTGGACGTGGACATCCGGGCCCTTACCTGTCTCACCCGCCTGTTTAGCGAAGAAATGTCCGCCCGGCATACCGGCTATATTCTGCTGATTGCCTCCACCGGAGCCTATCAACCTACTCCCACCTACGCTGCCTATGGAGCCGCCAAATCGTATGTGCTGAGTTTTGGGGAAGCCCTAAATTTTGAACTGAAAAAGCAAAAGACCGGGGTCAGTGTCTCTGTGCTCTCTCCGGGTGTGACCGCCACTGAATTCTTTGAGGCATCCGGCCAGGAGAAGACTCTGTTCCACAAAATGACAATCATGAAAGCTGAAAAGGTGGTTTCCATAGGTTTAAAGGGTTTGTTCCATAAGCGTCCCTCTTTTGTGGCAGGCTGGTTGAATAAAGTCATGGCCTGGATGATCCGCTGGATGCCCCGCAGGGCAGTTCCCGGAATGGCATACCGTATGATGAAAAAGGGCTGATCAAACAGATAAATAAAAACAGGCGGAATTGGTTTCCGCCTGTTTTTTTTCGGAGAGGAGAGGATTCGAACCCTTTGAACTCCAAATTTATCTCTATATATAATATAGAAATAAAATTTACTCAAAATCCGTTTTTACTATTAAGTTGTACAAAAGTTGTACAATATTATAAACAATACAATTTACTCATTCAAGTTTTTCTTCGGATTATTTTTTCTGTAATATCGGTGATTTTATTTATTGTTGTTGCCCCCTATGACTATTTGATCCGATCATTGAGGTACAATAATGTTTGAATATTGATACCAATCCCATGACGAATAGTTGTTACTGAGAGTCATTGCCGGTACTTTAATTGATGTCAATGAATACCATGGATAGAAACCACTATATTCTCAAATGAGAAGCTAGGTATTTTGTCGGATAAATCCTGTAGTATATCTGCCTAAAAGGCCTGATTGCCATATATTCGTAAATTAAGATATTTTCTACCATGCTAACAGGCAATTAAAAACAGAGTATGTGACTAATTCTATTGCACTATATCTCATATTATGATATAATATCATATTTTATGATACCTGGAGGAAATATGAAAAACAATAAACTTACACAAAACATTTTGCAAGTAGGACACCGAATAAAAAACTTACGAACAGTCAGTAATTTATCTCAAAAAGAACTTGGACAATGTTTTGGTGTGGCTCAAAATACCATCGCTGGCTGGGAAAATGGAAAACGCACACTCTCGATTGAGGAAATTGACAAATATGTAAAATATTTTAAAATTTCATCTGAATGGCTTCTCTATGGTATTGAATCTTCTGATATTTCAAATAAAGAAGGAAACATCCAACTATTATCTATTTCACCTATTTACCTATATTACCATGAGGATAAATTTCTAGAGATTCTTCGGCAATTTCGTTCAGCCAATCTTCGAATATTCATTGAGTCAGAGCCTTCAACTTTTTACCGTTTGGGCTATCTTTATCTAGAGGATATTCGTTCCGGTGATTGGTATCCTTTTGAGACATCATTAGCTTTTGAAGGATCTGGCGGAGGATGGAATAATACTATCTCTCTTATTGTGTCATACCGTAAAATGCTGGATGAGAGTCGTGACTTCCAGTTGATACTATATGCTGCCGGACCAGGTGATATTCAACGAATTTTAAGACGCGAAATACACTTTACTTCACTTAAAAGAAATTCCATACCTGCAATCCTTTCCAGTGATCCTCAAATTATAACGTTTACTTCCCGTTTTCAAAAAAATCTGCATCATTATCTCAATGCTCCAAGAAATGAACTCGGAGGCTTCAACCCTCCTAAAGAAGGGTAGACATTTTATTTTAATAAGCAGGTAAAACACTTGAAAATAAGGTACACTAACTGCTTCACTTGTTGAATTTGGGGGGCCGGGAGGGCCGGGCTGGAAGCCCAATAACTCGCCAACCGTGTGGCAGAGTTTGCAGATTGCACGACCATATCGCCCACCTGCCTGCTCACTGCTGAACTTAGCATAAACTCAGTTATTAGAGAGAACCGATCCTTCCCCTAAGCCTGTCGATTGCTCCCACCGGTTGCGGATAACTCAGACTATGTTAACGTGTCGGCACCAGTTCACCCAAATAGAGTGCGCGGCTTGAGGAGTGGTACGGGGTGGAGACGCAGGCAGTGCGAAAGCATGAGCCTACCTTAGTCGGAACCCCGTGCCCGACGAGAGCCGCTGGATATCGACTTTTTGCCTTCAACGGCTAAATCAGTCTTTGATTCCATGCTTGTATTTGAAATAATCTTCAAAAAACATCACAGTCCCATTTTTTTCAACAATGATTGTTGGAAAATCATCAAATTCAAAATCTTCGTAAAATTCATCATGGAGAATGAAACTGACGGCCCAACAATTAATTTCATCATCAAATTTTGGTTGGGTAACTCCTTTAACTTCCAAAGTCAATTTACGGTCAGGAAATTTTTTTATATAGTTAAGATAATAATCCATCGCAATTTTAATGGCTTCCTTTTCATCGCTAATTACTTTTCTGTTAGAGTTATTATCCATTAAGCTATTTACCTCTTGTTTTTAAAATATACCATATCGCATGATCCCGTTCTGCTTGATTTAGCTGATATATCCATCTGCGATTATTTCCAGCCAACATTTGTAATACAAATTCTTCTGGCTCGTTATATGTTGGAGAACGGGTTAATTGGGAATAAGCCTCTGGCCCTATTTGCCTATATTGAATATAATGGGACAATTCATGCCATACTTCATACTCCGTCGCATCGCTTCTTAAAAGTAATTCTCCTTTTACACGATTAAAAGCACCATTCATTCTTCTTGAATCCAGCATGGGGTCATCAAGTATTAGCTTAATATTCCTTTTCTCAAGATAATTTGCTAGTTGATTCATTCTATCTGGGCCATACAACTTCCCACCCAATCTTCCAGTACCTTGCACTAAATCTAACCCACCCCCAGACTCAGCGGCCATTAAATCATCTGCACCAAACACCTGCAAATCAAACTTCATTCCATCAGCAATAGCACTCTTCACCATTGCCTGCATTCGCATACGGAATAATGTACTTCTGGTCCATCGCATTACTTCGCTACCTAAATATTGGATCCCTTTTATCAGTTTCCCCGCACTGGTAGCAATAACACCTAAGTTCAACAATACACCTGCGGCATTGTTCCAGTTCAACCCCTGTTGTTTGATGTCAGTGATTTCCCTGCCCAACCCTATGCTGCCCATAGTCAGGCCGATACTGTTCATAGCGTAAACCAGAAGCTCACCTGCGGTAAATGTAGCTCCCAGAGCCATTCCGCCAAAAGCTAAAAACGGTAGTGCCATCATAGCCGGTATATATGATGCCACCTGCTTTTCCAGGGTATGATTTGCCCCCCAGTATTCCTGCGGTGAATTAAATCCATAATCACCATAGTACGCGTTGCCTGAGACCGTCATCATACTGACCATGCCAGGGTCAATGATCAGACTGGTGGGCATACTGATAGGCTGTCCTATATCCTTGGTATTTCCTGACATTACATTTTCGTAGATTTTTTTCCATTGGAACCCGTAAACATCATCAATGGACGCTTTTTCATTGTTACCGAAGGGGGTAGCCCACATGCTGTTGTACATCCTGCCCAGGTAACGGACATGGCTCAAATAATTCTGCTGCTGTGACAGGACCGCGTCTTCGTACATTTCATACAGGTAATAGGGCATACCCGTCTGTTGGAAATTAAGCCGGGAATAGTCGATCCATTGGCTTTCCGAAGGTGAATAGCCGTTATTGACGGGCTCGCTGCCTTCACCATAGGATACCGTGAATTCTATTTTAAAGTCCGACAGCCATGTTTTTCCTCCACTATTGATCCAGCCGCCTAAAGCGCTCGCGTAAGGTCCAACTGCACTCAGATAATAAAGGTCCCCCATTATCGTTTCTCCGGCCAGTGCCGCTCCACCGACGGCCATGCCCACCAGGGCGCCTTCTATCGTGCTGCGGAGGACACTACCCCACTGCATATGACTAGCCCCTCCGGCGATGAGTTGCCCCGTAATATTGGATATGGCACCTATGCCGGCCATCACCGCTGAAGAGATTAGTAAAAACGCCGTGGTTCCTAACGTACTCGCAAGACCTCCAGTGAGACCGCCTGCCAAACCCCCTATTACTCCACCTATCAAAGCACCCAGGAAGATATTAAGAGCCCCTCCTCCCTGGGCCATAGCCCCTTCGATTCCCGCGTCCATTCCCATTATGGCACCGGCAACCGCAAGACCAGCAATTGGATTAAAGAGCCCGACGATCACCCCGGCTACCACGGCGATCAGGGTCCCCCACACGCTTTCCCCCATGGGGTCCCACAGCATGATGGGGTTGTTGTTGGCGTACATGTATTTGTTCAGTCCGGTGGGGCTGGTATCGTTAAGCGGGTCCCGGGTCTGGAAGCGTCCCGTCCGGGGGTCATAGTATCGCGCACGGGCATAGTATAAGCCGCTCTCACTGTCGAAATAATGCCCCGTAAACCCTAAATTACTTCCATTACCAGTTTCTGAGTTACCTAATGACGGGTTCTCGGTATTTTTCAGGGATTCACCAAAAGCGGTATAATCCCTGGACATAAAACCGGCTGTGATACCGTTAATGGATACCGGTTTATCATAGAGCTCACCTCTTATACTCCCCGCTGCGTCTTTAAGAAAAACCGCGGTTCGGATGGAGCTGATCTGAGCTTCATAGCCGTTGACCATGATGTTATTGAGATAGAAGCTCCCTCCTTCAGTTAACAGGTTGTCTCCGTCCCAGGTGGATTCCACTGTTTGGGGGCTCATTCTGAATTCCAGGTTGCTGTCGTCCTTCTTGGTTATACGGTGGTTTTCCACATCATAGCCGTATTCGGCGACATTCAGGTCATTGCCTTTCTGGATGATATACCGTTTCATGAGATCGCGGCTGTCGTATTCGAAGCTTTCTACTGTGCCGCCCAGCCTCTTCTGGACTATTCTGCCAGCCTGGTCATATGTATACTGGGTGATACTACCGTCAAACTGCTCCGCCATCATCCGGTTGTCGTTGTCATAAACATACCGTACGGATTCCGTCTTCAGTCCGCGTATACTGGTCTTAAAAGTCCGGTTTCCGGTGGCGTCATAGCTGAAAGTTTCCCTCAGTTCATTACCATAAGAGGCGTCTACCAATTGGTATTTAGCGTCATAGATGAACCGGGAGATGAGGGTATTGGTTGATTCAACCCTGGTTTCCGTCAGGCGGTTCCCTACCTTGTCATAGGTGTAGCGCAGGGCCGACAGGGGTATGGTTTTATTACTGTAGTTGATAACGGCGGTCAGGCGGTGCAGCGCGTCGTACTGATAGACGGTTTTGAGGCCGGTGGAGAATACTTTATTGGTGACGCGGTTCATGGCGTTGTAAGAGTAGGCCACCATGAGGTTGGTCGCGCTGCCGGAGGGGCCATCCACTACCGTTTCCAGATTGATGCGCCCCAGGGCGTCGTATTTATAGATAACTGTCTTATCCGGGTTTTGTAGACTCTTACCGGTGGTCAAACCGGTACGCTGGCCGTTTTTATCATAGGTAAAGGACTGTATCGTCCCGGTTTTCAGATCCTTTTTACTCAGCAGCCGGTCATTGTCGTCATATTGGTATTCATAGCTGCTGGATTTATCTGAAGCTGATACCAGCCGCCCCAGGCTGTCATAGTTAAACACCTTCTTATTGCCGTCCCGGTAGATTTTCGCGCTGATATTACCGTCCCGGTCGTACACGGTCTGTATCCATTCCGGCCCGTTGTCTTCAAGGGTCTGGCGGCTGTTTTTATCATAACTATATTTGGTGGTGAAGCCCAGCGGGGTTTTCCTCTGGACGACATTGCCCCGGAGGTCATAGCCGATCCGGTTTTTGTTGCCCTTAGGGTCAGTGGTTTCAATCAACTGCCCGTAATTATCATATTGATAGGATGTTTTATGGCCCAGGGCGTCGGTGTATTGCAGGACATTCTTATCATAACTCAGAGTCCGGGTAGTATTGCCTTCCGCGTCGGTCACAGTCCTGAGCTCTCCCCCTTTGTAGGTAAAGGCGGGGTCGTTATTGATAAAGACGTCGTACCTGGTTATATCCTGGTCTCCCAGGGCATTCCTGCTTAGGATGACCCTACCCTGCCAGTCGTATTCCTTAGTCCAGGATGTCCCTGCTTTATCTGTAACCCGGATGGTATTTCCCGCCCCGTCATATTCATTTTTCAGGCTGTTCCCATAGGGGTCGATGCTTTCGGTCAATCTATCGTAAGAGTCATAGATCATGAGGGATTTATTCCCTTCTTTGTCGGTGACCACCATTTCCCGGCCATGGGTAGTATGGCTGTAGTTATAGGTGGTTTTATTCCCGGTGGCATCACTCTCTTCTTTGACCAGGCCAAAACCGTCTTTTACCGTTTTCGTGGATACTTTGACGGAACCGTTATAACGAATTTGTTTCTCTATGGTTTGCCCGTTCGCATCATAACTGTATTCCTTTTCCACTACTTTACCCATGGGGCTGATCGTTTTGATCACCCTATCCAGATCATCATATGCCTGAATACTGGTGTTTCCTTCATAATCAGTTTCTGAAATTTTTCGACCATAAGGGTCATAATTAAATTGGTTGACTAGCCATCCTGTTTCCGTTTTTACCTTTTTCTTGAGCAGCAGGCCCCGGTTGTCATAGACATTTTCCATTTCTTTCTGGCCGGCTTTTTCATAAATTTTATTTCCGGCGGTGTCATAGCGGTATTCAATGTTTAAAATACCTCCCAGAGTATCCATGGTTTGACTTACCAGCTGCCCGTATTCATCATATTGGGAATTCATGGAATATCCGAACCTGTCTGTGGCTGATGCTTTTTGTCCCCAGATGTCGAACACAGCGGTTTCCATGGATGAATCGGGATAAATTGTGTTTGTTAGATTTCCCCAATTATCATATTTGAAATTTATCTTATAAGATTTCATTAAGATATGATCGGTTTCAGACCTGGTATCAAGACGCCCTTCCGGAGTATACTGAAAAGCTGTGGTGTGTAGGACTTGTTCAATACCGTTGTTTGTGATTATTCTTGATTCGGTAAGTGTCAGTCCCAGGGAGTTATAGGTATACTGTTTAATCCCCCCAAGTTCATTGATCTCTCTGTAGAGTTGTTCCTGGGCGTTGTAAATATATCTTTTTGCCAGGCTATCCCCGCCCCAGTGGACGGTTTCATTCTTTTTGTTGCTGAAGATATCATAGTCTATGGTTACTTCTGTTTTACTCTTTAGGTCCGTTGAATGTATTACATTGCCGCGATAGTCATATTCATAAGTCTTGCCTGAAATATTGCCTATGTAGACTCCGCTCATCTTACCATTAGGGTGATAAGTGATGGTGGTTATCCTGCCACTTTCATTCTTGGAAACCGGACGGCTCATGGTATCATACTGGAATATAGTTTTCAGTCCCGATGCTTCCTGTTTTTCCTTAAGTACCCCCTGGGATAAATCATAGATATATGTTGTTTTTAACCAGATATTTTTTTCAGCATCTTGTAAAAAAGATTCAGTTTCCATCTGCCCCGCGGCATTATACTCCGATTTCCATATTTCCAGGATTGAATTATTGTACAATCTGCTTTTAGAAACAATATTACCTCTGAAATCCTTCTTGACCCTACTCCAGTCATATCGGGTATTTTTTACCGGATCATATTTCCAGGATTCTTCTACCTGAAGACCGTCTTCCCTTGTATAGGTTGTACAGAATTGACGGGTTTCATTACCAGAGGTCTCCGTCCTGTTGGTTACCCGGCCCAGGCTGTCGGAATAGGATCTGGTGGTGATCCCGCCAGAGTCGGTTGTCCAGACGACTTCACCATAAGGCTGCTGTCCAGACAAAGCATACCCTGTTTTGATTTCCTGGGTTTTTATCCCGTTGGTGGTGATGATTCGTGATACCGGCAGGCCTGATGTAGTGTAGGAATAGGTTTCCCGCATTCCGGAGGGATAGGAGGCGGTCTCCAGGAGTCCGTTGGGAGTATAGGTAAAATCCTGTTCCAATACCGTACCGTTAAATTCCCCAGAAGTACTCCATGCCCCTTGTTTTTTATGGACTACTCTGCCCATCATGTCATAGGTGAATTCCACAGCCCCCATATCAGGGAATATAATCCTGTTGGTTTCACTAAAAACAGTATAGGTATAATCCTGGATATAACTATCGCCTGGTCCGTTACCGGGTTTTTGTGTTTCTACGAGTCTGCCCTGTTTATCATATTTGAAAACATACCGTCCGCCGTCAGGATTTATGGACGATAGTTTGTTACCCCGTACATCATAGGTATAGCTGGCCGTCCCCCCTAAGGGATTGGTCTCTGTCAATACCCTGCCCCTCTCATCGGTGGTCATCAGCCATTTAGCACCGCCAGGTAATATCTTCTCTTTTAAGGATCCTTTAGAATCATAATTGTAAAAAGTCTGACCACCATCGGGGTTTTTTGCAGATTTTAGGAGACCTGATTTATCATAAGTATAAGAGAAGGAGTTGCCATAAAAATCTGAAATACTGGTCAGGTTTCCAAGTTTATCATAAGTATAGGTTTTTGCTTCATCCAGGGCATTGATTTCAGAAATCACTTTACCCTGCGGATTATATTCATACCGGATTACGTTTTTCCCTGAGGCTATCTTCACCATTGGATATCCGGCTTTATTATATACTATCCCTGTGATCATTCCCTGACCCTGGTACCAGGCATAAGGAGTGCCGGAATATATATTATTATCCTGGATGGTCCGTTTTATTTCTCTTTGTAATTGATCATAGATGATCAGCTGTTTTCTATTTCCTTCGGTTACCGTTTCTGTGACCGTACCTTCCCCGACTTCATAGGAATGTTTTATATGCACTCCATCTGGCCTGATTTCTTCAATAAGTCTACCTAAAACATCATAAGTATTCTTCCATTCCCTTTTATCGTTTTCACCACCAAGGTATTTATATACCGGCTGGTTATGACTGTTGAATTTATTGGAAAGAATTAATCCGCCTGGTAAAAGAGCGGCAATCTGATTATTATTGTCATCAAATGCAATAAAAACGGGATCGTATTCTCCTTCTTTTACATAGCTTTGATTTCCAAGGGCGTCATAACGATATTGTATTTTATCACCATTGGGATAGGAGATTAGAACAGGTTTGTTAAAAAAGGAATATTCATAATGGATGGTAGTATTCCCGATTGTTTGAGATATACGATTCCCTAGAATATCATATGTATACTCTTTTATCCTGCCTTCCGGATCGGTTTCCGATATGATTTCACCCTTGTAATTAAACTCTTTTTTCCATGTATTTCCATTGTAGTCAACCATTCTTTCCGGTTGACCGACTTTATTGTTGATGTAGGTCATCCAAACCGGCGATTCACTCGCGGAGTGGCGTTGACTCTCCGCTTGCAGCCAGGTCCCGTTTTCATAATTCCAGTCCTGTACCGTCAGGTCGGGGAAGATTTCCTTTATTTTCATCCCGAAGGCATTGAAGACATAGCTATGGTTATATACTATATTCTGTCCTGATATTGGATCAAAAACCTGATAAGTCAGGTTTGTCACTTTATCCCGGAAATCCAAAAAGGAAATGGTGACATTACCATATGCATCGGTTGAAGTAATGGTCCGGTTCATTCCGTATTCTTTACTGTCAATGAGCCGTGCCGTTTCATCATCTGACCCGGAATATGACTTCTTCACGCGGCCCAAATAATCATAAGTGAATTGCTGATGACTAACATGACCGTTAAGGCTATTGGTCTGGGCTGTTATCCGACCCATACTATCGATCCCATAACTGGTATGTTCACCGTTGATCAGGTTTATTTCCTCAGTAATCTGTCCGAAGGCATTATAGCTGTATGAATTACTGACTATTGCAGATTTAATCTTTAATTTTCCATTTATTGTACCGGTCGCGTTCCCCCACCCTCTGCCTGAAATAGCCTGGAACGTCATATTTCCCGCAGGATCGTAGGACATGACTGTTTCATAAAATGCGCCTTTATCAACCTGGGTCTTTCCTTTAAGTTTGTTTTTGGAGTCATATGAATAGAGTATCTTCCAGTCGCCATAATCTTCTTCTATCCGGTTGCCGTTCGCATCATAGTGATAATTGATCTCTCGCAATTGAGGGTCCGTCAAAAGGGTGACATTCCCCATGGGGTCATATACCGTGGACAAAGTTGCGTTGAGACCGTTAATTTCCTGCACTTTTCTACCCAGGCCGTCGTAAACAAATTTTGTGCTGTTGACCCCTTTGATACCGGCTGCCGTGAGATTGCCTTTTCCGTTATATTCCTGGAATATTGTCACACCCAGAGTAGTTTCTTCCAGGGCCTTCCCATATTCATCGTTGATATAGGTTGTAACAGTTCCATCAGGATTTGTTTTTTTGATCAGGAAATGCTTGGCATTATATTCCTGGATGGTCGGTGATAAAAACATGTCCTTTGTGGTGCATGTAAACCCTACTGAGGAATAAACATAATTTGCAGAAGAGAGAAGATGACCATCCAGAGATTTGCTTATCATATCACCCAGGTCATTATATACCATATCATAAACACTGCCATCAGGCTGGGTGATCCTGGTGGGTTTTCCCAGATACGCGGCGGTTTGCTGTTTATATTCATATATCCATGAACGGTTAAGGGGTAGATTCTTACCCAGGACATTGCCGAAGGTATCATAGGTATAGTGATAACTCTGATCCACCTCGTTCACTAAATCAGTCAGTTTGCCTTTATCATTGAAAGTCAGGCTGACCGAAGCTCCATCCGGATAGGTAATACCGTTGATAAATCTTTCATAGACATCTTTACCGCTGTCTGAATTATTGACGCTGAAGATATAGGTTTTGCTGTTGGGGTCGACAAAAGTAGTGGACATACCTTTATATTCGAACAGCGCGGTCCCGGCAGGAGTTATGACCGAGGAGACCCTTACACCAAATTCGCTATTGGTCAAATTAAAGACCTTCGGGTCCATTGAGGCATAATCAAATTTAAAGACCTGTTTCCAAGACCCGGTTTGGATCTGGTATTGGGATATTGGTGATACTCTTTTATAATACTTTCCTGAGCCGATATCCCTGATCTGTACCAGGACCTCATTATAATTTTTATTAATTTCCGTTAAAGAGTTTTTCAGTATCCCCTTCATATAATCAATATAGGCCTGGGTATAATAAACATCTTTTAGCGCAGGTCCTGAATACCATAAAAAGTGATTTGTTTCATTACAATAAAGAGACATGGGATCACCGGCTTTTATAGTATTGAAATTCTCAATAGAAGTCTCAGTATCATATCTATGCTTTATTAGATTTGTCTGTATTATTTCCAGATTACTGAGGGCTTTTATCATTTCTTCAGCATTATTGTTTTCCAGTGTTATGGTTTTATAACTGAAATCATAAGAAGCATATGTATTGTCCCCGGCTGTTACTGATTTTTTAAGTAATACCGCGTATCCGTTTGTCTGATAATAAAAATTCACTGATCCGTTGGGAAGTAATATTGATTTGAGTAAACGATCGGAATATTGAAGATTAACATGCTCCACTTCTTTATTATCCGGAGCCAAAACAGTGATCCCGTTCAAATGGCCTTTGGTGTCATAGGAATATTTTTTGACTGCCCCATAACGGTTTTTAATCCTGTCTAATTGATAACCTGCGAATTGGTCGTTTATGTCATTGGTAGAGCTCTTCTGACTGAATGAAAAAACATTGATATTGGTGTGCGTGACATTATCTGCACAAAAAGTGACAGAGAAACCTGATTTACTGCTATTGGTTATATAACTATTAATTTTATTGAGAAATTCATTTTTAAGGTTTCTTAACCCTATAGTCTGATCTTCTTTGGAAGCAAAATTAATTTCATTGGAATAGATACCACCTTTTATGGGCTTGTCGTCATTCCGGTCTATCACATATCCCCTGATCACGCTGCATTTATTTGCTTCCCTTTTTATATCCTCTTTGGAGTCCCCCCAGGTGCTGATCTGGCATTTATAGAACAGGGTATCACCTGTAGCGGTTTGTACTAAGATTATACTGTTTTGATCACCTAGTTGTCCGTTCGATAAATTGACGTTTTTAAAATATCCCCCGGAAGTATCTTTCTGATCCTGAATAAATTGGTTGTTATGGAACAGGTACTTTTGATAAGACCCCATATTATCCTGTATGACTATTTCCTGTTTTTCAAAACTGTACCATAACGCGGCGTTTTCAGTAAGGTACCAGTTGTCCCCCAGGCTGGTAGATCCGGTTAATTGAGAAGAATATCTTTTCATTAGTTGAATAGGGATCAGATGGTCGCTACCTAAAGGTGTTTGATATAGGGTAATATTTTTTTCCAAGGCCCCGCTGACCGGATTTACTTCCCCATTTATGCCTTTTTCGATCCTGTTGATCTCGATGCGGCCTGCATCACCATAATACTGAGCGGGATCACCTAGTTTAGCTTGCATTTCCTGCATATTTTGCCGCAATAAAGTTGTAGGGTCCGGTGCCTCCCGGTTCACGGCCTTGGACCAGGTGGACACATCCATACCGCTGTCCGCGCTGAAAGTATAATACCTCTGCAGTTTATATTTTTTGTAGTAAAACTCCCGGAAGCTTTCCAGAGCTTCTTCCGTTTCCGCATTCCAGAAGCCGGATTCCCGAATGGGATTATAGTTTTGCAGGTTAAAGGACAGGGCCAGGTTCAATTTGTGCTGGAGGTCTTTGGTTTTGGGATTGTATAGATAGGGGTTTTGGTCATCTTTCCAGAGTTTAAGGGTGATCTTGTTCCGGAAAACTTCTATACCGGTTTGATTGATAGCCCAGACAATTATTGTGCAAAAAACAAGCAAAATGATAAACCAGATTTTGCGCATATCTATACTTTTCTCCCTGAAAAAATTAACCGGCCCGATGGCTTAGTTATTACTGACTTTGATAGCGAAATCACCACTACCCCAACATGTGGTTTTCAAATAAACGATAGAATCTAAAGCAGTAATGGTTATTGGAATTATATAAAGAGAATAACCATTGGTAAAATACGTTTCAGTCATTCCAGGTCTGTAAGCATCAATAATAATTGTATTACTATAAGTTCCTGACCCCCAGCTGTAATGATCCGAATAGAACGTATAGGAATTATTTGAAACGGAGTTAAAGTAATATAATTGAACATCCCAGGGAGCCGCAAGGTAGCCCACATACCAGCTGTCCAGAGGTATCTGGATCGGAGCAGCAACACCCACATAACCGCTATCCGATTCCGAAAAATCACTCACCGTACTTTCCCGGTTCTGTCCGTTACTTTTACCTGCTGCCACTCGGTAATAATAGGTGTTGGTATCGGACCCCTGGGTATTGGTATCGGTATAAGGGGAGACGGCGTCGTGGTCAATATATTCGAAGGTGATATTATCACTGCTCCTTTGTAGGTAATAATAATCCGCTCCGATTACATTATCCCAGGTAATAACAATACGGTTTACTACAGTCCCGTCTGAAGCGTTTACATTTTGCGGAGCTGCAAGCCCGCCGAACAGACTGCATCCTGAAAAATAAATAAACCCTGAAAGCAGTATTGAGGAAATGAAACCCTGAATTTTGGTCCTTGTCATAAGAATACTCCCGAATGTTTTTAAAATTTTATATAGGGCATCTCAAGCGTGAGGAGGTCCCCGAAATCTGTATTATAAAAATAATTGCTACCTTTTTTCCATTGGCCTTTCCCAATCCTGACCCAGAAATTGGCGCTATCATCGAAATACCATTCTCCTATTGCCATTTTGTCAGCCAGCTGATAAGGTAACCGCTGGGGGTCCGTAGAATATATTTTACCTCCCCCTATTCCGCAAAAAATGACTCCCTGGAATCTGTTTGAAACAGATTGCTGTATTTCTATATAAATACCTGTCTGCTGGTGTTCATTATCGAACCGGATCTGCTCCGTCTGTACCCCTAAGGAATGCCAGATAGCCAGTTGTTTATTTAAATTTGAAAATATCACTTTCCTTACACCGTTATATAAGCTTAACAAATTATACAGTTGATATTGTCTGGATGACAGTTTATATTCTTGCATTAATGAATTTTCATCGTAAGTAAGGACGCTCTGACCTGATGATAAAATATCCATCTCACTCCACACTACATACTGCCTGCCGGGGTCTCCAACTGTAGAAAGCACCTCTAATCGAATACAATCTCCCGTGACAGTATAGGGGAATGTAATCGTTTGTATTTTATCATCTATATCTGGATTGAGGTCCAATATAAATTCCTGAAGTGTTTCTACTTTGCCAGTCTGCCTAATACTTACTTTAACCACTTCTACTACACATCGGGCAATTTGATCTTCTATTTTTGTACTTGGGCCATATTTCAATTGTATGGCATTGAAATTTTCATTATTTTTCAAATATAAGGTCAACGCTGCGCCCGATTGTAAAACATTATATCTTATTAAAGTAGCGGGGTTTTTATCCACCAGATTCAGGATACCCTTTTCTGCCGCCTTGTTATCGGGAAATTCCACCAAAGGGTTTACATATAATTGGTAATCGGCACGTATAGTAGTTTTTCCTTCCATACTTTCAAATGTAACGAACAGACTAAATATGAATATTAATACTGATGCAAAATTAACACATTGGTTGCTTTCCGGTTTACTATTCAATATCCTTCTCCTTTACTTAAAAATTACTTCGCCACCAGTAATCATGGTGTAAGCAGGGTTGCGGAAAATCTTCAGTCTTCCAATTATCCCAGGTCCAAGGGCTGGCATAAAGACGATGCCCGTCAAATCTCTTATGAGGCACATATAATCGATTCCCAAAAATATCACTGATATCAATGGTAATATAGTAAATGGCATGATGGGAACAAACGTCTCCCATCAAACCCCAACTATAGGCCCACATATCCCAGGATATTTGTGATGAAAAATCACCTGTGGTGCCTCCTATATTAATAGAATGTAATTCATCTTTTGTCATTTCATTATAAAAACCCCAATAAGCCAGAATATGATATTCCAATGTACCTTGTTTTAATCCAAAATTGTCATGAATGGTATAATTGAGCACTGAATAACTAGGGGGACTTGAATCATCCCATGAACCATTCACCGCCATGTTTCCACTCCAATTAGTCATATAGGGTGCTTTTTTGTCTACTACAAATTGATAGTTTAGATTGGTAAGATTATCATTTGAATCTATTATAGTAATTGTTGGGAAATAATGCGTTTCTGTTCCAAGTGCGCCTCCATTAATTACTAATCTAAATGTATTATTATTTATCCAATTTATATAATTACCTGGAAAACCATTAATACTGATAGATTTTATTCCGAATTTATCGGAAGCATTTATTGTAACCAGGAAATCTCTGCCATCCCCATAATAATTACTTCCAAAATTAGCCGGTAGTTTTTTAAAGTATGAATCCGTGTTTTGAAAAGTAATGGTATGAGTTGGCTGAACATGATCTACAAATTGATATGTCTGCTGAAAGTGTGAACTGTTGCCAACTTTATCATACGCATATATTTCCAAAACATGCGGTACAAATTGCCAATCCTGTATCATTACCTGAAAATCTATACTACATGTAGTATTCCCGATATTGGAGACATTCGTAACAGTCATGCTGTCGATCATCACATGATAGGACTGCAGCTCCTTAGCATCAGTTATATCAGCATGGAAATTGATCACATCATTATAGGTGGCTTCAATTGTGGAAAAATTATTGTGTGAAGGACTATTATAAACACTGATTTGTGGGGGTGTCTTGTCTACATAAAAGATCACATTAGAAATATCAGATTTATTACCAGCATTATCTACGGAAAAAGCTGATACAGAATATTCACCTTCCTGATCAAAGGATAAAGGAAATACTGAATTGGTCATACCGCTGTTTTTTGAATAATAACTGACTACTTGTTTCAGGCCGCTGCCACCCGGGTTGTCCCATCCAGCGAATGCGACAGATTCGTCAGCGGTCAGGTATCCCTGAGTACTTCTTGTGATGCTGACAAAAGGTTTGGTTTTATCAAGAGAATAAGTTACAGTTTTACTGTTCATATTTCCCGCTCTGTCAACTTCACTGACTTCCAGGTAGTGGAAGGTTAGTTCATCCAATACATTGAATGTGCCGACCATATCCCCATTGACATCAAGTGTAAGTGGAATATCAATATTGTCATGTTTCGCTACCAATCCCGTTAGATTGATATTATCATCCATTATCCTGATTTGGATGGTTCTGTCGGAATTATAATATTCCCCATTTGTAACCCCCGTGATAAAAATCTGAGGTGGTGTCAAATCTATTGTGATATGATTGGTGATATAACTGGTGTTAGTCACCAAATCCCGAGACATGGCAATGATCTGGTGAGGGCCTTCTCCCTGTATGAAAAATAACGATGGATCCGTCTGTTCCACATTATCCACCCATACTTTCGTTTCCCAGGGATAATTATCATACGACAATACACCCGCCGTTAAATTATCATGATTAAAATATTCTCCATCGTGAATTCCTGAAAAATACACCGTTGGTTTTATCTGATCTACAATGAATGTGAAATTACTTATGGTTTCGTTCCCTGCTTTATCCCGTGCTGTTACGGTTATTTGATGTTTTCCGGTTTCAGATGCTGTGAAATGAAGCTGCCTGCTGAATTGCCGTGTGGGGCCATTTCCGGTTACCGTGTCCATGATAAATACATCAGAGAGATTGATCTCATTAACCGAAATTTCAATTGGACGGGCATTGGAATAAGCTTTGGATTCTTCTGCTCCAAAAAGTGTAATCACAGGAAAGGTCCTGTCTATCGTGAAATTATATATACTCTGATTTGCATTACCCGCGCTATCCCCCGCCAATACTTTCAATAAATGGTCACCTTCCAAAGGTACTTCAAAGGTAAGTGATATCATGTTATTTGTGAATGGTAATAATATATTATCCAGCCAGATCAGTTTTCCATTTCTATGGATATCAATGTCTTTGACATTTATAGTGACTGTTTCAGGATAATACCCATTGTTTGTAATCCCTTCTATTAGGATCTGTGGGACGAGATGATCGACCGCGAAATGAATATTAGTATACGTCATATTACCTGAGATATCAGATATTTTTGCGGTTAAAGAATAAGTATCATCTGTAGATAAATAAAATCCTAGATTAGTGTTTTGTGTCCCAGCTTTTTTCCAATAAAAACCTCGATTTCCTTCTATAGTGACTTCATAGGCTTGTATAAATTCGTCAAATAACTGAATAGAACCATCGATAAATTTACTTACTTGACTATCCCCTACTCCACTAATTACAATTGATGGAAGAATATTATCCACAAATATATCATATTTTTGTGAAAAAGCTCTTCCTGCCTTATCTGTAAACTCTACAATAATGGTATTACTGCCATAGTTATTAATAGTTCCCTGTAATGGCATACTGTATTCATTTACCGATACCTTGACGTGCTCAATTAATGAAGAATTGATTATAACTTGATAATCAATAGGATGCGTATAATATTTGCCGTTTTCTATCCCATAAAGTTTCACAAGACTTTTATGGGTGTCTACAGCAAAACTATAATTATTGGAAATCTGTCTTCCTAATATGTCCTGAGCAAGGGCCAGAAGGTGATAATCCCCATCGGTTGATATTACGAAATCTGTAGAAACGGGTTTTCCGTTTAAGAGGACTTTTTTATTTAGAATATGGTCGTTTACACTAACTAATATATGCAGATTTTGCGTATTAAAAGTATTGTTGGTCAGGACCGGTATGGTAATGATGGGCGGTGTTTTATCTATAACAAATGATTTATTTTGCTGAAGATCAAAAGAATTTCCATTCAAAACTGCTTGGGCCTGGATGGACAGGTTAAAGGTTCCATCATAATTCAGGATAAAATTATTATTGGTATGTTTTCCATTTATTGAAACTTCCATTGTACTTGAATTTGCGTTAGAAATACTGATATTTATATTCTGGGTGTTCGAAGAATAATAAATTCCGTCCATATACAGGCACCGATCCATACCGGATATCATAATTGAAGGCATTTCGTCAGATATATAAAATACCAGATTAGATATAGTTGTATTTCCAGCTTTATCTTCTGCCCATAAATCTAAAGTGTGAAAACCTGTATTTGTGATTTTAGTGCTTTTATATAAATAACCATCCAAAGTCATTTCCAGACTTCCTGGATGAAGATCAACGATCTTTGGTGAAATAACCGTGTTTGTAGGATATGTAAACCCATTAATGATCCCTGGGTCAATTTGAGGGGGCGTTAAATCTATTATAAAAGTGTGATTAGCGGAACTTTGATTTCCAGCTTTATCCATCACGGACACGGTAAGATCATAATCACCTTCAATATCTAAAAGGCCATAAGCCAGACTGAATTCACCATTCTGATAATAATCAATGTTAAAGGGATTTTCCTCTACAATAGAAACTACAGGTGTCACTTCCTGGACATAAATATTAGTTGGAGAGATTGCTACCAAAGGTGACAAAGAGTCTAAATAAAAATCAGAATAGAATTCTGATGTATTTCCAGCTTTATCAAACGCTTTAATATAATAGTGATGGAGACCTTCAGTTAAAAACTGACCATCCCATTTTGTGTTGTCCATTAGAACATAATTCGACAACCAATTTTTATCATCAACAAACACATCAGGGACTTTAGAATAGAATTGCTCTCTTTTCATTGATGTGAAAATAGATGGTTTTGTAAAATCCAGAGTTACTATAATCTGATTTGTATAGATTATTGTGTTGGTTTCACCTTTACTTCCTGTCACCTTAATGGTATATATACCTTCTGAGGAAACATAAGGAGATTGAGATTTGCCATTCACTTCAATATACCAATTTAGATTAGGATCCAGCATTTCAATAGTAATAGGATGATTGTAAAATTTATTATTTTGTAAAGACTTAAATACCGCGACATTGTAGTTACTATAGGAATCAGTTACCCTAACCGTGGTGTTTTTTAAATTCCGATTCCCAGCCTTATCCTGAGCTATAACAGAAATGTTATATTCGCCTTGTCCTAAAAGTGCATCAAGCCCCTTCAATAATCCATCTACCACAATTGAGAAATTATCCAAATTCATGTCTTTTATTTTTACTATATCACCTATTTTGGCAGGCATATTTACCAGTGGCAGGATCTGAATATCCGGTTGTTGGGTATCAACAATTACTTCTTTAACATATTCTTTTCCATTACAATTTATGATTAATGAATATTCCGCGTCATCAATACCGAAAAACTGATAAGAAGGTTGAAAAATTACCCCTGAAGATATGGTATATTTATCACCGTTTTTCATCTTATGTACAAATATGTCATCGGAATTGGTTGCTCCATTAAGTTTCACTGAAATGTCTGATGTATTAAAATATGTGTTGGTCATCCCATTAACGAAAATGGTAAAAGAACGGTTTTCATTATTCCCATTTCTTAAGATATTGCTGATAAATTGATTGGTATTTCCAGCTCTATCCCATGCATTAATCAGTATTTCTCCCTGATCCAGCGGTTGAATACAGATATCTCCGTTCACGGCATAACTGGAAGAAAAATACAATCCTCTATTAGTATATATCTCAAAACCCTCTAAATATTCATCCGAGATTTGTCCGGAAATCAGGTTTTTCATTCCTGTAATGAAAATATGCGGCATATTTTTATCTTTTATAATGGTAGAATTTAGTGTTCTAATATTTCCGGCTTTATCTTTTGCAATTAACGAATAAACATCATTATTCTGTAGATTTATAGTTATTTGATTCGAAGTTATAGTATCAATTAACTGGTTGTTTTTATAAACCGAGAACGATGTTAAATTACTCTCAATTACATATCCAGTTACTTTTGGTTCTTTGGTGAAAAGCATATTGGCTGCATTTGTGGAATTATTGTTTAACCAGAATACTTCAGGAACTGTTTGATCTACAATTATGTTGGTTATATATCTCCATCTACCTTGATTTATTTCAGAACCATTTTTCATTAATTTGATTATAAGCAATGTATCCCCATCAGGCCAGTCTGATAAAGCTTCCTGAAAAGACAAACTGAAAGCTCTGGGAAATTTCCAGGTTTTATTCCTGTTCTTATTTTTTATTTCAAAATATATTTCATTGTAACTATTTGTTGAGATATTTAAAGCACAATTTCCTGTCAGAAGCTTACTAATGTAAAGATTGTCCAGGTTTAGATGTACACCGGTTTCGGTGTTGATATTTACATTCTTTTTTGCGCTTTTATTGCCAAGTGAATCCACGGCAACGATAGAAACTGTATTCAGTCCATAATCTTTAAAGTTCAGGAAAACATTTGTACTTGTTGAATTAGATAATACCAGTATATCATTTGTAAATATATTATATGTACAAAAAACACCATCCTTTTTTACGGGAGCCCATTGAACCTCCAGGTTTCTATCATTTGTCATTACTATAATATTACCTGGCATATCTGGTGCACTTTTGTCTATTTCAAAAGTTACGGTATTTGTAATAATATTACTATCCGCACTCTTTACTACTATAGAAAACAGATGCACACCTTCTTGGGGAATTGTAACAGTCCCCCATCCGTTTTTCCAGGAAACATGGGCTGTAATATAGTCTACAGTCACATTTGTAAAAAGCAAAGGTACCACATGTCTAATCTGAAATTTCACATCTACAGCCTGATTAGTTTTTGCAGGTACATTGGAGATAATAATTTCAGGTAAATCCGGCCTATATTCGTAGTCTAATCTAACGATAGCTAAATCACTTTCATTGGTACAGTAGTCAACTGCGGTTACACCAATATTATCAAGATGGTTAGTATAAAAATAATAGTTATTAGTCCTTATCAAATCCTGGTTGATTTTTTCCGGATTTAACCCATATTGATCCAGTGTATAAATATTATAACCTATTAAATCTTTTTCTTTGTTTGGAATCCAAGAAAGTGAAATTCTTTGATTTGTGGCATATCCTATCAGACTTTGTGGAGTATCCGGAGGAATAACGTCATTACTATTGATATAGTAAAAATGCCAGATATATGGAACCCCCATATTCCCTACAATATCTTTGAATTGTAATATATTGACTGTGACTTCTTGTATGAAATTCGGTTCAAAAATTCTATCTGCTTTTACGGTTAGTTTATTGTTACCTGGATTGTATTCAATTTCCCCATTAGTATAGAATATCCCGTTTACACCTACAATTATATTTGTATCCAATCCACTATCCGAATCTTCAAGTATGATCCAGGGGAATTCATTGGTGATAAACCCATTCTGTACCGGGAAACTTATTCCTATATGAGGTGATTTATTATCCGGGACAAATGAAAGAGCCATAATATTTGTCTCGGTGTTATATTCTGTAATTACTGTAACATTCCCATTTAAAATGTTGGTGGTATCTGGCATATTAATAGAAAGAGTTTGATATTTGTTTTCTAATTGATTATATATGGGAATTTCAGTTTTTTTAATTAATTTTGAATCTGCAATTAAGGAAATATTGGCGATTTTATTTGATTCACTTCCCATAGCTTGAATGTATAAGTTCCCTGTACCGGGTTTAAAATACACTTTTGGGGTATTGTTACTGTTTGAATTATTTTCAGATAAAGACGTTTCTAATATCTCATCATTATTGTAAGCATTAAACAATTCCGGATCAAAAACCGGATTTTGAAAAGGTGTAACTGGCATACCATTATTTTGGGTCAAATTACTATCAGAAATATTGTAATCATTACCATTATCCGGGGTTGTCACTCCGGTATTAATATTGTTCTCTTCTGTTGAAATCTGTGTGGAGTCAGAAAGATTGAGATCCACTGTCTCCTGGTTATTTACCGTAAGATTTTCAGGGGTAGAATCAGCATCTGAAAACCCATTCTGACTTTTTATTACCAGAGATATATCATTGACGATAAAGGGAGTCTTAATCGGAATTATTCTAACTTTGTATTTCCCCGCCACAGGAGTGGTAAATGTATGTTTTTCGATTGGATTTGTATGATCCTGTAGTCTTTGAATCTGGCCATTGGGAAATACAATGTCCAGGTCATAGTCATTGACTAGTTGATAAAAAGAATTTTCACTGGCTGGTGGATCCGTCCAGGAAAGTACTATAGATATTATATCCCCGTTCTCAACGCTAAATTCTTTTTCTACTATTTGTTTAATGTTCTTGTATGGTTGTAATATGAAATATAGAGGTAGTATCGGCCGATTCAATATCAAGCTTCCATATCCGTTTTCGGATTCCAGACCAAGTACAGAGGTATTTGCTAAAAGGAGTGATTTTATTACACTATAGGAAGGTGATATTTTGAAAGAATAGTTAATTTCTGGGATCAACTGTGAAACTATCCCGCTAATTACTGCAGCAGATTGGCTGGTACCTGATTTATCAACATAACCGTTATTTAATTCCAATGATGTAATTGAACTTCCCTGAACTAATAAATCAGGTTTAATCCGGCCATCTATAGTTCCATTCCTACCGGAATATTCCGCTATATTTTTCCCATTTAATGAACCGATGGAAAGAACGTTTTTCGCGGTAGCAGGTGATGCAATGCTTTTTCCATCATTCCCTACTGCTGTAACTATTATCATTTCAGGGTGTGCATAAACAAACTCATCAATATCTTTGCTTATTGAAAGATATTTTCCTGGGAGTGTGGAAGAATATGTCCCCCAACTTAGATTTACGATATATGACTGTTTATTAAATGAATTTAAAAGTAATGGTTCTAAATCGGGTGGAACCATTAGACCTTTTAAATTATCCCCTAAAGCATAAAATAAAATCTCAGCTTCGGGATTTATACCTTTTATCTTTCCCGCGGACACAACACTTTTACCTGCAATTATTCCGGCTATATGAGTACCATGTGAGCTCAATTCACCTGTATCATGATCACCGGCAATATCATAAATTTCCTTAATTGAACCTTTCAGATCGGCATGTAAGGAATCCAAACCCATATCCATAATAGATATTTTAGCTCTGGATCCAAAATTAAGGATACTATTCAAAGAAAAGTGAAAAATAACATCTTTTATTTGAGAGGAAGAAATTGAAAAAACTTCGGATGGATAATATTTCTCAGCCTTTAATACTGAGGATTCTTTTATCAATGCAATAATGTTGCTTCCACTGGCAATTAGACTTTTACCGGATTGTGAATAGATACTGATATTTTCTTTTTTACAAAATGCAACAACTTCATCCACAGAACTATCTTGCCATAATTTTATTAATACTTTATCTGATGATTTTAGATCGCCATCGCTTTTTGAAACTTTTAAATAGGAGAAATACGGAGTAACATTTTTTACCTTTTTCCATTTTCGGATTTCCTGAATATTGGCTTTTGTTTTGATAATTAGCGAATTATCCGGGATAAAATAACCAATTTCTACTTTTTTACTTTTTAAATATTTCATCAAGCCTTGATCAATTAATTCAAAATCAACAACATATGCATCCTTACTCTTTTCCTCTAATTCAGAGTTATATGCAGTATCAGAAAATATTGCTGATCCGATTTTTAATACTGAAACTCCTTCAGCTTCACCTTGTAGTAAAACATAATTCTCATTGGATTCTTGGATGATAATTTTCTCTTTCTGATAAGTTGGTTCAAGTAATTTATTATTTTCATTAGAATTTGATTTTAAATCTGATTTCACAATTTGATTACAAGATGAAAAAAGAAGAAGTAAGATAAAAACTCTGTTAGATTTTATCCTCATTACTGCTTAACCACCAATATATCTCTGCCTTAAACTCAATTTTATTTCATTTATCATATAGTACCATATTTTTAATGATTTAATGAAATTTTACAAGAAAATATAATTTTAAGCCAATTTATTGATATATCTGTCTTCATTTATTTATGATATTGAAATTCAAAATATAACATCTTGTGTTTTATTTCCTTTTCAAACTATTGTAATTGGTGATATAAAATTTTTTTGGAACTAAGGAAATAATTGGCAAAATAGAATCATGCCTATAATTCATGTTATGGACGTACTGTCAATTTCGATTTAGATCTTCTTGATTTTTAAATCACGCTTTTTCCGCGGCTGATAGTTATCTGTCATCAGAGCTGACTAGCAGATCGGGAGACGCTTAAAGGCACAAGTGAAATGGATCGCGTCAATGTCTCATATGACGGTATTGTCCTGGATGGTATCTGTGTATACGGCTAATTCAGGATCAATAGAAACAATCATCATATCTTAATATTCCAGTTTGGATGTGGTTTTTTAATATTCATACTCTTTTAGATCTATTATACCCTCTCGTAATGTCCGGTTTAATTCGTTCAAAATCTCGGGAAATATAGTCGTGTTTACTATTAATTGATCAGTCTCAGAAAGAATTTGGTCTTTCTCCCTTCACTCTATAATTCATTCAGATATCTTTTAACCTGGGAGGATGAATCAAAAAACACCTTCATGCCCTATTCTTCCCGATCTTGGATAATAATTTTTTAAATGGAATCATCATTTTTTAAGATGGGTTTCTGGTTTTTCCAGGAGGACCCTGGGTGGGTAGCCTGCGTTGCACCCTAATAGCACGGAGTAAATAAATCTACTAAAGAAAACTCTTCACACTCAAAGACAAAATAATATCTTGAGAACAAATTATCTCAAGGAATATTCGGTTTCAGTTCAAAATGAAATTCATTTATTCAAAATTGTATTTCTCTATAGTAAAACAGAACAAATTTTCTACACTACAGGTTTCTTCACTATTTTTTTACGTATGCAAGATAGCCTTTTTATTCAGTATTTTCATACCACCAATTCTCAAAAAACGCTAACAACATTTTTAGTTTTTTTTCATTTTATAATTTTAAAAACCCATTATTATTCTGATTGGAAATATATTAATTTATTATCAGTAAATGAATAAAAAAATAATTCTGAAT
>CAYRWR010000028.1:0-51191 GCA_964428015.1 uncultured Brevinematales bacterium | reverse complement strand
GAAAACGGTGTTAAATACCAAGTGGCTTGACTTTTATCATAGACGTTTCTTTTTGGGCGGACAAAAAGAAATGCCGCCACCGACTCCGTTTGTCCAACGGAACTCTTCCTTCCCGCCAGGGAAACCTGTGATAACACAGTCGAATTCTCCCGGCTCTCCGGCCTGAAGCTGGTAAACTGGGCGGCATTAAATATATAAAAAAAATCTTTGGCCGAAGGTCTACCCCACTCCATGCAGCAGATCCAAACTCTTCAGCGTCCGCTGAAAATGATGACTCACCGTCACCGACAAGATATCCTGTAATTCCCCCAACACTGATGCCGACAGGCGCTTGTCCTGCCAATAGGCGGGATCGGGATGCTGCTCACTGTCGTGCAGAAAGCGGGTCGTGCCGTTGCCCAGGCCGTGGCTGGAATAGCCGAACTCCCGCATCACTGTGAAAAGATCCTCGGAATAGTGGGGAAAGACCCCTTCGTCACGCAGCAGGCCGAACAGGAACAGATAGACCAGTATCACCGCGCCGGGGTCGTTTTCCAGGGCGGCCAGGAGGGCGGGGAGGCTGTCCCAGTCATCCAGCAGGGTACCTTCCTCCAGACATACATCCAGCACTTCTATCAATAAATAGAACTGCGCCATTCGGGCCAGGTCCTTGCGGATGGCGGGGTATTCCCGGGCTACTGAGACTTCCTGCAGGGTCCAGGGGCTGTCGGGGTTTTTGCGTTTGACCCGGGCCCGGATGAGATGGCCCACCAGCAGAGAGGAGCGACGGGTGCTTTTTTCCTTGCCCGCGCCAAAGGCCATCACACTGACTTTGCCTTTGTGACGGTCGACCAGGGTGAGGAGGCGGTGGCCTTCACCAAAAGGGCTGTTGCGGATGATGAGTGCTTCGATAAAAGGATCGTGGAGAGGGTCAGGATTCCGTGTGCTCATAGGGGATGCGTTCCATGACCTGGTAGGTCTTGAGCTGCCCGCGTTTGTCAAAGGTCTCCTTGACGATGGCGAACTGGCCCTTGCCGATGTAGTAGATGCGGCGGTGCTTGCCCAGACTGTCTTTATGAGTCTGGACCAGTTCCTTGACCACACAGTCGAAATGGGCCGGAGTACCGTGCTCTTTGTGCCAGATGGCCGTGCTGAGGCTTTGTACCGCCTGTTCGCAGATGGGGCAGATGACCTTGGCCGGCCCTTCTTCCGTCTCTCCGGGTTTGAACTCCAGAATGGATGCTTCCAGGGGTTCCAGAGTCTGGATATCGTCGGGCAGGATCACCGGTTCACGGGGTGGTTCCGGCCGCTGGGGCTGAGGCTGGGGACGCTGCTGATTGTTCTGTATATTTCTATTCTGATTCTGAGACTGGTTCTGAGGATTAGGCTGGTTGCCGAGCTGGCCGGAGGAGGCATTCTGTCCCTGAGTCCGGTCTCCGCGCTTTTTATTACGGCGGTTGCGCCAGTAATTACGGTTTTTCTGTTCGCGCCGGCTTTCTCCGCCTTCTGAGGGGGAGCCGCCCTGCGCCTGGGATGTTGGTTGTGCCGCAGCAGGCCTGTCGCCGGGACGGTTCTGACTGCCTTCGGGACGGGGCGGGCGGTTATTGCGGGGAGGAAAATTATTGCGGCGCTGGTTGTCGCGGTTGCCCTGACCGGAGGGATTGCCTTCGGTTTTTTGACCGGACTCGGGACGGGGTGTCTCCGGTCTGGATTGTATTTCGGTGCCGTTTTCATCACGATGGTAGTGGGGTTTTGCCTGGCTGCTTTCGTGGTGCTTCTTTTTGTTATACAAATCTCTCTCCGTAGCTTCTTCCTTATATTATATACGAAAGCCGCTATTCATGCAAAATAGTCGACAGTCATCAGTCAGGGGGCTCAGGTGGGAGAAAAAAGAGTATATTTTATTTCTCAGTGATTTTTCTTGAGCAACCCGGCGGGTGAGGGGGAGTCCCCCCTGTTTTCCAGCTTTCAGTGGAGTGGAGGCGTCTGAGGACGCGTGGGGCCGTCCCGGTTGGGCCTTTGGGGTGCGGTTTTGCCTTCTCACAGGAGACCTGTAGATACCGGATGGCACTGTTTTGACTATAGTGCGTTATGCCTCGTGGATTACGGTGCCGTCATCTGAACGGCTCCGCCGGAAGAAGACAGGGTATTCAAAAATATCATGAATTATCCTTGCAAATTAAAAAAAAGTCTTTTAATATACAAGGATGATTACTCGGATAAAAACCCCCTATATTTCAGAAATTTTGAAGCAGTTCCCTGTCACGGCAATAATTGGGCCCAGACAATGTGGGAAAACAACCCTGGCACGATTATTGGAGACCATGATTTCTAAGCCTACTATTTATCTGGATTTGGAGCTTTCATCAGACCTGAATAAACTTTCCGATCCGGAATTCTTTTTAAACCTGCATCAGGAACACTGTGTGATAATAGATGAGATACAGAGAATGCCAGCCCTTTTTCCCCTGATCCGGGCTCTGGTAGACCGTGACAGGATAGCCGGAAGATTTTTAATATTGGGGAGTGTTTCCCCCTCGCTGATAAAAAATGCCTCAGAGTCTTTGGCGGGACGGATTGGCTATGTGGAACTGAGTCCATTTTGTCTGGGAGAAACAGGGCCGAGTACCTTTCAGAAATTATGGGTCAGAGGGGGATTTCCTGATAGTTTTCTGGCAGACAATGAGTTGTCCAGCCAACGATGGCGCACCTCTTTTATTCGGACATATTTGGAGAGAGACATACCTCAACAGGGTATCAGGATACCCGCGGAGAGTCTGCGCAGATTTTGGACTATGCTGGCCCATGTCAACGGCCAGATACTTAATTTGTCACGTCTTTCAGCCAGTCTGGGCCAGACACCTCCCACAGCCAGGCATTATCTGGATATCCTGAAGGACACTTTTATTGTCAGGCTATTAGAACCCTTTTCTGCCAATATAGGAAAGAGGCTGATAAAATCACCCAAAGTATATATCAGGGATTCCGGTTTACTGCACACTCTTCTGGGATTGGGGGACCTGGATCATATCCTGTCTAATCCGGGCGCGGGAGCGTCCTGGGAAGGTTTTGTGCTGGAACAGATCAGTGCTATTCTACCGGAATTTTGGCAGATGTATTATTATCGGACCGGAGGCGGCGCTGAGTTGGATCTGGTTTTGACCGGGCCAGGAGATAGAAGAATTGGAGTAGAGATCAAACTGTCATCTGCACCGGTACTGAGTAAGGGATTTTATCAATCGGTAGCAGACCTGGAAATCAACCAAAGCTATGTGGTTTATCCCGGTAGCGAGAGATACCCACTCAAACCGGGAGTAATCTGCCTTCCCCTCGCTGAGATTGCTACTATTTTTTCCTAACTCTAGATATTTTGGTTTCAGCCTAAGGCAAGATCAGAAACTCCTCTATCCTTGGCCATCATAGTTAGTCAAATCTAACAAGTGGTTTCCCATCGTAACAATATGAATGTAAACAAAAAAAGTACCTTGCAAAATAGGGAGTTATGGCTATAACTGCAAAAGGAAGTTTGACAGAACCGGAGTCCTGCGGTAAAATATCATTCAATTCGGTATCAGTTTGTCGTCGGCAAGCTCAAGCCCGAAGATTTGGAGGGATCATGGATGTAAAGAAATTCAAACGGGGGGGAGTCCACCCTGCCGCGTCCAAATACACTGCCGCCCTGCCTATCACCAAAGCCAACATGCCTCAGGTGGTACGGATTCCCATGGCTATGCACATGGGGGCTCCGGCAGCCTGTATCGTCAAGGCCGGTGCCAAGGTAGAAGAAGGCCAGCTGATCGGTGAAGCTGCCGGATTTGTCAGCGCCAATGTCCACTCTTCGGTCTCAGGAGAGGTTGTCTCCGTGGCTAAAGGGGATACCATGTATGTCAAGGGTCTGGACTTTGTCGAGATCAAGACCGGAGGCAGCATCCGCAACTGGATGGACAAGAAGAACGATTACACCAAGATGAAACCCGAAGCCCTGCTGGAAAAAGTAAAGGCTGCCGGTATAGTGGGTCTGGGCGGAGCTACCTTCCCCACCCATGTCAAGCTCATGCCTCCCAAGGACGCCAAGCTGGAATGTGTGATCATCAATGGTACCGAGTGTGAACCCTATCTGACTGCCGACCATAGACTCATGCTGGAAAAGCATGATGAACTCCTGGAAGGTATCCGTATACTCAAGATGATCCTGGGTGTCAAACAGGCCTGGATCGGAATAGAAGACAATAAAGAAGACGCCATCCTCAAACTGCAGGAAGTCACGGCTGATGACAGTACCACCCAGGTTGTGCCTCTGCGCACTATGTACCCTCAGGGCGGTGAAAAACAGCTTATTGAAGCTATACTGGGACGTGAAGTGCCCAGCGGGGCTCTGCCTTCCGCGGTGGGAGCAGTGGTCATGAATGTCTCCACTACCATTGCCATCTACGAAGCAGTAGTATTTGACAAGCCCCTCATCGAGAGGGTCATGACCTATACCGGTGAAGATGTGGTCAACAAGGGTAACTACAAAGTCCGTATCGGTACCCCCTTCTCCCAGATCTTCCATGATTATGGCATGCCGGAAAGCTACGGCGAAGTGATACACGGCGGGCCTATGATGGGTACCGCATTCAGCGACTTCAGCCATCCCATTATTAAGGGTTCCGGCGGACTGCTCATCCTGCCCAAACAAAAAGACTACATCGTACATAATAATACCTGTATCCGTTGTTCCCGCTGCTATAGTGTGTGCCCCACAGGACTGGAGCCCGCCTACCTGGGCAAGCTCTGCGACCATAACAAAGTCGATGAAGCTGTGGAAAGAGGCCTCCTGGATTGTATCGAGTGCGGCAGCTGCGCTTTTGTCTGTCCCGCGGCCATACCGCTGGTGGGACTGTACCGGTTTGCCAAGATGCAGTATCGTCGTAAACAGGCCCAGGCCAAGTAGTCACAGTAAACAGAAAGCCATCAGGAGGAAAAAATGGCCCAAGCTCCCAAGGGGAAGACAGCTACAGTTTTATTCTCCCCCCACATCCATGTACCCTTTGACACACCTAAGATCATGTGGGCGGTCAATATCGCCTTATTACCCGCTGCTATTGCCAGCGTATATTTTTTCGGTTTTGCCGCACTGCACATTATGCTGCTGTCGGTAGGTACCGCGGTAGCCTCAGAAGCGCTCATGAACCTGTTCATGAAGCAGAAACTCTCCATTACGGACGGCAGTGCCGTGATCACCGGATTGTTGTTTGCCTTTAACCTGCCTCCTGCCGCTCCCTGGTACGTAGTAGTGGTGGGCGCGGCCTTTTCCATCGTCATCGTCAAGATGCTGTTCGGCGGACTGGGCTACAACATCATGAACCCGGCTCTGGGCGGACGCGTGTTCGTCCTGGCTGCCTGGTCTACTGCTATGATCAATAACTGGTCTCCTACCATTCGCTCCCTGGTCAAAGGCGGCATGAAGATGTCTGAAGCCAGCACCAAGATCGTGGACAGCGTGAGTTCCGCTTCCGCTCTTAATAATCTGAAAGCATATGCAGAACAGGTAAAGAAACTCTCCGATAGCACAGCTACTGTGACCAATGGCGGAACCAATGTAGTGGATGCTATGACACACTCTACTGCTTCCGGACCTCAGCTCTATAGTTATGCCGATCTGTTCTGGGGAAATGTCCCGGGCTGTATCGGTGAGACCTCAGCTTTTGCCATCATACTGGGCGGCCTGATGCTGATGCTGATCAGGGTGATCCGCTGGCATATACCTGTGATCTACATTGCAACTGTTGCCCTGCTGACCTGGATTCTGGGCGGACTGCCCCTGGGTTACGGCTGGTTCCACGGTGATCCCCTCTACCATATCCTGTCAGGCGGTCTGATGCTGGGCGCCTTCTTCATGGCTACTGACTATGTGACTTCACCCATGAGCGTGAATGGTACTATAGTCTACGCCGTCCTGCTCGGTCTGCTGACCACTGTGATCCGTTTATGGGGCGGTTATCCCGAAGGTGTGAGTTACTCCATCGTAATCATGAACTTCTTTGTGCCTATTATCGACAAGTACATCAAACCGCGCATTTACGGCCGCGGCAAAGCAGTAAAGGCTTAGGGGGAAGTCATGTCAGAACAGAAAACAGAAAAAAAAGGCAATTACTATATCCAGACCATCTACCCTCTGGTAGTGCTGGCTGTAGTTTTTGGTCTGATGCTGGGGTTGGCCTATAAATACATGGGGCCTATCATTGATCAGACCCAGAAAAATGATGAAAAGAAAGCCCTGCAGAGTGTGATCAGCGGCGCGGATTCCTTCCTGACTCTGACCAATTCCGGGGAAGTTTATTATCAGGCCCTGGATACAGATAAAAAAACCGTAGGTTATGTTTTTAAAGAAGGGGCTATAGGTTACGGCGGCCCTATCTGGACCCTGATCGGTATCACCAATGGTGCCGTGGAGAATATCTTTATCCTTTCCGCTGATGCTGAGACCCCCGGCCTGGGCTACAAATGTATGTCCAAGACCTGGCAGCAGAAGTTCTCCGGTCTCATTCCTGACAAAGTACCAGCCGGCAAGGCTGATTTTGAACCGGCGGGGCTGTCAGCCATCACCGGAGCCACTCTGACCAGTATGGCGGTGGCAGATAATATCAAGCTAGCATTCAAGCTCTACCAGACTATTACCAAGGAGCAGGGAGGCCAGAATGTCAACTAATGTCAATGGCTGGAAAGAATTTGTTAAGGGTATCTTCAAAGAGAACCCGGTATTTATAGTCGTCCTGGGTCTGTGTCCTACCCTGGCGGTCACTACCCAGACCATCAACGGTTTGGCTATGGGTGTGGCGGTAATCTTTGTGCTGGCTTTCTCCAACCTGTTTGTGAGTCTGCTGCGCAAATTTATTCCCTCCACCGTGCGTATCCCGGCTTATATCCTGGTCATAGCTTCTTTTGTGACCCTGGTACAGCTGGCTCTGCAGGCCTTCGCCCCCGATATTAATAAAGCCCTGGGGATCTTTATTCCCCTGATTGTGGTGAACTGTATCATCCTGGGCCGGGCCGAGGCTTTCGCCGCGCATCACAAGCCCGGACACGCGGTACTGGACGGATTGGGTATGGGTATCGGTTTTACCCTGGCTTTGACTCTGATTGGTCTGATCCGGGAATTCCTGGGCAGCGGATCTATCACTCTGCTCTTCGCCGGCATCGGAAAAGTGTTTAATTTTTCCCAACCGGTGCTGGGTGACCCCACTGTAGTGAATGTTGCTACTATCATTAAAAACCCGGCTACTGCTATGATCCTGCCTCCGGGAGGCTTCCTGGTGATGGGACTGCTGCTAGCTCTGTTCCAGCACAGCAAAAACCAGAAAGCGGAAAAAGAAAAATTATTGAAACAGAAACAAGCAGCGGATGCCAAGGCCAAAGCTGCGGCTGCCAAGGCGTAGGGGGAAATCATGGATATCAATCATATTTTTGTCATCGTCGTCTCGGCGATTTTTGTAAACAATTTTATTCTCTCCCGCTTCCTGGGACTGTGCCCCTTCTTCGGAGTCTCCAAGAAGATGGATAGTGCCATTGGTATGGGCTTCGCGGTGACCTTTGTGCTGACCATGGCTATCATGGTAATCTATCCTATCAATAAATACATCCTGGAACAGTACCATCTGGATAAATTCCTTCAGATTATTGTGTTTATCTTTGTGATCGCCGCCTTTGTGCAGCTGGTGGAAATTGTACTGAAGAAGCTGTCCAAGGCCCTGTACTCCGCTCTGGGTATCTATCTGCCTCTGATCACCACTAACTGTGCTATCCTGGGATCAGCCTTTATCGCTGTACAGCAGAAGTTCAGCTTTCTGGAAAGCGTGGTGTTTGCTTTCGCGGCAGGAATCGGCTTCACCCTGGCACTGATCATGATGGCCGGTGTACGTGAAAAGCTGGAAATGGCGGACATCCCCAAGGCTTTTAAAGACCTGCCCATTGCCTTTATCACTGCTGCTCTGATGAGTCTGGCTATGTTCGGCTTCCTGGGCATCGTGAAGCTGGGTTAAACAAGGAGAATCACATGCAAGAATGGATGATAGTAATACGCTCTGTACTGGTGATGCTGGTGGGAAGTCTGGGTCTGGGCCTGATGATTGCTATTTTCGCCCGGGTGTTTGAAGTAAAAGTCGATCCCCGCATCGAAGAAATCAATGCCGCTCTTCCGGCTTATAACTGCGGAGCCTGCGGATACCCCGGCTGTATCAACTATGCTGAAGCCATTATCGAGAAAGGGGAACAGCCTAACAAATGTAAACCCGGCGGTGCCGATACCGTAGCAGCCATCAAGGAAGTATTAGCCAAAGAAGCTGCTGAGGTTAAAGCAGAAGCATAACTTCAAGTCTGGAATGTATAAAAAAGCTGTCTTTTAGGAGACAGCTTTTTTTATGAAAACCTATCCTGAATTATCTAGCCATTATTCTTATTTGGTAGTACAATAAGCCTTAAATTATTAAGCCAAGGCGGATGTAAATGCGCAGAGGATTTCGTCCTGTAATTAATTTTTTACTGGGGGATAGCCATAAATTATCCCTGGAACAACGGATTTTTAATACCTTATCCTTATTGTGCAGTGTCTTCGGGGTCCTATCTGTAATTCAGAATCTCATACTTAAGCTTCCGTCTATGACTGTCATTTTAGCTGCGGCGGGAATGATTCTTCTCACTACCTATTACCTCTTATCCCGATTTAAGAACATTTTCAAACCTCTGGTCTGGCCGCTTATCATGACATCTACTTTACTCATAGGAGCTATCTGGTTTTTTAACGGCGGTTCACTGGGCGGCAGTCTCCTCTTGTACATGGTTATGATCTTCTTTTTTATGGTCATGACCCGGGGGTTCTCCCGTGTACTGGCGGTGACCTGGACCATACTGGTACCCCTGGTGATCCTGATAGTGGAATACCACCATCCAGAATTAAATATTCCCTATCCCGACGCCCTGACTCGTTATATTGACCTGGGATTGACCTTTACCATAGCTATGGCTATTCTGGGTTTGGGAACTTCCCAGGTTATTTTAAACTACCATAGAGAAAGAACCAAAGCAGATGAAAGAGCTGATGAACTACATAAAAAGAATGATGTCATGCATAGAGAGTTGGAAATGGCACAGAAAATACAGCACAGCATGATCCCTTTATCCTTCAGCAGGTCTGATATATCCTTTTACTACAATCCTATGGAACTGGTGGGTGGAGATTTTTTTGATTTTATTGAAATTTCAGAACGTGAATTGGGTATCTTTGTCAGTGATGTTTCCGGACATGGTGTCCCGGCAGCATTTATCACTACACTGATAAAAGCCCAGACCATGCAAAAGAATGTAGTGCACAATGACCCGGGTGTGTTTTTAGCTTACCTGAATGATCTTCTGCTGGATGTAACGGCCAGCCATTTTGTGACATCATTTTACGGGGTGTTTGATAAAAAGACCAGGGTGCTGCGTTATGCCAATGCCGGGCACCCTTCACCATTAATTATATCTTCTAAAGGTGTAAGGATCCTGCAGAGTGCCAATACCAGTTTTCCTCTGGCTGTATTTTCCAATAGCGAAGTGAACTCACTCGAAAAGAGAATATGCACTCAATCTATCCAACTACAAAAAGCAGACAGGATCCTTTTTTTTACAGACGGTTTGATGGAAGCGGTGAATATCCATGAAAAGAGAAATATGCCCCCCGAGCATGTTCTGGATTTTGAACAGACGGAATTATACGAAATATTAGAGAAATATCATGATTTACCGGTTGAAGAAATGATGGACAACCTGGTGAAAGAATTGACCCGGTTCCGGGGAGCGGAACAGTTTGATGATGATATTTGTATTATCTGTCTGGATATTGTTTAGTATATTAAAGTAAGAAAGTATTGAATACATCATAGACTGAATGAAAGATAAAGGCAGGTTAGTAATTGAAAAAATATCTGAGCCGTATATTCAATGCTCTTATCGGAGACCGGGAAAGTTTTTCCATGGAGCACAGGGTTTTTAATACTTTAACCCTGACTTTTGGGGCGTACAGCCTTACCTCTCTGATTCAGAATATGATTCTCCATTTGCATATTATGGTCACTCTAATGGCTGGTACTGGTACTGTATTAATGGTTCTTATGTATTTTATTTCCCGATTTAATAAAAAATATGAGAATCTGGTATGGGTATTGATTCTGGTTTGTACCAGTCTGGTGGCTTTTGTCTGGTTTTATGGAGGTGGTTCCCAGGGTGGAAATCTTATGCTATATCTGGTGATGATCTTCTTTTTTATCACTTTGACCAAAGGGTTACCGCGCTTCTTGTCTATTGCATGGACTATTATAGTACCGGTTGGCTTATTTTTTCTGGAATATCTGCATCCTGAATATGTTATCAGCTATCAGACTTCCTTTCAGAGATTCATAGATGGTCAAATCACCTTTATTCTGGTAGCAGTAATTATGGCCATAGGGACTTCTCAGGTAGTTACTAATTTTCATCGTGAAAGAAAATGGGCGAATGACAGAGCTGAACTGCTCCATAAGAAAAAAATGGAAATGGATAAAGAACTAAATATGGCTCGAAATATTCAGATGAATCTGATACCTATGGAATACAATTCTTCACAAATCGCCTTTTTTTATCAGCCCATGGAACTGGTGGGAGGTGATTTCTTTGATTTTATTGAAGTCTCTCAGGATGAACTGGGGATTTTTGTGAGTGACGTAGCCGGACATGGTGTACCTGCTGCTTTCATCACCAGTCTGATAAGAAGTCATACCATTCATCCCGGTCCAGTACACAGCAATCCGGCAGAATTCCTGGGATATCTCAACCAGATACTTTTAAATACCACAGCCAATCATTTTGTCACAGCTTTTTACGGAATCTACAATAAAAAAACCAGGCTTTTCCGTTATTCCAGCGCAGGTCATCCGCCTCCTATAATCATAAAAGAAAAAACAGCGGAATTTATTAAGGTAACCAATAATTCTTTTCCTCTGGCTTTATTTTCCACGGAAGAAATGAAAATTTTCACTAAACCTCTGATCAATGATCAGGTGATCCTGGAGCCGGGCAGTAAATTATTGTTTTATACAGACGGCTTACTGGAGACTGTGAATATCAAGGATAAAAATCTGGAAACCAATGAGAATATGCCTTTTTTTGAAGATTTGCGTCTCAATGAAGTGCTGGTAACAATGGGACAGGGTGATTGCCGCTATGTTTTGAATACCCTGGTTTCTGAGTTAAAAACCTTCAGGGGTACCGACTATTTTGATGACGACATCTGTATTATTTGTATGGATATACTATAGCCTTTCAATTATAACACGGACTGGTTAGTTCAGTTTCATTACTACAATCATGGAAAAAATCTAAGGGCATAAATCGCAATATAAATACCTCTGAATATTTACCACAGTTGCTCATAACTGGATACCAATAATACAAGATATGTCCGGGTTGTTAGTGTTTTTCTATCCATCAACAAAAGTGATTGGTCATACTTTGACTTCCATCCTGTATAACTTTATACTGAGTAAAATATTTAAGGCGGTAGATATGGCCTGGCTCAGGATCTTCAATCCGGAAGTTTTCCAGGGCAACCTGGAACGCAGAAAATATTTTGAAGGCTGGTATCTCAAACATGTATCTGCTGACCTGACACAGGTGCTATCTTTTATCCCTGGGGTGTCTCTTCAGGACAGAGAAGCCTTTATCCAGGTTATTAACGGTATCAGCGGAGAAAGCTGGTTTTACACCTTCCCCCTGGAAGAATTCCGCTGGAACGATCAGGAATTTTCCATCTCCATTGGCGAAAATGTGTTTACAAATAAGTATTCCAGATTAAATCTAAAAAGTAAACAAGCCAGTTTCCAGGGGGAACTGCATTATTCCGACATGGTCAAATACCCCCGTGATTGGTTCAATCCCGGTATCATGGGCCCCTATAGTTTTATGCCCTTCATGGAATGTTCCCATGCCATTGTCTCAGCCACACACCACGTACAGGGCAGCATAAAAACCGGTAAAGAAAAACTGGATTTTAACGGTGGAAAAGGTTACATGGAAAAAGATTGGGGACGGTCCTTTCCCCAGGCCTGGATCTGGCTGCAGTGTAATAATTTTTCTCAGAATAACACTTCACTCATGTTCAGCCTGGCTCGAGTACCCTATCTGGGTCAGATTTTCAATGGTTTAGCCGCATTTCTGTATCATGAAGGGAAGTTTCATATCTTCACCACCTGGAATAAAGCTGAGCTTGTTCAGGCAGAAATGTTAAAAAACACACTGACTGTAGAACTGAAACAGGGCAACAAGCAGCTGCGCATCGAAGCGGTCCGGTCACGGGTAGGTGAATTGAAGGCACCTCAGAATGGAGAAATGTCCCGTGTGATTAAGGAAAGTGTTGACTCCCGGGTCAGTATTGAATTTAATGACGGCGCAGGCCTGACATATAAAGACAAGGGACAAAGAGCGGGGCTGGAGATAATAGATGAAATATTTCAATATCTGAAACCTAGATCTACTATAAAAACCGAAAACTCTTCTCAGGTTCAGACTGAGACATAACAGCCTTTATTAGGAGAAGGGATGAAAAAGCACAATGATGAGATTGAAATTTTTTGCCCATCCTGCAATAACCGGGAATTTTTAGAGTTTGAGCAATCAGAACAGGAACAAAAGCTTCGCTGTTCCAGCTGTGGGGAGATTATTTACTGGCACTCCTGCCCGGGCTGCGGCACAGGTTTTTATGACAAGAGTGAAGTGAGAAACTGCCCCGATTGTGATGATAAAAAATCCGCACTTCATCTGCTGACAAAGAGAAAGGTCTGGTTAGCAAAGACCTGTCCATATTGCGGAGGTAAGATACCTTTTTTCCCAGGATTTTTAGAGACAAAAAGAATCTATGTGGATTGTCCGCATTGCTCCCAACATCCGGAGATTACAGGGGTTGCCCGGAGTTTTATATTGATATTTCTTTGGTTTGTCATTTCTGTCTGGACGGCGGAACGGGCCGGTATCATACCATGGTTGACCGCCCTTCCTAAAATACTGATGATTATCTTAACGGCCCTGGTGTTAGTGACGGGCGCGGTGATGATACTCTATTTGACTTTGAATTTAAAAAAAAGCGATTGAAGAATTAAGGACATAAAAATCAGCAAGTAAAATAATTGGAAGGTATAATGCAATGCAAAAAATATTGATTGGAATTGGAATTTCACTCTGTCTGTTTCTTTTCCCGGGTCGGGGAAATTCTTCTACATTATCTGTAATACTGGGAGTGCCGGGAACGCAACTCGGTCTGGAATACCGCCAGGGCCCCTACTTCTTCCAGGGAACTGCCGGCCTGGTATTACCTTTGCTGGGATTTGCCTACAGTGTCAGTGCGCAAGCCGGAGCCTTAGTGGGACGTCCCGGTCCCTGGTCATTCGGTCTTTTCACTTCCTGGAATATATTGATGTATCAGGCTGACCCTGCAGTGACCTTGCCCCATTATTACCGGAATGCCTGGGGCATGGGGTTCAGGGTCGAAGCCAGACTCACCCGGAGACTCAATCTAGCTTTAAACCTTCCTTTGGTGGGGTTACAGTGGGATAATCGTGGAATTCCAGCCCAAATCACAGGATATTATCTGGATTTTCTGTATAGTCAGCCGCTCCTGGCTTTGTCTCTGACTTTATAGGGGGGGGCCATGAAAGCAATTATCAATTTAGGATTGGTATTCATCTTCCTCATTTATTTATCCTGCAGTATGGCCCCCTACGATCTGCAGAGTACCACCCTACTGGAAAACCAGGTAATCCGGCAGCCGCTGGTAGTGGTCGGGACAACATATAACGGCATGATTATCAGGAATTGTGTCTTTGAAGATATATCAGCCAATGCTGCCATCAGGATAGAGGGGGTCAGTGACCTGATTATTTCAAATTGTACCATACGAAATATCGCCGGTCACGGTATCAGGTTGTGGCATGAGGGGCAGTGGACTACCAATATCCGGATTATTAATAATACCATCTCCAATGTCAGCTATAATGGTATCCTGGCGGGAGAAGTTAATTTTCAGACTACAATCAAGGGGAATGTGATACATGATGTAGGCCTGGATTGGGCGGGGGGATTGCTCAATGGAGCTCCTCATCATGGAATTTATTTCCAGGGGCCGGCCTTCATCATTGAAAGTAACCAAATCTATAATAATTACGATGTCCTGGGGAATGCTGTTTCTGTGCGCAGTTACGGTATCATTCGGGGAAATATTCTCAGTCTGGCTTCCAAACGGGGAATAACCTATTTTTCTGACCATCCCGGCTATGGCGGCCTGCTCCTCATTGAAAACAATTTCATCTTTGATAATGGAGATAGGGCGGTGGGAATAGATAGTGCCGGGGATCCTAATTGGCATATAGGCAGTGTCATCATCCGCTTTAATTCCATGGTCCAGGCAAATGCGGCACCGATAACTTTTCCCCAGACTCTCACTGGAGTATCTGCTGAAGTTTACGGCAATATACTGGTCAGGACAGGCGGAGGAGATCTGTATATTGATACAAAACACGTTCTAACGCAGTACCAGAATCTCCAGTCTGCGGGAGATGCCGGTTTTACTGATTATCAGCATAGAGATCTGACTTTGACGGCTTCGTCTCCGGCACTGGGTTTTGCCGACGGTATCCTGAGTTTTCCTTCTAATGATATCCAGGGCGAGGCCAGGCCTATAGGGTTACTGGATGCCGGTGCTGACGAAAGATGATCCGTATCATATATAATAGATTAAGGCGGCACCTATGAATAAAGTATTGACTCACATATTTCTGTTTCTGATGATTTCGACATCAATATTCGCGGTAGAAAAATGGGAAATATATCCACCCGGAGCTGTTGATGATAATACCAGTCTGGATATTGAGCCCGTGGGCTGGGGGCCCCAGGGTCTGTTTGCCTATATAAAAGACACTTCCCATTCCTGGAAAGGTACAGAAAGTAAAACCTACATAATCTATAGCCTGGTGAATGACAGTATCGTCTGGTCCCTGGAAACCGAATCAGAACCTGATGAAGATGAGGCCGCAGAACAGGGCAGGGTAATGACAGCCTATAAAAAATTCAATGATGAAATGAAGAAATTCGGGATGTACCGGGGTGATTTTGAGATGCTGGATCACTTCCCCTATCGCCCTGATCTGGATGGACCTCTGCTTCAGGTATATCTGACTATTGCTGATAGTTCTTCTGATGAGGATTTTTGTGCTACCAATTATCACTACAATTATCAGGTGATCGCCCAATTAGGGAATAAAAAGAAACAGATATCTTCAGGAGAAAAGTCGTCTGTGATATTCCAGGAGATACTAGGCTTTTTGCGCCATCCCCAGGAAGACAGGATAGCTGTGATCATCAAGACGGTGCATGCCAGTCTCGAATGCGAAAGAACTGTCACCTATGATATCATCGGTTGTCATACCCGCAAAGGCTATAAGTAGATTTGCAGTTTACTCAATTCTTGTCATATTGACGGTTTGTGATAAAATAGATCCTGATAGTGAATGATCAAAGGGAGGAAATCATGGGTAAAAAAGGAATAGAGATCCTGGGTGTTGATGTTGAAAAACTGATACGCATGCTGAATGAAGCGCTGGCAGAAGAATGGCTGGCATACTATCAATACTGGATCGGAGCCAGGCTTATGGAAGGCCCTATGCGCAGTGAGATAGAGCCGGAATTGCTCATTCATGCCAATCAGGAGTTGGGACATGCTACCCTGGTGGTGGGACGTATTATTCAGCTGGGAGGCACCCCCCTTCTCGACCCCCAGGAATGGACAAAATATGCCAGATGCGCTTATGACGCTCCTAATGACCCCTATGTGGAAGTAATCCTGGAACAAAACCTGAAAGGGGAGCGCTGTGCTATCAGGCGATACAAAGAAATAGCCGATTTTACCAATGGAAAGGACCACTCCACTCATCAGATCGCTACTCAGATACTGAATGAAGAGCTGGAACATGAACAGGATATTGAAGACTGGATCACAGATCTGGGCCGGCTCAAAGAAGACATTAAAAAGATCAGGCTTTAGCATTAACAGAATAAAACAGATAAGGTATCAAGACCCCCGACCTCAAACGGGGGTTTTGTTTTGCATGGTGGAGAAAGTTGACATTGACCCCTAGTTTGAATAATATTTGATATTATCTGCAGTGAACAATTGCTGTTCCTGAAATTAAAATGGAGTGACTAAAATGACAGACAATGAAATCAGTTTATTATTATCGGAATACGCCTCAGGTCCGGATAAACTGGAGGCAGCACTGCTTCCTTTGGAAGAAGCATTAGTCAGATATATACCTTTCCAGGGAGCCTGGAGTATTCACGAACATGTCATACACTTGGTGGAAAGTGAGATAAACAACTTTACCCGGTGGAGAAGTATCCTGGCCCAGCCGGAATCCAGCGTGTTTGTCATACAGGATGAGGAAAATTGGGCGCGCCGGATTGACTATAATAGGGAAAACAGACAGGAATACCTGGAGGTATTTCGCCTGCTGCGCAGTATCAGCAGTGCTTACCTGCGTGTACTGCCTCGGGAAAAGTGGGAAGATGACTGTATGGTCAGGGAGTACCAGGGTCGGAACAAAAGATTTAATCTCAGACAAACGATTGAATTGTATGCCCGGCACGTAGACATGCATCTGGAGTATGTGGACAGAAATATTAAAGCCTGGGAGGAAAAATGAGTGATTTTGGAGCTATGCTGTTGGTTTTTAGAAAAGATAATAGAAATCTGACCCAGGACCAGTACCAGGAATGGGAAAGAGAATTGACCTCAATATTTCAGGATCAGATTATCCGAAATTTTCTGGGTGAAGAGATACATCCGCAGGCTGTGGAATCGGAAAATGATGCCGGTGCACTCGGTGTATCTTTTATCTTTTCAGAATACTGGATCGAAGAAGGTGAAATGGACCATAAGGAAATGAAGGAGATATTGGATTATGATCTGGCACAAATCAAACCTGTAATTGATGCCATGAGGTCAAAGACAGATTATCAGTTGGATATCTACGCTGGAGAATGGTAGTCAAATAGAAAGCGGCCCGCTTCTGGATGGAGATGCCTGGCGGGCCGCTGTTCCGTAAGTACAGAGTTGAGAAATATTTTGGAGGTGTGGAGTCAAATTTAGGCGGTTTTTTAAAAAACCACAAAAAATAATCATATAAATATAATATGAATATATCTCGATTTCTGTACTTTGTCAAGTGTTTTTTGTAAAAAAAATAAAAAAAAGCCACCCCAATTTTGGGGTGGCTTTAATTAGTGAAATTGGCATCAATCTCTTTCTTTTTTTCTGTCCGGCATGGGTACATATTCCCGTGGTTCCAGGACATATTTATAGGCTGGACGCATGATGCGGCCGCCACAGGTGTTTTCTTCAATGAGGTGCGCGCCCCAACCGGCAATTCTGGCTACCGCAAATAAGGGGGTATGCAAGTCATCAGGGATGTTCAGCATGTTATATACAAAACCGGAATAGAAATCGACATTGGCGCAGATGACCTTGGAACCTTTTACTTCGTTAAAAGCTTCCTTGCCCAGGTTTTCCACCTTTTCATATAGTTCAAATTCAGCTTCACGATTCTTTTCTTTGGCCAATTCGCGGGCTTTTTCCTTTAACAGGATTGCTCTGGGGTCGGACAGGGAGTATACAGCATGCCCCATACCGTAGATGAGACCGGTCTTATCAAAAGCTTCTTTTTTCAGGATTTTGACCAGGTAATCCTTGAGGGCTTTGTCTTTGTTAATATTGGGCACATGCGCGCGTATATCATTCATCATATCCACCACAGCATGGTTGGCTCCACCATGCTTGGGTCCTTTGAGTGAACCTACGGCGGCACTGATAGCGGAGTATGTGTCTGTATCGGTAGAGGATACTACATGCAGAGTGAAGGTGGAGTTATTACCGCCACCGTGTTCCGCGTGGATGACCAGAGCCAGATCCAGAATTTCGGCTTCCAGAGGGGTAAACTCTTTATTGTCGCGGATCAATGATAAAATAGTTTCCGCGGTGGAATATTTCACATTATGCCGGTGAATCATGAGACTGCTGTCATGGAAGAAGTGGTTCTTGGCCTGATAGCTATAGGCTACCATTACCGGGAAGCGCGCGATCAGTTCAATAGCCTGCCGCACTACATTCTCCAGGCTTCTGTCTTCAGGGTTGTTGTCATAGGAATAAGATAGCAGTACTGCTGTAGCCAGTTTGTTCATGATATCATTGCTGGGCGACCGCATGATAATATCTTCCTTGAGATATTTATCCATTTCACGTTTTTCGGCCAGCATTCCGGTAAACCAGGATAATTCTTCAGCATCAGGCAGTTTGCCAAACAGCAGCAGAAAAGCGGTCTCTTCAAAACCAAAACGGTGCTCAGACTGGAAGCCATGTGCCAGGTCTTTGACATCGATACCGCGATAGCGCAGGCGTCCCTGTACAGGAGTCGCTTCTCCTTCATCAATGACATAACCGTGGACATCTCCGATACTGGTCAGTCCTACCAGTACGCCGCTTCCATCGGCATTGCGCAGTCCGCGTTTTACATTATATTTACTATACATATCCAGATCAATCCGGTTATTTTTCCGGATCAGCCCGCATAAATGGTTGAGTACATCCTTGTTTTTGTCTGCCATGGTGTTTTCTCCAAAAATTACTTTTCAATACTATTCTATCAGTAAAAAACTCTTTTCATTCTCGTCGTAATGATAAATCTCACCTTTTTCTATCAGGTAATACCAGCCGTAGATGTTTAGCGTTCCTTCCTTTAGTCTGGATTGTACAAAAGGATAGGTCTTCAGGTTCTTTAACTGCTGGATGACATTCATCTGTTCGGTCAGCCAGTCCCGCTCCTCTTTATCCATTTCTCCGGCTTTTAGTACACTGTCTCGTATAGGCATAGCCAGTTCCAGCCATTTTTTAACATGGGGTATATCACTAAAAAAAGCCTCATCCTGATACAAAGCTCCGCAGCCTCCGCAGTTGGAATGCCCGCATACCACAATATTTTTGACCTGGAGCTTTTCCACCGCGTATTCTATGGCTGAAGTGGTGGACACATAGTCTTCAGTGGTGCGGTAAAAAGGTACCAGATTGGCTATATTACGGATAATGAACATCTCGCCTGGCTGAGTCCTGGTGATCAGAGTGGGGTCTACCCGGGAATCAGAACAACTTATAAACAGGGTGTGAGGATTCTGACCTTCTTTCAGACTATGAAAGAAAGCTTTGTTCTTTTCATAGTCTTCCTGTCTAAAGCGGAGTATTCCGTCCAGAAATTCATTCATATAATATAGCCTGTTTTCGTATTTTTAGACAACTTTTTTAATTGCCTGATAAATATTTTCAAATAACTCAGGGATCTGGCTGCCGCTGATAGAGGAAAAAGCTATCCGGAAAATACCTTCCAGGTGTATGACTCCGGTATCAAATTCGTCCAGCAGTACTTTCCAGATTTTTTCACTGTCCAGTTCCGGTTTCAGGCGGATACACATAAAGTATCCTGAATTATAAGGCAAAGCCTGAAAAAATTCAGCATATGCGGGATTATTTTTCAGGGTCTTTTGCACTATGTCATAACGGTTCTTCAGGACAGAGTATTTTTCCTGTTTTTCCTGAGTGTATCCGGGTGCACTATAGGCGTCCAGCAGGAGATTCTGGCTCAGGCTGGTAATATTGGAAATATTTCCCCGTATCGCTCCGGCTGCTTTGGCTTCCAGGGCGCTGTACAGTTTTTCTGTGCCGCCTTTGACGCCAAAGGTGATGAAACCTACCCGGAATCCCCACACGTAGTCTTCTTTGGTGGGGCCATCCAGTTTCACCGTCAGGACGTTTTCATGTAGATCAACCAGAGTAGTAAACAGGGATTCCTGGATGATACCTTTTTCATAGACCAGGCCAAAGTAAGCGTCATCCAGCAGTACGATTATCTTTTTACCCTTTTTAGCTGCAGCTAAGAGCAGTTCCTTTATAGACTCAGCCTCCTTTTCAGTGGGGGTGTAGCCGGAAGGGTTATTGGGAAAGTTAAGCAGTAGTGTGATTTTCTTCTGCGCACCGGACAGGGTGTGCTCCAGTGCGGCCAGGTCTAGTCCCTGCCCCTGGAACAGATTGTAAAAAGTCACAGTAGCATCAAACCAGTTACTGAAGATGAGATTATAATTTTCCCAGTACAGGTCAGGTAGACACACCTGACTGTCCTGATCGTTAAACAGGAAGCCAGCGATACTGAGAGCATGGGTAATACCGCAGGTCGCAACCGGCTGGCTGAAGGACTTATCTTTCAGTCCCGGATTCTTTTTTATTAACATCTCTTTCCAGGACTTCCGGATATCGGGATTTCCGGGGCTGGGAGAGTAGGGAAATGCTTTGCCTTTGGGCTGTGTCAGTTGCTTACTCAGGGAATCCAGACACATGGGGGTGCCGTCATCTTCCCTGGCTTCTCCGATAGTGGCATTAAATTTTTTACCTTTGGCCGCGGCTGACTGGGACAAGATGCCCAGTTTGGGGAAAAAGATTTCCCGGCCTCTTTTGGATAACAGATCGTGTACAGCGGGATTGGCTTCCCGGATAATCTGGTTGAGTTCTTCTGCTTGTGGATTCATCATGACCTCTTATATAAAAAATTCACAAATCACTGTACTAGAGCGGCGGAGTGACCACCCATAAAACCCTAGAGACTCCCTCGTGGGTATTTTTAATCTCTCTGTCTCTGGAAGGGTGGGTATACAAACTGTCACCCTTTTCCAGTACATGAGTTTCATTATTCAGCATGGCTTCAATCCGGCCTTCCAGTATATGAAAGAACTCCTGTCCGGTATGATGTTCCAGCAATCCGTCGCTGGGCGCATCTTTATCCATTTCCAGCAGGTAACTTTCCATTTGCTGACTGCTGGTCTTTTCAGTCAGTAGATACAGACGGGCTCCTTTCTTATTACTGCTGACGATCTTCATTTCGTTCCATCTGATCACAGGGTCATCAGCCAGAGGATCGTTTTCCCCGATCAGCTCCCCCACAGTGGTTTTAAGACCTTCGGCTATTTTTTTCAGGGTAAACAGGGAAGGAAAAGCCTTTCCGTTTTCAATCTGAGACAGCAGGCTGGTACTGACCCCTATTTGCGAGGCCAGCTCTCCCAGATGGATCTGGGTAAAATCCCTTCTCTTCTTGATCCTTTCTCCCAGTCTGTGCATAATCCCTCTTATCGTTTAATGCTGTTTAAAATTTTAAATTATATTAAAAATAATTGCAATTCTACCGCTTAAAATTCTCAATCTCTCTGTGTATATTAATAGCTTTGACAGAAAGAAAGACAAAAGCTAAGATGATTCAGGTTAGATTCAGCGGAGGTCTTTATTATGATTATTAACAAAGCAGCACTGTGGCTCGGTCTGATACTGTTGACAGGCTGTCTGCGTGAGGAGGCAAAAATGGAACCGGCTCATAAAGGTCTGGCTACATACCTGGGATTCAAAGTCAGTATCAAAGGCAGAGTCTCAGACATGCCCTGGCAGCATCTGATATGGATGGAAAAAAGCCATCCCTATATCTATTATATTGACTGGGAGGATGGGCAGACGGTGGTGTATAGCGCCCATCCCCTGGAATGCGGCCCCGGTGTACTGGTCACCGGGACGGTGATACTAAGCGAAGGTGTATCCAAAAAACCTGGTTCAGAACAGGCATATGCTGAATACCAGATCATGGCTGACACCATCGAATGTGTCCAGGATTGATTAAAAAAGCAACTATACTTTCAATAGGGTAATTCGGGTACCAGGAGTGTATTTATGTCGAAAAAAATTGGGCTGCCCCCCGGGACGCTGGTCTACATCGGGGAGGCCAGACAGAATGAGGTCAGGATCCATTATTTTGATTACAATGAAAAGGAGTATTCTGAGAAAGATGTGAACCATCTGTCCGACTGTCTGGCTCTTAAAGATAAAGACAGTGTGACCTGGATCAATATTAACGGGGTCCACCATACAGAAATTGTAGAAGAAGCCGGCCGTCTTTTTAAACTGCACCCCCTACTACTGGAAGATGTGGTAAATACACTGCAGCGGCCTAAATATGAGGATTATGAAAGCCACCTTTTTTTCACTCTGAAGATGCTGAGCTATGATCCCAATAAGCAGGAAGTGGACACGGAACAGGTCAGTTTTGTCCTGGCCGATAAGTTTGTGATTTCTTTTCAGGAAAAGGAAGGGGACCTTTTTGACCCGGTTAGAGAAAGGATTCGTAATATGCGGGGTAAAGTCAGAACTAAAGGTTGTGACTATCTGATTTATGCCCTTCTGGATGTAGTGGTGGATAATTATTTCAGCATAATAGAAAGCCTGGGTGTCGAAGTGGATGACATGGAAGAGGAAATACTGGCCCATCCTGACCAGAGTGCCATGCAGCAGATGCAGGTACTCAAGAGAAACATGATGGAAATACGGTCTACAGTATATCCCCTGAGAGAGGCAATCTTTAAACTGCAAAAGGAAGAATCTCCGCTAATACTCACTGAGACGCAGAGTTATTTTTCCGATGTCTATGACCATACTGTGCAGATTATGGAAAGTATCGAGTCATATAAGGACATCGTAGCTTCTATAAAAGATATTTATATGTCTTCCCTCAGTCTAAAAATGAACCAGGTTATGCAGGTGCTGACAGTGATTTCCACTATTTTCATTCCTCTGACTTTTCTGGTAGGGGTGTATGGCATGAATTTTAAAAATATGCCTGAACTCAGGACTCAATACGGCTATTTTGTGTTATGGGGCATCATGGGAATAATTGCTTTGGCTATGGTTTTCATGTTTAAAAAAAAGAAGTGGTTTTGATATGAGAGAAGTAGTATTGTATATCGCCTGCAGCCTGGATATGTATATAGCCCGGCCGGATGGGGCCATAGACTGGCTCTTTTCAGACCAGGACTATGGCTATTATGATTTCCTAAAGACTATTGATACTGTCCTCATGGGCAATGTGACCTATCAGCAGATACTGAGCGGGGGTATAGAGTATCCCTATCCTGACCTGGCCAACTATGTCTTCACCAAAAGCCCCCGGGAAAATGATAAAAATGTCCGCTTTGTCAATCAGGACCCGGTAGAGTTTGTCTCGGGTCTGAAAAAAGAAGTAGGCCGCCATATCTGGCTGGTAGGCGGAGCCCAGATTTGTCATCTTTTTCTGCAGGCCGGCATGGTAGACAGGCTGATACTGAGTATCCACCCGGTGTCCCTGGGCCAGGGCTTGCCCCTCTTCCCTTCAGGACAATATTCTACTGACTGGGAGCTGCTCCGCTCAGATAGTTTCGCTAGTGGTCTGGTCCAGCTGGAATACCTTAAAAAACAAGCTGACAGGTTGTAAAGTCACTCAGGCGGAGGTATATTAAAAACATACAGGAGGCTGTTATGAATTATGAATACCGCTATCTGGCTCTGGCCGCGCCTGGTGTAGAAAAGAATGCCCGTTTCTCACAATATATCCGTGAAATGGAAGACCTGACCCGGCAGGGCTGGGAGCTGGATCACACCATACCTCTGGAACGCCAGGGTGAATGTAATTCCATCCAGTTTGTGTTTAAAAGGGGAAATCTGGCATAAGATTATCTCTGAATTCTAGTATTTTATCTTGCGCAGGGCCTGGATCTGTTGTTCGTTCAGGTAATGCAGGTCTAATCCGGCCTGATAGGCTTCATAAAACATCCGTGCAGTCTTTTCCATAATTTCCAACAGGGAAAAAGCCTCTTCCAGACTTTCCCCCCAGGTAAACACCCCGTGTCCTTCCAGAATCAGGGCCTGGGTGCCGCCGCATTTACCCTGGATAGCACGGGCTCCATCTTCACTGGAGGGTAGAGCAAAGCCGGCATAAATCACTGAAGGGAGAAACAGGGCAGTTTCCAGCAAAAAAGGTTTTTCAAAAGGTATTAAACCTGTCACAGAACACAACAGGACGTAATGAGGGTGGGCGTGGACGATAGCTGCGGCTGTGGGTACCTGAGAATATATCTCCAGGTGGGTAAACCTCTCAGTAGAAGCAGGTCTCTTTCCTTCGACCACCTTTCCCGCAGGGTCTATACAGACCAGGTCATCTTCTGTCAGGAAATGTTTGAGGGAGCGGCTGGGAGTAATCAGAAAATTTTCGTCCGGCAGCCTGATACTGAGATTGCCCTCACTGCCCACAGAATAACCCCGGTCGTATAACAGACGCGCCAGTTCTACCAGATTTTTCCTCATTTTAATTCATCCCAAATATACTATCTGCGGCGCATGCTTATGGAAAAGCGCCCTGGTTTCCGGTTTCAGCTTGCGGAACACCTGGGGGCTGAGGATGATATCCTGGCGGGGATAGTCATGTTCCAGCTTGAACAGGGTATTCACCGCGCGTCCTATCGCGTCCAGGCGGCCTTCCGGTCCCAGTGGTCCTAGAGTGACTTCTCCCACATGACAATAGATACTGATCTGCAGGGCGGCATAGCGGGACAGCAGCTTTTCCCCTTTGGCCCGGAATTCCATCAGCACCCGGACAGCGGCATCGGTGGATTTTTCGGGGAAGATGATCAGACCGCTGTCGCCCATCAGTTTGAGGATTTTGCCCCCCTGTTCCGAGATCAGCTGATGTGCCAGGATGGATAATTCATGCAGCATACGGAAGATGCTCCCGGAATCCTGCTTTCGGGAAAATTGCTCGGATTTCCGGATGTCGTAACCTGCCAGGCAGAGACTGACATCCACCGGATTCTGAATCTCATTCCAGTTCATGGTTTCCTCCTGAAATTGGCCTGTCAGGTTGTGAGTTCTGTTTATGGGGAAGAAGCAAGCGGTCTGAAAGGCAAATCATGGGGCAGTTTTTAATCTATAAAACCGAGGGTTAATTTCAACCCTGAGAATTAAAGCTCTTATGGGTCTTCCTACGCTCAGCAATACTGGGATAAAAAGCACAATTCAGCTTTAAGCACTGGGCATTGCGGGGATGGAAGACACATTCAACCTCTGAAATGGGCAATTCTACATCCAGGTGCACCCTCAGGTATTCCAGTGTCTCAGTGATTGCCAGGAAAGTGTCTCTTTTGCAACAGCGGGGGCCGCCGTTGAGGGCTATCCTCTCCAGACTATGGGCAGTCATGAGATTGGCGGCTTGCCAACCTCCCTCAGACAAGGGATTGGCATCATGGATGATACTCATGAATATCCCTGTGCCGATACCGGCACCGCAGGCACCGTGAAAACCGCAAAACCCTCCCGGCACCAGAGCAGCTCTTTTACGAACTTTGGCCAGCGCATCGATTTTTGCTGACTTTTCTCCCCGGTGGTTGTACCAGGCGGTGACCAGGACTGCCGGTACCAGATAGTGGTGTTCCGGGCCGTGCATATGGATAGCAGGCATGCCCATGATCTCCCGGGCCATAGCCAGCGCATCAGTCTGGTCGGTATGGCTGCAGTATTCCAGTATGAGCTCCTGCCCGCCCAGGCTATGACAGCTGTCGCACACAAAATGGTGATCAGGACAGAAAACATCGGTATGGTGGAGCTTGCCGCAGATATGACAGGCCAGCTCCATAGCAGTATCTGAGTAGCTCAGCTCCTGTCCGCAAATAATACATCCGGAGTGATGTGCTTCCATGTTCACACCTCCTCTTCATCGGGCAGTTCGTGTAAAATGGCTTTGACTATATCCAGAGCCATGATGCGGGCTTTTTTATCAGCGATGAGGATTTCTTCCAGTTCCGGGTGGCCGATATTGGCGAAATTGTCCGTGATCTGTTTGATGATCACCGGCAGATAGGCAAAGGGGATGATGCCGGATAGGAATTTTTCCACCACGATTTCATTGGCGGCATTCAGTACCGCCGGCATGATACCGCCTTCCCGGCCGGCTTCATAGGCCATGGCCAGAAGGGGAAATTTCTCCAGATTGGGGGCTTCAAACTCCCAGCTCTGCTGTTCCATATTGATCTTGCCGAAAGGGGGATTGTCGGGGAATTCGGGATGGAAGAGACTCAGGGCTATGGGATACCGCATATCATTGGGGGAAGCACAGATAAACTGACTGCCGTCGATAGTCTCCACCAAACCGTGCACCTGGCTCTGGGGGTGGATCAGGACCTGGATATGATCGTAATCCATACGGAAGAGGTGATGGGCTTCAATAACCTCAAAACCTTTATTCATCATGGTGGCTGAATTCACAGTGATATAGGGCCCCATATTCCAGGTGGGGTGTTTGAGTACATCTGCTATAGAGACGTCCTCGGTTATAGGCCGGCGCAGAAAGGGCCCCCCTGAGGCTGTCAGTTTGATATGACGTATTTCTTCCCGACGAAAACGGCTGATAATATTAAAGATAGCATTGTGTTCACTGTCCACCGGGAGTATGACGGCATGGCTGCGGTCCAGGGCGGCATTGACAATCTCGCCCGCGGCGACAAAGGCTTCTTTGTTGGCAGACAGGATGCGTTTATCGGCACGGATCGCGGCCAGGGTAGGGGTGAGGCCGGCCATCCCGGGTATAGCATTGACGATAGTGTCTGCTTCAGACAGCTCCGCCAGTTCGGTCAGACCCTGTTCTCCCCAGGTAAAATTGATTCCCGGAAAGCGGTTGATAAAATCATTATCTTCCTGCTTGAGACAGACATACTGAGGTGTGAATTCTTCCACAATGCGGGCCAGGAGCTCCAGGTTGGAAAAACCGCTCACCCCCACCAGGTAGAATCGGGAAGGATAGGCGCGCAGGACTTCCAGGGTGGATTTTCCTATGGAGCCTGTACCTCCCAGTAAAACTACTTTTTCTTTCATATTAATCCGACCTTATTCTTCCCAGATGCTGAGCTGACGGTTGGCTTCATCATAATAGATCACCCCGGCACATTTATAGATATCCTGGTAGACATAAAACAGCATCAGCCGCTCTTTTTCTCCTGCTTCGGGAGAAAATACACAGGCATATTGTTTTCCCTGAAAACGGGCCAGGAAATCCAGCTGGACGGCAATCTTCTTCTTTTCTCCATTGATGTAGATATCCGCGTGTCTGACCAGATCCTGGCCGGTGATCTCAAAACCGGCCTCTTTGAGCTGATACCAAAAAAACCTTCTTTCCTTGGGTAAGGAAAGAAGGTTATCTTTGATCTTTTTTCTTTTTAAAGTTTGTATTCCCAGCCACAAGGCACCTCCTCCCACAACGAGGATGAATCCCCCCAGTGACAGGAGTAGACGGCTGCTCATCAGGAAGTAAGCACCTTCACGGCATCATCGACACCGTTGATGATCTCGAACAGACCATCCAGTTCTACAATCTTGAGAGTTTTGATGACATTAGGACTGAGGTTGCTGAGAATCAATCGGCCGGAGAGGTCTTTCAGCTGTCTCAGTGTAGCTATAAAGACACGGATACCGGAACTGCTCAGATAATGGACATCCCCCAGGTCAAATACAAAATACTTGCTGCCGTTGTTGATATGAGTATTGATGACTTCTTCCAGTTCCAGGGCCTGGTTTATTTCCAGTCTGCCGGATACTTTAAGAATGACAACATTCCCCTGCTTTTCTGTATCTACCATTAATTCCTCCGCCGGGCAATTTCACGTTACACTTTATCTTAAGGATAATTGCCAATATTGTCAACACATAAGTACATATAAAAAATGACTTATTAAGAAGAGTGGCTTCCGCCTGGTTCTACGTTGGTCATCTCACACTTTCCCTCGAATACCACTCCGTCAGCTATTTTGAGCTTAGCGGTTTTGATATCTCCATAGAGTTTAGCTGTATCCAACAGTTCCAGTCTTTTACGCGCGGTGACGTTGCCCTTGAGCTCGCCGCCGATAATGACTTCATCGCATAGAATATCGCCTTTGATTTTAGCATCAGGTCCGATGACCAGCACGCCTTTGGCTTCTATGCGTCCTTTATACTTACCATTGATCCTTAGTGAATCATCAAATTTCATCACACCGTCGAAAAAAGTGGTGTCGCTTAATTCGGTTTTGGTGAGATGATCGCGATAGGGATCTATCTGCTGGGCCATGTCCGGGTCTCCTTTATTTTGTCTTCATTACAAAGACTCCGTCCCAATTGGCGGGAGGAGCTTCTTTTATAAATTCTTTGCAGCGTTCGATGTAGATTTCAGAGGGGCCGTCGCCGGGAACTAACTCCAGGCATTTCTGGAAGGAGCGTATAGCGTCTTCAAACTGACGACCGCGGTACAGTTCCAGTCCTTTTTCGTAAAATTTAAGCATTTCCAGCTTTTCTTTACTGACCATCCTCTTTCTCCTTTTTGACTCCCTGGGACTTCATTACGTCTTTGAGGGCGTCCAGTTTATTTACTCCCTGAGCGGCCGCGATATTGGCAGCCTGGATCTCATCAAAAATCTCTTTACGGTAGATTTTTACAGTCTTGGGAGCTACAATGCCTATCTTAACCTGATCCTGCCGCAGACTGATGACTTTTATCTCTATATCATCGTTGATGATGATAGACTCGTTTTCCTTGCGAGACAATACTAACACAGTTTCCCCTCCTGGTTTTATGCCTGCCTAAGTCTTGCTGACCGCGGCCTCTTCCTCCTGATTGTGAAAAACCATATGTCTGGTCCCATAATCACTGTTGTTGGAAATCCCCTGGATAGCCACATGCTTTTTAGCATTGATCACAATGGGCCCCAAAAGGTTCAGCGACATCTGTGATGGATCGTCAGGGATGTTGGCAATGACCAGGTCGATGATGTCTTCCTTGTTGTCTGCTCCCAGCATCTCCCAATCGATGGCGTCAATATCCAGTTCATATCCCTGGACAAAGACCCGGGGGTCCAGGACGATGAAGGCCAGCTCACTGTCCTTTTTAGACTGGAGCCAGTAAAAATTCTCCAGATCCTTCATCTCAAGGAGGTAGTAGTCCTCGTGATCTTCAAATCCCAGGATGCCACGTTTGAAGTGGATAGCACTGTTATCGGGGACTTCGATCTCACCATAGGCACGAGTCTTGATGGTTTCCAAAACATTCTCCTTATTCCCATAATAATTTATAGTTGAATCAAAAAAAGTTCAAGATTTATCACGGGTTTTTTTTAGCTTATGACAGATGAAAGGGGCCGGAGCCCCTTGTCATATGTCTTTAAAAAATCTTATTCAGCAGTTTATCTCAGGAAGTCCAGCAGGGTCTTGGGCATCAGTTTGGCACCGGTACTGAGGGCCACATCGTGGGAAAATTCCAGGAGCTTCATCTGCATGGTAGCCCGGGTCAGGTCGGTACCGATGGCCTGCTGACGGGCATCAGTCAGATAGATCTCATCATTGGACATGCGCTCCAGCATGGAGTGCATACGCTGGCTCACCGCGCCCAGGCTGGCTCGGTATTTGAGCAGATTGCCGAGCGACATATCTATTTCACCCAGAGCCAGGCCCCCGATCTTCTGGGTATCATCATTGAGCAGGGCTTTTCTGAAATCTATCAGTGTATCAAAGATGCTCTTCTGGTAGACTTTGGCACTGGGAGAAAAGTTGGCGGGAGGGAACATGCCGGCTTCGATCAGCCCCAGGTCTTCCAGTACTTTTCCGCCCCTGGTGTCCTGCAGGGTGATCTGGTGGGGAGAGGAGGTTTCCAGCTGGAAGATACTCTGCCCGCCTTCCGACAGGATATTGGCCTTGGTGGACAGTCCGGCTTTGTTGATCTTGTCGGCGATGGTGTCCAGGTTGTCGCCCCGGCTGATGCTGATCTGGGTGCCATCCACGATGATGGTAGCGTCCACCGGCGCGGTATAGCCGGCCACATTGCGGGTAGGGATCACGCTCATATTGCCGGACCAGAAGATCTGGTTGCCGGAATAGTTGACCGCTACGGTTTCACCCCGGTCTATTTCCACCAGCTGTGCCTGGTGGTTGCCCAGGTACTGTACGTTTTCTATAAATTCCATCCCGGTGGACGGGTCGATATTGGTCTGGGGAGAAAAAGCCTTGTCCGTGATGGAGGTACCCGCGAACAGGCTCTGGCCCTTGAACTTGCTGTTGGCATTGGCCAGGATCTGACGCATGAGCTGGTCCACTTCCATAGCGGCATTGGTGCGCTCTTCCTTGGTGTAGGTGCCGTTTGCCATCTGCACCGTGAGCTCTCTCAGTCTCTGCAGGGCCTGGGTAGTATTGTCCAGGTGGCTGTCTATGATATCGAGCTTGCTCTGGTTGTTGTTGATCAGGTTGGAGTAGGTGTCTATCTCCTTGAGCCGGCTGTCATAATCCATAAAGTTTATGGTGGCTACCGGGTCCTGGCTGGGCAGCTGGATGCGGTTGCCGCTGGACAGCTGATTCTGGACCTTCTGCAGTTCATCCTCCCGGGTCTGGGCGTTCTGGGTGAACTGGCTTATCATCGACTGTTGTGATACTCTTCCAATCATGTTAATTCCTCCTTGAATCCGGAGCGCTTACGCGCCCATCCGCATCAGTGTTTCCAGCATTCGGTCCATGGTAGATACCAGGCGGGCCGAGGCATTATAGCCGTGCTGAAAGGTGATCATCTTGGTGAGCTCTTCGTCCACATTGACACCGCTGATTTCCTTACGCAGATTTTCCAGGCTGTCTACTACGGTTTTATTTTTTCCCAGGTTGACCTGCGCGGTCTCACTGCGGGTACCCATATCACCCACCATCTTTTTGAAGTAGTCGCCCAGGGTGGACTCACTCTCCACCATGATGAGACGGTGGCGTATTTCGGAAATAGCCAGGGCGTTGCGGTTGTCCATGAGGCCGTTGACCTGGTTGGGATTGCCGTCTCCGCTGGTATCTATCCCGCCGGCTACGGCGATATTGTCGGGATTGGCCAGGATGGCTTCGTCCACATTGATCCAGCCGGCGGCGTGCTTTTCGGGGGTAAAGCTGATGTTGAATTCAGGCACGCTGAATTTGGTGATGTCATTGACATTTTGATAATCAAAAGCCCCGGCGGCACCGTTCTGATTGAGGATGCCGGTGATGCCCACCAGAAAATTGCCGGAGTCTTCCACGTGACGCATCACGAAGGGAGGCTGACGGTTATCGGTGGGGAATTTAGCCTTGAGGCTGAACTGACCCTTGTGGTTGATATAGGTTACCACACCGGCGTCGCTCTGGTTGATGCGCTTCATCACATCTTCTATGGTGTCGGTGGGCTGGTATTCCACTGTGATATTGGGCCCGCCCACTTTACTGGGGCCGAAATTCAAGAGTCCGCCACTGCCTACTATAGACTTGAGGTCCACGCTTTCAGTACCGCTGACCTTGAACAGGGCGGTGCCGTCCACTATGCCGTCATTGGTGAAATCATAGTCGCCATTGGCGGCAGGGGACAGAGGCATGGATTTGAAAAAGTTCTGGTCGGTAGACAGATTGAGCCCGAAGCCGTCGCGGTGTACTTCGTTGGTGGCGTCGGTCATATTGACGGCCAGGCTGTCCAGCTGGTTGATGGCGTCCCTGATATCGATATCCCGGACATCGATCAGCCCGGCCAGTTCACCGCCGCCCAGTTTTACTTTGCGGCCGTCAGCCCACAGGACATCAGAAAAGCCGTCATTATCGGGATTGCCCACGGCGTGCACTTTGTTGACATGCTCGCCCTGCACCAGATTCTCCGCTCCCACGTAGATGATCACTTCGTGCTTGTTATTGCGCTCCACTTTGATGTCCACGATCTTGGCCAGCTTATCCACCAGGAGGTCGCGCTTGTCATACATATCGTTGGGAAAGTCGCCCATGGCTTCCGACTTTACGATCTGGACATTGAGTCCGCGGATCTCTTCCGCCATATTGTTGATCTCATTGACGCGCTGGCCTACCAGCTGTTCCGCGTTGTTGCGCAGGTCGCTGAGGGATCCGAAATTGTGCTTGAAAGTATCGGTCACGGCCAGGGCGCGCTGTATCAGCTCTGCCCGGCTGGCCTGGTCATTGGGGTTGTCGGCTACGTTTTTCCAGGCGCTCCAGTATTCGTCCATCACGGTGCGCAGATTGGGCTTGCCCGGTTCATTGAGAACCATTTCCACCTGGTGGAGAAATTCTTTCTTCATCCCCCAGTAGCCCAGTCCGCCTTTTTCATAATTGATACGGTCGTCGATGGCCTGGTTGCGCACCCGCTGGATGTCCTGGACCTCTACCCCGGTACCGACCTGACCCGACATTTCCACACGGTTGGCAGAGGGCGCGTACAGGGGTTCAAAGGACTGGAGCGTGACTTTCTGACGGCTGAAGCCTTCGGTCTCGACATTGCTGAGGTTATGGCCTACGGTATCCATGCCGACATTGTTGGTCTGCAGTCCTTTTTTGCCTATCTCTATGCCATGAAATGTGGAAAACATCGCGTACTCCTCAATAGCCGGTCAGGCTATCTGGTTTATAATATTCACGTTCTCTTTACTTTCTTTCTTGTCTCTGTAGTTGTAGGTTTCCTGCTGAGCAGCGCGGGTAGCGAAATTCATGGTGAAGTTCATGATATCCAGATTGGTCTGGATCAGTGCCGCGTTTTCCCGCATAGTGATGTCCAGTCGGTCGGTCTTGTGCCGGATGGAATCGCGCAGTACCTGAAACTCACCCTGGTAGCGGTCGGGCAGGTACATGATAAGCTCCTGGAGCTGGATGCCGGGTCTGACATGCAGTACATCGGACAATTGCACCAGGATATCCTGCCGCTTTTTTTCTAAAGCGTCCACCAGTTGGACGATTTCTTCTTCTACTGAATTGATGCTCATGAGTTCCTTGACACTGACCTGCTTCAGAGCGTCATATTTCTTTTCTTCCAGCTTTAAGAGCTGCTGGATGGAATGGTCCGCGTCAGCGAGCACCTTTCTGAAAGCATCCAGTAATTTCGTCAAATTTGTGTCCATTTTACCCTCCTTGGTAAAGATTAACATCCTGTCTGTATAGAAATCGGAATTTTTAGGAAATGGATTAGCGAAATGAGGGAAAAAACCAGATAAAGTTATAGCTGTAGTTCTTTCTGTAAAAGGAGATATCCTGGCAGGGTTTTTGATTTATCCGGGGATGGGGATCACCGCGGAGGGCGCAGGGGTGGGGGTACCACAGAGGCACTGAGGACACGGAAGAGGGGAGGGTGGGTATTAAAGGTTCACAGGATTGGCAAGAGGAGAAAGACATCGGGAAACCGAACTGGCCGGATAACAGTCTGTCAGATGGAGGACAAACTAAAAGTGCGAAAGATATTTGACACTACCTTTCTTCCACGGTCTCCCTTACAAATTTTCCTAAGTGATCCTTGATTTTTTCCTCATTAATATCGATAATCTTATCTGTATCCATATAGTCCTCCTCTGACTAAATAGTGTGGTAACTTTTTATCGTCAGATTGAGGACTATTTTTTTATCCTTTTTTAAAAGTGCGCAAAATATTATACGTTATCTACTATAATAAAAATATATGTGTTTTTCATTTTACATCCTTTAATTCATGCTCAAAAGTGGGAAAATCTGTAATTTTGAAATAATAATTTTTAAATTCTTTATCATTTTTAAAGAGTTCAATTTTTATTTGGTCACTCTCTAATAAATAAACATGAGAGAAATAACTTGTATTTTTTCTATCCATACAGTAGTAATATTTAGTCATTAACGATGTTAAATTCAGAATTGCATACCTACGATTATAAATATGGCTTTGATTTGTAATTTCTTTTCGTAATGACTCATAATATAAATAGTAATTTCCTGAACCATCAAATCCATGTCCAGAAATACCACTATTCGTAAAATCGACACTATTAAAGATCTCATTTCCTTTTTGATTCAACAGAATAGTGTTTCTTCCATCATATGGAATTATTTCTTCCATCACGACATGTTTCCCATCGTTCGCAATACTTTTTACTTCTAAATGAAAGTCAAATTCCTTGCTCCATATTTTATTTCCTGTTAAATCATATAGTGTTAATGTATTAATCGGGGTAAAACCGCCAATATAATCCGGATCCGCCGGTAGAAAATTTACAGAATTCACATTTAGATAAAATTGCCCGTTATGAGAAAGTTTATTGAAAGAATTTATATACTGAGTATAATCTTTATTTTCTATTTCTTCCTTAAAATCCGGATTTATTGATTCAAATTTATCCAAAATATCTGCTTTTGTATTGGCTTTATAATGGACCTCTTCTCCATTTGCTTCTGTTACAGAGATTAAATTTTTTAATCCAAAATGGTACATGTAAAATCTGATATTCGGTCCATTCGGGTCTTTTTGATAGACGTTAATATTAACCATTCTATTCGTGAATGCCTCTTTTAACCAGGCAGTTATTTTTTCATCTTTGCTTTGATCAAAGCTTAAATAAAGAAAATTGTTCCTATTAACTTCCTGTCGGAAATACTTTATCGAAATAAATTTATTTGTAGGGTTTAAGGAAGTGTAATAGGGTTCAGTAGTTTCTAATTCCTTAATTTCATTTCTTATAGAATTCGTTTGTGTAGAGCAGGAAAATATTAAAGTGGAGATTGTCAAAAATAGCAAAAATGTGGGAAAATTAATCTTATTCATAAATTTGCACCTCTATAAATAATGTATAAAACCATTGTTTTTCTAAAAGAGTAAGTCGTGGACAGGGTGGTTTTCATGTATGTACTCCGTTCTCCCCCTCGATGCGATCCTCTGTGTGGACCACTCGGGGGCTGTGTTTTTTTATAGCGAGAGTCTTAAGTGAGACTCTGTTTTTTATTATTGTAGCGGCGTGTTGGCCGTACCGTGGGGTCTCGGTACAATTTTCCGCGCTTGCGCGGAAAATCACTCGACCACCAATCTTTTTAGTGGGACACGGGACATAGGCGGACCTATCGTTGTTAGACTCTTTGTCTGACTTCACCCATTGTGTAATCAACATCTGGACACAACACCACTGTCTCCTCTAAAGCTCATGTCCAACCTTTACGATTGGACTTCGAGCGGTGTACTGAGCTTGCCGAAGTGTGATTTTCGACGCAGGAGAAAATTGTACCGAGAAGTCCGGTGGTTATTTCCGTTATTGTAGCGGAGAAGGGCTGATGGGTCAAAAAAGTAACTGGGAGTTGTTAAGACTGGTGGCTCAGGAAAAGGTCTCGCAAAGGCACAAAGAAAATTTAAAAAAAGAAGGTACATGTCAGTACAGAGGCCATTTGTTATAAGACCGAGCCCTGAACATTTACAGAAAAGACATGCCACCCACATAGTCTCCTGTACGCCCACTGATGCCGCTGCCAGGGTTAGTCAAAAGTCAAAAGTCGGAAAGTCGAAAGAAGTGTTTTATTAAGATTGGACTTTTGACTTTAGACTTTCAGACTTTTGACTAACTAGCCCCGACTCCGTTCGGTCAACGGAAAAAGTCTTCCCCGACAAGGGGTATAAAGATTTCAAGGAGATCCTTCACTCCGTTCAGGATGACAACTATGTTTTTAAAAAAAAAGGCTCCTGACTCCGTTCGGCCAACGGATAGCGTCCTCCCCGGCCAGGAGCATGGTTTACACCCCGCGGAGCGAAAAACGTTCATTTAATGGACACAGCTCCCCTGCCAGGGGACAATAATAAAACCCTCCCCCGGTTTGAAAAAAAACCGTAAAGGAAGTACACTACCATCAAGTGAAAAATAAAAAGAAACCTGAAAAAGGAGCATTCCATGAAATCATTCGCCGCGGCAGCTCTGCTGTGCTGCCTCTTATCCTCCTGCGGAGAGCCGGTGGCTCCCCCCACCGTCACCAGGACCCCCTTTATCCTCCAGACCGGTCAGACCATCTCCTATGCGCCAGGAGACGACGGAGACCTGCGCTACGGCAGGGCCTGGCCCTCCCCCCGCTTTACCAATAACGGTGACGGCACTGTGAGCGATAATCTTACCGGGCTCATGTGGCAGAGGACACCGGACGGGGTAGGCAAAGACTGGCCCGGAGCCGTCACTTATGCCAATACCAATACCCTGGCCGGATACGACGACTGGAGATTGCCTAATATAAATGAACTCAGCTCCCTTATCAACCGTGACAAGGATTACTTCAACAACTGGATGAATACGGAGGGTTTTTCGGGAGTGGTGTTTGATTTTTACTGGACATCGACTACTCTGGCCTATGATACCGCATCGGCGGGCTGGGTGCGTCTGAACGGCGTCTCTGGCGGCGCTCCCAAGACTACTGCTACATATCTGACTCTCATTGTGCGGGGGGACAGTACCCTGATCCAGAAGACGGGGCAGGTCAATCCCAGTACCTCCGGGGATGACGGCGCCTACCAAAAAGGCGTAGCCTGGCCCCTGACCCGTTTTGTGGATAATGGCAACGGTACGGTGTCGGACAAATTGACCGGCCTGATGTGGCAGCAATCCCCCTCTACTGTAAGAGAAAACTGGACAAATGCCCTGGACATTATCGCTACCAATACCCTGGCTGGTTTCAGCGACTGGAGGATGCCAAATATCAACGAACTGCAGAGCCTGTTTAATTACGGGGTCAGCAACACTTTTACCTGGCTGAATGATAATTGCCATTTCAGCGGGATCCAGGGGGACTATTACTGGAGCTCCACCACTCACGCGGTCAATACCCCCAGCGCCCTGGCCATGAATTTATCTCTGGGCGGGATCTCCGGCTCTACCAAGACCATAACGAATCTGCTGTGGGCGGTACGCACCGAGTAGAAAAGATGTTAGACAAAAAGCCGGTTTTACCTTAAAGTATGGCCAGCCTGTAAAATTACAGGCTGGTTTTTTTATGTAAAGGAATTCCCCCGGATGAAAAAGATCTTTGAAAACGACTGGCAGGAACTGCTCTCCGATGAGTTTGAAAAAGAGTATTACCGCAAGATGCGCGCCTATCTCATAGATGAGTACAACCGGAACACCGTCTATCCCAATATGCATGATATTTTCAATGCTCTGCACTTCACCGCTTACCGGGATGTCAAAGTGGTGATCCTGGGGCAGGACCCCTACCATGGCCCGGGGCAGGCCCATGGCCTGTGCTTTTCGGTACAGCCGGGAGTGGCAATACCTCCCTCCCTGGTCAATATCTACAAGGAGCTGCATGCTGACCTGGGTTGTACTATACCCAGCCATGGCCATCTTACCAAATGGGCCCGCCAGGGTGTACTGCTCCTCAATGCCTCCCTCACGGTACGCGCCTCCCAGGCCATGTCGCACAGTAAGATCGGCTGGCATATCTTCACTGACCGGGTCATCCAGCTGCTCAACGACCGGCCGGACCCCGTGGTATTCATCCTGTGGGGCAATTTTGCCATCTCCAAGGAACAGCTGATCACTAATAAACAGCACTTCATCATCAAGTCCGTACACCCCAGCCCCCTGTCGGCCAGCCGGGGTTTTTTCGGCAGCCGGCCTTTTTCGCGGGCCAATGCATTTCTGAAAAGCATCGGTAAAACACCCATCGACTGGCAGATTGATGAGCTGAAAGAATAAATAGTCACTCAAGATTAATAATGTTCACAAATACACCAGGGAGCGTGTCATGGCTGCAAATTCCACCATCTATAAGATCGATATGCAGGTCAATAATATGGATACCAACTACTATGCCGAGCATAAGCTGACCATCGCCTGTCACCCCTCGGAGACCGCGGAACGGCTGATGGTGCGTCTGCTGGCCTTCGCTCTGCATGCCTCAGAAGCTCTGAAATTTGGTAATGGCCTCACTGATAATGATGAAGCCGATGTGTGGGAAAAGGACCTGACCGGCGCGGTACGGCTGTGGATCGACGTGGGCCAGCCGGAAGAGAGACTCATACTCAAAGCGGCGGGTAAATCCGAGCAGGTCATCCTCTATGCCTACAATAAAAACCCCCGGCAGTGGTGGGAGCCCTTAGCGGAGAAAATGAAAAGGGTGAAAAATCTCAGCGTGATGCTGGTAGCCCCGGAATCGGTTAAATCCCTGGCAGAGTTGGCGGATAAGACCATGAGTCTGCTGTTTTCCATCCAGGATGGGGAGATCTGGGTACATGATGACCATGAACAGAGTGTTAATGTGATAGTGGAGACTCTGTATCCGTCCCCCCGGGATTGACCGGACTATTTCTGCAGACTGCGTACCCAGTCCCGTCTGTTCCACAGGGCGCAGCCGCTTTCTGTTTCCCGGAGCTCTTCCGGGTGGCTTCGTATCTCCGCCAGCAATTCTGACCGTAAAGCCTGCTCCAGGGATACATCCTGCAGATTGGTATCGGAATAGGGGGCAAAGGGGCAGGGCTCTACATCCCCCTCCGGGCTGATATGGATAAATCCGCGTCCCGAGGACAGACAGCCCCCGAAACGGCTCTCATCACCGGGAAAAGCGATAAACAGGGATGGATACTGCCCTCTATAGTCATCCAGGATGATTTCCAGCTGGCGGCGCTGGTCATCAGAAACCACCAGACCTTCACTACCGGCACTGACCGGTACGTATTCCACATAAAACAGCACCCGCGCCCCTAAACGGAGGAGGCCTTCCACATAATCCCGGCTGCTCAGGAGAGAAAAGTTAGCGCTGGTAACCGTCAGGGAAATACCGAAAAAGATATCGTTTTTTCTGAGGTTTTCTGCTGTCTGGTTGACGCTGTCATGTACTCCCTGCCCCCGGCGGGTGTCGGTGTGACTGAGGTCACCCTCCAGGCTCAGTATGGGGATGAGATTTTTCTGCTGCCTGAGTCGGGAGATGGTAGCGGGATCCAGCAGCAGACCATTGGTGAAAATGGGGAAGAGGATGCCGGGGTAGCGAGCAGTAATGTCCAGCAGTTCGGGGCGGGTAAAGGGCTCTCCTCCTGCGATGATTGCGATGGAAATGCCCAGCTGACGGGATTCCTGTAGTATAGAAGAAATTCTCGCCGGGGTGAGCTCGGCTCTGCTACTGTCTTCCCGGTTCAGGGCATAACATCCCGCGCACCTGAGATTGCAGCGCCGGGTGATACTGAAGATCATAAAGGGAGGGACGTGCAGGCCCTGGTTCTCCCTTTTATGACGCAGCCGTGCAGCCCGCCTCTGATGACGCAGAATCTTTCCTATCTGGAGTAAAAAAGGCAGCTTTTTAGAGGTACGCAGCGCGTCTTTGACCAGTTGGTTTATACTTTTGTTCATCAGGTCTATGTACTTTTTGTCTTTGTCTTCCACTTCCCGCTCCGCTATTATTCCGTACTATAATAAACTATTTTACTCTCGGTTTGTTTCAAATTCCGGAAATATTTTTATGTCTGGCTCAAATAGTAATAATGACTTTTCCCCCGACATGTCCCTGGTCCAGATAACGGCAGGCTTCAGCCAGTTGGTGCAGAGGGTATTTTTTATCAATAGGCACCTTGATTTTACCCTGCTCCAAAAGACCCCTTAGCCAATCCAGGTCCTCTTTTTGGGGGTGGGCCATGACCATTTTGATCTTTTTATCACTAAACAGGGATACCCACGGGCCCCGGAACATCGCCTGGAAGATCTGAGCGGTAGTGCCGCCCGTCATAGCGTAGATGCCGCCGGGGACCAGGGCCCGTTTGTACTCAGTCAGGGTATGGTAGCCGTTGACCCCCAGGATAGCGTCGTATTTTTCACTCTGCGCCGTAAAATCAACCCGGGTATAGTCAATGACATGGTCTGCACCGAGGGCGCGTACCCTGTCCACCTTGGCGGTGCTGCATACCGCCGTGACTTTCGCGCCATAGTATTTAGCGATCTGTACCGCGAAACTCCCCACGCCGCCTGAAGCGCCCTGAATCAGGACCTTCTGACCCGGTTGGATGTGACAGACATCGCGCAGTCCCTGGAGTGCGGTCACGGCAGCCATAGGTACCCCGGCTGCTTCTTCAAAGCTTAAATTGGCCGGTTTTAGCGATAATATTTTTTCATCCGCGCATACGTATTCCCCGAAACCGCCGCAGCCGCAGCCGGATATATCGGCGTAGATGGCATCGCCCGGTTTAAACAGGGTCACATCTTTCCCAGCCGAGAGCACCACTCCGGCTATATCCGCCCCCAGTCGGGGATTTCTGGGTTTGAAAAATCCCTGGGTCATACGCACCAGCCAGGGGTCGGCTTTTAATAAATGAAGGTCAAAGGAGTTGAGAGATGCCGCTTTTATTTCAATCAGGACTTCGCCGTCCCGGGGGACGGGTTTTTCCAGTTCGGCCATTTCCAGTACGTCGGGGGTTCCGTATTTTCTGTAAATCATTCCTTTCATGATAATGACTCCTGGTTACTGTTCATCCGGCTGGTATTCCAGCAGGTCGCCGGGCTGGCAGTTCAACTCCCGGCAGATGGCCTCCAGAGTAGCTATGCGGATGGCCTTGGCTTTGCCGGTCTTGAGTATGGACAGGTTGGAATTGGTAAGCTCGATCCGCTGGGCCAGGTCTCCCAGGGAGATCTTGCGGTCCGCCATGACCCTGTCCAGTCGAAAAATTATTGCCATACTATACCCCCTATACCGTCAGGTCGATTTCTTCCTGCAGGGAAGTGCCGTTCTTGAGGATCTGATTAACCAGGAGCAGGATCAAACCCACCAGGAGGGAAGAAAAATTGAAGGTCATGATGGATAGGATGATAAGGAATCTGCCTATCCTGCTCAGAAGCTGGACATTTTCCTGATTAAAGACGGTATCCCTGACAAAGTTATCAAACAGCATCTGGGACTTCCGGATGATTTCCAGGACTAAAACCACGACCGCGCCGAAATAGGGCAGAAACAGGAGCTTTACCCATGCCGGCAGATCGCGTATTATTTCCCAGTCTTTTTCATCTTTCATCTGACTGACCATCATATGATGGAGCTGGGCTATCCAGGATCCGGCAGAGTCCTCCGTCCCCGGGCTGAACAGCATTACACTCATAAAAAATACTCCCGCGACAGAACCTACTAACACCAGTACCCAGGATACTCTCATCAGTCCCAGCATAAAGGACGAAAGGGATTTGTTTCCGAAATATTTCATAATTGGCCTCCTTGATACACAACTATATCACGCTGTTTTCCGAATGTCAAGTAAAATATATTGTAAAACAATAAATAATATTTGAAATACACTAAAAATTTATCGAAAAGGTGTGCTAAATCCAATTCCTGTCCGTAGTTAGACTTTTTTCGACTTAGTGATATACTGTATAAAATATTTTTAAAAAATTTACTTTTCAGGAGGCGGAATGAGCAGTTCTGTTCAGAAATATGATGTTAAGACCCTGTTTCTGCTGCTGGGCATCCTGGCACTCATCATTCTTTTCTGGAATTTTATCCTGCTGTACCCTCTGAAGCTGTTCACGGTCCTGCTCCATGAGATAAGTCACGGCCTGGCCGCCATCCTCACCGGGGGCAGATTTCTCAGACTGGAGATATCCCCGGAAATGGGCGGAGTAGCCACCACAGCGGGAGGCTGGCGTATCCTGGTGGTCAGCGCGGGTTACCTGGGCAGCATGCTGTGGGGCGGCCTGGTAGTACTCCTGGCCTCCCGCTTGAAAAATGATAAGCTGATATCGTATGTGATAGGCGTGATCCTGCTCCTGCTCACGGCTCTGTTTATCCGGGGGTGGTTCGGCATGATATTCGGTATCCTGTTCGGCGGCGGAATGATTGCCCTGGGAAAATTCGCCCCGGCAGCCGTCAATGATTTTGTCCTTAAAGTGATCGGATTGACCAGTGTCCTGTATGCCGTCATCGACATCAAGGATGATCTGATCAGCCGGACGGTGGAACATTCCGATGCCTGGGAAATGTCGCGGCTGCTGCTCCTCCCTGCGGTGTTCTGGGGGATATTATGGGGAGTTCTGGCGGTGGTTGCTGCCTTTTTCGTGCTGAGGGCCTCGGTCCGGCAGACCGGTTCGGAGTTATCAAAATAAAAACAGAGTGACACCGCCAGGGAAAATTGATTCCTGTTTGCAGATGTGACTCCGGTAAGGAGAGGCTGAATGGATATGTATAGTGAAAAAAGCCGCAGTATCCCCCAAAAGACTGTGATCATTGTTTTGGAATTAATTCTGCTGGTCCTGGCTTATATGATTTTATTCCGCAGCGGGGCGGTTCCCTGGATAGGAAAAAACCTGATGGAATTGAATCCGCAAAACTATGCGCGCCGGCTGATTCTGTTTATTTTCTCGGGAGTGGTTTTTGTGCGTATGACATTTATGATGGTGTTCCTGCTGCGGCGCAGGATTCCCTGGGAGGAAAGTCTCAGTGTTCCCTTCGCGTTCGCGCTGTACTTTATCGGCTTCGCACTGTTTGTCAATCCTACCAGCCGGGTACTGGATGGTATAGACTGGATAGGGGTGGGGGTTTTTGCCGGGGGGTCATTTATCAATACCTTTTCCGAGCTCCAGCGGCATTTCTGGAAAAAAAAGCCGGAAAATCAGGGTAAGCTCTTTACCCGGGGGTTGTTCCGATGGGCTATGCATATCAACTATTTCGGTGATATCCTGTGGGTGACCGGCTATGCTATCCTGACCCGCAATATTTTTTCCGCGTCGATACCGGTATTTTTATTCTGCTTTTTTGCTTTTTACAATATCCCTCTGCTGGATCGCCATCTGGCTACTAAATACCCGGCTGACTTCCCGGAATTTGCCCGGAAGACTAAAAAACTCATCCCTTTTATCTATTAAATAAAAGTAGTGGAAGGCTGAAGCTAAAACAGTATCCCTGGTCCGAAGTATTCAGCTTTTCGGTGGGGGACGGTCCTGAAGACAACGGCATATCAGGACCAGTTGTGCGGTCCACTCAATCTCTCCCGGTCCCACCATACCCCTGAGTTTTCAGGCGGTAGCGCCCCCTACCGCCGCCCCCCGCATCGAAACTGGGGAATGGAGCGGCGGCCCTCAGGACGCTCACCTCACCGGAAGAGTTTATTTTGCATGGACTCAACCTTATCCCGGGCGGATATTAACCATTTTTCGATCAAAAAAAAAGAAAGCTTCATTTTTCCTTTAATCCTTGACCCCTACACCACCCGGGTATACAATTAACGCAGAGGCAAATATGACAGAAAACCGCTATATTTATGAAGGTGAACCGTTCTCTATGGCAGACATAGAGCCGGTATGTTATCAGTCTGATTTTTTTGAACAGGAAATTGCCCTGGAGTCGGATGTCTTTTTTGAACTGCGCCGCCTCAATGATATCCAGCCCTATCGTCTGGATCAGAGTTCAGAACAGGAATTGGCTGAAATCAGGCGTTTTTTTGAGGAACATTATACCAGCTTTTTTTTCCTTATTGAAGGCAGTGAGCTTATCGGCAGTATTCTTTTGATTCGGAATTATATACAGTCCCTGGCTATTGCCAGAAAGTTTCAGCGTCAGGGTTACGGCAGACGTCTTACCATGTACGCAGTGAATTATCTTCTCAACAAAGGGTTCCGGTGTGTCGAGGTCAATATCCTGCCTGGGAACCGGGCGGCGCATTTTCTGTACACTCGGCTGGGATTCAGGCTTATAGAATAAATGGCGAGACAGACAGTGAAGAATAATTACCTGCGGCGTCTGGGGCTCTCACCGGGAGCGGCACCTGAGGCAGTGAAGTCAGCCTACCGGGCCCTGGCTCATCAAAACCATCCGGATAAATTTTCCAGTCCTGAAGCTAAACTGACACAGACCCGGATCATGGCGGAGCTGACCGAAGCCTATCAATATCTCCTGTCCCATCCTCAGCCTGACGCTTCCCCACTGGAACAAGCAGAAAAGTTTAAAGAATCCGATGATACTATCCTGTACCAGAAAGGCGTGGTCTTTTATCAAAAGTACTTTGATACTTTTTTTAAGATGTTCTCGGAACGGGAGCTCATCACACCGGAGGACAAGCGGAAGTGTCTCCTGGCAGCACGGCAGTGCTTCTCGGAACTGCTGCGGGAATATCCCCATAGTGACTGGGCCTGGGATGCTGAAGACAGGCTGCGCCGGATTGACCAGGCACTGCGCAGGCATATCGATTCGTCCGTGTAGAGCCGACCTGTTTTTTTGGAAAAAAACAATTTAATTTTCCAGATATCAGGTATATAGTATATAAAATCCAATTTTCCATTGAGGTGCCGTGATGAGAAATCTGATCCTGACACTTTTATTAATACTGACAAAGCCCCTACTGCTCCGGGCTGATTATACCTTCCTGGGGTTTTCTACGGACGGACATTACTGCGCCTTTGCCCAGAACAATTTCCACGTCTCCGAAGATGTCTTCTACCAGTCGGTGGTGCGGGTAGTGGAAGTAGACAAAAACGACTACGTGGGTACCCCTCTGGTCATCATTGTCACACAGCAGGAAGCCCAGTCCCGCAGCGTCGAAGGTTCTTCCACGGAATATGATATGGCGCCCCTCATCGCGGGGGAAAAAAAGCCCATACAGTTTCAGGCTTTGATGCGCAGTTACGATATAGCAACCTGGAAGGAATATACTCCCATTTTCCGGGGGGATTTTTATATCAGTGATCACCTGGAGGATATGCAGCCATATCTCTTACATAACGCTGAATTTACCCTAATCAATGGGAAACAGTCTGAAGTGATTTCGGTGGATCTGACCGAGAGACCGGCGCCGGATACCATTGACAACGAAAAGATCTTTACTCTAACCTGGAGCGAAGGCGGACAGTCTCATATCCTGCAGGAGGATAAAAGGCTGTACCAGTCCAGACTTAGCCCCCGGGCATATACCATCCGTGAAGTATATCTCTACCGTGATAAAATTGCCGTACTTATCGACAGCGTCATACCCGCTATGCAGGGGCCTAACGACTACATGGCCCGCACCCTGATCGTCACCGGCAGTCTGCAGGATAGGCCGTGAGAGCCGTCCTGTTGAGCCTGCTCATTGTGCTGAGCTGGTCGGGATTGTCTGCCAAAACCACCCTGCTGGGATTTTCTCCTGACGGACGCTATTGCGCCTATGCCTGGGAGGATTATGATCCCGACCGGAACTACGAGCTGGAATGCCGGGTCATGGAGACATCCTCCAATCAGTACGCGGGCACGCATCTCCGGGTGAAGATACCGGTGCGTACCATCATGAAATCCACTATCGATTCCTCCCCCGAACAATTCGACATGGGGCCAAAATTAGCCTGGCAGGAGCTGCAGGGTGAAATTAACAATCTGCTGGCCCAATATAATATCGAGAAGGGTAATACCGGAGAAAAGGTGTTTCAATACGATCTAAACCAGCAGAACCCCCTTCATCTGGAAGACCAGTGCCGCAAGCAGGTAACTTTTACCCTGAGCGCTCCGGGACAGCAGGACAGGATCTATAAACTGGTACTGCAGGAAAAGCCGGCAGACTCGGCGCAGGATGGTCCTCACGCACCCCGCATCTTCAGCCTGCGTCTTAGCCGGGGCGTCAATACCAAATATCTTCAGCAGGATAAGTATCTGCCTGCTTCCCGAAAATCACCCTATGCCTATAGTATCCATCAGGTCTGGGTCTATCAGGGCTGTTTGTTGGTATTTCTGCAGACTATCACCCCTCATCCTACTCTGGATATCCCTGTCCTGCGTATGGTACCGGTCAGCGGGGACTTTAAGAAAAATCAAACCCCTAAATAACCTTCCTGCCGGCTGAAGCATTGTAATATTGACCTTTACGTAATCTGTTATATAATATGGTATTCCACAATGGGAGAGACTGATGCAAATTAACACCTTGCAGGATTTTGTCCGCCATCTGGGTAGTTATGGGGATAAAGTCTTCGGACAGATCAAACTGGGCGATGAAGATTACACCCGTTACAGTTATTTAGATCTGCAGAAGAACTCCCGCTGTATCGCTGCCTATCTGGATAAAAAAAAGCACCTGAAAAAAGGTGGGATGGCGGCCGTGACCTCAGAGAATAGGCCGGAATGGTTTATGTCTTATCTGGGTATTGTGCAGAATGGGATCTGGGCGGTGCCTCTGGATGCCCGTCTCAGCGACAGGGAAGTGAAGAACCTGGTGCTGGATTGTGGTGTAAAGATTTTGTTCCTGTCCCGGGCCATGTATGAGACCATCCAGTCAGAACCTGAGACCATGAATCACATCTCTGAATTTATTGTATTTGATCCTACTCCGGCTCTGCTCAAGAATAAAAAAGTAAAAGCCTTTTCTGATGTCCTGAGGGAGGGTGCCGGTCTGGAGTTTAAAGAAGCCAAAGTGGAGCCTGAGGATACCGCCAGCCTTATCTATACTTCAGGAACTACCGGAAAGCCTAAAGGGGTAATGCTGTCGCATGCAAATTTTGCCCATCAGGTGAGGGCCATACCTTTGTCCCTGCCTTTTGATGAAAGGGATACTCTGTTAAGTTTATTGCCGCTGCACCATACTTTTGAATTCAGTATAGAATTGGCCCTCATGGTCAAGGGAGTCAGCATCACCTACGCGGAAAGTATGAAGCCCAACCGCATGCTGGCTAACATCGCCGAGACTAATGTCACTCTGATGGTAGGTGTTCCCTTGTTGTTTGAAAAACTCTATGACGGTATCATCAGAAAGATACGTAACATGGCCTTTCCGGTCAAACAGATCATCATGGGACTGTATCATCTGGTAGAATTACTGAATGGAAAAGACAATAAAGTCGGTAAAGCGGTTTTCGGCTTTATCAGAAAAAAAGCCAACCTGAATAATATTAAATTTATGGTATCCGGTGCAGCTCCCTTAAATCAAAAAGTCAGCCGGGGCTACCAGACCCTGGGGCTGAACCTGCTCAACGGCTACGGACTCACAGAAACCAGTCCGGTAGTATCCACTAACCGCATGAATAAAAAGGTAAAAAATGAATCGGTGGGCCTGCTCATTCCCGAAGTTAAAGTTAAAATCAATAATCCTGACTCACTAGGCAATGGTGAAATATATATATCCGGTCCCAATATCATGCAGGGGTATTATAAAAACCCAGCGGAGACCCGTGCCATGCTGGATAAAGAAGGCTGGCTGCATACCGGAGATATAGGCATGCTGGATGAGGAAGGTTATCTCCATATTACCGGGCGGAGTAAAAATATCATAGTCACCCCCGGGGGTAAAAATGTCTATCCCGAAGAAATTGAAGAATATATCAATTCTGATGATGGTATTCTGGAGAGCCTGGTGATTGGTGTACCCGAAGGTGAACATTCCAGAGGGGAAAATATCTACGCGTTCGTGGTCCCTAATTACGAATATTTTGATCAGCTGGCCAGTCTCCAGGGTTTCAGCAACACCGAGGAAAATATTGCAGCTTATATTGATAGACATATGAGGGAAGTGAATAAACACCTGCAGGATTATAAAAAGATCAGGGGGCATCGTATCCGTGTGGAAGAATTCCCCAAGACATCTACTAAAAAGATCAAACGTTATCTGTTTTCCGGAAAGGATTTTCTAAACTCCTGAGGGAGTGACAATTGGAGGGGAGTGTAGAATGATACCGCTGTCTCTGAGATTTTTAGGGATCAAGATATCCCGGCTCAACCGCGATGAGCTCAAGGAATATCTGATCCAGACTTTATATGACAAGGGTAATTTCCGGGTGATGGTGCTTGATGAGCGAAAGTTTTTCCACAGCCTGTTTGACGCGGAAGCCCGGGACATTATCAGCAATACCGACGTGGTGCTCTGCGGATCTTCTACCATAGCCTGGGCGGCCAGGATATTGAAAAATGAAACCTTGACTCAAATATTGCCGGTCACGCTCTTTCTGGATTTTATGAGAGTGGCAGATGAAATGGGATATACCTATTATCTGTATGGAGGCAGTCAGCCAGCCAATCTGGAGACGGCCAAGCGTATGCGCAAATCTTTTCCCCATGCACGACTGGTAGGGGCTTATCACAGCCGGATCCGTGATAAGGAAAAAGAAGACGTGATGACCGCCATACGAAAATCCGCTCCGCAGCTGTTTTGTGCCAGTCTGGGCGGTGGTCATATGCAGGAAAAATGGCTGAGCAGTCACAGGGATTCCTTCAGCGATTCGGTGGTGCTGGGTGTAGATAATGCCTTTTCTGTGGTTTCCGGAAAAGAAAAAATGCCTCCCATTGGGGTGCAGAAGAAAGGCTGGACAGGCCTCTATCGTAGTCTGACCCGGCCATGGGATATTCCCAGGTTTTTCCGTTTATTTGTAATTTTTGTGGTAGTACTTTATCACCGTTTTTTTAAGAAGGATCAGAAAGATTAACGGAACTGCTTTGATTCCTACCATCAGTTTGGAAAAGGACGTCCTGACTATTCTGGATCAGAGGGCTTTGCCTTCTGAGGTGAAACGGCTGGTGTTGAAAGAAAAAGAAGATGTATTCCAGGCCATAAAAAGCCTGGCGGTGCGGGGAGCACCTGCTATTGGAATATGCGCCGCCTATGGCGTGGCGGTCAGCCTGAGGTCCTGTCAAGCCGAGGATTCTGAAATTAATCTCAGAAAAAAGGGCATAGAGATATGTGATTACCTGGCTGCCAGCCGTCCTACAGCAGTAAACCTCTTTCACGCCCTGGATGGGGCCAGACAGATTCTCCGGGATGATTCCAGAGAAGATATTTTAGGCAGTTTATTTGAATATGCCCGGAACCTGCACCACAGAGACCTGGCGGATAGTCAGGCCATGGCAGGTTTTGGACAGGAGCTCATTTCCCACGGTGCCCGTGTACTGACTCACTGCAATACCGGGGGTCTGGCCACCGGCGGTGGAGGCACAGCTCTGGCGGTAGTTTTTGAAGCGCACCGCCGGGGAAAAATAGCCCGGGTCTGGGTAGATGAGACCCGGCCCCTGCTGCAGGGTGCCAGATTGACTGCCTGGGAATTGAGCCAGGTAGGTGTACCTTATCAGCTGATCACAGACTCTATGGCAGCCATGCTGATGGCTCAGGGAGATGTGGATGTGGTGCTGGTGGGGGCGGACCGGATAGCCGCAAATGGTGATTTTGCCAATAAGATCGGTACTTATAGTCTGGCGGTTCTGGCGTATTATCACAGGATACCGTTTTATACGGTGGCACCGCTCTCCAGTTTTGACACATTGATAAGTGATGGTACTGGCATACAAATAGAGCAAAGAGACCCGGAAGAGGTGCGATCCTTCCAGGGAATAAATACGGCTCCGGCCGGGGCTCCTGTATTTAATCCTGCCTTTGACATTACACCGGCTGAGCTTTTGAGCGGGATAATATGTGAAAAGGGTTTGATCAAACCGCCTTTCACATCGGGGATTAGAAAAATTTTCGGGGAAAAATAATGGCTTTATTCGGGACCAAGACCCGGCATCTGGGACTGGGCATCATTATTGGGCAGGCATATGATAATTTTCTCAGCCTGGATGAATACAGTGATCATTTTCTTTTACCTTATGGGCCTCGTTTCCGTTCCATCGATTACGCTGTAGCCAGTCTATCCACTATAGATGTGGAAGACATCATTGTATTTGTAGAGCAGGATAAGGAATTTGTTCTGAATTATCTGGTGAGCGGCTGGCCCTTTATAAAATTTCATGTGTTTGACCATATCGATCTGCAGACTACGTTTATGGAATTCTTTGAATCTTTTATGAAGGAGACACCCATAGAGCTGATCTCCCTCATACATGGGGATTATCCGGTCTGGTTTGATATGAATCCTTTGCTGGCCAAATTGGGTAAGGAGAATGTCCAGGCTGTCAAGACCAGGACTGTGGATGGACACATTTACCCGGCACTGGTAATGGACAGGCATCAGTTTATCCGGAGATACCGCGGAGTATGGATGGAAGAAGGTTTTCATTTAGCCATCGACCAGATTGTGGAGCAGCAGTCTCTGCCCAGCCGGGAAGTACAGGGTATCTTTCTGCCTCTGCGTAGTCTGGAAGAATATTTTCATAAGCATATCGATATGCTGGACGACTATCTGTTCCTGGATACTTATAATGGCCATGTACCGGTAAAAAGCAAAATGGCTCTGAATAACTTTGCTACTTTTCAAAAGCATTCCCGTATAAAAAACACCATCATCGGGGAAGGCGCGGAAGTGGATGGAGATGTGCAGGATTCGGTTATCTTTTCCGGTGCCAAAGTGGACGCGGGAGCTGTGATCCGGAATTCCATAATCCTGCCCGGTAATCATATCGCCAGAGGAGCCCACATAGTCAATGCTATTCTGGATGAGTTTTCCGGAGATAATAGCCTGCCCAACATTGAAAGCGGGGCGTCTATAGGAGCTGAGACCAGTGTACAGCCTAATAAAACGCTGAAGCAGCTGGATTTCGGGGTAACCTTGATTGGGAAAGATGTGGTGGTACCTTCCGGTTTTAAGATTGGGGCCAACTGTTATATTGACTCTTTCACCCCGGTTAAGGAAATCCGCTCTCATAAGAGTCTCAAAGACGGAGACAGTATTATAATGCCCCGGGAGATGCAGCCTGAGAATAATATCAGTCTGGATAAATAAAGAAACCTAAATCTCAGGCAATTGTCTACAACATAAAGTTAGAAATTATTATATCAAAAACCGAATCTCAGGGAGGAAAAATGACACAGTCATCTGTGGTTTCTATTTTGATCGATAAACGTTCAGAAGCCGCGCTCAAAGTTCAGGAACAATTGACCGCGCACGGCTGCAGTATCCACGCGCGATTTGGTCTGCATGATTCCGGCGGGGCTCAGTGCAGTGAGGAAGGTCTTATTATCCTGTATCTGGTGGATAAAGCGGAAGCGATAGAAGATCTGGAAAAATCTCTGAGTCAGATTCAGGGTGTCCGCGTCAATAGTATGAAAATTAAATAGCTGGTGTTCCAGGAATTCACTGTTGCGATTTACTCATCTGCTTATTAGATATTTTTTCTTTCTCATATTATGGTTGATGCCTGTTCTTCACAGGTAAAGTCAGAGGGTAAAATCATTACTTTCAGGTACTCCGATTGTTATGCCCAAAAAGTATATCTGTCCGGAACCATGAATGAATGGAACCCGTCCAGTACCCCGTTATACAGAGATGAACAGGGGAACTGGGGACTGTATCTGAGATTGAAACCCGGACGGTATGAATATAAATTTATCGTGGACGGACAATGGACCGCCGATCCAGAGAACAGAAAGGTCTGTCCGGATGGATACGGCGGCCTGAATTCGGTATTAATTATCCCCAAACTTTCAAAAATCAAGAAATCCTTTCACTAAATTGGGTTAAAAAAAGCATAAAAGCCGGATTGTGCACTGACTCCCGGGGTACCAGCCCTCAAAACCAGTATTGTCAGTAAAATATTTTTAATGTTAAAATATACTATAATATAAATATGTAACTTCATTTATTGCATCTAAAAAAAGATAATCACA
>CAYRWR010000027.1:0-51740 GCA_964428015.1 uncultured Brevinematales bacterium | reverse complement strand
AAAATCCTGCTTTTGCTCAATCATTATAGGTGGCTTTTCAAAATCGATTACACATAGATTATCAAGATGTTTAAAATTCTCAGGTTCCTGCATACTTTCAAACAACATTTTGAAATAATCAATCTCTGTATTTTGATCATCCAGTTTAGGTTTTACATAAATGGGTAATTTATCTTCAACAATCCAGTCAACACCAACAAAATATGAAGTTTCAAAGTAATAGTCTTCTTCTTCTTTATTATAAATTATATTATAACAAAATGCGTTTTCATCTTTCTGAAATACAGACTTGTTAAAATCTCTCTTTTCTAAATAAACTTTGTATTCACCTATTGTTTCATATTTTTTAGGCTTTCTATACCCATATTGTTCACTTAAAACTATCATGTTTTAAAGCCTATTTATGATTGTTTCAGCACTTTGTTTTAATATACCGTCTTTCACATATTCCTTTAAAATTGGTATTATCTCATATTTCTTCCTAAGTGAAAAATCCAAATCATTTTTAATGAAATAGCTATGACCTAGCCACACATCTTCAGGACGAAATTCTTCAGATAGATGTTCTGACATCTCTAGTTGAACTGAATTGTCACCCCTGTATTCATCAAAGTTTTTAATAAATAGCTCTGAGACACGTTTAAATAGTTCAAGTTCAAATGAATCTCCTTCTAATATCTTTGGAAGTACATCGATAAAAGCAAATCTTCTTCTGATTGCATAATCAATGTGTCCTACACTTCTATCCGCTGTGTTCATTGTTCCAATTATCAATAAGTTGGGTGGAATAATAATATTATTATCATAATCAATGGCATACATACTTTCTACTTTCTCTCCCCTGTATTCCATAGCATAAATCAGTTCGCCCAATACAGCAGGTAGATTTGCACGATTAATCTCATCAATAATAAGAATATAATACTTTAAACTGTCTATTTCTAGTTCTTCATCCTGATATACTAGATCTTTTTCTTCTAAAAATTCCTTAAATGCTTTGAGAACTTTAATATAATAAGTGGCATGCCAGTTAGCTAGACCGGATAGCTTTGAGTTCTTTACAATATCTTGTCTTTCATTGTTTTCATCCAGATATGCCTGTTTTATATCTTTAAATAGCATTCTTTGCCCGTATTTTGTCCACCCTTCCATGCCTTTATAACGAAAAGCATCCGGATCTATATTGACAATAGAAATTTTACTTGTTAAGTTATAAATATCATTTTCTTCCAATTCTACTTTAATATGATCAACAAATAGATTAAATTTTTCTTCTACCCATTTTTCTTTTGAAAATTCTTTTTTAGGTTTTTTCTGGTTTTCATAGTTCTCGTTTGCTCTTTTTGCAAATTCTGCAATCACCTTATTTTCAGTAGTATATTCAATAAAATTATCCTTACTTTGTGCAACTATGCCTCGTACAAAATCTTCATAAGTATAAGCTGGATGAAACTGTATTAATTTGAACTGTTCTGTTCCTTCTAGATTTTTTTTCTGAGTTATCTTATCTACAGAAATATCTGAAAACAAGATCATTTCTGCCATATCTTTAGCTGTATAAGTCTTCCCTGTCCCTGGAGGTCCCTGCAATATGATCTGCCCTTTTTGGTATAAAACATCTATAATTTTCTGTAAACTCATACTCACACCCCGAAATTTATTTCTTTCTTCAAAAATCAACTTGTATACTTCAATCTGTTTTTGTAAGTCATTGATAATCTCATTTAAGTATTCATCTTCAATAGAATAACCTTCACTTGTTTTAGTCACTTTTTGAGATTTACCAAATAGCACATATTTATCATGCTGAGGATTTTTTAACATTTCAATATCACTTTCTATAAAACTATAATCATCCAGTATTTCTTTTATCCTGTTTTCATTGTTAAGGTATGCATCCATAAATGGTTTCATGTAACCCACTGTAGATGTTTTGTTTTTAAATGGAACATACTGTGTATTAAATCCCAAACCATATCTTATATGCAAATCTTCTTCATCCAAATATATGTGATATTGGATTTCTGTTCCCCCTCCTTCATTAATTGCCCAGGGATTTCCTTTATCATAATCATATGTAAATAGAATATCTCTTTTCGGGCTTTTCCCAAGACCAGCTAAATCTTTTCTAATAGCTCCAAATTCATTGCAGAAATGACCCAGGGAAGTATTTATAAGTTTAACTAATTCACCAAAATCATTAAAATTTATCATCTCACCCTCCTATAATACTTCCGCTCATATTTTTTTCTCCCATCTTGGCATCTACCTAAACAGATACAGCTCTCTATACCACTCCACCCAATTAGCCAGTTCCTGATCCTCTACCGACTGAGCAGCATCAATAATCTCGCTGGATTGGATGACTGTGAATCTCGGGTCATTTCCAGTCAGCTTCGTATACTCATTCATGGTCTTATCCAGTGAAGTATTCTCCGGATGTTTGACCACCGAAAAGCTGACTTCCTTAAAGTGTCCCTGATCTTCTACAGAAAAAGCCAGAATCTGATTTCTCCATAACTGGTTCATTCCATCTTTAAAGGGACAGGAAGAACAATCACTGAAACCTTTAAAGAAGGAATCATAATTTTCTGTGATTTCCCAGTATTTAAAGTGATTGACCCTGTGATAGTGGCATAGATTTTTATCTATGATTATATCATTAAATGAACTACTGCAGAGATTTTTCTTTTTATTACTATCTGTTTTATATCCTCCACAGGTGGTAAATTCTTTTTCTGTCAGCTTATGCTCAATCAACCAAAGACACAAGTCTCCACTGGTATTATAATATGCAATCGCCATATCCGAATCAGTACCTGCGGCTGCAGTATGGTCATTTAGCGATCCTTTCTCTTTATTGGAATTGCCATCCCAGTATTCTATGCGGAAACCTTTATAAAGTTCATTCACAGCAAGTTCTTGAAAGTCGGGTTTGATTTTGGTCAGGATTTCATTTGCTCTGGGGCTGAGTAAGATAGGAAGGAACAGGTTGATATTAGCTGCCTGAGAACTGGCCATATGATTAAAGAATTTATGAATCTTAAAATAATATTTTTTCTGATGGTCCTTGATATCATCCTGGATTGATTGGTATATATGGGGCATTTGTTCCAAATATTGAGCCGGTAATAACGCATCATATTCTATTTCTTGTCCCTTGTATTTATAGATACCTGGGTCTCTCGTGATGTTTTCCCATTTCCAGTCAATGAGATGGATATACATCTTTTCCTGGAAAACAGAAAGTTCTCCGGGTACTTTATATCTCATCCCTTGTTGTTCTAATACCTGCATATTCATCTCCTGTTACTTTATCACTTCCTTCCATCTCATCAGGATATATCCCGGGAGGGACACTTTAACAGCAGGGTTTACTTTTTTATATTTCCCATGTTGAAATCTTGCATTTCCTGAGGGAGTCAGCAACTCTGCAAAAAGGATTCCCTTAGTATTGATATACTCTCTCACAGGTTTCCATAAATTCTTCCAAAATAATTCTGAACTACTCCGTGTGAAATATACTTTTTTGATTGATGGATGGTTTTTCAGGAGTTCTAGAATATCTACTAACTCAAACTGAGAAAATTTTGATGTAATACCTGAATCACTGAAATCCTTCAGCACTGCAATATGGTCCTCATTGTCAGGGTTAGCATCCCGGATAGAAGCGATGAGATCCGTCAACGCTATTTTTTGTTCTTTACAGAATTTCTTCCAGTCGTCTGGATTACGGTCTATCAGGGAATCCCGTCCATAAACCTGTGGCAGTACATCCCAGAAATAATTATTTGCCGTCCGTCCATAAAACCACTGAGCTTGATTGCTCTCCGGCCATGAGGGATTAAATGTACCGACAATAAGTGTAGCAGGCTCAAAGTCCAGCTTCTCCAGACTAAGATACTCTTTAAACTTATGTAAACATGCCATAACAGTACCTCCTATACCAGCCTCACCTTCCCCGTCAGCAGCACCTGCATCAGACCCTGCTTGAGCTCCCGGTACTTAACCAGCCTCTGCTCCAGCCCCTCGATCTCGGCATCCATGTCCGACAGCAACCCCGCGATAGCTTCCTGTTCTGCTTTGGCGGGGGGGAGTGGGATTCGATACTTTTTAAGACTCGACATTGAAATTGCTGGTTGAGCACCTGTTGAACGTATGTTATCCAGTAACCCTGATTTATGATGAGACCACAATATTTGGGAAATTAAGTCATTATTAAAATTATCTTTATCTATCGAGATTTTCAATGCATTTCCAGATAAAATACTAATTTCATGATCTTTTGGTAATATAGCACTAGCCCCACATCTTTCACCTATCTTAGCCATGACTATATCACCAGCTTCAACAGCACTTCTTCTTTCTTCTTTAAATTTTTGTTGATCTATATATAAGTAATTTTTAGCATAAAATTTTCCATCTGTTACATAACCACTAGTGATAATGGGGATACCAGATTTCCTATAATGAATGGTTTTTAAGTTTGAACCAAAGGGACCATCTACTATCGAATATTTTTTATTTGGAGGAGTTAAATCTGATATTTGAAATACCTCCCAATCCTCCGGTATCACTCCCACCTCGGTCTGCTTAGTGCCCTTGCCTTCCCCGAAGCCGGGGAGCCGCTTCTTCCCGGTGAGCAGAGCCTGCATAGCTCCCTGTTTCACATTCCGCTTCTTGTCCACCAGCCGCTCCAGGGAGCGGATCAGCTCATCGGTATCCGACAGCACCCCCGCGATGGCTTCCTGTTCTGCTTTGGTGGGGGGGAGTGGGATTTGAGTTTGTAATATGATTTTTTTTGATGTATGTCTTACAGTTGAACCAGTTGCCGTAGATTTCATTCTTTTACTAAAAATATCACTTGTAAAAAAGAAATAAAGAAATTTTTCATACAGAATTGGATTTACTATTCTAATTTTTCCAATCCGTTGATTGTGTAGTATTTCTGGTCTATCAATAAAAGCTGGTTTACCTAACAAATTACAAGTGGGCGTCAAATCAGTCATTACTACTACCATATCTCCATATAACAATTCAAATTTCTTAAGGTAGATACCAGAGTAATAAATTGTATTTCTATTTTGAAAATATAACCCTCCTTTAAGGTTAAAATTACCTGGTGTTAATACAATTGGACCAGATTTACTAAAAAACTCACTTTTAAAAGAATATCCGTTTTCTAATATTATATATTCTATTAAGTCTGGTGAATTCCAGTCCTCCGGTATCACTCCCACCTCGGTCTGCTTGTAACCTTGTGGTATCTGTTTCAACTCTGCCATGTGAACCCCATCTTAGCCAGATGTCCTTCCACCTTCTGAGTCAGAGCTTCTGTCTCTTTTGTGAGTTCAGGCAGGGTCTCTTCATAGCGTTCTGCCAGTTCCTTGATACGCTGGGTCAGGCGGTGGCTGATATTGTCCATCTCAGCCTGTATGCGTTCCCCGATGGCCCTCATCCATTTCCGGTCCACCACGGTCTGTCTGATCTCTTCCAGGGAGAGTGTAGGATACTTCCTGATCACCTTTTCTTCCAGTTCCGCCTTGAGGATCTTGATCTGTCCTTTAGCTTCGGACTCCTGGTCCATGAGCTTCTGGTATTGCTTGAGCATATCCCATTCTTCCGCATTATCGACGTCCCGTTTACCCAGGTCTTTGAGTGCTTTGGCCAGACTGCCTTTGATTATATTGCCTGCATCATTGAGGGCATTGGCCAGCAGTCCGTCTTCCCCACCCTGTTCCTCCTTGAGCTCTTCCATCTCTGAGTTCAGACTTTCCTGACTGGCTTCCAGTTCTTCCAGGGCGGCTTTTTCAGTATTGAGGTACACTTCTATCATCAGTTCAGGGGGGATGAGGCGGCCTTCCAGTCCCTCGATCCCGGCGATATCCTTGTCTTTTTCTTTTACTTTCTTAGTGAGACGGCGTACCTCATTCCCGGCCTTCCAGCCATCGGCAGCCAGCTCATACATATCGTCCTGCATCACTTCCGCCCAGTAGTCCATGAGGTGCTGATACATACTGTACTTATCAGTGAGTTGACGGCCCTGGTATTGTGCCAGCAGGCTCTCTGAGAGTACCTGTATCACTCCCTTGGGGTGCAGGCCCTCCTGCAGTTCCAGGAGATAGTCCCGGGTCTTGATCTGCCATTGCCGATACACCTTTTCCATCTCTTCACTGTAGACCTGGAAGTCAGGATGAGAGAAGATCCTGTCCCTGATCTCGTCTTTACTGCATTTCAGGTCATAGTAAGCCTCCCGTGCACTGGTGGAGAACAGGTCATTCTTCAGTCCGGGGTAGACAGTCCAGTATTGGGCCATGCTGTCTATATCCCGTGCCGGGATTCCGCCTCTGAGATGGGCTTCTATATCCTGTATATCCTCTTCCTCCTGGCTGTCTATATAGCGGGGGATGTTGAGGTTGTAGTCGTTCTTGGTATCTGCGATCTCGGACACCGGTACCATTCGGGAGTAGCCGGGTATCTCCAGCTGCTTATTAAAGGTATCCACGATCTTGTGGATATCCTGTTCCCGTAGTCGGTTCTTGTTTCCGTCTTTGATAAAGCCTTTACTGGCATCGATGAGAAAGACATCCTTCCTCTGGCCCGCGTCTTCTTTGTCCAGCACCACCAGACAGGCCGCGATCCCTGTGCCATAGAACAGATTGGGGGGTAGTCCGATGATACCCTTGATATAGCCCTTTTGTATGATCTTTTTCCTGATCTCCCCTTCGGCATTTCCCCGGAACAGTACTCCCAGGGGCAGTACGATACAGGCTTTACCGGTAGACTTGAGGCTCTTTAAGAGATGCAGGAGAAAGGCATAGTCCCCGTTCTTTTTGGGGGGTACAGCGTCATAGCCCTCGAAGCGTTTATACACATCATGCACCGGGTCCAGGCCGTTCATCCAGGACTTATAAGAGAAAGGCGGATTAGCCACCGCATAGTCAAACTGTCTCAACTCTCCAGTGCTGTCATTGGTAAACTCGGGATTAGCCAGGGTATTGCCCTGACGTATATCGGAGGTGGGATTGCCATGCAGCCACATATTCATCACAGCCAGCGCCCGGGTGGCGTTGTCGTTTTCCTGTCCGTAGATGGTGATACCTGCACCGGCTTCATCAGCTGCCTTGAGGAGCAGAGACCCCGATCCACAGGTAGGGTCATAGATGGTCTCGGACTGACTCTGAGACTTCCCTATACCGATGACCTTAGCCATAATACGGGACACTTCCGCCGGGGTGTAGAACTGCCCCTTACTCTTCCCACTCTCAGTAGCAAAGTGCCGCATCAGGTACTCGTAGGCATCCCCCAGAATGTCATCCCCTTCCGCCCGGTTATCGCTAAAGTCCAGCTCTGGCTTCTCGAATATAGAGATAAGATTGGACAGACGTTCAGTCTTTTCCTTACCCTTGCCCACCTTGTCATCATCGTTAAAGTCTGCCACATCGATGATACCCACCAGGTCGTTGGCCTTAGCCAGCTCCCCGATGATCTTGTTTATCTTATCCCCGATGTCAGGCTGGCCCTTGAGTTTGGACATGTCCTTAAAGCTTCCCCCTTCAGGGATGTCCACCAGCTCACCGCCCTTGTCGGACACATACTTCATAAACAACATGACCAGCACATAGTCCTTGTACTGGCTTGCATCCATACTACCGCGGAGTTCGTCACAGCCCGCCCACAGGGAGCTGTACAGTTCAGATTTTTTTATTGGCATGGTTGGGTGTCCTTTTACTTAGTAAAATTTTTTGCAATCATTGATAATAAACTCTCTGGAAAAGCAGGAGATGAATCCCCTTTTAACAGTCCGGTCTCAGCCCGACTAAACAAAGATTGAAGTATTATTATTTCTTGTTCCTTTTCAATTTTTCCTTCTTTCATAAGAGCTAAAAATTGATGTGTCAATTGTAATCTTTCATTCGCGTCCCTGGATAAGTGGAATGAACTCATAGCGAGTTTTACAAATAACCTCAATAAATAAAAAGCACTGGAAAAAATCAAGGTTAAAAGTATACCCCACTTTACAGTTCTTTCAACTATAAGTTTATCGCCATTGAAAAGTTGATCGGGCATATTATTTATAAGGTACAGACATAACAGTATTATTCCAATTCCAAATACAATACTTCCAATCATCCATCCAAGTGCAGACCATCTATATTTCTTTTTAAAATCTTCCCAGTATTCAGAAGGTTTAGACAATCTCAATTTTTCATCATATATTTTTTCTAGATTTTTGATCTCTTCTCTTTTTTCCTCAATAAAAGTAGTGTTGTTTTTTTGAAAATTAGATTGCCATTCTAATAATTGAGTGACAAATACTTCCTTGGATTGAATTATTTCATCTTTGTTTTTTTCGTATTCAATTCTTTGCTCAGAGATATCTTCTGTATATCTATCATGCAAATCCTGAAAAACGGAATTTATACTATTTTCAACACCTTCAATACTCTTTTTACTATCATGAAGAATATAAGCTAATAAAATTCCCTTTAGAAAGTTTTTGTTATTCATATTTACGGATGTTATCTGAGGTTTAAAAAGAAACTCCATATAACCATTTACAAATTCTTCACCTTGCTTGTCCCAGGAATCTAAAATGAGTTTACCTTCTTTTGTGGAAGAAAAAATAAGTGGATAACTATTTTTTTTAGTTAATGAGATTGCATTATTCATTCTTCTTATTGCAGCTTCAAAATTTGTGTTTTGCTCAGTGTTAATTTGCCTTAACTCTGATTCAATTTTAGCGAAGTCCTTCAATACTTCAGTAGCTAGCGATCTATTACATTTTGACCATTTTGTTTTTTCGGATTCGAAGAATTCTGAGAATTGATCAAATGAAGCAAATTTCTTTTTTGATGTTGATGGATATAATAATATTTCCACATTAAGTTTTTTAAATTCATCATTAATTTCCTTCGAAAAATCCATTTCAACCTACTTATTTCTTATTTTCAGCAGTTTATATTGTTCAAGTCTTTTATCTTTTCCTTCTCCCCCCATGTTTCTTAATGCATTGAGGGAGGGAGAGTACAAGATATAGACTTCATATCTGTTCCCATTAATATCGATCCATTGATGTCTTGTATTTTTTTGATCTATAGAGTGGTAGGTATGAAATACCCTGTTCATGCAGCTTTTAACAAAAGTACTTGTGTAAAATAAAATAGGCTGCTGATTTGAATTTTCCTGAATAGATTTCAGGACTTGACCAACATCCTTGAACTCGAGAATTTCTAGATCTTTATCTAAGGCAGAACCAGTTTTCCGGTTACAAGTTTGAACCATATCGATTATACCAATATGATTCTTAATAAGAAACTCTTTCCGTTGATTGATAGCAGCATCATTGTTTTCAAAAGTAAAACTAACCTGGAAAATATTCCCAATCAATTCCCAGAAATAATTATCTTTACTGCCGTAATAAAACTGGACATCATCTTTACATAGTAGGCCATCTTTTATACAAAAACGCTGAGGAGGAATTGTACCAATGATTAGTTTGTCGATTTTCTGATGTAGGTAATGATCAAATGGATGTTTTTCTGGCATTGATAATTCCTTGTAATTTAGCCGATCTTTGGGACCTCGTGAGACCTTAGATCAACTTTTTTATGTTTAGATTTGGAATACTCAAGTATTTTTTACCCTAGTACTTGAAATAATACATCATAGCGACCTCTAAAATTTGCCCCATTTACAAAATCACTTTGTAACTTCTCCACTTCAATGATTTTATAACCCCCTCATATTCCTGTCAATGGCTCATACCCGAAAACCTTAATGTATTTTTACTTTTCGAAGAGCCTCTTTTTTCTGGTCCTTACCCAAACCAACCTGTTGTCAGGTATACCAGATTTCCTCTGCCTGATACTGGAAGATAGGATATATTACAGCACCATAATGGAGAAAATAATAGAAAGTGATACCCAAATGGGGTAGTTCGTATCACCTACCCGGGAGCTTGGGACAAGACCTACTAATACCGTGACTATATAGAGGAATTGCTTCACTATGAAAAGGAGGAGAGAAGCAGTACTCAGGAGTTGTATAGGAATATTCATGGGAGGAGTAAAAATCAGAATAGACTTATTTTTGACAGGTAAATATAATAAATATACAATAAGTTAGTAGAGTGCATGGGAAAACAACCATTTATCCATGCATTTAAAAAAAGATTTCGGTCTTTTTTCTCAGGGTTTGGTTGTTACCCTGAGTTTTTTTATGTTTAATATTATTTCTCTTTTACACTAAGAAGTAAGGCAAGTTCTGTTAATAATGCACAGCAGAGCACAAATTATAAAAAAGCTCATAATGCATCCTAAAATTGAACACCCTGGTTATTCATTATCGAGGGTGAACTTGCACACGTACTTCCTGGTATCGTAAATGATTATTTATATAACTTTAATTTAAGTAATCCTTCACAATTGCAACTGGCTTTTAAGCTCTTAGGTATGATGAAGAGAATTGCTAATAAAAAAATATGACCATGCGGGTGTGGAAAAAATCTTGGTATATGTGATTATCATTTGAAGTTAAACAGTTTTAGGAAAATAGCTCCAACATCTTGGTATAGTAACAATTATTTTTAGTTGAATTTAGCTATTCTCCTCAAACTTTACTTATTTGTTAGATGAGGATATTTACAACTGATCTTTTATATTAAATTTATCATTATGTTCAATAACTTCATTAATTTTCTTAGGACTTCATGTCTATAACTTAAACAGCTACTATATCTATAAATATTGATATTTCTAAACAACACATTTAAACGAAATCTTATTAAGGGTAATCCTTCCGGGATTCCAATTCTACAATTTACTATTTAACTTACCCTCGTGGAGGAAAGTTGTCCTTACCGTAACTGTTCTTTTCACGGATACGCCCGTCTGGACGCTGCACTATCATCTCTCCACCATCTCTAATGGCAGATTCACGAGCATAATCTCTGGCTTCCGTTTGTGTTGCAAATATCCTGCTTGCCTTTTTACTTTCTTCACGATGCGATTCCCATTGTCCGTCTGATCTGGGTGAGACCCAATGATTTTTCTTATTCGGCATTGTTTTCCCCTCCTTAATGCCAATTTCCCGGAAGGATTCCTTTTAACATATATAAATGAAAAACCCGCTTAGTGATTGCGAAATACAATCACTAAGCGGGCATTACCATTGAGTATGTATAAATATATCTTAAATCATATTCATGGTCAAATTTTCATTTATTATATTTTTTTTATTTCTCTTAAAACATCTCATCAATCTTGTCTTTCCTCTCTTGGAAATTTCTATTGATATAATGCTTTGCAGTGATATTAACATCCATATGGCCAAGCGCTTTTGAAACCAATTCCAGATCTCCGGTTTTATTTAGCAATTTGGTCCCGAAGGAATGACGGAAAGTATAGAGGTTGTATTCTAGGTTAAATCCATATCTTCTTTTAAACTTAGCGAATTTTTTACTGTAGTATTCCTTCCCCTGACTATGCCCTTTGAATAAAAACCCGTCCTCACTTTGGTTACTAATTTTATGGACATCCGGTACTTTATCCCGGGGAATAATCACCAATTTTCTCGACTGAGTTTTATTCTGGAACACCACAATAGATCTATCTTCTATATTGATATCAGACACTTTAATCTCCAATGCTTCTCCCGGTCGGCAGCCTGTATACCAGAGGAATTGTAAATATTCAGAAAAGTCCTTTTCCTCCTTTTCCTCTAAAATTTGTATCATCTTCTCATAATCAAGTTCTGAAATTATTGTATCCCTGCAGACAGTTTTAATGCTGGGGAATTCTAACTGCTCATAGGATTCTCTTGGAAATAATGATTTCTTTATGGCATAATTGAGGAAGGCTTTCATTTCGGCAATAATTTTCCTGATAGAATTATCTTTGTATTCTTCTTTTAGGTATCCAAAAAACAGGTTCAACTTCTCCTGGTTAAAATCATAAAAATGTGAAATGTTATTTTGGATCATTAAGTCCAGTGTTTTCTTTTTGATATTGATAGTAGATTTTGAGTGTCTCTTCATCTCAGACAATTCCAGATATTTCAAAAATGTTTGTTTGATAGGAGAATTAGTTTTCTTATTATCTGTTTCATCTTTAAATGATTTTTCATGAAGAAGGTCCTCTATTTTCTGAATCATCATTTCAAGATCCGGAAAATTATTTAGCGGCTTTGTTTGAAGCGCGGAGATGGATTGTATTTGAGTCTGGTATCGATTGAAAAGATAACTTTGATAAAGTATACCGGCAATTTTCTTATCTTTCGTTTTAAGGGAAAAATGAATTTTTTTTTGCTCTACTTGTTCTCTTACGTAATAATATCCGTTTTCATGTTTTGTCAAAGACATAAAAAAACTCCAAATCCTGAAAATGGGTTGTACAAAAGTTGTACAAATCATTAATATCCGGATTTGGAGTCCACCTTATCTCATTTCTATATATAGAGTTGAGATAAAAATGTCTTCGGAGAGGAGAGGATTCGAACCTCCGGTACCTTGCGGTACTTCTGATTTCGAGTCAGACCCAATCGACCACTCTGGCACCTCTCCAGAAAAGAAAACCCTGCGAACGTATCGCAGGGATGAATGTGCGCTTAACAGGGTTCGAACCTGTGGCCTTTGGAACCGCAATCCAACGCTCTATCCAGCTGAGCTATAAGCGCATTTAAGTCTAGTATTATAGCATGAATGGACTATAGCGTCAAATTCAGGTACAATAACCCGGAAGGTCTGCTGTATCAGGATATACAGGCCGTGTAATCAGTTACAAAACTTACTGTCCAGTATCAATTCGTGAGTACCGTAATAACCGCATTGGTCAGTGAGTGCCTGAAGAATACATCCACTCCATAGACTTTTACTGTATGAATGCCGGCAGGTACACTGGAAAAACTATAGAACCACCCCGTGCTGGGTGACATGAGCTGGAAGGATTGGTTATCCAGGGAGCAATAAAGATCCAGCATAGGCACGACAGTGGAGCCGGAGACATCAGCATTGACAGAAATAAAACTCCCGGCATTGGTAAAGTAAGGTGAAGGTGTGTTGATTACCACCTGGGGAGTGGGGCTCCAGTTAAAAAAGGATGCTACATCCGGCTGTTTATTATAGGTTTGAATATTATAGCGATACAGGTCAAAATTACCTTTGCCGTACCGGTCAGAAGCAAAATACACCTTGAAACCATCTCTGCTATCCATAAAGGGAGTAATATCCCTGAATGTTGATTGATAATCCTGTAATGCGATATTCCTATCCTGCGCCAGGGTATTGCCGAAATTAGTATAGCTTTGAACTTCACCCATTAGATTTCCTGAGGCATCACCCATCAACATAAAATTAATATAATTACCACTGACATTAGTCTGGACTTTGAGGATGCTGATTGAGACTGGTGATTTACTCAGGGTTAAAGGTGAGGTGTTTTGATAAACAGAACCATCATAGTTATAAATATCTACTGTTGAATTACCATAACAAATAAAAAATTCTTCTTCTGGATTTTGTGGTGCTAAATAAAACCCAAGCCCTTTGGGTGACAAATTACTGGCTACGTCCCAATTTCCGGTAGCCAAAAAATTTGAATCCACACTATAGACATAGACATTGGTGATAATTCCCTCCTGTCTGATAAAAGCCAGTGCAGGTCCATCCAGACTGTTATACATTACTGGAAAAAGATCCTGCGCCGTGTCAGAATTCAGAGGAGCGTTTAATTTTTGGAGTGAAGTGAATTGACCGCTGGCATTCATAGCGGACATATAGATATCATAGGTACCATCCCGGTCCGATGAAAAGAAAAGAAAGGCTCCACCAATTGAGGGCCGGTACAAAAAGGGGCAGATTTCATTATATTGTTCAGTACTGATATATCCGTTCCCGATCAGGGATTCCGTGTAGGCCTGCTCTCCCCCGCCATTCACTATGTATCCCCCGCAGGAGGAAAGCAGTATGGATAAAACAGCAGCGATGGCAATATTCTTCATTTTAACACTCCTTTTTTAACTCTGACATAACATAACACCGAAATGCCTGAATGTCAAAACAAAAAGAGTAATGATTTTAAATTGAACAGTGAGTTTACTCCACAATTCACATGGAAAAAATACACTAAATTTTTTAAACCCGGGTGCCCTTCATGACAAGGAAAAAAGAAGCCGGGTTTTCAGATAAAAACAGGCTTAAATCCCGAATCCAGGATAGAGAGATGAAACTTCTCTATCTCCCCCACACCACTGCCAGACTCACCGGCACGTCCAGGCTCCCCATAGGACTCACGTTCTGGCTGTACCAGGGCGCGTTATGATAGCGCAGTCCTACCCGCAGCGTCAGCCACAGTCCTCCCAGCTGCCAGTCCAGCTGCCAGCCCGCCTGCACCGCCCAGGCAAACACCGGCGAGGGTCGGAACAGTCCCGCCCCCAGATCCAGTCCGGCATAGGGCCCCTGCGACAGGTCGTGAGGCAGCCAGCCGGGGATATGCGCCAGCAGGCCCAGCCCCATCTCACCGCCATAGCTCTGCCCCATATAATAAAAGTTTGGTATGATCTGCACGTCCCCCAGACTCAGGGCATAGCCCAGGCGCAGGGCGTTTCCGCTGTAGCCCCCGTCCCAGACTCCGGCATAGCGCAGCGATGGCTGGAATTCCCAGCCCACCGCCAGACCCGCCCAGGCCGGTATCGACAGGCCCAGGAATAGTAGTAAGAATAAAGCCGACTTTTTCATTTAGAACCCCCGCCCGTGAATATAGTCCAGGATCAGTGCCGCGGACAGTTCCTGCTGAGCCTGCCGGGTAATGGTAGCCGTCCCGTCCCCCTCCTGGTCGCCGTAGGCCCCGTACTGGGAGTGATTGCCCCCATTGATCACGTACCAAAAGGTTCTGGCGCTATTGGTCAGCGTCTCCCCGGTATTGGTGATGCTGAGTGTGGTAGGCAGATAGGCCAGATTGTCCTGGACCTCCTGCGGTGTAGCCACCCCGTCCAAGCTCCCGCTCAGGAGCAGTATCCCCGCTGTGCTCCCCGACAGGTCCCAGCTCGATGTAGGCCAGGCCGCCAGCAAATACAGTCCCGCCATCTCCGAGCTATGGTCATAAAAGTACTTGGCCCCCATGGCTCCCCCCAGGGAATGCCCCCCGATGAACCAGGCGGTGATAGAGGAGTTCTCATTCCTGACCTGATCAGCCGCACCGGCCTGGATGACCTGCAGATTGAGCGGAGCCTTGACGATATAGCCGGCATAGCCGTTGGTCACCACCCGCGACAGCAGGGGGATATAGGCATGGGGATCGACCAGCCCTCCGGGATAAAAGATCACCCCGGTTACGGCCGTATTCGTGGGCATCAGGCTGATATAGTCCCGGTTTTCAGTCACGGTCACACCGCTCACAGCTCCGAAATCCTGAGGCAGGTAGGAACAGGACAGCAGCAGGGAAAAGGCAAAAAGAGATAGACTTGTTTTCAAGGGTATCCTCCACAATGAGTCACTAAATATAGCCAGGGGAGTCCCGGGTCGTCAATTTCCAGATGGCTGGAGAGAGGAGTGTGAGCCGCTTTCCCCACTGTGTCCTGCCTGGTGCGGCGGTAGGGGGCGCTCCCGCCCTGCAGAGGCGGGGATGCGGAAACAGGGAGTGCAATGGATACTGTATCGGCTGATACCGGCAGGCCGTGGTGGTTAACGCTCCGCGGGGGGCTGAGAGGGGCTGATTGGAGACGACATTTTCTGAATATTCCGGGTGTGTTGATGTAAAATCACCACTGAGGCACAGAGGCCGCTGAGGGTTCATTGTCTAAAGTTTACTGTAAACTAAAAGACTCATTTGTAAATCGAACTTTTCTTCTAAGAATGGGAAGGATGAAGTGGCTATTTTATTTTCCTACCTCAAATTTACCAACACCGATGCCCTGGGAGCTGTTCCAGACCTGGAACAGGGAGCGGTCGGGGAGGACCACCACCCGGTAATCATAAAAAGAAGGGCCCATGCGGGCGCTGTCAGTGAGGGCGTCTTTGTCCCCGGCGGCACTCATGAGGCGGACCAGCAGTTTGAGTGATCCCTCCCTGTCCACTGCCATGAGCAGAGGAGAATAGTCATACTCCTCAATATCCAGCCCTACCGCGAAATACAGCAAACCGTCAGGGTCATCACTGATATAGCGGATAAATTTCACCTGAGGTAAAACAGTCAATTTCCTCTTTATGTCTTTCCTTTGGTTCACATAATCTTTAACTACTTGACCGATTTTAAGGTCACTGATTGAGATATGTTTAATTGGTTTTGTACCTTCAATATTAAAAATATCTATCCATAACTCCTTTTCTTCTCCACCTTTTACCGACCAGTCATAGGCATAGGGGTTATTATAAAAAGAGGGTATTCCATTGTAATGTACCATGCCTTGAACATTAACCTGAGGACAAAGATTTGCCTCATTCCACCCCCAGGTGTTGGTTCTTTCCTGACCTAAAAGATATTTCGCGGTTTCCACATAAAAATACCCTGGTTTTTCGGTACGAATACCGTTATGATAGATCAAAGCATTTCCGGCATAGATTTTACCACTGATATCCAATAGCGATCCATAGAAATATTTATCTATGTATAGAATTTTTTTTTCAGGTGTTGGAGTGCCCCAAGTCCGTGTCAAATGTGTTCTTTTGTATTCTTTATTGTCATAATACCAATATCCATAAACTCGTTTTAACTGTTTATAAATTGAGTAAAAATAGTATCTACCATAACTTTCATCAAAATCTATCTTTCCACCCCATGATAGACCGGATAGAACATCATAATTCAGCATAAATCCAGCAGAAATCACGATCTCGGGGAAATCTTTAACTGCTTCATCGTTATCAACCCAGACTTTTTTTCCATTAATAATCTCAGCTTTTGAACCCGATTTTTTTCCATTGATAAAATATGCTGCTAAAATTGTATTTCCATCCTTGTCTAATTTTCCGTGCCCTCCACCCGCTTCATATACATATTCCATAAAACCCAGTTTTGTATTAAAAAACACTGACCCCTTGGGAGTGCCCAGTTGTACATAGTCTTTATCCGCAACCGACATGCTGCCGAACATAGTAGCGTCATAACTATAAAGATTTTGCTGCCCTTCCTGATAGTTTTCAATGGGCGCGTATACACCAATCCATTTGGGATCAGCATAAGAAGTGATGTTAAATTTATATTTTCGTCCGGTAGTATTATAGATCACCGTCCCCTGTGGAATGAGCATACCGCCTTGTTTCTCGTGTCCGCTGATGTTGGAGAGGGTGGCCTGGGTATTGGAGAGGCGCTGCTGGTACTGCTGCTTGGTGTAGTCCTGGTATTCCTTTTTAGGGTCCCCGCCGTAGAGTCCGGATACCAGGAGGAGGGTCATCGACCCGTAGGCCAGCAGCCTGGAAATAGCCGAGGATGGAGTGGATGGGGTCATTTCAGGCTCCGGTGAGGTTTTGAATATTGTACTTCTAAGCGGGGTAAAGTTGCAAGTTTCGGTGGATGCAGGGTGACGACATTTTCTGAATATTCCGAGAGTGTCATAATAAAATCACCACTGAGGCACAGAGGCCGCTGAGGGTTCATTGTCTAAAGTTTACTGTAAACTAAAAGACTCATTTGTAAATCGAACTTTTCTTCTAAGAATGGGAAGGATGAAGTGGCTATTTTATTTTCCTACCTCAAATTTACCAACACCGATGCCCTGGGAGCTGTTCCAGACCTGGAACAGGGAGCGGTCGGGGAGGACCACCACCCGGTAATCATAAAAAGAAGGGCCCATGCGGGCGCTGTCAGTGAGGGCGTCTTTGTCCCCGGCGGCACTCATGAGGCGGACCAGTAGTTTGAGTGATCCCTCCCTGTCCACTGCCATGAGTAGAGGAGAATAGTCATACTCCTCTATATCCAGCCCCACCGCGAAATACAGCAAACCGTCAGGGTCATCACTGATATAGCGAATGTATTTGACCTGGGGAACTGTGGTCAATTTTCTTTTTAAATCTTTCCTTTGATTCACGTAATTATTGATAATTTCACCTAATTTAAAGTCACTAATCTTGATCCTTCTAATAGGATCATTTCCTTCAATAGAAAAAATATCAATCCATAAGTCTTTCTCTTGCGCCGACTGAATAGACCAGTCGCAAGCGAAAGGTTGATTATAAAATGAGGGTATTCCTCTAAAATACTGTTTCCCTTTTATAATTACTTTGGGTGCTTTATTGACATCATCCCATCCCCAGTTTTTTTTATTCCCTAATCCTAGTAGAAAATTCTTAGATTCTACAAACATATAAACTGGATTTCCTGTAAAACGATTTGCACTATAAAACAAGACATTTCCTAAATAGATTCGATCGTATATATTAAGCAAAGAGCCATAGAAATATTTATTTTTATAAAAATTTCGCCTTCCTGGATCTATAGGAGACCATAATTTGCTTAGATTCGATTGAATATAATTCCAACCATCATAGTACCAATAACCGTAATTACGTCGGAGTTCTTTGTAACTAGCATAAAAATATGAACGAAAACCTGTATCTAAATTTGCATTATCTACACCTACTCCCCAAGACAAATCACTTAAAATATCATAATTCAACATAAAATCCGCAGAAATGACGATTTCAGGAAAATCTTTCGCAGATTCATCATCTGATATCCAAATTTTTGTATTATTAGAAATGACTGGCTTAAGTCCGATTTTCTTACCATTTTGGAAATAACAAGCAAAGGTGGGGGTACCGCTAGAATTTAATTGTGCTATTGAACCTCCAGCTTGATACACATATTCCATATATCCTTGCGTAGAATTAAAAAAAACAGACCCTTTGGGAGTACCTAATTGCACATACTTCTTATCCACAACCGACATACTCCCAAAAATAGTGGCATCATAGCTGTAGAGTTCCTGTTTACCTTCCTGGTATCCTTCAATAGGTGCATATACCCCTAGCCACTTAGGGTCAGCATAAGAAGTTATTTTAAAATAATATTTCCTACCAGTGGTATTATAAATCACTGTACCTTGAGGTATCAGCATTCCACCGAGTTGCTCGTGTTCGCTGATGTTGGAGAGGGTGGCCTGGGTATTGGAGAGGCGCTGCTGGTACTGCTGCTTGGTGTAGTCCTGGTATTCCTTTTTAGGGTCCCCGCCGTAGAGTCCGGATACCAGGAGGAGGGTCATCGACCCGTAGGCCAGCAGCCTGGAAATAGCCGAGGATGGAGTGGATGGGGTCATTTCAGGCTCCGGTGAGGTTTTGAATATTGTACTTCTAAGCGGGGTAAAGTTGCAAGTTTCGGTGGATGCAGGGTGACGACATTTTCTGAATATACCGAAAAATGGTGAAGAAAATCACCACCCATTCGGCAGACTCAGGGCAGGCGCCGGCGCTGAGGGTCTGTTTTAATAAGGGAAAAACAAACTCATCATAGGAATCAAAATCACCCGGATGTGTGTGTTATTATAGTTATTTCCTCATTAACTCCTGAAAAGTAATCAGATAAATTTTTGGACAGATTTCCTATTGCAAGTTAATTTAAATAATAAATAAATCCCACTAAATATATAAAAACATAATACTATAAAACTGTAAATTTTTTTCGGATAAGTTTTGATCTATAACATTAGAATATTAGGAGGGTGTATGACTTCAAGATTTCTCTTGGTGGTACTGGGATTAGTGACTTTTGGTGCTGTTTATGGAGGTAGTCTGACTCTGGCTGATGGTACGACGGTACAGGTTACAGAAGCGGTCAGTAATTACTCCGGACAGCTGGAAAAGATCAAACTGCAAAAACCGACCCAGTTACCCACTGCTGTAGGCAAGTGTAACTTTTTGGATGAAGTGAAATTCCATGATAATGGTGTCCTGTGGGGCGGAAAGCTGGCCAAGACCATGGAGGTCACTACCGCTTATGGAAAACTGAAGGCGGATGAACTGTATTTTCATGAAGATGGAAAACTGCAGCTGCTGGATAGCAATAAACCTCAGTCAGTAAAAATGTCATCCGGAAATTATTCCGTGAACAGCATCTCTTTTAGCAAAGCGGGAGAAATCCAGCGGCTCGGTCTGACCTCTGCTGCCTACAAGGATGTGCAGGGTACATCCCTGGCTTTTCTGGGGGACGTCTTCTTTTATCCCGAAGGCAGTATACGCGGCGGGGTCCTGAATGGAGCCCATGAGATCGAGACTTCCATCGGAGTCTTGAATGTAGCTTCGGTACAGATCTATCCCGGCGGCCAGTTATTAAAAGCGGAACTGGATGAACCTTTCTATATGGAGCTGGAGGCAGGAGCGGTTACTGCCACAGAATTTACCTTTGATGAAAAGGGCAATCTCCTGGAAATGGTACTTCAGGAAGCCCAGGATTTCAAAACCCCAGCCGGTACTTTTAACGTGAAAAAGATCGGTTTCTTTGTTGACGGCAAAGTAGAGTCAGTAGAGATGTCTGACACTGGTGAAATAAAGACCTCCCTGGGAAAAGTCAAAGCCAGGAGCCTGGTCTTTTATGCTTCGGGGAAGATCAAGGATTTGATCCTGCCTCAGACCCCTAAATTAAAGACACCTGCCGGCAGTTTTGAAGTCTATGCCCTGAGCCTGAAAGAATCCGGAAAAGTGGATTGGGTATTCCCTAAATCTCCTCAGAAAATGAAGACAGCGGATGGCGAAGTTACCCTGCGCATGATCGGATTTACGGACAAGGGCAGCCTGAGCTGGGGACAGCTGGGCCAGGAAGTAACTATTAAAGGAACAACATGCCCCTTTGGCTGCTTTATCGGCTGGACTGACAAAGGCGCATTTCAGGGTATATTTACCTGGGACGGGGACAAAAAAGTCTGGAAATAAACCAAATCGAAATATCAGACAAATGAGTTCACTTTGGAGGTGAAAATGAAATCTCTACCATCACGCAAATTTTTCGGCAAAGGTCTATTGATAGTAATCCTGACGATTCTGTCTATCTCAGCAGTATATGCGGCAGGAGTTTCCACCACGACACTGGGCTATGAAGATTCCAGTGCTTTTAAAGTGGGCGGAACTGACAACTCTTTATTGACTTTCGAACCGCTTGATCCCGATCAGTTATATATGCTGATGAAAAAAGACCCATCCCCTAAGACGGGTAGCTTTAACATGATGTACAGTCAGGGATTCGGCAATGTTAAAACCGGGTTTATTGGTATCCTGTTCCGTTACCAGGATAAAGACAATTTTTACATGCTGCAGATCGACAATACCTTTAAAGCCCGTATCATTAAAAAGGCAGGCGGTAATGCCACGCAACTTACTGAATGGGTCACATTTACCAACAAAGCTTCCTGGTGGCCTGTCGATATAGCCGGGACATTGTCCGAAACCCAGGTCAGTTTTACTATCAATAAAATGCCGGTAGGGACAGCCACTATCCAGGCTCCCGGATACAGTACCTTTAAATATGGTTTTCTGGTCTCGGGTGGTGCGGAATATACTATACACAAATTTTCATTGAAGTAATTCTGTCTAAGAAACAGAAAAGAATTTTTCGTATCAGTTAAATTAAAATCCCGACTGTCTCATAGGACAGCCGGGATTGTTTTTTTATACCTTATGTTTTTTCAAAAGTTGCTCAGGCGTGTATCACCCAGCCTTCTATAGCCCGGGCGCCCTCCATGTTGACTTCGCTCAGCGTAGGATGGGCGTGGATCATAGTAGCGATGTCCTGAGGCAGAAGTTCGGCTTTTTTTGCCAGGAGCCATTCATGTATCAGCTCTGTGGCGTTAGCCCCTACCAAATGCACCCCCAGGATCTCGTGGGACTGGGGATCGTACACCACCTTTACGAAGCCTTCGCTTTTTTCCACGGCCACGGATTTACCCGCGCCCCGGTAGGTAAAGCTGGCAGTCTTGTAGTCTCTGCCCAGCTCTTTGACCTTCCACTCGGTGAGGCCGAAGCTGGCCACCTCAGGCTGACAATAGGTGGCACCAGGTATCTCCATAGGGTCGATCTGCTTTTCCACCGCGTGTCCCGCTATGTGCTCTACCGCGATCTCGCCCTCTTTGGAGGCGACATGGGCCAGCAAAGGGGAGGCTACCACATCCCCGATGGCGTACAGCCCCGGTACTGTGGTTTCATAATAATCCCCGGTCTGGATAAAGCCCCGGTCTGTGAGTTTGGCTCCGGTCTTTTCCAGGCCATAGCCCTGGGTGTTGGGACGGCGCCCTACTGCCACCAGGATCTTGTCGGCCTTGATCTCAGAGGTCTTGCCCTCTTTGTCCTCTACGGTCAGGGTCACGGAATTTTTATCTTTTTTGAGGCTCTTAGCCTTGGTAGAGGTATAGATTTTGACCCCCTTCTTTTTAAAGGCAGCTTCCACATGTTTGGAGATTTCTTCATCTTCGATGGGCAGGATACGGGGCAGCATTTCAATGAGGTGCACCTGCACCCCAAAGGCATTCATGATGTAGCTGAACTCCATACCGATGGCGCCACTTCCCAGGATAATCAGAGAGGCGGGCAGCTTCTCCAGCATCAGAGCCCCGGTGGAGGACAGTACCAGCTCCTCATCAAATTCAAACCCGGGGATCTGGGTAGGCGAAGACCCGGCAGCGATGATGATGTTCTTAGCGGTGATCTCTTCTTTTCCATTGATGGACAGTACCTTGGCGCTCTTGAATTCCGCGGTCCCCTGGATGTACTCTATATTGTTCTTCTTGATCAGGAATTCCACCCCCTTGGACAGGGTGGTGGCTGCCTTGCGTGATTTGTCGAAAACTTTTTTATAGTCCAGTCCGCTTTTGTCTACTGTAATACCCAGATGCTCCAGATGAGGGATATCGGCAACCATTTCCGCCTGGTGAATGAGGGCCTTGGAGGGGATACAGCCGACATTGAGACAGACCCCGCCGGCTTTGTCCTTTTCTATCAGAGCAGTCTTGAGTCCCAGCTGGGCGGCACGGATGGCGGCCACATAGCCACCGGGGCCGGCTCCCACTATGATCAGATCATAACTTTTCATACTGTTTCCTTCCTTTATACCAGAGCCCGGATGGGATCTTCCATGATGGCCTTGAGATCAGCTAAAAAGGCCGCTCCCACCGCGCCGTCGATGACCCTGTGGTCACAGGACAGATTGACTTTCATGCGGGTGCGGATAACGATATTATCCTTTTCATCCACTACCGGCTCTTTCTGGGCCTTTCCGATAGCCAGGATAGCCGAGCCGGGAGGGTTGATGATGGCGGTAAATTCATCAATTCCGAAGGAGCCCAGGTTGGAGATGGTAAAGGTGGCTCCGCTGTATTCTTCGGGCTTCAGTTTGTTGTCAAAGGCTTTTTTTATCAGTCCGTTCATCTCGTCATCAATCTGCAGTATCCCCTTGGATTCGGTATTTCGGACCAGGGGGGTGATGAGGCCGTCAGGCTGGGCTACTGCCAGGGCGATATCCACACTGCCATGCTGCAGGATATGGTCTCCCTTCCAGCTGGAGTTTACCAGGGGGTGACGCTTGAGGGCTTCCGCCGCCATCTTGATAAAGAAGGCGTTCATGCTGACCTTACGGTCTTTGAGGCTCTTGTTGAGGCGGTTGCGTGCTTCTATAATATTATCCAGTTCGATGTTGATGGAGAGATAATAGTGCGGCGCGCTGAACTTGGACTCGGCCAGGCGCTGGGCAATGACCCGGCGCTTGTCGGACAGGGGGATCTTTTTATCTTCCAGCCGGGCGGGAGCGCTGTACACTGCTGCCGGAGATCCATTCGACACAGCACTCGCCGATGAACCCGAGAGAGCTGCTTCTACGTCCCGTTTGACCACTCTTCCTCCAGGGCCGCTGCCGGCAATGGACTGCAGGGATAGTCCTGCGTCACCGGCCAGTTTCCGGGCCAGAGGACTGGCCAGGGTCTCTCCGCTGGCTGTAACTGGTGCAGCACCCGCCATAGGTGCCGCGGGTATATCCAGAACCATGGGTTCTTCTTTTTTGACCGGAGGAGGCGTAGCTGCACCTGCAGTCTTGAGGGAGGCTAGTATTTCGGAGATATCTTCACCTTTTTCACCTATCACTGCTATTGCCTCACCTACTTTTACCGCTCCGCCCGCGGGTGTGACTATTTTGAGCAGAGTACCTTCAGCCTGTGATTCATACTCCATAGTAGTTTTATCTGTTTCTACTTCACAGAGTACCTGGTTTTCCTGAATAGAGTCACCTTCTTTTACTTTCCAGTTTACTATAGTGCCTTCTTCCATGGTGGGTGAGAGGGCCAGCATTAATACTTTGTCTGCCATTGTTTACTTCCTTCTACTGTATTACAGGTACAGTACTTTTTTGGCGGCGTCCACGATCTTGGCTACGCTGGGCTGAGCCGAGAGCTCCAGGGTGTGATTGTAGGGATAGGGTACATCTTCCGATGTCACCAGCTCTACCGGAGCATCCAGATAGTCAAAGCACTCATGGGACAAAAACCATCCCAGGTGAGAGGCTACACTGACCATGGGCCAGCTTTCGTCCACGATCACGGCACGGTTGGTCTTTTTTACACTTTGAATCAGAGCGGCTTCATCAAAAGGCCGCACGCTCTGCAGGTCGATCAGTTCCGCGTCTACTCCCTGTTTTTCCAGTTCAGCTACAGCCATCTGGGCAGTGCGCATCACTTTTCCATAGGAGATGATAGAGATATCTTTGCCTTCCCGTTCAATATTGGCCTGTCCGATGGGGATGGTGTATTCACCTTCGGGTATATCTCCGGTCCATCCATAGGCCAGCTCTGACTCCATAAAGATCACGGGATTATCATCCCGGATGGCTGTTTTGAGGAGCCCTTTGGCATTGTAGGGATTGGAGGGTACTACTACTTTCAGTCCGGGTACATGGGCAAAAAAGGTCTGACAAGCCTGGCTGTGCTGTGAACCCAGGAATTCGGCGGGTCCATTGGCACCCCGGAAAACGATAGGTACCTTGAACTGACCCCCGGTCATATAACGCATCTTGGCGGCGTTATTTATGATCTGGTCTATAGCCTGAAGGCTGAAATTAAAAGTCATAAATTCAATAATAGGACGGAGTCCGGTCATGGCCGCGCCGATACCCAGACCCGCGAAGCCTTCTTCAGTAATGGGTGAATCCAGCACCCGCATAGGCCCGTATTTATCCAGCAGACCCTGGGATACTTTGTAGGCTCCGTTGTACTGGGCTACTTCTTCTCCCATCAAAAAGACATTCTCGTCTCTGCTCATCTCTTCATCTATAGCCTGTCTCAGGGCTTCTCTGATGGTTACTTCCATGTTGCTCCCCCTAACCTTCGACCAGGATATCGGTATAAAGCTCATGAGCCTCAGGTTCAGGACTTTGCTCCGCGTAGTCGGCTGAAGCCTGGGCTTGTTCTTTCATACGGTTATCGATGTCTTTGTATTCCTCTTCAGTTAGCAGACCAGCCTGGATCATCTGATTTTTGAGGGTCAGTATGGGATCGCTGTTTTTATATTTTTCCAGCTCATCCTTACTGCGGTATTTGGCAGGGTCAGAAGCGGAGTGCCCTTTGTAGCGGTAGGTTTTAACTTCGATATAGCTGGGTTCACCCTTGCGGGCTTTGGCTACGGAATCTTTGAATTCCTCGTAGACATTGAGGACATCCATACCATCTACCTGTTTACCTTCCATTCCATAGGCCTTACCCATGATGGAATAATCCTCCACCGCGGATACCCTGCGGAAATCGGTACCCATACCGTACTGGTTGTTTTCACAAATGAAGATTGCCGGTAGATCCCAGATACGTGCCAGATTGAGAGCTTCAGCCAGCGCTCCCTGGTGGGAAGCACCGTCGCCAAAATAAGTCAGGACTACACCGTCTTCTTTTTTATATTTGATCTTAAAGGCTACACCGGCGCCTACCGGTGCCTGTGCTCCTACGATACCGTTGCCCCCCAGCATGTGCTTATCGGCGTCAAAGAAGTGCATGGAGCCGCCCTTTCCCTTGGAACAGCCGGTCACTTTGCCGTACATTTCCGCCATCAGGCTATTGGCACTCATTCCGCAGGCCAGCGAGTGGGCGTGGTCACGGTAGGCTGTGAGCACATAATCTTTCTTCATGTCCAGAGCAGCGATAGAACCTACCGCCACAGCCTCCTGACCGATATAGAGATGAAGAAATCCGCCTATCTTACGCAGGCCGTACATCTGACCAGCCTTCTCTTCAAATCGACGTATCTCTACCATCTGAGTCAGCAGATTTAGCAGAAAGGATTTGTCATAATCTTTGATATCATATTTCTTTTTTGCCATGATCTCCCCCTAAAACTTCACTACTTCATAGATGCCTTTCATAGGCTTGAAGTAGGTGGCTTCTTCGATCACGGTTTCCAGCACCACAAAATCTGCCTCGTCATGATTGACCTTCCAGAAGACATTGAGCCGACGGGCCAGGGTCTCCATGAGCTGCGCGTTCAAAGAGGGATTTTCTATTACATTGATTTTACCCCTGATAGTGATCACGGTTTCAATGGTACGCGGTTGTATCATCCATTCCACCGGATGTCCGGTCCTGATCTCCTGCAGTTTGGGTGCCTGGGGACTGGTCACCGCGTAGACCGCATGGAGATTTTCGGGCAGGATAGTGGGGCTCATCCAGCGCATATGGGGTTTTCCATTCTTGTCAGCCGTAGCCAACACCGCTGTTTTAGCCTTGGTGAGGATCTCGCTCACCTCGTTCATGAGTGCCTGTGGTGTCATTTATCTTCCTCCTAAAAATAAAAACATGTCAATATCCTACAGCGCTCCAATGGTGGAGCACCTGTTCCGGATTTCCAGTCAGGGGTATTCCCGGCTGTCCTTCATATAATAACTTACTTTGCTTTATATGGAAAATTCTCTTAATGTAGGCGTTTTCCACTTCCAGCCGCAATTCTCCGCTGGTATGATGTGCAGAACATTCAAAAGGAGGGGTATGTCCGAAGATCCAGTCTGTACTACTATAGTACTCCGCTTTTTGATGAATCAGCCTAATTTCCCGCTGAGTTAATTCCAGAGGTTGGGGATTTCCCCACTGACGGGTTAGCTGTGTAATGATAGCCTGTTTTATCTGCTCAACCGAAATGTCCGGGTTTACTTCAGATAAATTGATCACATCACTGTGCTGGCTGTCTATACCGGTTGATTTTAATATGTGCTGGCAGGAATGAAGACTCCGCATATGACTCATGTCTGTATGTACCAGAAGTGTCCCATGCAGGAGAGCGTGGTCTTTGTATAATCTGAAGGCATTGCCGGATACTTTTCTCCCTTGTAATAGTAGATCATGACGCTCACTGCTGGCCAGTTGAATGCCCAGAGGCAGCAGAGAGGCGCTGATAATATCATTTAATACTGAGTTACTATATTCCATACGGGGAATGATGAGAGCTATATTGAGGTTACCCAGGTCGTGAAATACCGCCCCTCCCCCGCTGACCCGGCGTGCCAGGGTGATAGAATGCTCCTGTAGATAATCCAGGTCACACTCTTTCCAGGGGTTCTGATTACGACCCAATACTACAGCATTGGCACTTTGCCATAGGAATAAAAAACGGGACTGTGAGTTGCCATATTCCAGGAGGAATTCTTCTGCAGCGAGATTTAAGTAGGGATCAGTAGATTGGGTATCAAAAATCTGAAAGCTCACATTTCCTCCTTTTTCACTTGGAATTTACCTGCCTCTATTATACCACATACACTAAGGAAGTCAAGAAACTCATAACAATGTTAGTCTAATATACTAATTAAAATTCAGCTTCAGCAAATTTTTTTCAAAGAATTACGGCTTATAGAAATTTATTGAATTCTCCATTAAAGTAACTTATAATTAAAATGCACAAATGAGAGATAGTGGAGACGGTATGCAGAAACGCCGCCTGGGAAAGAGTGAACTTTATGCCTCCCTCATTGGATATGGGGCCTGGAAAGTCAGTAAAGTGATGTGGGACGGCGTCAATGATGAAAAATCAATATACGCCATGCAATATGCCATAGATAACGGGATCAATTACTTTGATACCGCTCCTGGTTACGGCTATGGTCACTCTGAAACTCTGGTGGGTAAAGCTGTCCAGGGACGGCGTGATCAAGTAATACTGGCCACCAAAGTCGGAAAAAGATGGGACGAAAATGTAGGTCCCATACAGACCATGGACAAAGAAAGCCAGCTCAAAATCCGCAAAGACCTCAGTAAAGAAAGCGTCACCTGGGAAATAGACCAGTGCCTGAAACGGCTGGGTACAGACTATATTGATCTGATTCAGATCCACTGGAATGATGGGCGTACTCCCCTGGAAGAACCTATGGAAGCCTTTCTTAAGGCCCGGGACGCTGGTAAAGTCCGATACTTCGGAGTATGTAATCTGGGTCTGGACAGTCTGGAGCAGGTCCGGAAAATTGATGAGATTTCTACTATACAGGTACTCTATAACATGATTGATCTCAACACTGAAATTTTTCTGGGTTCAAAATTAGAGTATCGTACTCAGGATGAAATCATTCCTTATTGCAAAAAACACCAGATTTCTCTTATACCTTATTGCCCTCTGGCCCGCAGTTGGCTCACTGAACAGATAGACCCCGTGATTCCAGTCAATTACCCAGTCTATTGGGACGAATCTGTTCGGGATGTAATGAATCAAAAACGTGAACAATTATTAATGGAAGCGCATGAAAAAGGAATGGATCTTTCCACTTATGCCCTTCAGTGGCTGGCCCGACAGGAAGTAATAGGTACTATCCCCATAGGCTCTACCACACCGGCACACATCCAGGCCAATATAGACAGCGTCGCAAACATTCTCTGAAACAGCATATATAGAGTATATACCCTTAGTCAGGGTTGGCTATATTGATGATGAGCCCATTTTTATCAAAATAATAGAGCCGGGTTTTACCGTCCTCAGTATATTGCAGTTTGGTTTTGGCTACTCCCAGCTCATTGGGTTTTAGTGTTTTGCTTTTATCATAAGTCTGGATCTGTACTACCCTGCCCAGGTCATCATATACCATCTCATAAATTGCAAACCCTTTATTGTTATCGATCAGCCTTCCTTTCTGATCCAAAAAGACAGATTTGGTCATCATGCCCTGTTTATTATAGGCGAACTGGTATTGACCTATACCATTGTCATCTGTACAGGGCAGGTCATCAATGCCGAAAAAGCGGATTGTAATCACTTCCCCATAATTATTATATGTATATACTGTCCTGGCGACCCCATTTTCTCCTGCCATCATCTCATCAGCCCGGTTATAACTGATCCTTTCCAGTACATTACCGAATTTATCACGTTTATAGGTGGTTCTATAGACACCTTCTATCTCCACAGGGTCCCCTTTTCTATCATAATAAGCCACTTCTGACAGATAACCATGGGCATCATACGCTCTTTTTTCCAGGCTGTAGGGTAACGAATCTCCTGATACCGAGGAAATATTCACTAACTGTTTTTGTATAATATTTTCATTTCTATCTAATAGGGTTAAGATGGCCTGTACCCCAAACTGGGGATTGATTGCAGGGTTACCTTTATCATTATAGTAGGTAGTCAGTAGATATGTATTCCCATTGGAGAGGTAGACTGTATTCCCTAACCGGGCAAAGCCGGAATTGTTTTTAACCATTACATCACTGGCATCCAAAAAACTGACGGAAGTGAGATAACCATCATCAGAATACTGGTAACTTTGTGACGTATATCCCAGATTGGTGATTTGTCCGCCTTTGCTATTTGAAAAAGTCTGTTTAATCATTTTTCCACTTTCATCATAGTAGAAACGCCGCATAGCTATACCCAAGCTATCACCATTCAACACCAGATCCTCATCATAATAAAACGCTTTGAAATATCTCCCCTGTTGATCCAATTTAATCCTTATTATTGAAATGCCTTCTTCATTTACCACCCTGTTTCCGAACTGGTCTTCATAGGTACGTATTTCAAAATCATCCTGATACAGAATTTTAATAGTGGAATACTCTCTACCCGGTAATCGGGAGACCCGTGCATTCTTGAGGTAGTGTATGGTTATCAGTCTGTTCTGATCGTCATAAATGAACATATAACAATAATTCTGATGCAGGGTTTCTTTATTTATTTCTTTATACCCCTCCAGAATTAATTCTTTACCTTTTAATTCATGGTTGAGAAAAGAATTGATATCTTTAAAATATCTGGCACTAACAGCGAATACCGGCGCTGTGAGAATTAAATACAGGAAGGTAAATAGAATTTTTTTCATCGTGAAGCCCCTTTTTTATATAAATATTATACCCCCCTTGTACTTAAATCAGGAAATTATTCAGAGAAAATTTTATAATGACCTGGTGTAGCCCAGATCAGAGACTGCCCCAGAGTGTAAAGATTGGTCTGCTCCTGAGAACCGGTCCAAGAGTGAGGATCCTGTCCGTCCAGCAGCGGCGAAAGCCGGGTTATACTCCTCTCCCGGGCACTATAATTGACTCTTCCCCCAAAAGCTGTAAAGCTCACTTCTGTATCTCCTGCTATATCCATCTGTCTGCCAAAGACATCCAGTATCTCTATGGACATACCCTGGGAATAGAGAAACATATCTTCCCAATAATAATCCACCCGGCTATAATACCCCCTGTCACTGGCGATTACCAGGCATTTACCAGGACCAATAACCGCATAAGTAGGAAACCGAAAAATATCCGGCAAATCCGGCCTATACGCGGATCTCACGATTACCTGTACTCCGCTCAGGTCCAGCCAATTAGTAGCCATATTAAATAATTCTATAAAATCACCTTTCCATTCTCCGCCTTCATAGATAAAACCGGTTTCCGTGATGAATAAATCTCCTCTTTCTGCTGTACTTATATTTCCCGGAAAAAAGGCTTCCTCCGCTTGGTCTTCCCGTATAACTCCGGTTTGAATCTGAGTAAACAATTCATCTCCTGTATCTCCGCTGATTTCCAGCGCCAGACACAGTGAATGATCATTTTCATAGCGGGGTAATGCCGGATAATTCCAGATTAACAATCTTTTCTGTTTATAATCATAAAAACAGGAGAAATCCGGAGCCACCGGCAGGTTATTGCAAAAAGGGGCTGTGCTGTTCTGCCACTCCGGAGGAATATAGACGCTCAGATTTACAGGATCACCTCCCAGACTAAATGTGTTGACCCAGCCGGCTAGTTCTTCATTGCCCCTCCAGTCCCAGACGCCGAATAATTCAGGCTGGGAAAAACTCCACGTTTCACTGATAACAGAAAAAATGTCTTCCTGAGCATTTTCAATAACCTGAATCATTCCATCAGCCAATTCTATTTTTGGAAAGGTAAAATCCGGTCTGAAACAATTATCTATCCCTCCTTCCATCTTTGAATATTTATCAAAAAGGAAATCTGTATAATCTTTCCAGGATCGGTCATTTTGTGAAAACGGCACATAAATTCCCTTTGTGGCATCCCGCGAAAGATAGAGCAAGCCGGATTTGGTTACCATAATAGGTGAAACTACAGAGATATCAGAGTAATAAGCTGTAAAAAAATCAGTATGAGTGCTCTGATTACTGGAAACTGGCTGAAGTAATCTCACCGGGTAACCCTGTCCTGCCAGTTGCCGAATTTGCGGTACTAGAGCCTCTTCCATATTTTGATTTAATATTATATCCACTGATTTTACCGATGCCATGTGCTTTTCCAGAAATTCATCAACAGTTATTAAAAGTATCTTCTTCCCTTCAAAGTCCTGATCCGGGATAAAACTACAACTGACCAGGATTCCAAAAATCCCCAGGAACAAATAATTTTTCATAATGTCAGCTCACAGAATGTCCTCATCATATAGCAAGGATCGTTTCCCCAGGGAGCAGGATGGGATTGAGGGATAGAAAAATAGCGGTCCGGGAAAAAGATACCGCACTCCATACCAAATTGCCATTTTTGCCGGACAAAAAATCTGAGTGCCATGTCCGTTTCCAGTCCCAAAGGCAGCCCCCACCGTTTCTGATCGGCTTGTTGGGGATTAAGGTCTACTCGGGAGAAATCCAGAAGAGTAACATTATTATCCTGGTACCACCATTGGTCAAGGGTGATACGGACACTGGTTTTTTTATTGCCTTCCAACCTGAGTTCCTGCCAGGTATGTAAAGCTATCAATCCAGCTCTTCGAGAAGCGGAATAGAGTGACATATCGATGCCTTCATTATTTAAAAAAGCCGAGGGGTACATTCCCCAATAGTCCCTCATCACACATCCCCCTACTCTGTCTCCTTTGAAAGAAACGAATCCGGGCTGAAGTATCTTCCCTTCTGCATCGGCATAGGCACCCTGGCTGTACAACCATTCTGCACCCAGACTGCCTCCGCTGCGGTTAAAGGGACGCCAATCCAGCGCTCCGGCCGCATGCAGCATGATCCCAGCTATATCCCACAGCTCGCCCGGATCAGACTTGAAATCCCGGCCCCAGGCATACGCTCCTTCCAGCTTTATCCAGATAATTTTTGAACGCAAAAAAAGACTGCTGCCTGTGTTTATCAGCCAATCCCCATCGGGAGTATTCCCTGTAAGACCGCCATATGTGGTTTCACTTCCTCCGCTATGACTGCTCTTCCCTGACGCCCCTATCCTGGAATAAAGCACATAACTATCCCATTCTAACTGCCTCAGCAATCCCGACATAAACCTCCTTCTATAAAAAAGAATGAATCCCATCCTATAAGTGTTGACATTACCATCAAAATAAGCCTGAGTATCAGGTTGACGGTCACGGTCTAGGGCAAAAACTCCATAAACCGGTGAGTTTAATCCATAGAAATCAAAAAAAGAATCCATCCCCCAACCAGACCGGGTCAGCCAATACAGGCGAACCGCATCCACCGTATCTTTGAAAATATAATGCCTGGTGTAAAATTCTTCAGAAGTGCTTAGGGTAAATCTACCCGCGTCCAGAAACATTTGGAAAAAAGGCATTTCACTAATAACAGAAGCCAGGTCCCAGCGCAGCATCAGCCGGCTAAAATCCAGTCCATGTTCACCTCCCTGGTAGGAGAGACTGTCATTTCCCCAATATCCGGAGAGTACACCAACCAGAAATACATCCAGGTTATTCAATATACTGCCTTGGGTATTTATCTGTACTTCTGAAGATACCAGAAAGATCCTATCGTCGGTATTTTCTACAGCAGTAAAACTGGATGCATCCAGATCTCTCAGATCCATATTGTTGTAACTGAGCAGATTAACCCGGAAAAACATCTTCCACTGCCAGTCAGCGATGGACAGAGACCAACTAGTTTGGAAAAACACAAACCCAATTACTAATGCAACTATCATCTTTCTCATTTTAATTCTCCTATTAAGGTATCCAGCCTGGACTGGCCAGTGTCTGTCCCATAAAATTTGATCTCACACCTGACCCGGCAGACTGGCTGTCCTGCCATACCAGTCCGGATCTGCCGTCCCAGGAAAAAGAAAAATCCCTGGTCATAGAAGCACAGAGCCGGGGGGGATCTGACTTCCCAGCCAGAGGTGGTACAAAACTTGAACCCATATCATCTATGACCTGGAAGCTGCGGTTTTTAAGAACTAATCTGACAAAATCACTTAACTGCGGATGCCACAATCTCAAAGCAGGATCTAAGACCGCCCTGTTTACACTCCAGGCGAAATTAGTCGATTTGCAGATTAACAGGCACTCTCCCGCCCGGACTGTGGTATGATCAGGTATGATGGTCATGACCAGGCCGGACGAATCTACCTGAGGTGAAGTACTGCCTTCCAGCTGCCAGCCGGAGATATCTATATCAGACTGTGTAGGATTCCATAATTCTACAAAGCCATCCCATTCACGGTGAATCCCTGTATCATCCAGACTGCCTGCCCACATGACTTCTGAAATCACAATATCATGAAAGCGTGTGCCATCGGGTGTGGCAGGGATGATTGCCTGACTTTTAAGCCACTGTTTATAAAAATTCTGATAATACTGACGGATAATCCCGGGATCCCGGATCAGGATAAAATTTTCATCATTACCGGCATAGGAGCTGGATTTGGAAAAATTATAGGAACCTGTCAACAGAAAGTGATTGGTAGAATCGATATCACCCAATATAAATTTGTTATGACATTTCCCGCCGGAAAGGGGATTACGGGGCAGGTTTTCTTCATTTCCGTCCCAATGGACTTGTACTGTAGGAAAAACTGCACATTCCCTGATGAAGACCTGATGCACACTCCAGGGCGAGTTTTCATGCCAGGTGCGGTCAAAGATTCCTCTAAGCTCTGTCCCGCCTGAGGCAGAATGCAGCATAGCCTGAGCCATTTCCTGATGGGTGAAAGCAAATACAGAGAAGTAAAGATTTTCCCGGCAATTCTGCAGTAATGTGATAATTTGTTTATCCACCCTTTTATCATCTCCGCTGCCATAATAAGGAGTCAGAAACACCTGCATCGGGGAAATGACCCCCTGATTTGTCACAACAAACCCATTTTCTTCAAATCCCGGAAAAAAGTGGCCGGTTTTCTCAGTCCCGAATAAACCCTCCACATACATGGTTTCAAAATCAGCCTGGTAGTAGGCTGCCAGGGCGGGGTGATGAAATACCAGCAGATTTTCATCATTATGGAAAAAAGCAGTATCCGTAAAATTCACTGATCCGGTAGCCAGCCATTCCTGATCTACTATCATATATTTATGGTGCATAGTATGTTGCGGATTGCCCAGTCTGATTTGTATGCCCGCGGACTGCAGGGATTTGTAACCCCGCTGGTCCGCCAAGCTGATATCACCGGCCACCCGAATCTTGACCCCGCGTGATCCGGCTTCCAGCAGTGCATCTATTACCTCCTGGTTGCTGAACTCATAGATAGCCAGATCTATAGAAAAGACTGCGTTGTGAATGAGTGTCAGCAATGGATCTATTATTGTCCTGTTCTTTTGTACCTGTTCAGCCCCGGGTTGAGTGAAATATACCTGCACATCTGAATCAAAACCGGACCAGGGTTGAGGTGAGAGGTCACAATTACATAATAGTGATACCCAAATAAACGCGGCTACTATCTTAATCATGGCTATTACTCCCTGGTCCGGCATAAACCAGAAAACCGGGCTGTATATTTTGAGGAGCGGAGGGAAAATAGTTTTCCCAGCTGCCCTCTGCCATGGCATCCATTGCGCCAAAGTAATCCTCTCTGCGCTGCAGAGAAGAGCTGAAACTGGACAGGTCCAGCCCTGCAGGAATATGATGAGGTGATCTGAAATCGAGATAATCAGCTGTCATAGATCCGCTGCCATCTTTGATTACTATAGAAAATCCGCTGCTATTCAGATTGAGAGCCGGCCAGTGAATATCAGGCCTAAATGCCAGATCATCATGAGCTGCTATAGTTAGACATTGGCCCGGCTCCATAACCTGACCGGTTGGTATTACCAGGTATTGATAGGTCTGACAATAAACCTCTATCACCCAGCCGCTAATATCCATCACACCTTTCGAGTAGTTTTTTATTTCCAGAAAATCATCAGCAGAGTGTTTATTAGTGGTATCACCTGATATCTCAAAAGTACCGGCAAACAGGATTTCACTGATACAGATCTGCCCTCTGATGTCAATTACAGGATAATTAAAGTCGTAGTCCGTGACCGCACAACTCCATATCCATAAGAATAAGATTAAATAAAAGAATTTGTACATTCACTTCCCTCCCGGATAATGTATGTAAATGTAATCCATCAGGTTTCCGGGATGTAAAGTTACCAGGTCTACTTCCGGTACACTCTTCCAGGTGGTCACAGCCGCCTGCACACTCAGCCAGTCCCCTTTTTCCAGATGGAGTGACTCAAAGCGCTGCTTATCCACACGCAATGTGGGATAGTTTTCAAATTTTACCTCATAGACACTTCCTGCAATTATCTCATGAACAGGTGCTGTCCATCTATACAAGTGACAGGATTCATATCCCTCTGCATTCCAATTCCTGATCTGAAAATATGGTTCCCCAAAACTCTCTGAAAAACTAATATTGGACAATGCCGTGATCTGTATTTCACCATTGTGATACTCCGCTCCCCAGACCTCTGCTGTAATCCAGGTACCCAGTGCTGAACTGCCAATTCCACTACCCCCTGAAATATATACTGTAAGTGCCGTGGTAGAATCACATAAAATCATATTCCAGTCTGAGAATCTGCCTTTGTAGCTGCCCTGAACCAGGATCTTGGCCTGGATATGATAGGGCCAATGCGGGGCAGCCTCCGCTAAATCCTGTTTGATTGTCAATAGTGAATCCTGCCCGGCTGTACTGTAAGGCAGGTTTTGAGCTGGATAAAATACTCCTCTCCAGCCTGAAGGAAAACTAATTGGCTGGTTGTTTTGAGACTCTCCGCCCGGTATAACCGGATAGTATTCCAGATTCGGGATACTGCAGGAGAATGCGAAAATGATAAGACCGAAAATCCAAAAATATACTTTCATGACGTCCCTTCCACATTTATTTATCACTAAACTAACAATATCATGACATATAGTACTTATGTATAACATATATGTCAAATTTATAACCGATTACATCTGCATAATATTACTTAGTGTGTATTCAATGCACTTTATTCTATATATTACAATGATTATGTAATGTGTATATGCTTACCATATCCGCACATATTTAACATTTGAATATTCTACCGGAGTTTACACTCACTGCAATATGCACCTGCTCACAGCACCCTCCCGGGATTCCGGGATTACACCACTCTACTGTACAAATTTCAGCAATAGAGCACTTTTTTACCATAAGCCTCTAGAAACTCAAACTGCACAGTGCACATTTTTCAGTGCTGATAGCGCTTTCAGTGCAATTTACAATTTCATGCAAGGATACAGCCTATATAATGTAATTCATTAACAGGTAAAGAGATGCAAAAGCTGTGATATATGTACATCGATATTGGCACATTTTATGCAATATTTAGAGTAGATTATGTTTAATATATTTTGCATTTATAGAGTTTAATTGGTAATAACCAATAAACAGGAGGAAAAATATGAAAAAGAGATGGTTGTGTGTGTTGGCAGGACTATTTCTCGCATCACCTATGTTTGCGGGCGTAATGATGCAGGGTTTCTACTGGGATTATCCTGAAGGCGGTACCTGGTGGAACACCATGAAGAGCAAAGCTTACGAACTTCGCTATATGACCGGCGGCGTGGGTATCAACCGTATATGGTTCCCCCCTGTCTCCAAGTCAGACGGCGGCGGATATTCCATGGGATACAACCCCTATGACTATTATGATCTTGGCCAGTATAACCAGAAAGGTACCATTGAAACCCGCGGCGGAAGCCAGGCTGAATTGAAAGCCGCTATCGCTCAGTTTACTGCTTATGGTATTGTTTCCATGGCAGACATCGTACTCAATCACCGTTCCGGCGGTAATAGTGAAGCCAATCCTAAAACCGGTTATAACACCTGGACTGACTTCAGCGCGGTAGCCAGCGGAAAGATGAAATGGCATTGGGACGCTTTCCACCCCAATAACTACTGCGGCGGAGACGAAGGCGCTTTCGGCGGATATCCTGACGTATGTCACAAAGCAGGTCCTGCTTACAATGATTTCAAGACCTGGATGAACTGGCTCAAGAGTACAGCCAACGCTGGCTTTACCGGCGGTTGGAGATATGACTATGTTAAAGGTTTCGGACCCTGGGTAGCCAAAGATATGCGTGCCGCTACCGGATCCCCCTGGTGTGTAGGCGAATATTGGGATGCCAACACCTCTACTCTGAACTGGTGGGCCAATGATTCTCAGTGTTCCGTGTTTGACTTTGCCACCTATTATACCATGAAAGACATCTGTAACAATACCGGCGGCGGCGGCTACCTGCCTAACCTGCTGGACCCCAATAAATCCTTTGCTTCCAAATGGGATTCACGCGCTGTTACCTTCGTAGGCAACCATGACACCGATGAAATCTACTCCGACAAGATGATCGCTTATGCCTTCATCCTGACCTACAAAGGCTATCCCTGTCTGTATTGGAAAGACTACTACAACTACGGCCTGGCTACCGGTGGCGGAGCAGGCACAGGTTGGGGGAATGGTATCAAGCAGCTGGTATGGGCTCGTGAAAAACTGGCTGCCGGCGGACCCAATATCCAGATCCTGAAATCCAACGATGGCGACTGTCTGATTTACGGATCCTACGGATATTCCACAGCAGCTCCCGGATATATCGTAGTCATCAACGACAACAGCTCAGTATGGAAAGGTTCCTGGGTGCAGACCGGAAACGGCTACCTCAAAAACAAGAACCTCAAAGCTTACGCCTGGTCTTCCAGCAAGTCCGGACAGAACTACCAGCCTGCCACCAAGTGGTGTGATGGAAACGGTTGGGTAGAAGTCTATGCTGCTCCCCGTGGTTACGCTGTCTATTCAGTAGACGGATTATAAACCATCTTATTAACAGGTTTTCAGAGACGGTCCTGCAAGGGACCGTCTCTTTTTTTGTCTTTTTTATTACCCCAAATTTTCTTTAACAATTCCTGCACAATGCACTATTAACTGTGATGTAAGTGCTTCCAGTGCAATTTACATTTTGCATTTTTAATTAATTTCATATCCGGTATATCGTTATATAATGGCGAGTTAGGGCATATTAAAAGATTATTTCCCGGCTTTTGGCACGATTAATGCATTGTAGGGGTAGAATCAAAATTTCGGAGGTTCGTATGAAAAAGAGTTGGTTGTTGGTGTTAGTAAGTGTTCTGCTCGCTTCTCCTCTGTTTGCTGGTGTGATGATGCAGGGATTTTACTGGGATGTCCCTTCAGGCGGAACCTGGTATAATACCATGAAAAGTAAAGCCTATAGTCTGCGTTACATGTCCGGCGGTGTGGGTATCAACCGTATCTGGTTCCCCCCTGTCTCCAAGTCAGACGGCGGCGGATATTCCATGGGATATAACCCTTATGACTATTATGATGTTGGACAGTACAACCAGAAAGGTACTGTAGAAACCCGTTTCGGATCACAAGCTGAACTGAAAGCCGCTATCGCTCAGTTCAAGACCTATGGTATCGTGTCCATGGCCGATATCGTACTCAATCACCGTTCCGGTGGAAACAGTGAAGCTAACCCCAAAAAAGGCGGCAGCACCTGGACTGATTTCAGTGCAGTAAAAAGCGGAAAGATGAAATGGCACTGGGATGCATTCCATCCTAATAATTATCACTACAGTGATGAAGGCGCGTTTGGGGGTTATCCTGACGTTTGTCACAGTGCAGGCCCTGCTTACAATGACTTCAAGACCTGGATGAACTGGCTCAAGAGTACAGCCAATGCTGGTTTTACCGGCGGTTGGAGATATGACTATGTTAAAGGTTTCGGACCCTGGGTAGCCAAAGATATGCGTGCCGCTACCGGATCCCCCTGGTGTGTAGGCGAATATTGGGATGCCAACACCTCTACTCTGAACTGGTGGGCCAATGATTCTCAGTGTTCCGTGTTTGACTTTGCCACCTATTATACCATGAAAGACATCTGTAACAATACCGGCGGCGGCGGCTACCTGCCTAACCTGCTGGACCCCAATAAATCCTTTGCTTCCAAATGGGATTCACGCGCTGTTACCTTCGTAGGCAACCATGACACCGATGAAATCTACTCCGACAAGATGATCGCTTATGCCTTCATCCTGACCTACAAAGGCTATCCCTGTCTGTATTGGAAAGATTACTACAACTACGGCCTGGCTACCGGCGGTGGAAACGGATCCGGTTGGGGAAATGGTATCAAACAGCTGGTCTGGTGTAGAGAAAAACTGGCTTCAGGCGGACCCAATATCCAGATCCTGAAATCCAATGACGGCGACGTACTGATCTACGGATCCTACGGATACTCTTCATCTGCACCCGGATATATTGTAGTGATCAATGACAACTCATCCAGCTGGAAAGGTTCCTGGGTACAGACTGGTAACGGTTATCTCAAGAACAAGACCCTCAAAGCTTATGCCTGGTCTTCCAGCAAGAGCGGACAGAACTATGCTCCTGCCAACAAATATTGCGATGGCAATGGTTGGGTAGAAGTCTACGCTGCACCCCGCGGATACGCTGTCTATTCAGTGAACGGTCTCTAAATATACCCATTCTAACTGAGGGGCTGCCTTCGGGCAGCCTCTTTTTTTTTGTTCGCATCACTTTCCGGCACACCCAATGGAATTATTGCACAATGCACATTTTACAGTGATGTAAGTGCTTTCAGTGCAATTTACATCTGAAACCTTTAAAAAATTTCAAAAATAATAAATTATTATATTTCAAAGAAATAAACTTTCTATGTACATATGTGCACCTGTTTTGGCACAAAATATGCAGTTATGGGTTAGAATCAAAATAAAATCCATTTGGAGGTTTGTATGAAAAAGAGTTGGTTGCTGGTAGTAGTAAGTGTCCTGCTCGCTTCTCCTATGTTTGCCGGTGTGATGATGCAAGGTTTCTACTGGGATTACCCCAGTGGCGGAACATGGTGGAACACCATGAAGAGTAAAGCCTATGAACTGCGTTATATGACCGGTGGTGTCGGTATTAATCGTATCTGGTTTCCCCCTGTCTCCAAGTCAGACGGCGGCGGATATTCCATGGGATACAACCCCTATGACTATTATGACCTTGGTCAGTATAACCAAAAAGGCACTATTGAAACCCGCGGCGGAAGCCAGGCTGAACTGAAAGCCGCTATCGCTCAGTTCAAGACCTATGGTATCGTGTCCATGGCCGATATCGTGCTGAACCACCGTTCCGGTGCTGACAAACAGGAATATAATCCTAAGACCGGTGGATACACCTGGACAGACTTTTCACTCGTAAAATCCGCTAAGATGGCATGGCACTGGGATGCCTTCCACCCCAATAACTACTGCGGCGGAGACGAAGGCGCTTTCGGCGGATATCCTGACGTATGTCACAAAGCAGGTCCTGCTTACAATGATTTCAAGACCTGGATGAACTGGCTCAAGAGTACAGCCAACGCTGGCTTTACCGGCGGTTGGAGATATGACTATGTTAAAGGTTTCGGACCCTGGGTAGCCAAAGATATGCGTGCCGCTACCGGATCCCCCTGGTGTGTAGGCGAATATTGGGATGCCAACACCTCTACTCTGAACTGGTGGGCCAATGATTCTCAGTGTTCCGTGTTTGACTTTGCCACCTATTATACCATGAAAGACATCTGTAACAATACCGGCGGCGGCGGCTACCTGCCTAACCTGCTGGACCCCAATAAATCCTTTGCTTCCAAATGGGATTCACGCGCTGTTACCTTCGTAGGCAACCATGACACCGATGAAATCTACTCCGACAAGATGATCGCTTATGCCTTCATCCTGACCTACAAAGGCTATCCCTGTCTGTATTGGAAAGACTACTACAACTACGGCCTGGCTACCGGTGGCGGAGCAGGCACAGGTTGGGGGAATGGTATCAAGCAGCTGGTATGGGCTCGTGAAAAACTGGCTGCCGGCGGACCCAATATCCAGATCCTCAAATCCAATGACGGCGACTGTCTGATTTACGGATCTTATGGATACTCCACATCTGCTCCGGGATACATAGTAGTCATCAATGACAACTCCTCAGTCTGGAAAGGCGCCTGGGTGCAGACCGGAAACGGCTACCTCAAGAACAAGACCCTCAAAGCTTACGCCTGGTCTTCCAGCAAGAGCGGACAGAACTATGCTCCTGCCAACAAATATTGCGATGGCAATGGTTGGGTGGAAGTCTACGCTGCACCTCGTGGATACGCTGTCTATTCAGTGAACGGACTCTAAATATTCCCATTCTAACAGAGGGGCTGCCTCCGGGCAGCCTCTCTTTTTTTTTGAACTTATCTCCCTTCCTTTATTGCACTGTGCACTTTTCATTGTGATGTAAATGCTTCCAGTGCATTTTACATTTTCTTACATTTTATTTATTTATTACAGATAATTCTATAGTAGATATTAAGCTGCATTTAAAAAAAATATTGCAATTCGCTGTATGGCATGCTTCGTGCTGTATACAGGCAGAGTATAACAAGAACGGAGGTTCTAGATGAAAAAGAGATGGTTGTTGGTGTTAGCAAGTGTCCTGTTTGCGTCCCCTCTATTTGCCGGTGTGATGATGCAGGGTTTCTACTGGGACGTCCCCGCGGGCGGCACCTGGTGGAATACCATGAAGAGTAAAGCCTATGAACTGCGCTATATGGCTGGCGGAGTGGGTATTAACCGTATGTACTTCCCCCCTTCTTCCAAAGGACAGGGCGGCGGATACACCATGGGTTATGACCCCCATGACTATTATGACCTGGGACAGTACAATCAGGACGGCACCACTGAGACCCGTTTTGGATCTCAGACAGAGCTCAAAGCAGCCATCGCTCAATATAAGACATATGGTATAGTGTCCATGGCTGACATCGTCATGAACCACCGCTCCGGTGGAAATAGTGAAGCCAACCCCAAGACCGGGGGCAGTACCTGGACTGCTTTTAACAATACCAAAAGCGGCAAATGTCAGTGGCATTGGGACGCGTTTCACCCCAATAACTACTGTTGGAATGACGAAGGCGTCTTCGGCGGATATCCCGACGTTTGTTATGTAGCCGGACCAGCCTATAATGACTTCAAGACCTGGCTGAACTGGCTCAAGAGTACAGCCAATGCCGGTTATACCGGTGGCTGGAGATTCGACTTCGTGAAAGGCTTCCCTTCCTGGGTAGTCAAAGATATGAAAGCGGCAACCGGAAATGTGTTTACTATCGGAGAATACTGGGATGCCAATACCACTACCCTCAACAATTGGGCAAATGGCGCCAATAGTTCCGCGTTTGACTTTGCAGGCTACTATACCCTCAAGGACATCTGTAATAATACCGGCGGCGGCGGCTGGCTGCCCAACCTGTTCGACCCCAACAAAGTATTTGCTTCCAAATGGGACAGCCGTGCTGTTACCTTTGTAGGCAACCACGACACCGATGAAATCTACTCTGACAAGATGATGGCTTATGCCTTTATCCTGACCTACAAAGGCTACCCCTGTATCTTCTGGAAAGACTACTATAATAACGGCCTGGCCAGCGGCGGCGGAAGCGGCACCGGCTGGGGAAATGGTATCAAACAGCTGGTATGGGTACGTGAAAAACTGGCTGCCGGCGGACCCAATATCCAGATCCTGAAATCCAATGACGGCGACGTGATCATCTACGGATCCTACGGCTACAGCACCGCTGCTCCCGGATACATCGTGGTCATCAATGACAACGCCTCTGTCTGGAAAGGCTCCTGGGTGGTAACCGGCAACGGCTATCTGAAAAACAAAAACCTCAAAGCCTATGCCTGGTCCTCTACCAAGAGCGGCCAAAACTACCAGCCTGCCACCAAATGGTGCGACGGCAGCGGAAACGTGGAAGTCTACGCAGCACCCCGCGGTTATGCAGTCTATTCTGTAGACGGTTTCTAGATATCTCCTGTCTATTTACCCAGAGGCTGTCCCACCGGACAGCCTCTTTTTTTTATCCTCACACACTCCGCTAAAAGCCCTTACATGTTTTTTTCAATCATTACTTGCAATTTATGACAATCTCTTGTAAAATATATGCCTAAGATTCAATAAAGGAGTACGAAATGAAAAAGATCTCTGTCCTCGTGACATTTATAGCCGTCTTGAGCATGGCTGCCTGCGGAAGTGTCGCCGATTCCGGCAACTTTGGTAATGACCAGTCCGCAAATACCACTGCTTATACTTCCGGCCTGCCCGCCATCCAGCTGATCAATGCCAAGACTGCCATCACCCGCAGCGGACTGTCCGGCTCATACACTGCCCAGCTGGCCGGTGACATCGAGCTGGAAAACATCGCCTATACCAAGACTGTGAAAGTGGTCTATTCTGTAGACAACGGCTCTACCTGGCAGGAAGCCTCTGCTACCTATGTCAAATCACTGGGCAACAACCGCGAACACTGGAAATTTTCCGCTAATGTCAAATCCATCAGCCAGAGCGGCGACCCCCGCTCCGGATACATGGGTCCCAAAGTCACTGTCCAGTTCGCGCTCAAATATATCGTTAACGGTGTCACCTACTGGGACAATAACGGCGGTATAGGAGTTGATTACCGTGTCACCACAGTCGAAGGCGGCGGTACACAGACTTATGCGCCTGCCGTATTTGCCAAGCAGAATGTAGTACTGACCTATGTCACCCATACCGACTATCCTACCACCTACCTGCGCGGTACAGTGGCTGTCAAAAAAATGGGATCCTCTGCCGGCTCTGTCAGCGTGGTCTATACCACTGACCACTGGGCTACCACCCATACCGTGACCTCCTCTACCCCCATGTACACCTTCACTGACAGCTATGTATTCTATTTCCTGGATCCTGCCAATACCAGCTACGGTCCCCTGACTTTTGAATTCGCCGTAGCCTATGATGTCAACGGCCAGACCTACTGGGACAACAATGTAGGTTCCAATTACAAATTTTCTTCAGGCTACACTCTTCCTTTCTAAATTTTTTGTGAAAAAAAAACAGCCCGGGTGGAAAGACCCGGGCTTTTTTATGGCGTTTTCACCACCGGTTGAGTCCACCCTTGTACCGCAGGGGCTATCAGTGGTGCCGCCTGAGGGCGGAACGGTGCTTCCCAGTCCAGCCGCGGGGTGCGGTTTTGCCTTCTCACCCGGTCCGGGACAAGCACCGCCTCTCTGACAGGACGCAGGGGCGATATACTGACCTGGGGGCGGTGCCGTTTTCTTAACGCTCCGCGATTCGTAGTAAAAAAAATAGCCTGAAAGGGCCCTTTGGTTTGCTTCAGAATCCTATCCGGTTTATAATATTTAAAATAACTTCCTCCGGGAGGAATCTGATGAAAAAATATTTCCTGATCCTGCTGTTATTGACTGCAGGCCTGTCTGCCTACGGCTTTGAAAACAGTCTGTTTAACCTGGAGTCCCCCTCCACGTTAGAGGGCAGTGAACTGGAATTCCAGCTCAAGCACCGCATGGCCCTGCCTGTGTATGAGGACTTTTTAGGCGGAGCTCAGGTAGGTTTAGGCCTGCGCTGGAGTATCATAGAGGGCCTGGACACCTCAGTTCAGTATTACCTGCCTGACAAAGAGTTTATCGTCAGCCTGGGCTACACCTATCATTGGGAGCCGGCCCTGCTCTATACCAAACTTATGGCTCAGTACTACACCTACACCAATTATATCCTGTCCAGCAGGATACATTCCGCTTATTTTTCCCTGTCGGTGCAGACTGAAGCATTGTGGGACCGCCTGGTACCCAGCGTCAATCTGAGTTATGACCTGTATACCGGATTGCCCGGACTGGGACTGGGACTGAAGTGCTATATCCTGAAGTGGCTGGCGGTACTGGGAGAGTTTTATCCTTACCTGGGGTCTGACCCCTTACGCCATAGCGCTATGGCCTTCGGACTGGAACTGGAGCCAAACGGCCACCACTTTAAATTCCAGCTGGGGAATGACTATGGCCTGGGTTCCCGGCGCTGGGAAGACGGTACTACCGCCACAGACTGGTATTTTGGTTTTAATATTGAGCGACGTTTTATCCTGTGAAGACGCTAAATTGAGGAGACATATATGAAAAAATATAACCTGCTCATACTGGCTGGCGTGCTGATCCTCCCGGTGATCCTGCTATGGGCTGAGAAAAAGAACCTGGTCACCTATACCCCCCAGACCATCTCCGCTCAGGTACTGCACAAGCGGCTGTTCAAAGAAGGCAGTTACCATGATTTTGCCGCGTGGCCTAAGTATGAAGGCTTTCAAAAAGGGCGCAAAGCACATGGATCCTACTACAAACTCTATACGAGCCCTGAATTGTCCACTGCCTGGCCCCTGCGGGAGTCAAGTGCTCCCGACGGTACAATACTGGTAAAAGAAGTCTACAACAAAGACAAAAAGAAAGTCGAACAGATTCTGGTGATGACTAAAGTAGCGGGTATGGATGATAAAAATCATGACTGGTATTGGACCGAATTTGACCCCCAGGGCAACACCCTACAGTCAGGCAAACTACGCTCCTGCGCGGCCTGCCACGCTCAAGGCAAGGACAATGATTTTATCTTGTCCCGAATGCTCAAATAGTATCCCAAGAGCTATGCTTATTATTACCTTGAGTCGGGATTTTTAGTTAAACTGCAGTATCCCGGAGCCGTTCTGAGGCATGGCCGGCAGACTGAAGCTGCCGTTATCCGCCACTACATTGTGACTCACAGTATCCAGATTGGTCCAGAGGACCCAGGAACCCAGCGGAATGGTGAGACTGGCCGGATTAAAAGCCATAGACTGAATAGTGACTAGGTTAGTGATCCCTCCGGCTGATACCGCGTTGGTGACAATGATCTTGCCCAGCATGGAGGGATGGATGCCGCAGTGGTAGTTATTGGTGGGCTGTGAATCCACGGAAGGATTATTGCCGGTATCGGGCGCGCAGGCCAGCAGGCTGAGGATAAAAACTGCTGAAGCCATAAAAAAAACTCTTTTCATATTTCCTCCCCGGTTTATTACTCCTATTAATATACTATGTTAATCACTCCCGGGGGTTTCGTCCAATTTTTCAGCTTTTTTTGATGGGTAGGAGAAGATCAAAGTAATCCGGATATATAGGCCACGACGCCCAGCGCAGCTGTTGAAGGACACGGCACCGCCCGGATAGAGTGTATCGCCCTCTCCTCAGGCTGCAGTGAAACTGTCAATCCTAGTTTTGTGTGAGAAGGCACAACCGCACCCGCAGGACCAGGTAAATCTTATTTTGTGCCGGAAGGCACCTCTAGAGAAAAAACCGGTAAATGAAAGGGGTAGGCTCAATACTCCCGGATGAAGTGAGTGGGGCTATCCTGTCTTTAAGGGCTGATCGTTTCCCTTACCCTGAGTGCCTCCCGGGGGAGATCCGTGATGAGCATATGCACCCGGGGGTCATTTATGAGTTTCTGCCAGTGACGGGGACGGTTTTCGGTCCAGACTCCCACCCTAAGTCCCAGCGGAGCGGCCCGGCCCAGCACGCCAAATGGCAGCTGCCAGATATTAAACAGCAGCCAGTCGGGACTGCACCGGTCTACCCGGTGTTCAAAATGGATGGACTCCCAGTGAGAATGGCCGTATTGACGGGGCCTAGATGAACCCAGCAGCAGACCGGTGGGCACTCTGCTGTCCAGCTGCCTGATACGGCTGATTACGCTATCGTAAAAAGAAGAAAAGAAACACCTGTCACCCTGGGGACATTCCCCGGTGAGGGCCAGGAGATCATTTTCAAAACCAGGCTCCTTGATCTCCACATCCAGCCCTATCCGGCCCCGGCACAGATCCAGCACTTCAGAAAATAAGGGCACGGAAAATCCCAGTTGTCCCCTAAGCGCGTAGATATCCAGCCAGTCGCGGTCACAGATAGGAACCCCCAGAATAGCGGGGTCATGATGGACTACTATCTCGCCATCCCGGGTACAGCGCACATCCAGCTCGATCATATCAGCACCCATGGCGATACAGCGTTCAAAAGCCTCCAGGGTATTCTCGGGGGCTTCCCGGCGGGCGCCGCGGTGACCGCAGATCAGGGTATGGTACTTCATACCGCCTCCTCAGGAGGGAGTATCAGTCAAAGCTTTCTTCGTACTCCAGAAACTTTTTGTAGGTACCCTGCATCTCAATGATGGGATGTGCCGGATCCACCGCGGGCATAGCGGTACCATTGAGCTGGACCAGCCAATAGTAATCAGAGGCATCGGTCTGACAGCACAGGATATCATCAGCCCCCTTGCGGTAGGCGACCACCTGGAGAGACTTGTTCTGCAGGGGGTGTTTGGGCGACAGTTCTGCCAGCAGTTCTTCCAGCAGAGTACGGGCTTGTTCTTCATCCGCGCGGAACCAGCCTGAAGGCAGAACAGTGCGCGGAGAGAGTGTGGTTTGCATCATTCATTTCTCCTGAAATAAATGTAAGATTTTTTATTAGACAGGGGCCCGGTGGATAACACCGGGTATTCGATCCGGCGGTGAATACTGCCGGTGGACCTGTATCTCAGGCCCGGAATACGGGACAAAGAAACCATTTTTGCTCCGAATTTTGTTTACAAAAATCACCATACTATACCTAATATCGCTTAATGTGTCAATAAGCAAATCAAATTATTCCGGAGTCACGGATTGTTGAAGAATGGTATGATCTGACCTATAATATGGGGCTGATACATCAGCCGAGGAAGCCATGTCCGAATATGTCCATCTCCATCTCCACTCCCACTACTCTGTACTGGACGGTGTGTCACTGATACCGGATATTTTCAGCAAGGCCCATGAATACCGCCAGCGCGCCGTGGCCCTCACTGATCACGGCAATATGTTCGGTATTATGGAATTCTACCATGCCTCTCAGAAAAAGGACGCCGAGGGTAATCCCCTGGGGGTTAAGCCTATCTTCGGGGCCGAGCTCTATCTGGATCCGGAGAGCCGTTTTGCCAAAGAGAAAAAGCGTGCCAAGCTCTATCACCTGGTACTCCTGGCCAAAAACATGACGGGCTACCGCAACCTGCTCAAACTCTGCTCCATTGGATATCTGGAGGGCTTTCGCTACAAGCCCCGTATAGACCATGAGATCCTGCAGGAATATTCCGAAGGACTGATCGCCACCTCAGCCTGTATGTCGGGAGAGATCTCCCGCCTCATCCTGGATGAAAAAGACGCGGAGCTGGACCGGGCCCTGGACTACTATATCGACACCTTCGGCAAAGAAAACTTCTTCCTGGAAATTCAGGACCACGGGCTGCCCGACCAGAAGATCGTGGCTCAGCGTATGCTGTCCCTGTCCAAAAAGACCGGGCTGGGTATAGTAGCCAGTAATGATGTCCACTATATCAACCGGGAAGACGCCCGTCTCCAGGAGATCATGTTTGCCACCCGGGACAAACGTACCCTATCCGACCCCCAGCGCTACCGTTACGACAGCGACCAGTTTTACTTCAAATCTTCGGAGGAGATGAGTCAGCAGTTTGCCTCTATCCCCGAAGCCCTGTCCAATACCCTGAAGGTCGCGGAGATGATAGACCTGGAGCTCAAATTTGATATGCACCTGCCTCAGTACCGGCTGCCACAGGGGGAGACCGCGCCCAGCTATCTGGCTAAACTCTGCGGCGAAGGACTAAAGGAACGGTTCCAGGATAATCTGCCTGAAGATTACCAGACCCGCTTGACCCGGGAGCTGGAAATGATCGAGCAGATGGGGTTTTCCAATTATTTTCTGGTGGTATATGACTTTGTCAACTATGCCCGCCGCAAAGGCATCCTGGTGGGGCCGGGACGCGGATCGGCCGCGGGTGCCATGGTATCCTACTCCCTGGGCATCACCAATGTAGACCCTATCCGCTACAGTCTGCTGTTTGAACGCTTTCTCAACCCTGAGCGTGTGTCCATGCCTGATATCGATATCGACTTTCAGGACGACCGGCGTGATGAGGTCAAGGAATACATCCGCGCCCACTACGGCTACGACCGTACCGCCGATGTGATCACCTTTGGTGTAGCTAAATCACGGGCGGCGCTCAAGGATGTGGGTCGGGCCCTGGAGATCCCCCTGGAGTACGTCAACCGCATCACCAAGCTCATAGATAACCGTATGGCCAATACCGAGCTGTCCCAGCTGGTGGAAGAAGTCCCGGAACTGAAACAGATCCGGGAAAAGGGCAGTACCCTGGAAAAAGAATGGCTGGAGTACTCCATCCGGCTGGACGGTACCATCCGCAACCTGGGTACCCACGCCTCCGCCCTGATCATCAGCCAGGACGTCCTGTCCGACGTGATCCCTCTCTATTATGACTCCAAGAACCAGGTGGTCACTACCCAGTACGACGGCCACTATCTGGAGGAAAACGGCCTCCTCAAAATGGATATCCTGGGGCTGTCCACCCTGACCCTGATACAGGACTGTCTCAACCGCATCCAGAAGAACTATCACACCCATATCAATATGGACACCATCCCTATGGACGACGCGGAGGTCTATGCCACCCTGAGCCGGGGAGAGACCACCGGTATCTTCCAGTTTGAAAGTCCGGGGATGACCGAATATCTCAAACAGCTCCAGCCCAACTGTATCGACGACCTCATCGCTATGAACGCTCTGTACCGCCCCGGCCCTATGGACAATATTCCCAGCTATATCGCCCGCAAACAGGGACGGGAACCGGTAGACTACTTCCACCCCAAGCTGGAATGGATACTCAAACCCACCTACGGCGTCATCGTGTACCAGGAGCAGGTCATGCAGATAGCCCAGGTGCTGGCCGGTTTCAGCCTGGGAAAAGCCGACATCCTGCGCCGCGCCATGGCCAAGAAGAACAAGCAGCTGGATACCATGCGTCCCGAGTGGGTGGAGGGCGCCGTCAGCCTGGGTTTCGAAAAAGAGCTGGCGGAACGTATCTTCGACCTCCTGATCCCCTTTTCCAACTACGCCTTTAACAAATCCCACTCCGCGGCCTATTCCATAGTAGCCTATCAGACCGCCTGGCTCAAGACCTACTATTACCGTGAATTCATGTCCAGCCTGCTGTCGCTTAACCTCAGTGATTCCGACTCGGTACGCATGTACGTACAGGCCTGCCGGGCCAAGGATACGCTGATACTGCCCCCTGACGTCAACCGTTCCCAGTGGGACTTCACCACCGAAGGGGAATCCATCCGCTTCGGCCTGGGGGCCATCAAGGGTATGGGTGAAGGCTTTGTTGACTGCATGGTGGAAGAACGCGACAAGGGAGGCCTGTACAGGGATTTTGAGGACTTTTTAAAGCGTACCCTGCAGTATGAGGACTTTAAAAAAAGCGCGGTGGAAGTCCTGCTCAAAGCCGGAGGTTTTGATTCCTTTTATTCCCCGGAAGACCGCCTCCAGGAAAAAGCCGTCCTGCAGGCCAACCTGGATGGCTTTATTGACCATACCAGCCAGGCAGGCAAGGAAAAAGCCAAAGGCCAGCTCAGCCTGTTCGGTGACACCGGGGAAGATGACTTTTCAGTGCACATCAACCGCAATGTCCCGCCCCTCACTCTGGAGCAGGAGTTCAAGCAGGAGACATCCGTCTTCGGTTTTTATCTCTCGGGGCGGGTATTTCAGCACTACCAGCGCCAGTTCGGCGACATCTGCCGCTATAGTGACCACCTGCTTACCATTCTACCCGCCGGCACCCCCGTGCTGGTGTGGGGCTTTATCAGCGACCTCCAGGTCAAGAATGCTGAATCCAAGCGTGCCTGGGCGTCATTCAGCCTGGACACGGGCCAGGATTCTATCCGGTTGTTCCTGTTTTCAGAGAAATTCGAGCGTTTCCAGGTCCGGCTGAGAGAGGACTCCTTCGTGATGGTCAAGCTGGTCACCAGTATGAGCGAACGAGGGGCGCGCTATGAGGTAGCCGACCTGCAGGATATCCAGGCCGCCCGGGCTCAAAAGTTTGTGGAGCTGCACATCGTAATCGAGGGCAGCCGTGACGAAGCCGAGCTCAAAAAAGACCTGGAAGCCCTGCGTGACCTGGCCGTCAAAGAACAGGGATCCCAGTACAAGCTGATCTTTCACACCCTGCAGGACGGCAAGTGCGTCACCATACAGGGAGCCGACCGCTACCGGGTCAAGCTCAGCCATGAACTGCTGGGTGCTCTGCGTGACATGGCCCATGTACGAGCGTTGTGGGTGTATTAAGTCGAAAGTCGTCTATGAGAATAATCAAGCAATTGCTTTTTCAAAAGTGGATA